>JAGGDU010000038.1 GCA_018457135.1 Trichodesmium erythraeum GBRTRLIN201 | reverse complement strand
TAGATCTGTTATTCTTACTATTATATCTGTTGCGACCAATATGGGATTGCTATAGAGTCTAAATAACATTTATATTAATTACTTTTTCCACATCAAGAATTAGTAAAAGTTGTTTTTCTAGCTTATAAGCGCCTCGAATTAATCTCCGTACTTTTCCTCTCAATGTTTCCGGTGGCTTTTCAAAACTCTCTTGAGATACATCAATAACATCCCCAACTTCATCCACTAATAAACTAACTGTTTCATCTTCAGAAGATATTACTACATTAAGAGGTAATTTTTCCATTTTATTATCAGTTAAATTCAATCTCCTTCGCAAATCAATCGCAATCACAATTTGACTCCGAAGATTAATTAATCCAGCCACTTCTGGTGAGGATAAAGGAACATGAGTTATCTTTTGATAACGAATAATTTCTTGCACTTTTTCTACCTCTATTCCCAAGAATAGTTTGTCCAGGTAAAAAGTACAAAATTTATTTTCTTGAGTCGGTTTTTGAATTAGATTTTCCATTTTTTATAAGCAAATCTTATGTTTAGATAATTAGTTATAAAAAAGTCTTTGTTTGTAGTTTAGCTTCAACTCTCTAAACTTAATACTTAATAATACTGTAGGTTTAGCTGAGGTCGGAAAACCAGCAAAAACTTATGTTTATTGGTTTTTGCTAGTGCTTTTTCCTTTTCTAAGAATTGCTGTATTTTCCAGAGAAGTTTCACCTTTCATGTTGCCAGTTGTTTGTCTGACAATTGCTCTTTAAAATTTCTATCAAACTTTAAATTAGCCACCTTAACTATTTCCTCCACATTCAAAATTTCTGTCACCCTCTCCTGAATAACTGCCGCATAATCAATTCCTTTTTCAATAGCAGCATATTTAATCTTAATTTCTTGTTCCACAATATCCATAATTTGCTCCACCACAAATCCTACTAAATTATCCTCATCTATCACTACTACAACCACTTGAATAGTTAATAATTGAGGAACATTTTGGCTTTGAGAAGATAATTGATTTGTAGCAAAAAACTCTGATAAATAAATCAAAGGTAAGATTTTTTCACGATATTGAATCACCTTTTGATTACCAACATGCTCTACAGAACTAATGGGAAATTCCTCCAAACGAGCAACCTTAGACCTAGCAATAGCCATCCGTCGGTGAGCAGGTCCAGAAAATAACAATAACATCTCCAACTCATCAAAAGCTTGTTGAGGTTCACTTTCTAGCGCTATTATCAAGGAATCTTTTTCTTCTGAAACAAGATGAACAGTTTGAGCTAGTCCCTGAATATCTAAAATCAATGCTACCTTTCCATCTCCCATAATTGTTGCTCCAGCAAAACAAGAAATCTTTTTGAGCTGTCTTCCTAGAGGTTTAACTACAATTTCTTGAGTATCATTAATAGCGTCAACCACTAAACCAAAAGACTGATGCGCGGCTTGCACAACAACAATATTGAGAATATCAAGGTTATCACTTTGTCCCTTGAGACTTACACCCTCTAACCAGGGAGTGGCCAAAGGATAACGGTGGGACTTATTTGCTTCCAATTGTAGTACATTATCTAAATATACAAGAGGCAGAAGATTACCCCGCAATCGATAAATAGGGGCACCATGAACCATTTCTACCTTTTTTTTAGCATCTTTCCCTTCCAGACGTACTAATTCTAATAAACTAACTTGGGGGATTGCATAACGATCGCCATTAGTAGTAACAATTAAGGTAGGGATAATAGCTAAAGTCAGGGGAATTTTTAATTTAAAAGTAGTTCCCTGACCTAGTTGGCTGGAAATATTAATAGTACCACTAATTTTTTCGATGTTATTTCGGACTACATCCATCCCTATTCCACGTCCTGAGATATTAGTGATTTTTGGAGCAGTAGAAAATCCTGGAATAAAAATCAGATTATATGCCTCATTTTCAGTTAAAGAGGATGCTTGCTCATGAGTAATAATATGACGCTGAAGAGCTTTAGCTTTAATCCTTTTTATATCAATTCCTCTCCCATCATCCCCTATCTCTATATTGACATAACCACTTTCATGGAAAGCTCTTAACCAAAGTCTACCGATAGGTGGTTTACCTTTACTAATTCTAATATCTGGGTGTTCAATACCATGATCCACACAATTACGCACTAAATGGGTGAGGGGATCTGAAATAGCTTCAATTAAGGTTTTATCTAGCTCCGTTTCTTCTCCTTCCATTTCTAAATTTATTTCTTTGCCTAAGGACAAAGATAAATCCCGCACTACTCTAGGAAATTTATTCCAAATTTTACGAATTGGTTGCAACAGAGTTTTCATTAACCCTTCTTGTAATTCTGTTGTTATTAAGTCTAAACGTTGGGAAGTATCACCAAAAACACTATCAGTCTGTCTATTATTAAATACCAAGACTTGGTTACGACATAAGACCAACTCCCCCACCAAATTCATCAATTGATTCAACAGTTGTACATCTACTCGAATGTAATTACCTGAGA
Source organism: Trichodesmium erythraeum GBRTRLIN201 (assembly GCA_018457135.1). GTDB lineage: Bacteria > Cyanobacteriota > Cyanobacteriia > Cyanobacteriales > Microcoleaceae > Trichodesmium > Trichodesmium erythraeum. The sequence continues at coordinate 49,715 of JAGGDU010000038.1, read as the reverse complement.
TACTTGCAGTTAAATTAGTAGTTAGTATATCTTCCGAGAGATTTCCTGATAAAGGAAGCGTTGAAGAAATCTCTGAAGTATTCAATAATTGCTCGGTTTTTTCAGGGAGTGCTTGTTCCTCAACAAAGGCTGTCTGTTGAGCATCAGTGGTGCTCAAATTTTGAGAAGAATTGTCTACTTTTTCCAACTGAGGCCAAGAATCTTCATAGTCTAAAGAAACCTCTGTTTGGGCTTTTTCAGTCTGTTCTGATGAGGTGATACTTGCCAAATTCTTTAAGAGGGAGTTATAGTTATAATCTCCTTGTTTTCCCGTTGTTTCAAGACAGTAGAGAATTTGTTTAATCCCATCAATGGCCTGAAGTAAAACATTCATAATCTCAGGAGTGATAATAATTCTACCATCTTGCAAACAGGCCAATAAATTTTCCCCTGCATGAGCTAAAGATTGAAGGGTATCTAAACCGAGAAATCCACTGTTTCCTTTTAAAGTATGAAGCGAACGATAAATACATTGGATCAACTCAGGATTTATCGAGTGTTTTTCTAGTGCTACCAAATCACTCTCTAGCTTATTAATAGTTTCATAGCTGTCAATTAGGAAAGCTTGAATATCTTCATCTATTTCCATTTTCATCCATAGCTGTTGGCGACTTCCGTTATAATCCTTGATTTAACGGTGAAAGGAAAACAGCCAGCATATAAACTATTTTCCTCCTGAGTTTTTACAAGTTTTTTAAGATATTTTTTTGTTTGATTCATATTTTAGTGAATTTTAGAATAAAGATATACACAAAATATTGTCAAACAAATAGAAGCTTTCCCATGAGAATATCCTCATCAATTAGTTAAACAGTAAGATTTTATTGTAGTTAAAAGCTTGAATATTTAAAGTATAGCAAGAAATACTAAATTATTAAAATCAATTTATGACATAGTTTGGGTGCTTTGATTAAAAATTGAATTCAGTATGGTTAAAATGGCGGTGAACTTAATTTTTACAATTAATTATAATTATATATAAAATTTATTGTACTAATTGTGAGCATAAACTACATAAAAAAATTGCTGTATCAAATATATAGGAAAAAACTTGAAAAATTAGATTAAAATACTTATACAGCTAATAGTAATTATGCCTCCAAAATTAAATAAATAAATAATTATTCTTACAATACCTTTAAAAATATGTTTTATTTAAACAATTTTATCTAAAATATGGCATTAAAATATCAGCAATTTAAGATGACTAACATCTTAAATTATTACTTTAAAACCTCTCGGTTAAATTGATATCTGCATTATATACTAATTGTTGTTATTTTATCTAATTTCCTATCCCCAATTTTGAAAAATATTGATCTGTATAAAGTAAAATTTGCTAAAAAATTAGCCAATAAATAGTTAACAAAATGATAAATTTTAACCATTTACTTTTTCCAAAAAAATTCGTAAAAAATATTATTATGTATCTTGATATATTTATAATATTGATAATATAAATAGTGAAAATAATGTTGGATTTATAGTATTTTCTCTAATATTTAAGGTCTTCATAGTAAAAAAAATTTATCCAATAATTTAATTATTGGTTCAAATATTTGTTCATGATCATTAACTACTTTAACAATTACATCAATTGAATAATCTACATAATATAAATAATGAAATATGCGAAAAAAAAATTAATAAAGTGTCATTTTACAATAGCTATGCCAACAGTCATGATTTTTATTAAAACTTCTATATTAAGTCAAAATAGATAGTAATTATAGACTTATCTACTTTATTTTTCCGATTTTTTAGTTAAGATAACATCATTTTTTTGACAAAAATATAGTAAAAAGAATAAATTTTAATCCTTGTATAATAGTTTGTTTTGTGATTAAAACTAGGTAAGATTTTAGTCAATTAATTAAACTATAAGCTTGAGTAAATATAATTAATATTTTTGTTTTATAAGCTGTTATTATTATCTAATATTAGTAAATAGTAGCATAATTTTTTATTGATTATAATTTAATTCAAGGCTAAGTTTTATCTGACTAATAACCATTAAAAAATATACTCAAATAAAGGCAAAAGCAAGATATTTAAATATAGTAATAGTTTGAAACCCGCATAATTATTTCTCCTGAATGATTTGAATACAAAAATAATAAGCTAATTTTTATCTGTCAATCAAAAAAAATACTTACTATTGTTAGGTTTTACTATCGTTTGACCCAACTTAAACTTGATCAGGTGTATAAATCCACTACATTAATTCTGAAGAACACGATGAGGTATAATCCAAGCTTAGTAATAAGTGGTGAATCAAAATTTATGGCCTTAATTTTAATTACAGATGATACGGCATTTGCCCGTCGGATGGTCAAAAAAGCTATCAAAGAAGATGACCATAAAATTATAGAAGCTAGTAATGGTCAAGAATGCTTGGAAATGGTTGCCACTAATTCTCCTGATTGTATTCTTCTAGATTTGTTAATGCCAGAGCTTGATGGTTTTGGGGTACTAAAAGAACTTCAAAAGAAAGGCTCTAAAATTCCTGTTATTGTATTATCAGCAGATATTCAAGATACTACCCGAACTCAATGTGAAGAGTTAGGAGCATTTATGATCTTACAAAAACCCCCAAAACCTCTTGAAATTATAAAAGCAATTTCTGAAGCACTCAAAGCAGTGGAAAATAAAGTGGTAAATCTGACAGACAAGCAACTAGATATTTTAACTGAGTTAATTAATATCGGTATTGGCCAAGGGGCGAAAATGCTAAACGAAATGATAGAATCTCAAATTAATCTACAAGTACCTTTCTTAAAGTTATTAGCAAAGGTTGAAGTACAAGAGGTATTGAGGCAACGTTTAGGTTACGATAAATTATCTTCGATACAATTAGATTTTAAGGGGTATTTTGCTGGTTCGGCAAAGTTGGTTTTTCCCAGAGAAAGTGCAGCTAATCTAGTTGCTGTCCTCACTGGAAAAAACCTAGAAAATGCGGATTTGGATATTGTCCAAATTGGGACATTAACTGAAGTAGGGAATATTGTCATTAATGGTGTGATGGGGTCTTTAGGAAATAAGTTATATAAACAAATTTACTATGATGTTCCTTGTTATGCTGAGGAAGATATTGCACAGCTATTACCAATGGAGGAACCCAATAATTCTGTCCTTTTAGCTCAGGCAAAATTTGATATTGAAGATTTACAAATTACAGGGGATATTATTTTGTTCTTTAAAGTAGGTTCTTTTGATGGTTTACTCAGTGTCATTGAAGATTTAGATTAGGTGTAGGTTCGGTTTTTGGAACCAGAGTATAATAGTTTGAAAATCTTTTGAGTCTAATTATATGTAAAATACAAGGCTTTTACTTCCATATTTTTTGATTAACTTTTATTATTTTTGATTATACTTTATTCTCTCTTATATATTTCTTTATAAAGTTATTTTTGCTAGTTATTTTTATTTTTTTCAAGGCATAAAAAAGGCAGAAAGTATTGGAATAGAATGTACTCTATTTTTTTAGCTTTGTTTGCTAATTTAGCTTCTAGATTTTCTTTTATATCTTTTTTTATACTGCTTGATAATCTCATATTATTGACAGTATTTGACATTAGTTAATTCTGCGTGATGAAAGATATCAATATATTCCGTAATTTCACCAACATTTTCCACAAAATTTACTATTTTTTGTCTGAAATCTAAACTGTAAGGCATTGTTGAAAATAGTTTCTAGTTAACTTTTGTAATTTGACTCAATTTTTGTCTCAATCTTAATTAAAATAGCTATAAATCTATTTATTTCAATCAAAAAAATATAGATTCTCAAAAAGCTTTTGTTTATCGTCTCAGCAAACTTAACAAAGCTCTCTGAACAATCAAAAGATAAGAATAACTACGTCAATATAGTTGTTAGATTTTCCCTGACACCCTGTGTTTTTTTTTAAGTTTGAGCAACTTTTCTATCACTTCTTCAGATAGGCAAAATATTATATTTACCCTTTGATGTCGATAGGCTCATCCATAAGAACAATTACTTATCAAGAAGGAAGACTTGGGCTGAGACGAGGGAGTTTTACTGACAGACCATTATTTAGTTCAGCTTTTTATACCAATCATTGAATATTTATACAGTAATTTCTCCCTTTATGGAACAAAACTATTTTATTCTGTTCTCTATTAAGCTTTTATCTGCTTTTATAAATAAAACAAGTAAACCGGATTTAGTATAAAAAAATATTTAGAGGTTCAAGGAAGTTGTACAAATTTAAACCAAAACTCTTTTAAAGATTGCATTACTGCCATAAATTCTGGCAAATCAACTGGTTTAGTCAGATAACAACTAGCATGAAGAGAGTAACTCTTAATAATATCTTTTTCTGATTTAGAAGAAGTTAATACAATGATAGGAATAAACTTTAATGCTTGATCTTGTTTAATTTCTTTCAAGACATCAAAGCCATGTTTTTTAGGTAGATTCAAATCTAGTAGAATTATGTGAGGTCGAGTAGAATTAATATACTTTTCTTCTTGATAGAGAAACTTCATAATTTCTTCTCCATCTGATACTTGAGTTAATTTACAAGGCAAACTATTTTGATGGAGAGCTTTTTTAATAATAAAAACATCTCCTGGATTATCTTCTGCTAAAAGAATATTAATTTCGTTATTTTTTATATTCATTATTTTTGCTGCAAAATCAGGTGTTATATTTATAACATAGGCTAAAAAATATATTTATTCTGTCACATATTGAGGAATAGTAAAATAGAATGTTGAACCTTTTCCTAATTCTGATTCTAACCAAATTTTTCCTTGATGACGTTGAGTTATTTTTTGACATATTGCTAATCCAATGCCTGTTCCTGGGTATTCTTGCCTAGTATGTAGCCGTTGAAAAATCATAAAAATTCGCTCAAAATATTGTTTAGAAATACCAATACCATTATCCTTAATCGAAAATAGACAATAGTAATCCTCTGAACGAACACCTATTTCAATTTTTGGTGGTTCTTCCCTGCGATACTTAATCGCATTATTGAGGATATTTTGAAATAGTTGAATTAATTGGGACTTATCCGCCATAATAGTAGGTAAGGGGTCTCGGTAAATATGGGTATTAGTTTCTTCTATCAACAACTGAAGATTACTTAATGCTGTATCTAAAACTTCTTCACAGTCAGTTTGCTCAAAGAATTGGGATTGTCTACCAACCCTTGAGTATAACAGTAAATCGTTAATCAGGGACTGCATTCGGATAGCTCCATCTACGGCAAAATCAATAATTTGATTGGCATCTTCATCTAATTGATCTTTGTAACGTTGGCCTAACATTTGAGTAAAAGTCGTAACCATTCGTAAGGGTTCTTGCAAATCATGGGAAGCAAGGTAAGCAAAATTTTCTAATTCAGCATTAGAACGTTCTAGTTCTCTTTGTATTGATTGGCGTTGTTTCAGTTTTTCTTGATAACTTTGGATACGATCTGTTAAATCAAAATCAGTAATATCCTGAATACATATTAAAGCATAATAATTATTGGTATCCTCAATAGGAATAGCATTAACGATAGTTTTTTGAATCGCTTTTTGTTTATGCGGTAGGAAACAATGAATTAGAGAAGGGTGCAACTGAGGAGAAAAAATAGCAGGAAATCCCCCGAAAAAAACTTGCTGGAAACGACTTATATATTTGGGTTGTTTGAGATGAGGGAAAAAGTCTAAAAGATTTTTACCTATGATGTCATCCCTAAAAATTTTTGTCCAATTTTCTAGACAACGATTCCAATATAGAACAACAAAATCTTCTCGCAGTAGGCATAAGCCAACGGGAACATGATCAATTAAATTACATTGAGTAGTTGCTTTGAAAATTTCAGTCATTTTAGTTATTAGTTATCGGTAGAAGCTAAAAGCTTCAAATATTTAAATTTATTTTTTCCCAAACCTTAAAAGGGCAGGCTTGAGATCTTAATTTTTGGTCTTTTGCTCTTTTCAATGGGTTTGGTTGTATGAAGTTGACGATATAGCTGCTGCACTTGCTCCCCATAGGCATTAAGAGCTCAAACCTTACTATAAATCATATTATATGCTTTTTGAGTACTAATTATCCGGATATGATATTAGCTATAGTTACAGAAAGTAAAAAATTGTGTTTTTTCAGTAGAAAAAGCTCTTTTTAAAGAAAAATTAATTTTTAAGAGTTACAATAAAATGAAACTTTAAAATTAGATGTGAAAATGACAGATGTACCGTGTTTAAGTAACAGTTGTCCGATTCAGTTCGCATTAGGAATATTAGGGTGCAAGTGGTCAGTGTTGATTTTGCGAGAGTTGTTAAGTGGCGATCGCCGAACTCATGAATTATTAGAAGCTTTACAAGGAATTAGCTCAAAAACTCTGATGTTAAGACTGAGAGAGTTTGAAAAGCATGGTTTGTTAGCAAGGCGGGCATATCCAGAAGTGCCACCCCATGTTGAATATTCTCTGACGGAGAAAGGTCTACAAATACAACCAGTAATAATAGCTCTCAAACAGTTAGGAGAACAATGGTTGGAAGAGAAAAATTGTGGTTGTTCAATGGATAGGTGAGCCAAACTAATATGCTGACAGAAGTTTTCAGGGCATGACTTGGTTGAGATATTGACTTTTCCAGCGAATGATGTTCTGATTCAGATTTGGAAAATGATAGCTAAGGAAACGGTCTACATACTTTTGCTCTTTATATTGTCTTTGCCCATCTCCGTATCGGAAAATATATAATTCAACGGTTCCGAAAGCATTTATGGAGTCATTAGATTTATGTAGCAGCTTTACCCCTCCAAGATAACTCCACCTCAGCCGAGAGACTCCAGACAAGGGAGAAGTTCGTGGGGTAGGACGTAAAAATTTAAAATGAGAGAGTGGATACTATTGTTGCTCCTTATGGGTTTTGGAAGCATTCGGTCAGGCAAATAACAATGTAAGATATCAAAGTGATAAATGGATGCAAGTTGCGACGATGAAAATTGGTATTTTATGCCTTGCAGCCAAGACAAAATTACTCCATAGAAGGAATGAACTAGACTTTTACTTTGTAATTTTCCGGCTTACAATCAGTAATTGTAAAGTTAAATAGGGTAGAATGTATAAACAATTCTACTGCTTGAAGGGTTAAATTTCCCTCGTCGCCAATTTTATCCAAACATAAAGTTGACAGTTTTTATTGATCTTTAGATTGTGACATTGTCTATAATTCATAAATAAACTTGAGAAGGTTTTGTTTGATGATACTCCCACATCACTGGGAAATGACATTCATTGACAGTCTCTACTGAACAGTTGGCTTGAACTAAAAAATGCTGTAGTTTTTTGTATGACAGACCGAATGTAATGTTTGATATCTAAGATAGATTTTCTGGAAGCTTTTTCTTAACAATTCTCCTATATAGTTTGTCAAACCAGTTTTTTGAGATTTTGTCTTAAATACATTAAATAGTGCGATCGCACTATTTATAGAAACTAGACGCCATGGCATGGCCACTGGAATTGTTAATTTTATTATACTTTCGTAGCTATACTAATCAATATCAAAGACTTGCTATGTATATATTTTATACCTTTTTTTACCATTTTTTTCACTAAAGTCCTGTTATTAGTTAGTAGTACCTAGCAGCCCTCAGCATCAGGATTGAAAATGAATCGAATGTTTATTTTCCCAAACCTTGAAAGGGCAGTTTATTGACTCTATTTTTCTTTAATGCTTGTGGATGAGTAACTGCCGACGCTTCAGGGTCAGTAGGAAGTCAACATTAGATTTTTATACTTATGTCAATAGCTGTATTTGTTTTATAAAGAAGCTTTATAGCTTTCAATGATATAACAAAATAATGGTTTAGCTTACACGATTAAAAAAATTAACTGATAAGTCAGTATTCTCTCAATGGAAAAAAGGTGATTTAATAACTTTTAAAAAATACGGTTATGGTAACCAGAAAAAAATTTTAGTAAATATTGCAGACAACAAATAAACTTTTTATATATAATATCATTGAAGATAAAAATACATTAATCTTTCATCTAGTGATACCATTGAACTATAACAATGGGATTAAGAATTTTGTGTATCGGCCCTATTATACTGATTATTTTATATTAACAGGACTTACAGAATATAGCTATATATAGTGTATTTTTTGTAATTTATTCAGATATTTATACTACAATTATATCCTTTGCGTAAGTCCTGATTAAGTGCATCAAAGCAGGAATGGTATCAGCTATACCTGATTAATAATTACTATTGCTACTTACTGCCGAATATCTACTATTTTAGATGTTGGGGATGAAACTAAAGGTACTCCTGATACGTGGCTATTATTTTTATTAAATGGTGATAATGTTCCAGATCCCTAGCGCGTTTCATGTCCCATAACAAAATGCCTAACTATTAACTAAAAAGCATATTACATTTGGCCAAATTTAAGTTTTATGCTTAGTTTAGGAACTCTATATTTTAGTGCTGAATAGTTAAATTATTCAAAAAGCACTCCTGAATTATTTAACAGGTAGCTGTATAGGAAATCTAAAGATACAGCGGGTTTGGTCAGGGTGTAAGGCACAGTTGTTAACCAACAAGATTCTCTCACTATATTCGAATCTGCTGTAAAGCCTCAGAAACCTAGATATTAATATAGATGAAGAGGCAACAAAATTAAAATTATCTCATCTAACAAACAAGTCTGTAGTCATCCCAACAGTCAAGTTAGTAGAAGTAATAATCCTAAAACTCATTGCGCAAATAGTCCTGGGAAATTATAACCACCAATGCTTGAAGGTTCTACCGACTAGTACCAAAACCAAAGCGCGTCAAATATTTCCCATTTATTCACGGTTAAAAGCGAAGATCGGGAGTTTTGACGAAATAATTTGAGTAAAAGGATAGAAAACAAGTGACTCAAGAATTTCATGTTTCAATTACTCCCTTGGGAGAAGACGAATATTTTGTCCGGACAGAAAAAGTCCCTGTTGGAGGCCCAGTGGCAGAAGAAATAGTCCAATGGCCTGTAGAAAAATGGCTAACTCAAGCCCGTCAACTATTTCGTGATCCATTAACTGATCTTCTAGAAGAAAAGTCCAACTCTCAGGTAGTGATCCCTAATCAGATTATGTCCAGGTCTGGGGAAGTAGTAAGTCCAAGTTTAGTAGCATTAGGCCAAGAAATGTATCAAGAACTATTCAAAGATAGCCTGAGAGATAGTTGGAATTGTGCCCAAGGAATCGCTCACAATCGAGGTGAGGTTTTACAGTTACGTTTAGGTACTAAAGACAGATATCTATCTAGTTTGCCTTGGGAGGTACTCCATGTAGGCGATCGCCCCCTGGCGACTGGTACTGACATTGTCTTCTCCCGATATCAACCTAATACCTGCTTACGGAAACTTAACCGGATATTAACACCTGAAGAACCATTAAAAATTTTAATGGCGATCGCGGTTCCCAGTGATAAGGATAGTCTAGAACTGGAAAAAGAATATAAGGTATTACAAGAAGAACTGCAAAAAAATAGTGGGGCAACTCAGATTTACCTAGACATTCTCCGGCAACCAGGGCGAGAACAACTTACCCAAGCATTAGAACAAGGTAAATATCAAGTTTTCCACTATGCAGGTCATAGCAACTGGGGTATTTCGGGTGGTGAAATATCTTTAGTGAGTAATATAACAGGTTTAGCAGAAAGTCTGAGTGGTAAGGATCTGTCAGGTTTGCTAGTTAACAATGGCATTCAGATGGCGATCTTCAACTCATGTCGAGGTGCGTATAACCATCTTATTGAACCTACTGATGAGGGAATAGAGCTCAACTTAGCAGAAGCGATGGTCAAACGGGGAATTCCTGGGGTGCTAGCAATGGCAGAACGTATTCCAGATGAAGTTTCTCTTATCCTAACACGTTTGTTTTATCGTAATCTCAATCAGGGTTATCCGATAGACTTAAGTTTAAATCGGGCAAGACAAGGTTTGATTTCTGCCTATGGTTCACATCAACTTTACTGGGCATTGCCTGTTGTTTATCTACATCAAGATTTTGGTGGATATCTAATTGAAAAACAAAGCGATTCTCAAAATGAAATACAAGAGGATATCCTGACGTCTATTGATGAAAAAATTGAAACTCCGAATTTATCAGAAAATTTAAATCCCGTACAACCAGATATTGATTTAGGGAACCTGGATGAGGATCCTACTATGGCTAAAAATGATAATTTAAATTTCCAGTTTCAAGACAGTAAATATCAAGTTATGACACTTGAAGATATATTGCCAGAAAAAGAAGATATATTGCCAGAAAAAGAAATAGGAAGGCAAATAAATAATCAAGACTATGAAAAACAAGAAGATTTAATAACACCTACACAAAGTAGTGAAGAATCAACTCATTTAATATTCACGACATCAAAGACTAAAAATAAGTCTCATAAGTTTCTTTGGCAAACAAGATTTACATTATTAACATTAGGATATGCAATTTCAGGAATAATATTATTTTTGGGAATTAACTACATTGTTTTCAATAATCGTCAATCAATAATGAGTGCTGAATTACCTAAAGCACCTGCTCCAGCTATCAAATATAAATACAACAGAGTTAGACTTGTTAATCAGACAATTAATACTACCCCAGAAGTACAGAACATGGCAATTCAACAGTTTAATCAAAATGAGCTTCGAGCTGGTAAAATGGTAGTAGAAACATTATTAGAAGAAGGAGAATTATCTCAAGCAGCAGAAGTTATAGCTGTTGTGCCAGAAAAGCTTAGTGAAGATCGAGAAATTAATTTTCTTAAAGGTCGATTAGCTTGGGAATTATTCCAAGATAGAAATCAACATAATCTGATAGATGAAGCTATAAATTATTGGGAAAAAGCTGCTGCCCAGAGCCAAGAAAATCTTCAATATCAAAATGCTTTAGGCTTTGCTTATTACACTAAAGGAGATATAGAAAAAGCCTATGCAGCTTGGTTAAAAGTGTTGCATTTATCTGGAGAAATTGCCCCAGAAATAAAAAATGTTAGCCCTGTTTCTCATAACTACATGGGAAATTTATCTGTCAAGAATAGAGAAGTTCTAAATGCTTATGCAGGTCTAGGATTAGTTACCCTTAAATATGCTCAAAATTTACAAAAAATTCCTGATAAAGCTTTTAAATATGCTAGTAAAGTTATGAGAGAAGCTGGCCAAGAGTTTCATGTCCTACAACTACAAAAAAATTGGTTGTGGTCTCCTAAAGCACGTCAAGATTGGGATTTACTATTGAAACTTCGAGAAAGGCAACAATTTGAACATAATAAAAAACCAGAAGAGCTGGCTTAGTAATAGTAATGTTAGAGCCAGTGACAGTTTATAGCTGAAGTCTGAAGTAGTTCAGTTAAATTCGCAGCATGGGGGTGAAAATATACTAAGCGCCCTGGTGGTTGTTATAATTTATAAACTAATGAAAATTTCATTTCACACTCGGCGGACTAATAGGGAAGAAAATCCTGCACTGGTGAGGTTTTAATGTTAATATTTGTACTTCACATACTTGGAATCTACTGTAATATCAAATTAGTTGGCTTTGAAGTATTATAAGAAACCGGGTTTATCTGAGGTAAATTTTAGTATAGTAGGGCATTTAATACTTTTCCTGAAATTATATACTTTTTGGTGCTAAATACTACCAGATTTGATATTATCTATATATAAAAAAACGTTTTCTTTTCCTTTCTCCAAATTGTAATGCCAAGGGTAAAAAAATAATGCTATACTTGTTGATATGAGACTTAAATTATTCAGTAATTATTTCCTTTTCCCTAGAAGATTACCATTACATTTACTAAGGTATACATAAGGCGAATTATATTTTGAGTTTGTTCGGCTGTTTGAAGCTGATTGAATTCAAAGTATTTTTCTCTTTGTATATTGAATTGGTTCCATTTTTACAGTTAAGGGAAGATGTGTAGTAGTTTTAGTATTCAAAGTAGCAAATATCTATCACGCTTGGTATAAGTATTCAACCGAATATGATGTTAATAAACTAGTTTAATATAAGAAAAATTTTGAATAGCTTACCTAATTAAAGTAGTAATGGTTAGATATATTGAAAGTTTATTTTTCAAATGACTCATCTAATTATATAAAATATCACCATGACACAAAAACATGAAAATATTATCAATTTTTTTAACTCAGTTCCTGGGAGAATACTCTCACACCTAATTGCTGTTTTGTTAACTTTAGGTGGTGTTTGGTTGTTTCAAAATCGACCATTAAATTTTTCAGAAACTATACCTTTGACTCCCGACCCAATTAACCTTGAACGATATAATAAAGAAAAACCTATTAATTATAGTCCAAATACTGTAGAAGCAGAAAAACAATTAGCTATTGAACAGTTTAAAAAAAATGATATTAAAGTTGGCAAAAAAGCTATTGAATCTCTGCTAAATAGAGGCGCTTTTTTAGAGGCAAAAGAAGCTCTTAATATTGTCAGAAATGCACCTAAGAATAACAATCAGATTGATCCTGACATCAATTTTTTATATGGTCGATTGGTTTGGGAGTTAGCCCAAGATGGAAATAGAAATTATTCTGTAGATGAAGCTTTATATTTCTGGGAAAAAGCAATTTCTGAAAGTCCTGATTATGTTCTATATCAAAATGCTATAGGTTTTGCTTATTATACGAAAGGGGAATTGAAAAAAGCTTATGATGCTTGGTTCAAAGTATTAGAATTATCAGGAGAAACTTTACCAGAAACATTGCAGAACATGTCGACTGAAGATATTACTACTCCAGAAGTTGAACAAAAACATGCTCTTAATGCTTATGCAGGTATTGGATTAGTCATGATGAAATCTGCTCTGACTTCTCAAGGAGATGAGCAGAGAGAACGCTGGTTGAGAGCGCTTCAATATCGGACAAAGGTAATGAATGAAGCTGCCAGAGAATATCATATTCCTCAACTGCGGCAAAATTGGTTATGGTCGCGAGTGGCACTACGAGATTGGGATTTTTTGATGAGAACAGATTGGAATATTTTAAGAAAAAGAAATAATTGATATTTTATCATGTTCCTTGAAGCATTAAGATAATAGATATATTATAAATAATTAAATTTGTATAAAAGTTTGGCTTGAAACTGATCAAGAAAAGATTGGTATAAATATTTATATTTATTAGTATTTCCGGAAACTAAATTTGAGCTTAGTAATTGCAAAGGCTTGAAATTAATTTCTACTATCTACCTTGCGATCGCGCATACTAAACTATCCAGAAATATACAGTATCGGATCGGAAAATAATTTATATGGAGCGAATAGTAGTAGATAGTATAACTCCTATTTTATGGTCCTGAATATCTCCACCTCAAGGTCATTAAAAAGTACCGTAATATTTAACAACCTTTTTATAGTTATTTTAGGTAAATTATAGGAGATACAGCTAATTTCATGGAGTAGGAGGTAGTGAGTACCAATGATGCTTATCTTGGAGCAAGTATTTTCTGACCTTTTAGATGGAATATATCTTGATAAATAACAAAAATTTTAGGGAGGTAAAGGAGATTAAGGAGCAGAGACAGATACAATAACGAAAAAAAAATATAAAACAATAACTACTACCAAAAATCAAATAAGAAAATAAGAAAACAAGTAAAAAACTAAAAAAAAAGAATATTTGTTGTATATGTTATTAGGTTGATATTTTTTTTAGTGGTAGGATAAAGGTTCTAATTACAATATAGTAATTATCAAAAATTGATTTTAACAATATGTTACTGAGTTAGATTGATAATAGAAATGTTTATATGAGTAAATTTTTCATTAATTGAATCAAAAAAAATAAAATAAAGATGCAAGAATACATTGAATTCTTAATAAGAAATACCTCAAATACTGATAATGGTGTACAAGATGCTAAAAATTATTGATGATTATCAAGAAGCTAAAGTAAAGTAACAAAAAAGCGTTGGCAATTTTTATAGATGTCTATTGAAGTGAATTATGAAACGAAATAATGTTTAGAGGTAAGGATGAGAGTACAGCAGCACAAAGGGCGGAATTAGCAGTAGCCCCAAAAAAGCTATAACGACTTAATTACTTATCCCACAACGTATTGTGCTCTGCACTGCCGAAAATTTTTAGTTACTTAGAATGTCTTTCTAAAGCTAACTGAATTAAAGTATCTACTAACTCTGAAAAAGGAATTCCACTTGCTTCCCAAAGCATAGGATACATACTGGATGAAGTAAAACCAGGCATTGTGTTAATTTCATTGATCAAAATTTCTCCGGTTTTTTCCACGTAGAAAAAGTCTACTCTTGCTAAACCTGCTGCATCCACAGCTAAAAATGCCTGGGTTGCCATTTCTTTGATTTTAGTGGCGATCGCCTCACTCACCCGAGCCGGAATATGTAAATCTGCTTTTCCCTCTGTATACTTAGTTTCATAATCATAAAAATCACTATTATAAGTAATCTCACCAACTATAGAAGCTTTTGGCATATCATTCCCCAAAACCGCACATTCTAACTCTTTTGCTTCTACACCAGCTTCAACGATAATTCGACGGTCATAACTAGCAGCATTATCCAAGGCGGTTTCTAATTCTGAACGAGATCGCACCTTGGCAATACCTACGGATGATCCTAGGTTTGCAGGTTTTACAAAGCAAGGATATTCTAAAGTTGTTTCAATATCATCACACAATTTGGGAAATACACAAGAATTCGACCAAATTTGCGATCGTGTTACTACCTGATACTTTACTTGAGGTAAACCTGCATGGTCAAAAGCTATTTTCATCGCTATTTTATCCATGCCCATTGCTGAACCCAAAACACCAGATCCCACAAAAGGAACCTGCATTAACTTTAGTAAACCTTGTATGGTGCCATCTTCCCCATTCGGACCATGAAGAATGGGAAACCAAACATCTACCTGTGCTGCTTGAGGAGGAATTTGCCAGAGAGGAGAAGAGCTTTGTTGAGTTAAGGATGTATTTAAGTCATGATTATTTTCATTTGTCAATTGTAACAATGATGGGTGATCAGAGTTTAGTACTTTTTGAGAAAAATCACTTGGTTGCCAAAGACCATTTTTTTGAATGTAAATTGGTATTAGTTCATATTTCTCTTTATTTTGAACCTTAGTTAAAGCAGTAGCGATCACTTTGGCAGAGCGAATAGATACTTCATGTTCGCCAGAGCAACCACCGAATAATAAACCTACTCGTAATTTTGTCATGATCAGATTCCTTTAACAGAATTTTATTTTAGATAGATTATCATATTCAGGTTAATCAGTCATTATAATAACAACTTAAGAAAATTTGCTTTCGCATTTTTCTTTACTAAGAGTAACTTCTACAGAATTTAAAAAAGCAGGATTTTCTTCTGGTAAAGTAGTATTAATAAATATTCCACTTCCTCTTTAAAATCTAGCAGTCAAGGCAACCCAAGGAACAATGACTAAGTAACAATGAAAAGTAACCATTTAGCATTTAGCATTCAGGTAGAAGGAGGAATTGGCTCCAAGAATAATTACAACATTTTTGAGGATATTAAAGTACAGTTTAATACTAATTTTTATTCCCTAAACTTGTAAAATTTGGTACTTTACCAGTTCCAAAACTCCTGTAAAAGTCCGATACGAAAAAGATGATCAGCTCAACTTCATCTTTTGACGCAGCATAAGCTAGGGAAAGGGCTCGCGCTGACAGCTAAAGTTCTGAGTGGTTACATTATAACTTTTGCAAAAATGAAAAAAATATATCTGTTTTCGTCCATTTTTATTTTTTTTTATCTTTTCCAATTTCTGCCAGAAGTCTTTTGATTAACTGCTATCTAAAATCAAAATAAATAGGCCATATAGTAACTGAATTATTAAAAATTTAAGATTATATTCATGGTAAAAACTATATAAATAGGATATATTAAAATCATATAAGTCAAAATAATGTCAACAATATCAGTAAGTATACAAAATTAATTACATATCTATAAAAGCTGAATTCTTTACTTTCTAAAAATGCGAAAGAATTGGATATAGATAAATAATTTTGTCATGGTACTTATTTTAGGAGTTAATAATAATGACTAATAGGGAATTTCAAATATTGAAACAGCAACGTGATGCTAAACTAGTGACAGTTTTAACAAAAATAATTGATACTGAATGGAACCGAGTTAGTAGGCAATTGGATGCTCTGGATACTGATTCTACTGATGTTACTAAAGCGGCAATTTTAATAGGGCAATATCAAATATTAGATAAATTAATGGCAGCTTTATCTGAAGGTAGTCTTAGTTCAGATTATGAAATAGAAGCTATATGGCGTTCAAAATTAGTTCAGCGTGTCGTAGAGGGTTTTAATTTAGATATTGATACTCGGACTCCACCTCGAAAATATAAAAGTATAGCACAACAACTTGCAGAAGCTTGTGGACTGGAAGTAATTCAAGATTGATTTTCTGTGTAACTATTTAGCAATTAGCGAGCTTGTAGTCTTTCTCGGCTTAAAATTTTGAGGTTACAGTAATTTCAAGCAATTATTTTACATCAAATGGTTGGAAATTATTGGCAATATCTTTAAAGTGAATTGATATTGGTTATTGTCCTATAATTCCCAAAATAATAGTTCTTTATATTACTTTGAGGATGAGGGAGAAACACAGTCAAAAACATAATCCTGTAGGGATATCTGATGGTAATTTTCTACTATGTTTTACTAATCAATAAAAATGCTGTAACTTAACAATATTTATAAACACAATATTTATTCACAAAAGCAAAAATTATTATGGCAAATAATACAAGTAAATTCAACTCAGATATGAGTCGACAATGGGCGAATTTAATTGCTATTTTAGGTACTTTTTTTCTGAATATTTATGTAAATATTTATCCTCCAAATGGTCTAACAATAGGAGAAATTTCTAATACTATATTTAAGGATGTTTTGATTACCCCTGCCAGTTATGCTTTTGCTATTTGGGGATTAATTTATTTAGGTTTAATTAGCTTCGGAATTTATCAACTCTTGCCAGCACAACGAGATAATCAAATTTTACGCAGATGTCAATATTTTTTAGTAGGTGCGAGTTTGGCACAAGTTGTTTGGATATTTTTATTTCAATATCAACTATTTGTTTTTTCAGTCTTAGCAATGTTAGGTATTTTAGGTTGTTTGATTTGCCTATATCTAAATTTAGGAATTAGTTATGAAAGAGTCTCCAAAAAAGATAAATGGTTTGTACATTATCCTATCAGTATATATTTTGCTTGGATTAGTGTGGCAACAATTGTAAATGTAGCCTGTGTTATAGATAACTTATCCTGGAATAGTTCAGAGCAAGTTGCTATTGTTTGGACAATAATTATGTTGATAATTGGAACTGTTATTGCAGCAATTATTAATATTCAAAAACAAGATGTTGCTTATACTTTAGTATTTGTTTGGGCATTGACAGCAATTGCAGTTCGTCATTTAAATATTCTGATTATTACTATTAGCGCTGGAATATTAGCTTTAGGACTAGTAGTTTTAGTTTTTCTCAAAGTTTTTTCAAAAGGTTTGAAGTTGGAAAAATAAATAATATTGTAAGTAGTTGTGCAAAATAATTACACATACTTACTTGTGTTCAAGAGTCTATATGTATAAAAATTACAGAGAATAAATAATGCTAGTTAATCGTGTATAGCCACTTAAGTTTTTGCTCTCAAATTAAAGTGTCAAAGTACGGGGTTGCAATTATAGGAATATCAAGGATATAGAAAAATGGAACCTGGAACTTTTATCTTGGTATGTAGGTCTTTATAATTTTATCATTTAGCATAAGCGAATGGGGAGGACCACAAAGGCAATGGGGAAATCAAATTTGAGTGCTTTTACTGATGCAGAAAAAGTACTTTAAAAGCTATTTATTTCTGTTTTTTTTGTTTTTTGACTAACAATACTTATGTGTTTTCCTCTTAATAAAAAGAGCTTAGGTTATATTGGGTTTTAAAATTTGTGTAAGTCCCACTAAATTGATCTAAAAATAGTGCTAATAATAAGAATCTACATCTATTGTTTATTTTTAGATTAAAGTGTAATGAGATAAATTTAGGAAAATAATATGGCACGAGGAGAACAAATATATACTATTAGAGAGTTTCTAAATATAGACGGTGTTTACGAACATCATGGCATTGACTATGGCGATGGAACAGTTATTCATTATCGCAAAGGAACAGAAACTATTGAACGAACTTCTAAAGCTTATTTTACTGATGGGAGAAAAGTTTATGTTAAACGTTACCCACTTCGTTATATTGCTGATACAGTTATTCAAAGAGCAGAAAATAGATTAGGAGAAAGAAAATATAATATTATTTTTAATAATTGTGAACACTTTGCAAGTTGGTGTATTACTGGAGTTAGTGATAGTCAACAAATAAAAAACTTTATTCCTCTACTGAATTATATTGATATTGAGCAAATATCTGAACAAGTTAAGGAAGCAATTTTCGGGGGAAAAACTCAGGTCAATACTGACAAATTGGTAAGTCAAGCTTTGGCAGATATTAAAGTGGCTTGGGAAAATATTCAATCTGAATATAAACAGAATTTACAGGAAGTATATGACTGGCAAAATGTTGCAGTTGCAGCTCTCAGAAAAGAACGGGAAGATTTAGCTTGTGCTGCTTTAATGCGAAAGCGAAAACATCAAGAACGTGCTGATGAATTAGCGGGTAGTTTGCAGAGGCTAGCAACTATAACAGAAAAACTTTTACGCAGCAAAAATTTAATTTGTAAATATTAGTATTGCTGATCATAAATTATAGCAAAGATAGTAATACTAATTCTGGTTTAGAATATTAGCTCTATTGAAAGGGGACTTGACAGTTAAATAGAAATTAACTTTACTTATTTAAACTTACACAATACTAAGGGATATTATAACAGTATGAGTAATGAGTGAAAACTATATGAATAAGTAGCTTGAGTGAAGAGGGATGTTGTGGCATGGGTCCTAGATAAGTTACAAACTGCGGTCAGTGATATATGGGTGAAAAACCGAAGCTAGCTCCAAAGCTTATGCAATTGACGATCCATGGGTAGTGCTCAATATTTATGAATAGAGGAGTAAAAGTTAGTGTTGTCTATCTATGCCGACCTGTCCAAAATGTGAATCTTCAAAAGCTGTTAAAAATGGCCATATCCATAACGGTAAGCAGCGGTTTTTGTGCTGCGAATGTGGACGACAATTTGTGGAAAACCCTACCCAAAAGCTGATTGATCGACTTTTGTTAGAGAGGATTTCACTGGCCGGCATTCCTCGTGTAGTCCAAGTTTCAGAGCAATGGCTACAGGCTTATGTACTCTAGAAATATGCACAAGTACCAAGCTCGCGCTTAGGTTCAGCCAAAAAAAAAGGTAAGCTCACAATTCAATGTGATGAATTATGGTCATTCGTAGACAACAAAGGTAATAAGCAGTGGGTCTGGTTAGCCATGGAAGTAGAGACTCGTGAAATTATTGGTGTCTATATTGGGTCACGGGATGAAGAAGCAGCCAGGCATTTGTGGCTGTCTGTACCCGCTGTTTATCGTCAATGTGCGCTCGCATACACTGATTTTTGGGCTGCCTACAGTGCTGTTCTACCCAGTAAAAGACATCAAGCAGTAGGAAAGGAAACTGGAAAGACCTCTTACATTGAACGATTCAATAACACCATTAGACAAAGGGTATCGAGGCTTTTGCGAAAAACTTGGTCTTTTTCTAGATCTGTGGAAAATCTTTAGGGTGCAATTTGGTATTTTATTCATCACTATAATCAATCATTACTTGTTTAGCACTACCGCGGTGTCTTTATATTTGAAAGATACTCATTTTGTTATTTTTTTAATTGCCCCCAACGACTCGGGTATGGTGCGTAGCGTGCTGAAAGCCTCTATGAACTATATCCATTCTTTTTTTGGTACCTCAAGAGCTTCTCCTCTATTTATCGTTTAGATTAGGGGTTGGTAAGTGTAAACAGTGTCATCATCAGGTTCAAAGTAAAATCTTAAATCAACATCAATATCTATTATGTCGCCCACTAAATCTGGCTTGGTTTCTCGGAAAAACAATTCTTTAGTATCATCGTCTTTATATATAGAGTCCTCATCATCAATTATTATTTGAACTTGATAGTTTATCCGTACTCTCAACTCAACTGATATGTAGTCTTTAGAAATATTAGTTATGGTATAATCTTCAATATTAGTTTCCACTTCTATAATTGACACATCGTGAACTTCACATTGGTTCGAATAGTCATAATATTTTGAATAATTATCAAGCTGATTCTCAACCCATTCTTTAATTTCTTTTTGAGTCCTTTCGGGTCTGTTTTGAATAATGTCTTCTACTTGGTCAAGACGAAGACGTTTTTTGTTTGAAGCAACTTCTATTTCTTTTATTTTGTCACTTAAATACTTGTTGAAATCTTCGATTATTTCTAAATGCTCGCTCGTGTACTTTAGCATATCCTTGTCCTTTGAGAATGCTAAAACTTTAACGTTGTTTTCCTCTGCCCAAATCTCTATGGATTTCAGAGTAAAAGCATCAGGGAATTCACTTTTTTTTCCTCCCGATCCAAAAGGAAATGTTTTATCAAAATAACTCCTAAAAATCTCTTTAATGTTTAATGTGGGGTAAGCAATAATTTCGAAGTTAGATTGCGAAAATTTTTCTTTTACGATTTCGTATAGTTCTTCTTTAACTTGTCTTTTTTCAAATGGTTTAAATTTTTCAGAGAGGGAAGGTATATTCCTAAGAATTCGAGTGTCCTGTCGATATTTGTTGAATTTTTGACTAGACTCCTCAATATTCTTTGATATTCGGTTTAAGATTTCATCATAAGTCAATTCTGGAAGAACAACCTTTATTTCACCTCTTTCAGCTAGCTTATACACTTCTTTAATCCTATCGCTTTCCAAAAAGTTGTTTGATTCAAAAATTGAAGTATCAATAAAAATTATATCCATAGTTTTGGTCAAATGTGTTGTAACAGTCTCGGCTATAAGTAGTTGCATGGTTTAGCGGTTAACTTTTCAAGTACACACCAAACTGAAAATCTGCAAGGGTTTTCAGAAGTAGGCGAGAACAAGCAATTACTTATAGCCATTGTTGCCACCAATTTTTATTTATTTCTGTTCATATAGTCAATCAGTATTTTGGTTTTAGATAAAAGTTTTACATCTTGTTTATCCATTTTTTTAAAGTCAGAATCATCAATTATTTTAATACACTTTTTGAAAGTTTCTACTGCTTTATCATCGTCATTTAAAAATTCAATAAATCCTCACAATAATTATCTATCTTTTTACTGTTAAATGGTGGTAATTCTGTTTTTTTACACATTCTGAATAACATAAGAATGTGAAACTTAACTTTTCGATATGACTTATCAATTAATCCTTTTCTGAAGAATGTTTCAAGTTTATAGTACGCAAATGCACTTGTATAATATGGTGATGGAAAATGTTCATTGTTGAAAATTTGAATTTTACCCTCATTTAACCTTCTAACTATTAAACCAAAATAGCTTGTTACGTTATGAGGTTCATCTAGAAACATACCTGCAAATGATTTTATTTGATATGGTACAGTAATAATCCTTGATTTTAATACTTTGTTGTCAGAATTGTATTGTTTAGACCTACGCTCATAATAAATTTTCGATTCTCCAGAAAATGAATTGTAATATTGCTCAAGACTTCTTTGAAATTGTGTTAAAGAAGCTAATTGTTCTTTTTTAATCGGTGTTTGATTGTTTGTTGCAAGTGTAATTCTCGTTTTTACATCATCATCTGTAGTAGCAATTAATTTAATCGGAATATTAACATTATTGATATTTGGAGAATCACAATTATTGTATAAAACGTTACTTGTTTGACAACCATTAACAATTTGATAGTCTTTAATTGTAAATTGGTTTCCAGTAGGTGAAATTGAACTTGCAACTATTGTAACTCCATTATTCAGAACACTAAATATTTCTGAACCTTCATGCTTTAGAGTTGTTGAAATACCGCCATTTACATCATTGTTTTCTCCTTGAAAATCTCTAACATTATCTTCAAAGATACTTAGCAAATTACCTTCATCGTCAGATACAATTTTATAAAATTCCTTATATGGTAAAAGTCCAATATAAGCTTGAGATATACCATTTATCTCTGGCATTGTAATTCTATTGTTAAAGTTAATTGTTGTGCTTACAGATTCTTTAGTTTTTCTATATGCAGTAGACAAATCTCTCGCACCAAGTGCTTTGAAAAAAACTTTATCAAATAATTCTGTTTCTTCAACTGATTCAATTTCATGTTTAATTATACCCTTTAAATTTGGGTCATCTGTCCATTTTCCAGTTGTAACATAGAATAATTTAATTTTAGGATTCGATTTAAAGCTTGATGCCTTGTCATAAATATGGTTTGTGATTTCCACATATATACGCAATATCGCCCTGACAGCGGCATTTTTAGCAGCAGATGATAATCAAGTAATTGAGATGGTTCACTTAATAAGAGCCATACGTCGAGAGTATGACAAAATGGGCAAAATTCTTCGGGATAAGAATTTAGGTTCCTATATAAATACCTAAGCACAAAGCAATAATGATTGAAGTTTAAGATTGAAGTTTGAGGAGGGCTTCAAAGTTAAATCAAAATTAACTTTTATGATTTAAACTGACACAACTATACAGAAATATTGTAGCAGTATGAGTAAAATATTTCAGTGTACAAAAGGCTGCTGATTTGAATTGTCAGGATTATGATTCCCAAGTTTTAAGAAAAATAATAGTTCAGGACTTGCGGTTTATTAATATACGAATTAGGTTTTACAATTTATTGAATATAGCTTATTTAAATGGTATTTTATTATTATGTTAGCTCGTTCTATCGTTAGTTATTTTTTAATTAATATAGTGAAGTTTTATTCCCATTTAAACCTCAAGGGTTTTCTCAACAAAAAATTGGGTTGAAATAATAAACCCAATTTTAATTTCCTAGTCACGCTAATTTTTCTTTCCTCCCAATATTTAATTGACAGCAGTTTAGGAGATAGGTGAGGTATAAAATTTGATCATTTTAGTAAATTGAGAATAGAAATTAGTAATCAACTTTACCTCACCATCCGTACCAATTGCTGTAATTACCTTGGCGAGGCTATCAGCACATTTCTGTGGTTAACCGATCACCAAACTTAAGAATGAAACAGCTCTGCTATCTCCCCATATGTTCAGAAAATGAAACAGTTCTGGGGGTAATAGAGGAGTTAACTTCCAACTTTGCCACCTCAAACCGAGTCTTCAAAACAGAATCAGGATTTAAACTTATGGAGTCAATTCCCAACTCTACCAACAACCGAGCAAACTCAGGATAGTCGCTAGGTGCCTGACCACAAATGCCAATCTTACGCCCGCATTCATGGGCAGTAGTAATTGCCATCTCGATCATCCTGCGCACAGCATCATGGCGTTCATCAAAAACCTGTGCAACCAATGCTGAATCTCGGTCTAAACCCAATACCAACTGAGTTAAATCATTTGACCCAATAGAAAATCCATCAAAGACCTCAGCAAACTGTTCCACCAAAATCACATTACTGGGTAATTCACACATTACATAAACCTGTAAACCATTTTGACCACGCTCCAAACCATACTTACTCATCTCCCTTAATACCTTCTCCCCTTCTTCAGGAGTACGACAAAACGGAATCATGGGAATCACATTTACTAATCCCATTTGATCCCTAACCCGCTTCAGCGCCACACATTCTAAACCAAAAGCATCCCGATATTTAGGATGATAATAACGGGATGCACCCCGCCAACCTATCATCGGATTTTCTTCATCTGGTTCAAACTGTTTTCCACCCAATAAATTGGCATATTCATTACTCTTAAAATCACTCATCCGCAAAATAACAGGTTTCGGATAAAAAGCAGCAGCGATCGTTCCCATACCATAAGCTAGGCGATCAATAAAGAAATCTGCTTTTGTTTCATACCCCATAGTTAATTTAGCAATTTTAGCTTTCTCAACCTCATCCATCACCTCATCAAAATTTAGCAATGCCAAGGGATGCACCCCAATATGATTAGCAATCACAAATTCCAACCGTGCCAAACCTACGCCATCATTAGGAATTGCCGATAACCGAAAAGCTTCCTCTGGGTTGCCCACATTCATAAAGATGGGGGTGCGAGTTTCGGGTAGATCATCCAAGACTGTTTCTACATCCTCAAAAGGTAGCAAACCCTCATAAACCATACCCACTTCTCCTTCAGCACATGACACAGTAACCGCCTGAGCATCCTCCAATAGTTGAGTAGCATTTTCACAACCCACGATCGCCGGAATACCCATTTCCCTTGCAATAATAGCAGCATGGCAAGTACGACCACCTTGGTTAGTCACTATGGCACTAGCCTTTTTCATAATAGGTTCCCAGTCCGGGTCAGTTTTGTTAGTTACTAATACTTCTCCCGGTTGTAACTTATCAATTTTATGTTTATCCAGAATTACGCACACATTACCTTGTGCTATCCCTTGTCCTACAGCGCGACCAGTCACCAAAACTTTCCCCTGATCTTTCAAGTGATAAGTATGTAGCACATTACTAGATTTTTGAGATTGCACAGTTTCCGGTCGCGCTTGGACTATGTATAAAGTATCATTGTTCCCATCTTTTGCCCATTCAATATCCATGGGAGTGTAACTACCTCGCACCTGGGAATAGTGGTTTTCTATAACTACTACCCATTGAGCGAGTTGTAAAATTTCATCATCACTCAGAGCAAACTGTTGTTGCTTTCGGTATGGCACAGATATGTTTTTTGTAGAGTTACTACCATCATAGACCATTTTGACCGCCTTAGTGCCCAGGCGTTTGTTGAGAATACTAGAGAAACCTTGTTGGAGTGTTGGTTTAAAGACAAGATATTCATCAGGGTTTACTGCACCTTGAACAACGTTTTCTCCTAAACCATAAGCTGCTGTAATTAAGGCAGCATTGGGAAATCCAGTTTCAGTGTCGATGGAAAACATTACCCCAGATGTAGCCAGGTCAGAACGCACCATTTTTTGAATACCAACAGAAAGAGCAATATCAAAGTGATCATAGTTTCTGCTAGTACGGTAAGAGATAGCACGGTCTGTGAATATTGAAGCAAAACATTTATGGACTGCTTTGAGTAGACTTTTAATTCCGTGAATATTAAGGTAGGTTTCTTGTTGCCCAGCAAAACTGGCATCGGGCAAATCTTCCGCAGTTGCACTGGAACGCACTGCAACATCTGTGTCTTGACCGCAGAAGTAACATAGAGTTTTGTAGTTTATAGTTATCGCTCTTTCTAGTTCTGCTGGGAAAGGTGTCTTCATTATTAATGCCCGGGCTTTTTTACCCCTTTGTTGCAAATTTTTAATATTTTCAACATCAAGGTCGGCGAAAAGTTGGCGCAGTTTTGCTTCTAAACCTGCTGTTTTGATGAAGGCACGGTAAGCATAAGCAGTGGTAGCAAAGCCTTTAGGAATGTTGATGCCTTTGGGAGCAAGTTGTTGCATCATTTCCCCTAGGGAGGCGTTTTTACCTCCTACTAATGGAATGTCGTTAATACTAACTTCATCAAACCATAATATTAAAGATTTTTCTTTAGTAGAAGTAGTCTCTTGTTTGATTTCTAATATATTTGTCATTGCTTTTCTCCTAAAGTTAAGCTGTTTTATAGCTGTACAACTTTGAAGTATTTTTGTCACATTTTTATATTTTAAAACTTACCTAAGGTTGCGTCCGGTTGATACCATTGTTTTTGTTTTAACAATTTATTGTTTCCTCTGCGTAAGTCTTAATTTTAGACAAAAATATTTAAATTTACCCTTACCCTTGATAAAGTTTTTTATTAATACTAAGTCATCTCAGATATATTGATCTATGATAAGTATTTATTTATTTTTAGTGGTAAATTATCCATATATCTTATCAAAGGAATTTAATAGTATTTTTTTTATCTATATTTATATATTAATTTTTCTCCTTAAAAGTGACAAGTTTTCCAGAACCATACATTGGTTACCAAAAGTAAAAAAATGTTGCCAGTAGGAGAAAATCGGTATTTATTACAAAAAATTAAGCTTTCTAATAATTAAAAACCTATCCCACTAATAAAATGGGATAGATCCAAATATTTATAGTAACGATACAGCAGTCACACTTGCTCTGCTAACACCAAAAACCCATTAAACCAAAGTAATAGTTTCCTATGAAAAGACCTATCCTCAATGTTTACCTTGACATCACCCAAACCATAACTGGTAGTGCGTCAAAAAAGTGTGGAAATGCTCACGAGGTGACAAGCTATCTGAAAACTATATATAGAAAGTTTTTGCCTTCGATAACTGAAAAATACTTCAACTAAAAGAAAATCCAGCATTGCTGAAAAGTAATGATAAATGTTGTAGAACTTCACACATAAAATGTCGGAAATATAACTCTACCCAGACCAGGAAAAATTGCCGACTACTTGGCCAACAGTATTTTCTATCTCAAATCTGTAGTCGTTAATATTGGGCTTGCCGTCCCATAAAAAACCCTTCCTCATAAAACCCTTTTACTCAAGTCCTTGGAGATGCTCAAATATTCTACTCGTCTTCTGCTGCACTGTCTAAAATTTTTACTCTTCCTAAATCATAATAGATAATTACTAATCAGTGACGCCCAAATATTTCTATTGTATCGTAATTCTTTAACAGGGTTGTCAAGATTCAAAAACTAGAAATCAACTTCAAAACTCTTGCCTATTGACCATTGACTATTCTCCATTCTCAAAAAGGGACAAGATTTTGGACAAAGTTAAAATAGGACTAGTATAATTGAAATATTTATATATATCTATAATAATAATCAGAAGTAATATACTGAGGGGCCACAAATACGTGGCTAGGAATGCCTATCGAAACTATCTACGGAAATCTGAAAGGTCTAAAATCTAGCCAACTTAAACAACTGCAAAGGTTGTATCATCAGCGACTAACAAGCGATCGCCTAACTACCTCTGAGTTTGCTCAAAGAGTCGCCTCCATCAGTACAGAAGTTGGCCAATCAATCTGCGTATATATTAATCGTAGGGGACAAATTATCCGTGTGGGAGTTGGTACACCCCACCAAACCCAAATTCCACCCTTGGAATTACCTCGTTATGGTAATGGTCGTCTTAGTGGTATTCGTTGTATTGCTACTAACCTGAAAGCAGAAGATCCTTCAGAAGCTGCTCTAACTGCAATGGTAATTCAACGACTTGATGCTCTAGTGATACTGACGCTAACCGGTGAAGGATTTAAACGTCGAGGTGGAGGAGCAACAGGTTACATTAAACAAGCTTATCTAGCTCACCTATTACCCATTCCCACACACGAAGGTGTGAATACTGATATTCAAAAGCTGAATTTTTGGAGCGTATCACCTCCTCTTAGTCTTGATGCTTTGGCCAAACAAGACTTCATTGACTTAATTGATGGACTAGAAGCAGAATTTCAACGAGAATTTATTGCTCAAGAAGTTGATTCTGACCAAGACCTAGTCCTTTTGGTGGGGCTAAAAATAGATAAAATGACCAACCAGCAATTTGAAGATGGATTAGCTGAATTAGCTCGACTTGTTGAAACGGCTGGAGGTAAGGTCCTAAAAACAGTGGATCAGAAGCGATCGCATCCCCATCCCCAAACAGTTGTAGGAGAAGGTAAAGTTCAAGAAATTGCTCTGAGTGTTCAAACGGTCGGAGCGAACCTAGTTGTATTTGACCAAGACCTTTCCCCTGCTCAAGTACGCAACCTAGAAACAAAAATTGGTGTGAGAGTTGTAGACCGCACCGAAGTTATTCTGGACATCTTTGCCCAACGCGCTCAATCTCGCGCTGGAAAGTTGCAAGTGGAATTAGCTCAATTAAAATATACTATTCCCCATCTTACAGGCCAAGGCGAAGCAATGTCTCGTCTGGGTGGTGGTATTGGTACGAGGGGACCTGGTGAAACTAAGTTAGAAACAGAGCGTCGGGCCATTAACGCTAGGATATCTCGCTTGCAGAAAGAAGTTAATCAATTACAAGCACACCGTTCCCGCCTAAGACAACATCGCCAACATCAAGAAGTGCCAACAGTGGCAATAGTGGGATACACGAATGCTGGTAAATCTACATTATTGAATACACTTACCAATTCAGAAGTTTATGCAGCAGATAAACTATTTGCTACTCTAGATCCTATTACTCGTCGTTTGAATGTTCCTGATACTGTTACTGGAAAACCAACTACAATTGTGATTACTGACACGGTAGGGTTTATTCATGAACTCCCTCCTACTTTGATGAATGCTTTTCGAGCAACTCTAGAAGAAGTTACAGATGCAGACGCTTTACTTCATGTAGTAGATCTGTCTCACCCGGCTTGGCAAAGTCAAATACGCTCTGTGATGACTATTTTGCAGGAAATGCCAGAAACTCCAGGACCTGCTTTAGTTGCTTTTAACAAAATTGATGAAGTAGATGGAGATACTTTAAAATTTGCTCATGAAGAATATCCGATGGCAGTATTTATTTCTGCTGCAAAAGCTCTAGGTTTGGAAACCTTACGTCAACGACTCGCACAGCTTATTGATTATGTTGTTGCTTCTTGAAGGAAGAAAGTTTTTTGGGCGTTGATGAATCGAACTATGAAATCTCATGAGAAACCGGGTTACTTGAAGACAGATATTAGTATGGTATGCTACCTAGTACAAACCCGGTTTATATACTGGGAAAAATTATCTGCCAAAATCACCAACAATTTTAATGTTTACCACTATTAATCGAAAATTACAGCAGTTTTGGAAACTCATAATGATCTATAATTAGCTAATGCATACTTGACAATTATCAATAAGCTAAAGTAAATTCACAGAAGGGCTTTACCAGTTTTTATATAGGTATATTTATATAGGTATAAAAGTATAATAGTAGAGGCAAAGTCTATCTAGTGTCCAGTTGGAAAAGTTAATATATTTATTATGTCTATCCAGGTGATATTTTTCTTGTGAATAATTAGGGTCAACAAAAGCCCCGTCGAGCCCCACCTATAAATCTGAAACGGGTTATTTGACTTTGTGACTTATTATGTCAATATTTATAAATTATAACCGGAGTGAAAGTAAGTATATCAACAATATATTGAGCAAAAAAAAATTAATATAAGTAGAAAAAAAAGTCTTTATGTTTGGTGACTAACAGAGATAAAATATCAAATATGTAAAGCATTTGTGCATTAGAAATAGCTTGGTTTAGTAGACATAAATAATTTTTTTTTGTCAACAAATTAGGAGTTAATAACGAGTGATTTTTCTTTATCTTCAACGAAAAATAGGAAAGATAATCCTTAGCAATACCCCTATAAATAAAAGTAAAAATAAAAGTAATAATATAAGTGTTTTAGTTCCTGAAAGTCAGTTATGGTTTATTTGAGTAAATAAAAGTAACTGGTAGTACAAATAAAAATGTATTTAAAACATATATCAAGCAAATTTTAGTACCTCTAACCAGGTCCATAGCAATTGTACTGATGGATGATTTAAGTCTCTACACAAGTTTTATAATTCAATAGTTAATTTATTCCACAGGAGCAAATTTAATTTTCAAACCTTGGATCATCATCTGATTTATTACCCATCGAACTATGTTCCTCAAAATTCAAAGACTTTTTCCCCAAGGCTGAGATATCTTTTTTTCCATTATTTGTTGATTTTTTTTCTCATTATATCATAATCATAGCTTGGCCATAAAATTAATTTAAAAATGACTAAAGGTGTCGGACTTATTATAGCTAATCAACAATACTTGATATTAGTTATATAAAATCTAAAACTATTCTCAAATAACCAATTAATATTACAATTATTATGAGAAATATTGCTCATGAGTAATCTATTATGTCTGTTAACATAGAAATTTATACCTGGTCAAGTTGTCCGTTTTGCATCAGTGCTAAAGCACTGTTAGATAAAAAGCAAGTAAACTATCAGGAATACCCTATAGATGGCGATGATATAGAACGAGAAAAAATGGCCTGTAGAGCTAATGGCCGTAATTCTTTGCCCCAAATCTTTATCGATGAGGAACATATAGGGGGTTGTGATGATTTATATGGACTGGAAGCTCAAGGGAAACTAGACCGACTCTTGAAGAAATAGTTAATGGTTTCAGTAACACAAAAAATCTACTAAAATGTCTGATTTTAGAGGGGTAGATATTTTGAGAAAATGATTATTACTCCTCTACTTAAGTAAGTAAAAATATTTTGAACTAATTAACAAACAAAGATGAAATTTGCATTCATCATAGACCCTATAGACCGACTTAACCCAGTTCACGATACCAGCGTGGCATTAATGGAAGCTTCTCAGGAACTTGGTCATGAAGTTTGGATAACAGAAATGAACCAGCTAACTGTTATTAATAGTAAAACCTGCGCAAAAACTCAGCGGGTAAATTTGAGCCCAATTCAAAGAAGAGAAAATCATTGGGTAGCAAGTAACCCTTGGTATAGCTTAGAAAAAACTGTGCTGGAACCATTAGAGTTGATGGATGCTGTATTTATGCGACAAGATCCACCAGTAACAATTCCTTATCTTTATGCTACTTATCTTCTAGACTATATTAATCCACAAAAAACTTTAGTAATAAACTCTCCTCAAGGGTTACGCGCTGCTAATGAAAAAATCTATGCTTTACAATTTACAAAAGTAATTCCGGAAACAATTGTTAGTCAAGATAAACAGGTAATTAGAGATTTTTTAGACTCACAAGAAGCAGCAGTTTTGAAACCCTTAGGAGGAAAAGCTGGGGAGGGAATTTTATTTTTAGAACCCACAGATAAAAATTTTAATTCCTTGATAGAAATTAGTACAAAACAAGGTCAAGAGCCTGTGATGATTCAAAGTTATTTACCAGCAGCAAAAGAAGGAGATAAGCGAATTATTATTTTGAATGGTAAGCCTATTGGAGCAGTAAATCGGATTCCTACTGGCCAAGATTTTCGAGGGAATATGGCGGTAGGAGGTAGAGTTGCTCAGACAGAAATTACACAAAAAGAATATGAAATTTGTGAGCAATTAGCACCTAAATTAATAGAAGATGGTTTATATTTTGTAGGTATAGATGTAATTGGTGGTTATCTTACGGAAATTAATGTTACTAGCCCGACAGGAATTAGAGAAATTGATTTTTTTGATCATGTTAATTTGGGCAAAAAAGTAATAGAATGGGTAATTGATCAAGTAACAAGTAAAAAATAGTCATTCACTTGTTAAAATTTATAATTTATGTATTTTGAATTAGAGAAATTTTTATTTTTTCATAGCTCTTAAAGTACTATGATATAAATATAATAATGTAGTATAATTTCTCTTTTAATACCCACTATGGTCAAACTTTAAGGCATTGAAAATTGGGAGCAATTAATGTAATAAAAATATTTTTATGATGGCTAATTAATGAGACCTGATCAGGACTAATTAGTAAGTTATATATATTGTACTTGTATAAGTCCTGGTTTTTATATTTAATTATTAACCTCTTTTTATCAGATTTGGTAGTCCTGTATATGTAGTTATAAAATTATAGTCAGGCAGTTGTAGCTGCCGCACTTGCTCCCTGACGCTTTTTATAGGTGATGAATGAAATACCCAGTAAGCACTTAGCTGTCAGCTATCAGTTATAAGGAGGAATTAGTCTCCAAGAAGAATTAAAAGAAGGAACTATACTTTAGCTGACCTTGTGGGCATAGTTGATGATAAAAAATGGTTGAAATTATTACTGTATAAGGTTTTTATATTTAATCAGCCAGCATACATTAAGCTTAAACAATTTAATTTTGGATGTTTCATCTTATTGACGTACATTGTGGGGAAAATAGCAACACTACAAAGACTTGATCATTATTACTAAAAACTTACCTTTTTTCTTCTTACTTCTTATAAACAATGAAAAATCAAACTATTGGCGTAGCAGTTATCGGTACAGGATTTGGTCAAAAGGTACATATACCAGGTTTACAAGCACATCACAAAACTGAAGTCTTAGCAGTTTATAATCGAGATTATACAAAAGCTAAATCAATTGCATCAAGCCATAATATTCCTTATGCTTTTAACACTATTGAAGAGATAATTGACTTGCCTGAAGTTACTGCCGTAACCATTTCAACTCCTCCATTTCTACACTATGAAATGGCAAAGCAAATATTATCCGCTGGGAAACATTTATTGTTAGAAAAACCCACAACTTTAAAAGCAGAAGAAGCTCAAGAATTATATCATCTTGCTGCTACTAATAAATGTTTAGTAACTATGGATTTTGAGTTTCGTTATATTCCTGCTTGGCAACTATTTGCCAAAATTTTAGCAGATGGATATGTGGGGGATAAACGCCTAATTAAAATTGATTGGTTAGCATCAAGTCGTGCTCTCCCAAGCCGTCCTTGGAATTGGTATTCTCAAAAAGATAAAGGAGGTGGTGCATTAGGAGCGATCGCTTCCCATACTTTTGATTATATTAACTGGTTATTTGGTCCTGCTAAAAAACTTTGGGGACAACTTAATACATCCATTAAAACTCGTCCTGACCCTGCTACAGGAAATGAATTAAAACAAGTTGATGCAGATGATACTTGTAACATTATGTTGGAGTTGGCAGATGGTACTCCCTGTCAAATTTGTATTAGCTCAGTCACCTATCAAGGGCGTGGTCATTGGGTAGAAGTTTATGGTAGTAAAGGTACTTTAATTGTTGGTAGCGATAATCAAAAAGATTATGTACATGGGTTTAAAGTTTGGGGTTCTCAAAATGGGGAATCTTTAGGAGAAATAAACATTCCTAAAAATTTAGATTTTCCGAAGGTTTATTCTGATGGTAGAATTGCACCTTTTATTCGAGTAGTTGATAATTGGGTACAGGCTATAGTTGCAGGAAAATCTCTAGTTCCATCTTTGAAAGAGGGTGTTTATTCTCAGTTATTAATGGATTTAACCCATGAATCTAATTTAACTGGTACTTGGGTAAACGTACCAGATTTAGATAAATTTATTCAGAATAGGTAGGGGCTTTGCATGCAATATCTGCAGGCAGTAAGCTTTGATTAAATAAGTAGTTTAAGTCAAATAGCTAGAATTATTAAAAATGTTGCTGAAACTTAATTTATTACTTAATAACTAAAGTTTTGAAGGATATATTCGGTTGCTAGCCCAAAGTTTTATAAGACAGTTTGATTATCTTTGTAGTTCTTTAAAAAAAGTTAAGTTATAGGAAAGTGCGCTAGTGTATTTACAATATTTATTATAAGGACTTACTTTAGAGGATTTGGAATGTAAATATGCCAGCGCTCACTGCTATATTTTAAGTTTTTTGCATTGCAAATTTTCACTTCTTTCATTTATCCTAAACTTTTTGAGTATGGAATTTTGTCGCAACTAATCTACACATTACTATATTAGATAATTATCATGAAAAGGAACACAACAAAAAAACAAAAAGCCTTTGCAAGAAAAGTTGGTCTTATGGACTTTGTAATTAAAGGAATTCCTAGTTTTTACTGGAGTGATTTTTATCATTGGTTAATGACAATTTCTTGGCGACAATTATGGGTAATAATCATTAGTTTTTATTTTCTAATTAATACTATTTTTGCATTGTTATATTTAGGTAGTGGAGATGGAATTCATAATGCTAAACCTGGTTCCTTTATTGATGCTTTTTCTTTTAGCATACAAACGATAGCTACTATTGGTTATGGTGCTATGTATCCAACAAATATTTATACTCATATATTAGTAGCTATAGAAGTTTTTATTGGTTTAATTGGTATAGCAATGATTACAGGATTAATGTTTGCTCGGTTCTCATTGCCAACAGCACGAGTGCTTTTCAGTAGGATAGCAGTTATTTCTCCTTATGATGGTGTACCTACCCTCATGTTTCGTATTGCTAACCAACGCCAAAACTGGATAGTAGAAGCTGAAGTTAAAGCAACTGTATTACTTAATAAGGAGGTTAGTATTGAAGGGCATTCTTTGCGAAAATTTGGTGATTTAAAATTGGTTCGTTCTGAAACACCTATGCTTTCTCTTACCTGGTTAGTAATGCACCAAATTGATAAAGATAGTCCTCTATATGGTTGGTCTGAAGATGATTTTAAAAATATAAATAATCAGAGTATTCAACTCTTTATAACCCTAACAGGATTAGATGAAACTGTTTCTCAAACTATTCATGCTCGCCATGTTTATAGATTAGATCAGATTCTTTGGCATCAGCGTTTTGTAGATTTGATTTCTACGGGAATTGATGGTAGATTCTATTTAGATTACTCACTTTTTCATGATGTTGTGCCTCTACAAAAATAATAAAACCTTGATAAAATAGCTATAGTTTTATCTCAAGTAATTATCCATCTTTTATCATTTTAAGCAGAGGAAAAATAAATTATTTGAAATAATTAATTATTTTTTGAAGCTTCTTAAAGCCTTGCTCTATTTCAGGTATTTTAAAAAGTTTTTGCTAAGGTTGATAAAAATGAAAAAAAACATAAACGGTTACGGACTCCATTGGTATAGATAAGTTAATAGCGAAAATTTCACGGGGTGACAAGCAAGCCATCAAATTTTTTTACGGATGTTTTGTCAAATTATTTTGACTAATACTATAACTAAATACAAAATCAAGCTTATTGAAAATAGGTCGGCGATCGTCTCAGAACTCCAACCACCATCCTTGGTTAATTATTTGTTCATTATAGTAAATGCACAAAACAGTTAAAAACATGATCAAAAAGGATTAGTAATTTACTTGTAACAACCAAGAAAAGTGCAAATGATGATACATTTAATACCAGACATTTATAGAGTTATATATTATTAGTTGTTTGTATAATTAATTTTCTCCAGTTATTTGCTACTTGTGATTATAATTGTTGGGAATTAATAAAAAAAATGACTATAGCCATTATTAGTCAACGTTTATAGTGCTCTTCAAACCTAAAATTCTAAAAACCATTAAGAGTAAACTTTTGAGGATTTTTAATTTTCCCACACCCAACAAACCTATTTGACTTCAGTAGTTAGCCCTTCAAATTCCAACACTGCTGCTACTTGCAATACCAAAGCCTCATTATAAGGTGCAGCAATAATTTGTACTCCCAAAGGTAAACCATTAATACGTCGAATAGGAACTGACAAAACTGGCAACCCAATAAAAGACAAAGGTTGCGTATACAAACCTAAATTCGGACGTACTAACACCTCCTCCCCATTAATAGTCATTTTTTCAGCTCCTAACAACGGTGCAATACAAGGGGTAGTTGGAGCTAGAATAATATCTACATCATTAAATATTTCCTTAACAGAACTTTGATACCAACGGCGGAAACGTTGAGCTTGGATATACCAGTCTGCCGGAATTAAAGCACCTGCTAAAAAGCGATCGCGAGTTGCTGGATCGAAATCTTGGGGACGGATGCGCAAATTATCCAAATGCAAATTTGCGCCTTCAGCCGCAGTAATAATATAAGCAGCAGCTCGCGCCCGATCTGCTTCAGGTATTGTCACCCGCTGAGTGACACCCAATACCTCTGCCACTTGTTCCACTGCTGTAAACACCTCCGGTTCACCACCTTGGGCAAAGTGACCATCAGCAATAGCAATGCGCAAATCTTTAATATCTTGTTTGAGTTGAGGTAAACAACTTTCAGGAGAACGTTTAGTACAAACTGGATCTCTTGTATCCGACCCTTGTAAAATATCATAAACTGTGGCAATATCTCGTACAGAGCGAGCAAAGGGTCCAACATTATCTAAACTACTGGCAAACAAAAAAACGCCAGCTCGTGATAAACGTCCATAAGTCGGCTTAAACCCAAAAACACCACAGAGAGAAGCAGGTACGCGGATGGAACCGTTCGTATCGGAACCAAGGGTAATGGGTACTAAACCCGCAGCAACCGCAGCAGCAGAGGCACCAGAGGAACCCCCGGAGATACGGCTGAGATCATGAGGATTAGGTGTTGCACCGTAGTGACTATTTTCTGTAACAAAACCGTAGGCATATTCATCCATATTGAGGGCACCAACCAGAATTGCACCTGCTTTTTTTAGTTTGGTAACGGCGGTTGCGTCTTGGGTAGCAGGTGGGTTTTCGGCATTAATTTTGGCTCCAGCAAGGGTGGTTAAACCTGCAATGTCATAGAGGTTTTTGACGGCGAAGGGTATTCCTGCTAAGAGACCGGGGTTTTTGCCTTGAGAAATGTCTCTATCTATTTGTTTGGCAGCATTAAGTGCGCTTTCTGTTGTGATAGCGGTGAAGCAATTTAAAGTTCGGTTATTCTCATAAATTTGTTCAAGACATTTGTTTATTAAAATTTCAGCAGTAGTTTCCCCTGCTTTGATGGCTGTGGCCATTGATACGGCTTCTGTTTGGTTGAGCTTGATAGTCATGTTTTTGAGAATTAATAATTAACAATTATACCAAGGGTGATAAATTTTCGTTTGTAGACGTGAGAGATGGTTACATTACAACCTATAATATAGATCTGAAATCAGATGGTATAATAGTAAGTTTAAGACAAAGAGTATCAGAAGATATTACTACAAGAAACCCAACAGTTATTCTTGGAAATGTCAATGTTATTATTGATGACGATGTTGGAGATAGCCTGAGCGCAGGAGAGCAAACAGTTATTGGTGGAGATGTTGATGTTACTATAACTAACTTTATTCATAATGATAGAGTGAATCAAAATCTAGATACTACCTTAGTAATTCCTAATCAGAATGTACTTAATAATCAGCTACTTAATCAAGAAATTTCCTTAAATAATAACAATAACAATATTGAGGATAATTCCACTATAAGTCTCTCAGGTAAGACAAATATTTTATCAAACCTTATCCGGTCTAAAAGATCTAAATTAATTTCAAGTTATACACCTAGTAAAACTTACAAAACTTAATCGGTAAAATTAGGCTATAATACTTTTTAAAAAAAGATTTTACCTCAAAACTTTTATTAGATGAGATAAACAACCCCTAACACCATGCCTCACTGCTTTGAAAGAGGTACCAAAAGTTTGACAATTTTTGGAAAAATCAACCTCAAAAAATATGATTTTGCCATTATCTAGGTGGATTAATAAAGCATATTTGAAGGAAAAACATATTGTAAATTCTCAATAACTCTATTGGAATAGTTTATAATCGGCTACATAATTTTATCTCAGATTCTCCTTGAGAACTAAATAAAATCAATCAACCTAGCTTAGAAATAATTAATAAACCTTTTCAAGCTAAATTTAAGAAAGAATTTAGTTTAATTTAGACGATTCTGGACACTGCAAAAGTGGTTATTTTACATCGGTCGTAGGGCAACAATACATTGGATAAATCGGTAAAGTAGATAATGGAATAGCAACCTTAATAACCCATGATTGCTGATTGCAAAAAAAATTTTCCTAATAACATTAAATAAGCTCAAAATTCAAGCTCTTTACCAGAGATAAAACATGACAAATTATTTCAGAAAAAGTAGGATTAAGGAATAGTATAAATAGACTCTACTCTGACCAGAAGTCATCCTTTAGGAATAGTCTTAATTGATTTGGGATTAAGCAATAATACAAGATTGTTGAAAAAACTCGAAAACCAGGAATTAAAATATGCGCGGAGGCACCGCCAAAAATAGAAAAATAGTAGTTAAACAAAAATTATTTCAGGAAATAGAAACTAGAAAAGATGAATTAGGTAAAACCATACCAAAAAATGATTTTGAGCCAGTTATCTTAAGTGTAGAAAAACCAAAAATAGTTTGGGTGAGAACATTTAAAGGTTCAATTTCACCCCTTCAAAGAGAAAAAACTTTCCCTATCGCTATGAATGCTAGTTCTATAGAAAAGGCAACAGAGATTGATTATTTAATTACCAATATTGAGAGGTAAAAAGTGACATTTAAATGGATAGTAAATACCTACTCAAACAGAAACTGAATAGAGGTTTTTTACCGAGAAGTGCTCATGATAGTTGGGATTAAAAGAATATCAAGTCAGATATAAATGGAGACAAGATAGCCATTTTATCTTAGTATTCAAGTGCTTATAATTTTATAAATTGGGATCAGCTAACTGAAGGATGACAAAGGCAATAGGGGCATAAATTTTTGAAGATATTTACTGATGCTTATAAAGCTTTTTGTACAGCTATGTCTTTCCATTTTTTTGATTAGTTGACTAATAATTTTATTGATTTTTTCCTCTCACAGAAAAAATTTGGGTTTAAAAGTTGTGTAATTCCCACTCGCAAAAATAACCAAACCAACTAAGTAGGTAGGCGTGAAAAAAACTTGGCTATATTAAAATTTTTGTACTAACTCTAAGCTCCTTCAGACAGTTGATTTGAGATTAATTTATATTTTGTTATATAGGGACAAATTTTAAGAGTGACCTACTTAATATAAATACAGTTCAAGAACAAACAGAATTATCTATTAATAGTACAACTGATACTCAAGAAATCTTAAATATAATTAGTACTGTCAATATCAATTATCTGAGAATTGCTTCATATTCATATCAAATAACAACAGTGTTAGAATAAAACCATAATCCCAGAATATTCTAATTACTTTAGAAAAGATTTCAAAGAATAATTTTTCAAGGAAAAATCTCCCCAGTAAATCTTAACTGATATGGCTTATCAAATTTGAATAATAATTAAAGCAAATCTCTCAAGTTATTACTATGATATGATGAATTACTAAACATATCTTGTCAAATGCACTCTATAACGTTCTTTTTTTGTAATTGCAATATCCCCTACTTCTAACCTTCCTTTTCCTCGAATAGCAATTAAATCTCCAGTTTTTACTGTATAACTTGCCTGACTAATTTCTTTCCAATTAACCCTTACATCTCCTCCGTCAATTAAGTCAACCATTTTACTGCGAGACATTCCAAAACCTGCCGAAGCGACGGCATCTAATCTCATGGAAGCTTCCACAGTTGTTAACTCTTTCTTTTTCGGTTGTCTTATTTTTAATTCACTGAATTCTATAGGTTTAATTTTAACAGGAACAGACCGAACTTGTTGAAAATTCATTTCTAAATATTCCACCAATTTAGGAACAACAATTGCCTGAGCACCTCGTTCTCCCAAAACAATAATATCTCCTGTTTTTTCTCTCTCTATTCCTGTACCTAACATAGAACCAAGAAAGTCTCGGTGAGTAGCAGTATCAAACAGAAAATTTCCTTCAATATTAATAGCTTTTAGTTCTACACTCGAAGTATCAATAGGTAAATCTGAACGAGCGATCGCCAATCTTTTTCGTTCAGCTTGAGGATAACCACCCCATGAAACGATGTCTACCTCAGTTAATTTTTGAAAAATTGTTTCCGACTCAAATATTTCTGGTGGGGATAAAAAATCACTCTGAGTAATTTCCCAAGTCTTAATAGCTTGTTCAGCTAAGTCTATTATTCTAGTGATAGTTTCCCGATTTTGGATTCCTTTAAGTAGTTCTTCTTTTGGTAACATAATTATTATTTCTAAGTAAGTAAGAAAGAAGAAGAAATAAATTAAAATTCAGGAGGGAAAGATAATATTTATCTCAGCCTCAAAAACAGCATATTTCTAGCATAATAAATACAAATATTAAAAAATATCTCGCCGGGCCAGACGGGGTTTAAGTAAAACCTGGCCTACTATAGCTGTGCTTTACCATTGATGAAATCTATTATATTCAGGTTAAAACTTACGTTTATTGGGTCTGTTGCCTAAACCCATATAATTCTATACTGTAAGATTCTTCCGACTTTCAACTTATGACTTCTGACTTCTAACTTTCCGGCGTAGAATATCCTTGAATATTTTCTGGTTTAAACTTATATAGAGTGCGAGTTGCTATACGGGTCAAAGACTCCGAACCTTTAACAACAATCAAATATTTACCTGCTTTCAAACGATTACGATAAGGTAAAGCATCACCACTGCCAAGCATTGCACCGACTCCACCACCAACAAAAGTTCCACCCATTGCACCAGAAATACTACCCAAGATACCACCAATAAAATGATTGCCAAATTCTCCTGCCCATGCAAAAGTATTCAGACCTGTAATCAGACTAAAAGTAAAACCAGCAGCAAACCCAAAAGGTATAAGCCAAGTCACCATACGGAGTGATTGTTTACGGGCTTGCTCATTAGGATCGATTAGGCCATATTCATCAGCAGTTTTATATCCCTGACCAAGTATTGCCACTTGCTTAATAGGCAAACCCTCTTTTTCCAAAGCAGAATAGGCAGCTTCAGCTTGAATGCGGTCTGATAATACAGCGACGAGATAATTCATATAAATTAATAAAGGCAATATAACATACTCCTAAAATCACCAGGCGATATAGTGTGTGCTTATCGCTTCCCAGTCCCGCTGTTGCATCGGACAAGGGGGCTGTTTAAGAATGGGATAACCCACCGCCATATATTTGTTAATTCATGGGGGGTATAGATCCCAACACATCAACATAGGACAGTGTAGATAGGAATTGATTTTCTATAATAACTTGTCGGAAACATTAGGCCACAATTTTAGTAATCTTGAATTATGCAATTTAGATTTACATTTATTGTTTTTTTGTCCATTGTTTTCAGATTTGACAATAGTAACATGAATTTTTACTATTAAGACAAAAACTAGTATTTGTATAGTGTTTGTAAATTCATGGGACATCAACTCCCATGAATTTAGAGTCGATTAATTTCAGACAAAACTGAAAATTATGGTGTGAAGCTTCTCAAGAGTTTAGCTAAAATTTTTCTGACAATCAA
The DNA here is from genome assembly GCA_018457135.1 of Trichodesmium erythraeum GBRTRLIN201. Taxonomy (GTDB): domain Bacteria; phylum Cyanobacteriota; class Cyanobacteriia; order Cyanobacteriales; family Microcoleaceae; genus Trichodesmium; species Trichodesmium erythraeum. The sequence continues at coordinate 8,776 of JAGGDU010000038.1, read as the reverse complement.
TTAAGTTAGAGGCCCATACTGTTACTTTGAAGAGTATAGTTGTTATTTAAGGCACAAAAAAATTAAACTGAAGCAGAAGTTTCAGTAAGAAAAATAATCAAATAACCCAATTATTTAACTAACTTCCTATGCCAAAAGTTCTTGTATCTGATTCAATCGATCAAAATGGAATAAATATTCTCTCCCAAGTAGCTCAGGTAGATATAAAAATAGGTCTACCAGTAGAAGAACTAGTAAAAATTATACCAGAATATGATGGTTTAATGATTCGCTCTGGTACCAAAGTTACCAAAGAAATAATAGAAGCTGCCGATAAACTAAAAATTATTGGTCGTGCTGGAGTGGGTGTAGATAATGTAGACGTACAAGCAGCAACCCGTAAAGGTATTGTGGTAGTCAACTCACCAGAAGGAAATACAATTGCTGCAGCAGAACACGCTTTGGCAATGATGTTATCTATGTCGCGCCACGTTCCAGAAGCTAACCAATCAATTATCAATGCTCAATGGGACCGCAAAAAGTTTGTCGGGGTCGAGGTCTACAAAAAAACTCTCGGTGTTGTTGGTTTAGGTAAAATTGGCTCCCATGTAGCTAAGGTAGCAAAAGCTATGGGAATGAAAATTTTGGCTTATGATCCATTTATTTCTGAAGAAAGAGCAGAACAATTGGGTTGTAGTTTGGTAGATCTGGATCTTTTAGTCCAAGAGTCTGATTATATTACTCTCCATATACCCAAAACTGACGAAACTTATCACTCAATTAATGCTGAAACTTTTGCCAAAATGAAACCCACAGCTCGGATTATTAATTGTTCTAGAGGTGGCATTATTGATGAAGTTGCTTTATCCAAAGCTCTAAAAGAAGGAAAAATTGCTGGAGCTGCTTTAGATGTATATGAAAATGAGCCTCTAGAAGTTGAGTCCCCACTACGAGATTTGGGACAAAAAATTGTGATGACTCCTCATTTGGGTGCTTCTACTGCTGAAGCTCAAGTGAATGTAGCAATAGATGTTGCTGAACAAATTCGAGATGTATTGTTAGGGCTGCCTGCCAGATCGGCAGTGAATATCCCTGGTATGTATCCTGATACTTTAAAAAAACTGAAGCCCTATTTACGATTGGCCGAAACTCTTGGTAATTTGGTAAGTCAGTTAGCCGGTGGGCGTATTGATTTTCTCAATGTTCGTCTTGAAGGAGATTTGGCCGGTGGAGATAGTAAACCTGTAGTAGTAGGAGCTTTAAAGGGATTACTTTCTCAAGCTTTGCGAGAGCGCGTCAATTATGTAAATGCTTTTATTGAAGCTAAAGAACGAGGTATTCGAGTAGTGGAAACTAGAGATGATTCAGTACGAGATTATACTGGTTCATTACATCTAGAAGCAAAAGGGTCTCTGGGTGAACATAATGTTCGAGGTTCTTTGCTGGGAAAAGATGAGATTCGGATTACTAATATTGATGGGTTTCCAATTAATGTCCCTCCTAGCCCATATATGTTATTGACTCTCCACCGAGATATGCCGGGAATTATTGGTAAAATTGGTTCACTTCTGGGGAGTTTTAATGTCAATATTGCTAGTATGCAGGTGGGACGTAAAATTGTTAGAGGTGATGCTGTAATGGTATTAAGTGTTGATGACCCATTACCAGAAGAAATATTAACTGAAATTCTTAAAGAACCAGGAATTAGGAATGCTTATACAGTTGCTCTTTGAAGTACTGTTATACCTAAAAGCCCCGATATTTTGTTAATATTAAATTCGGTAGTGTCAACTATAAATAAAGTATAAAAAGTCGATCAAACCGGGTTGAGCTAGAGCATTTCCCTAGATTCGTGAAAAACAATAATAATAGCAATAAACCCGGTTTCTTGTTTTGGTGTATAAGTTATGATATAATTAAATGTCGTAAGGCATTTATTTCAGATATGGTTCTGTTTTCAGGCTAGGGATTGCTGGGCATAAAAGTGATTCATTGCTTTTATGAAATTTGCTTCTCTCTTGAGCAGCTTTACTGTTTATTTCGCTCAGGGAAATGCTTTTCGCGCTGTGCTGCGAAACCTTAAGACTGAGTCTGTATACTTATGTCTTGGGATACAATTCCCTCATCTCAAAAAACTTGATTTCTCTTCTACAAGCTTGATTACAGTGGTTTGAATTTCCCTAGATTATATTAAAAACATTTTATTGAATGTGCCTATAGGGTTTTGATTGTGATGTGAGGTCATTAATCTGAAAAGGGCTTGAGAGTTTTTTCACCCACAAGTATTTATCTGGAGCGCTAAATCCTTTAACTCTAGTTTTCAAGCTATCTCATTGGTTGGAGAGCTTATATAAAATCTGGTTGAATACTTATTATATGGTTGGGGTGGGGAACTTGGAAGATGAAATATTTAAGTAATTTTAGATGAATATACTACTTCAATTCAAAAATTTCCAATATAACTTAGAAAAGCTGCAACTTTTATGGCTTATAACTGGTGGGTAATTAGAGTATTGTGTAACAAAAGTCTAGAGGAAGTAATATTCTGGCGTCTGGATAGTTTTGGTTGTCGTGGCACCGCAAGTCAGATTCAAGGTAAGAATTGTTTGGTATTAGCTTATTTACCAGAAGAGCAAACTCAACTGTTAGACTTATCAGCTCTGAGTTTAAATTTCCGTCAAGATGCTCTATGTATGAATTTTCCAGTTCCAATAATGGATTGGTATTTAATTGAGGAAGAAGATTGGGCAAGTAGTTGGAAACAATATTGGCAACCTCAAGAAATTGGCGATCACTTTCTGATTCATCCTGCTTGGTTAGATTTACCAGAGCAGTCAGATAAAATTATCCTCCGTTTAGATCCAGGAGCAGCTTTTGGTACTGGTACTCATCCTACTACGCAATTGTGTTTAGAGTCATTAGAAATGCGTTTGGGTTTGGAACCTCATCCTGAAGCTATAATCGCTGATATTGGTTGTGGTAGTGGTATTTTGTCTATTGGAGCAGCATTATTAGGAGTACATCAGATTTATGCTGTGGATATCGATCCTTTGGCAATTAGATCAACTATTAATAATGGAAAATTGAATCAAATAAAGGCGGAAAAATTAATTGTTGAACAAGGAGATATTAAAAAATTAATTAAATTATGTCCTAAACCTGTCGATGGTATAGTCTGCAATATTTTAGCTGAGGTTATTATTGATATAATTCCACATCTCACAGCGATCGCTAAACCGAAAACTTGGGGTATTATAAGTGGTATTCTATTAGAACAAGCTAAATTAATTGGTGATACTTTAGAACAAAATGGTTGGGTTGTAGCTACTCTTTGGAAAAAAGAAGAGTGGTGTTGTTTTAATATTCGATATTCTTAAATTCAAGAATGAAAAAGCTAAAAGGTTAATTGTTTATATGGGAATGTTTTAAACCAAGGCTAAAAAAAGAATGCTATGTTTAGGTGACATCTTAATTATTAAGTAATTAATCCCATTTCTCAAACCTTTATCCTACCCATCGAAATTAGTCAACTAGAACTGGAGAAATCACAGATGTTAGTCAACAATAAGATTACATTAATTTAGGAATATTTAAAAATACAAAATATAAGTCTAGTAAGGTTTTTGATAATTGGTATAAAACAGGCTTTTTAAGCTGATTTGATATGTTAGCTATCAGGACATTTTAATTATCATTACAGAACTTATTGCTGCGGTTGAGGTCTACATTTACAATGTAATATCCCCCAGCAGCAGAGTTTTATTGTTCACTCCTTGTTAATTATTTGTCAGAGATCATGCTGTATCTTTACTCCTGTTTGCGGGCATTCCTAGCAACGTCCCTACCTACTCTCAAGAAAATGTAGTAAATATTTATTTATCAAGGTTAGTATTAGACATTTGATAATCACTAATATTATTGTATTACGTAGTTATCTAGTTGATTAAAAATCTAGAACGAAGATAAAAATAACTATAACTACCCCAATAAAATATATTTACTAAAATTATTAATGCCTTTCCTATAACAGAATTAATTCCTGGAAATACTCGTAAAGTTGCTAATAAAACTAGCAAAATTTCTATCAAAGCAACAATTGAACCATAATGTTTGGGATCCCAATAAGAAATCGGACTAATAAATCTATAGTTACTGAAAGGGAAAAAGTGTTTGTGAGCATCATCATTATGTACTGGCAAATCTAATAGAGAATGCAAGAGTAAACTAATACAGATAACTTGTAGAATTTGCCAACCAAAATAGTAAGAAATTAGCCAGCAAATTATAGCTAAAGGAATAGAATGAAAGATGGCAACAATATTTTGTATAAATGGTTGATAATATGCTTCTGACCAAATTTTTACCTCTGGCAAACGAGCAATAAATTTTGCCCATAAGTAGAAAATAAAGATGGGGATATCGGGTAAAATTCCACCAATTACAATAGCAAGATTAGCCTGTGGTGTTTGAGGTTTAATAAGAAGTGCTAGATTAATAATTCCATGAGTTGGTGTATTCATTAAAAGAAAATTTTACAGGTTATAGTTAAAGTAATTTCAGTTATCACCTGATCAGTATGGACTGCTGAAGCACCCATATTAAAATACAGATGGCAAATATTTTTTTCTCTCCTGAAAAGAGAAATTTTGAGTAATGCTAGATTTAATCTTCTTTAGAGAGTTCCCTAATTTTTACCGGCATTTGATATTAGACATTAATATATGAAAGGAATCTTTTTGGTCCATAAATGTTGATTATGACCCAATGTACAAAATTCATGAACCATTACTAGTAAGAAGGGTGGGTTGAAAAGGAGAGTGTTGGGATGAAAGCCGGACACTATATATGTGGTTCGTCCTTATTTTCTCTTATAGCTGTTTACAATTTATTAATACAGTTATTATAATAACTTATCTGTGATGTATAGATATTAAGGTTGATACGGGGGGAGGGCATCAGCTCACCTCAAAATTGTAATTGCTAAGGGCGAACATTACTGAATAGTTCTGCATTACCTTTATCAGCGCAATTTTGGGAGTATGTTACTTTAACATACAACATATATATTCAAAAAAAACAATTTTTTAATTTTACCACTAAAAAGAGCCCTTTTATTTTTTTTGGCGATCGCCTTCAATGAAAACGCTCTGGTTATGGACGAGGCCTTAAACCTAATTTTTCGGTAATTAAGGTTATTCCCTTTGTGTTAATTACTTAAATTTCTGAAGTATTACTTAAGTATAGGATTAATGCATGAGAATTGGTATTATGAAATTTGTCTGTAAGTCCTGATTTGTTATGATTAGGACTTGTAAAAGATATCTGAAGTTAGAGCCAAAAGAAATATTACAAAAAGCTATCTATAGAGGTTGATAATACAGCAAATTTGGGAAAAGATTTTAATCCTCTACTAACCGCACCAACTTTTGATCATCTTTTTTATGAGAAAAAGGGTTTTTTACTAATATATTTTTCACCCTACCGAGTAAAGTTATGCACAATGTAGCTGTAATATTTTTCAAATCTAATATTGTTAATGGCTTGGCTCTAAGACTTTTAAAATATGGCAGCACTCTTTGATAAAATATGCTGATGTTTCACAGTTTCACTCATAGAATATATGAGGCAAATTTTCCTAGACAAAATTTTCATTAGCTGTAGCTGTCTTACTTCCAAATTCGCACTTGTCTAATATTTTTTTGATTATTTAATAATATCAAAAAACGTTATAGTTTTGTACTAATGATCAAAAACTTTGCTATACTTTTATTTTCTATTCCTAAATACTATTGATTGATGTAATTTAAATCATTGTTAGATAACTTCTGTGATTTTTCCTGTATTAGTAGATATCCTTTCAAGGGTAGCATCAAGGTTAGAAAAATGTTATTTTCAAAGTTTGAAAAAAACAACCCCATATAAACAAAGGTAAACCTATATCACATATGGTTAAAAATAGCTGCTTCAATTTATATAAAACAGCTATATCTATATATTTTTCCTTTTTTTTCAACATTTACTTTTTCTGAATTTTTCTCTGTTGCTTCTGAATTAGGAGTGTTGGATACAATCTCCCTAGCATTTATAATAAAGATTCATCAAAATTGAGATTATAGTGTAATCTAAATACTAGAAAAAAATTTTTTCGCCAGGTATCTATTCCTTATTCCCTGTGCAAAGCACTATAATTGATTAATCAAAAAAGGATAATTAACAGTGCCCGATACTTCTCTATGGATTACAGGAAAAACTCTTAGTGGTAAAACAAGTCGGTTAATAAAAGAATTCTGTATCAGAGGCCAAGAGATTCAATCTCCCCTAAATAAAGTTGTTCCCGTACTGAAGGTAGAAAAACTCAAAAGCGATCGTGATAATCAAATAGGGAACTTCCAATATACTGAACCCAAAATTTTGGTTTTAGCTGCTAATACAAAGAGCCGGATTAATTTGATAGATAGAATTTCGGAAGCTACATCAGAACAATACCCTTATTACTCAACTACTCCATTGGGTTTTTTTGAGGATGAGGTAATCTTATTCTGGCCATTGCTCATTCAAACCTTGGATTTGAGGGGGCAATTTCCCTTGCGACTGCGCCCCGAAAAAGAACAGGAACTTGCTAGTAGATTTTGGCGTCCTCAGATAGATAAACTCAAACAGCCAGGGATTAGTTTAGAGCGGATGATACGTCGAACTCTAGACTTATTTCAGTTGGCTGCTTTCAGTTGTACGCCTACAAAAGAAATCGAAATGATTTTACAACAGGGATTTGAGGATGTAGGGACTGGTTCCCTAAGTACTCTAGATAACTTCTATGCCAATATAGTAGAATTAATGCAAGAGTGGCGAGATTGGTGTTGGCAAGGAGGTTTCCTAACGTACGGAATAATCACGGAGTTGTACTGGCGGTATCTATTACCCAACTCTACCTATCAGCAACATTTAATTCACCGCTATCCGTTTGTGTTGGCAGATGATGTGGATGAATATCCAGCCATAACTTATCAGTTGTTTGACTTTCTGTTAGATAATGGAGCTATAAGTGTTTTTACTTATAATCCTGATGGTAGTATTAGGTTGGGTTTGGGGGCTGACCCGGAATATCTCGCAAAACTACAAAAGCGCTGTCAAACAGAAACATTAGAAAATCCTCAGAATTTAGCACAAGAAATAGGGGAACCTATTATCGAATTAGTCGTCAATAATTACCTGAATATTGATCAACTCCCAACTTATTTTAAATCTATTATAACTAGATCCAGGGTAGCTTTATTACGAAAAATAGCAGAGGTGATAGTTAAAGATATAAGTTTAGGTATAAAGCCTGAAGAAGTAGCAATAATAGCTCCTGGTTTGGATGCGATCGCTCGTTATAGTTTGATTTCAAGTCTCAAGAATGATGGAATTGCTGTGGAATCTCTTAAAGAACAACGTCCTCTAATTAGCTATCCGATGATTAGAGCATTGTTGATTATTTTAACTTTAGTTTATCCTGGTTTGGGTCGTCTAGTAGATCGTGATGCTGTGGCAGAAATGCTGGTGGTATTAAGTCAAAGGTCAATTACTAAAGGGGAAAAACAAATAGATGGTCAGGAAAATTTACAAAAGACTAATGATATTGATCCAGTAAGGGCAGGTTTATTAGCGGATAATTGCTTTTATCCAGATATTACACATCCACAGTTATTACCCATAGGAACTTTTTCTAGATGGGATCGGGTGGGACATCAAGCAACTTATGTTTATAATCAGATTTTAGAGTGGATAGAAAAACAGCGTTCCCAACAGCAAGAAGGTCAACTACCTAACCCAATATTTTTACTAGATAGAGCAATTCAAAAATTTTTTATTTCTAGTTATCTTTCTTTTGCTCAGTTATCAGGGCTACGAGAGTTAATGGAAACAGCAACCCACTATTGGGAAGTAGAGCGTAGATTACAACAAAACTCCCAACTGCAAGCAACAGAAGATATGACTGATGATTCAATGGAGGAAGGTTTATCCTCTAGTACAGTGGAGAAGTTTATCCAGTTTTTACGCAGAGGTGTTGTTAGTGCGAACCCATATCCAGTCCCTTTAATGGGTCGTTCACCTTCAGCGGTAACTTTGGCGACGATTTTTCAATACCGAGCTAGTCGCAAATGTCATAGATGGCAGTTTTGGTTGGATATTGGTTCTCCTCTGTGGTTAAGTGGAGGTACTGCCACTCTCTACGGAGCAACATTATTTTTGCAAGGCCAGTTAGGAAAATGTTGGACTATTGAAGATTCTCAAAAATCTGATCGGGAAAGATTGCGACGAATTTTGCTAGATTTGTTAAGTCGTGTCAGTTATTCCAACTCTAGTTCAGTTAATGGGTCAAATGAACATCGGATTTACCTTTGTCACAGCGATTTGGCTGTCAATGGGCAGGAGCAAACAGGGCCACTTTTACCTTTGGTCTACAGTTCTATGTCCCATACTGATTAGTTGCACAATTCAGAATAAATACTTATTGTAGTCTTTGGCCAAATTTAAGACTAATCAAAAATTAATGTCTATTATAAAATAGAGTATTTGTCAATAAATATCGTCAATAAATTTAAATAAAATTTTTAAAGGAAGAAAAAGAATGGCAACAGCAGGAACAATAACAAATATTGAAATAGTTACTGAAAAAATAAATGGTGTTTCTATAAAAGGTTACAACAAGGATAATGGTAAATTTCAACCATTACAACCAACACCAGCACCAACACTAGCACCAACACCAGAACCAACACCAGAACCAACACCAGAACCAACACCAGAACCAACA
>JAGGDU010000037.1:4962-52627 GCA_018457135.1 Trichodesmium erythraeum GBRTRLIN201 | reverse complement strand
CGGTGGCGGTAATATCCACATCACCACTAATAGTTCTCGCACCTAAAGTCAGTTTGCCTTCATTCGTTGCTTCAATGACAGTATCGCTTTTACCGCTAAAGTTGTTGACTCCTGACAAACTCAATGTGCTGTTATCGGCATACAAATCTACCTCTTTGAGGGTTTTCAGCTTCTTAGCTGTCACCGAGCCGTTATTTTCAGCCTTAATAAATGAGGGTTGATAAACGTCTGTGCCGCTAAAATTGTTTAACAGGGGCAAATTCACTACACTTCCTTCTCCGGTGGCGGTAATATCCACATCACCACTAATAGTTCTCGCACCTAAAGTCAGTTTGCCTTCATTCGTTGCTTCAATGACAGTATCGCTTTTACCGCTAAAATTTTTTACTCCAGGTAAAGTAAGACTGGCGTTATTCGCAAATAAATCTACCTCTTTCATAGTGAGCAGTTTATTTGCTTTAAGTGTGCCACCATCTTTCACCGTAATAGATGAAGGCTGATATAGGTCTTTGCCTGAGAAAGTCTTTAGATCGGGCAACTTAACTACACTGTTTTTTCCTTCGGCTAAAATATCTGTGTCGTTCCCTACAGTGGTTAGTCCATTTAAAGTTAGAGTTCCACCATCCTTAGCCCCTAAAAACAAATCTTTAATATTAGGGTTTCCCTTGGAAAAGTTAATTTTGATGTTTTGACCAAAAACTTCCAGAGTTACATTATCGCTAGACTTGGGGACTTTACCACCGCTCCATTTACTAGGGTTATACCAATCACCGCTACCTCCGAGCCAGGAAAGGTTTGCTTGTTCGATGGTAATAGTATTACCATTTAAGAAGACTGTGGCCCAATCATCCTCGACCTTCATCCGCAAAAACTCAGACTCGCTCAACTCCTCTCCCAAAACAAAACTGACAAAAATTTCCCCTTCATCCCCAGGGGTATCAAAACTATTAACTTCCCCATCAAAATAATGAGCGTACTCTTCAAGAATTATAGGAGCGATCGCCCCTACATTCCCAGCATTATCTTCAACAAACTCTTGTGCTAAATAAATGGTCTGTGTCTCTCCAGCAAAAGCACCATTCGCTCCATTAATTTTACTCTCAGAAACAATTTTTATCTGTGGCAAAAAGCCGGCATGTTCATTTTGCCAAGTACCAATTAAAGCATCAGCTTTACTAACATCATAACTCTCTCCAAAAGCCAGATTCATTTGCTCTTCAAAATCTACTTTACTAGAGAAATTGTCAAGCAAATGTTGAACTATTGGCAGAGCATTTTGTACTACAGAAATTAAATCAATATTACTGCCAATTAGAATATCTGTATCATCAGAATTCTCCTTTTGAGAACTACTCAAATTTTTTTCTGTAGCTTCATACTCAGGATTTAATATATTTTGTCTAAGGTCAGTAATTATATTTATAGGTGGAAAATTAGAATCATTACTAGGTAATAGGCGATCATCACAAACAAGGCCTAATCCACAAAGGCCATCTCCTGAAACAAAAGGGGATATTTCCTGTGCAAAAATACATTCTATGATAATTTCTGTTAATCACTTCTATTAGGAAGTATTACATACTGAATTAACTCTATTATCAATAATCCACGTTTGCTTAAAAAAAATTAATAATCGCCCAAAACCAAGGTATAATAGGTATCGATAAAAATATTTTGAAATTTTTTTAAAGATAGATAAGATTCAAAATTTAGGAACAGGGTTGATGTTAGACTCTTCTATCTGTTATTATTTAAAGTTTACTAAGTTGGATAATTTAAGAATGCTCGCGCTAGTATAGACTAAATAAAAACTAAAAATACTTTAGTTATTAAAACTTCTGTAGTTCTTATAGAGCAATAAACTTATTTATTTTCCTATGATTAGAATACCATTATATCAGATAACTCAAGAAATTTATACTGGAACAAAAAGTAAAGTTTATCGTGGAATAAATACCATAACTCAACAACCAGTAGTTATTAAAGTTCTGAAGAAAGAATACCCGACCTTTTCTGAGTTATTACAATTTAGGCATCAATATACAATTACTAAAAATCTTAATTTGGCTGGAGTTGCTAAACCTCTATCTTTAGAAAAATATGGTAATGGTTATGCCCTAATTATGGAGGATATTGGGGCAGTTTCTCTCAATACTTACCTGAGTAACCAAAAACTTAATCTGCAAAAGTTTTTGGAGCTGGCAATTTCAATGGTTGAAATTTTAGAAGGTTTATACCATCATCAGATTATTCATAAAGATATTAAACCTTCTAATATTCTAATTAACCCAGATACTGGGGATGTGAAGTTAATTGACTTTGGTATTTCCACATTATTAACTAGAGAAACTCAAGAAGTTATTAACCCTAATATTCTGGAGGGGAGTCTCACATATATTTCTCCGGAACAAACAGGAAGAATGAATAGAGGTATTGACTATCGGAGTGATTTTTATTCTTTAGGTATTACATTCTATGAGATGCTGACAAAGCAATTACCTTTTGTATCAAGTGACCCCATAGAATTAGTTTATTTTCATATTGCTAAAGAACCTACTCCACCTGCTAATTTAAATAAAGAAATACCTTTAATGGTAAATAATATTATTCTGAAAATGATCGCTAAAAATGCGGAAGAACGCTATCAGAATGCTATTGGATTAAAACATGATCTACAAATTTGTTTAAATTATTGGCAAAACAACAAAAATATTCCTTTATTTGAGTTAGGAAAACGGGATATTTCTGACCGCTTCAGCATTCCAGAAAAGCTTTATGGTCGCCAAAATGAAGTTAATAATTTATTAAGTGCTTTTGAAAGAGTTGCTGCAGGTAAAAGTGAAATAATGTTAGTAGCTGGTTTTTCAGGAATTGGTAAAACAGCAGTAGTTAATGAAGTTCATAAACCAGTAGTTCGTCAACGAGGCTATTTTATTAAAGGTAAGTTTGACCAATTTCAGTGCAATGTTCCTTTTAATGCTTTTGTACAAGCATTTCGTAATTTAGTGATACAATTGCTAAGTGAAACGGAAAATAATTTACAGAAATGGAAGACTAAAATTCTCTCAGAATTGGGTGAAAATGGGCAAGTTATTATTGAAGTTATTCCTGAACTAGAATCTATTATTTCTCCTCAACCTGCAGTGGCAAAATTATCAGGAACTGCGACGGAAAATAGGTTTAATTTATTATTTTTAAAGTTTATTAAAATATTTGCTTCTCAAGAACATCCATTAGTTATTTTTTTAGATGATTTACAGTGGGCAGATACAGCTTCTCTAAAATTAATGGAATTGTTGATGAGTGATAAAAATAGTCAGCATTTATTATTGATAGGAGCTTATCGGGATAATGAAGTAAATCCGGCTCATCCTTTAATGTTAACATTAGAAGAAATAGGCAAAAATTTAGCTGTAATTAATACTATTATTTTAAAACCACTAGAACTAACTTCTGATTTAAATCCCTTAGTAGCAGATACGTTTAATTGTTCTCAAGAAATAGCATTACCTTTGGCGAAGTTAGTCGGTCAAAAAACTCAAGGGAATCCTTTTTTTATTACTCAATTTCTCAAAGCATTGTATCAAGAAAAATTAGTGACATTTAATTATAAGGCTGGTTATTGGGAGTGCGATATTGCTCAAGTAAAATTATTTTCTCTAACCAATGATGTTGTAGAATTTATAGCAAATCGTATCCAAAAGTTGTCATCTGAGACTCAAGAGGTGATGAAATTAGCGGCTTGTATTGGTAATAAGTTTGATTTAGAAACTTTAGCTATTGTTTCAGAAAAAAATATTGTAGAAACAGCTAATAACTTGTGGCAAGCATTGCAAGAAGGATTAATTTTACCTGTTACAGAAGTCTATAAGTTTTATATTTCAGAATAGTCAAGTGCATTAGCAACTTTTCAGACAATAGAAACTGAGGCTAGTTATCAGTTTTTGCATGATCGGGTACAACAAGCAGCTTATTTGTTAATTCCAGAAGAGCAAAAACAAGCAACTCATTTAAAAATAGGGCGATTATTGTTAGAAAATATCCCAAAAACTGAAAGACAAGATAGGATTTTTGATATTGTTAATCAGTTAAATTATGGGATGGATTTAATGAATAATTCTATTGAGCGAAAACAACTTGCTGGGTTAAATTTAATTGCTGGAAAGAAAGCTAAGGTTTCTGGTGCTTATAATACTACAATTAATTATTTCAATACAGGTCTAGAGTTGTTAACTGTTAATAGTTGGAAAACGAATTATGATTTAACATTATCCCTCTATGTAGAAGCCACAGAAGTGAGTTCTTTGATAGGTGAGTATGAGCAGATGGACAAATTAGCTGAGGTTGTATGTCAACAAGCTAAAAGTTTATTGGAGAAAGTTCCAGTTTACATGAGTAAAATTAAATCTGAATTTGCTCAAAACCAAATGATGAAAGGTATTGATCTAGCTATAGTAGTTATTAAAAATTTAGGATTAGAATTATCTCCTATATTGGAAGAAGCAGAGTTATCTGCTGCTATTGCAGAACTCCAGTCATTGATATTTCTGAGCGATCGCTCCACTGAAGACCTCAAACAACTTCCAGAAATGAAAAATCCTGAAAAGTTAGCTTTAATAGAACTTTTAGGGTTAATAGGAGCAGCAGCTTTTGTTGTGGGTTCCCCACTATGGTCGAGTATAGTTTTTGCTATGGTTACTTTATCTATGGAGTGGGGTAATACTCCTGTTTCTGCTTACGGTTATAGCTCTTACGGAATTTTCCTCTGGAGTAGAGGAGAAATTAAAGCAGCTTCTGAGTTTTCTGAGGTAACATATAGACTATTCGAGCGCTTCGGTGGAGATACTCTCAAAGGACTGACTGTCGCAAACCTCCATCTGCGCCATTGGAAAGAACATTTAGGAAAAACTTTGCCTTTATTTCTAGAATGTTATTCCCTAGCTTTGTCTAGAGGAGACTTGGAATTTGCTAGTTATAATATTTCTTTACACTCTTTTTATTCCTACTTTATTGGGTCAGAATTAACAGAGCTTTCTCTAAAGCTGAATAACGCTATTGATGCTGTTTTTCAAATGAAGCACAAAGTTCCTCTAACCTGGTTGCAAATGACTCAACAAACTATTCTGAACTTAAGCGATCGCTCTGAAAATACCTGTTTATTAATTGGTGAAGCTTTTGATGAGACAAAAATACAGCCTCAAGAAGATTTTGGACTGACATACTTACATTTTTATAAACTTTATTTATATTATCTGTTTGGCGACTACCAAGAATCTCTAAAATTTTGTCTAGCAGGACAAACATATCTGCATTTTAGTAGTTCTGACTATAGTCTCATACTTTTCTATTTTTATGGCTCTTTAATTCGACTTGCTTTGTACAATGAAGGTTCAGAAGAAGAACAACAACAGTGGTTAGAACAAGTGACCTCTTACCAGAAACAGATGAAAATTTGGGCGCACCATGCTCCTATGAACTTTTTACATAAATTTCATCTAGTAGAAGCAGAAAAACATCGGGTGCTTCATAACTATGTTGAAGCAATTGAACTTTATGAACAAGCGATCGCTGGAGCTACAGAAAATAAATATATTCAAGAAGTTGCCCTAGCTAATGAACTTGCAGCTAAATTTTACTTAGGGTGGAATAAAGAGACTATTGGCCAAGCATATTTAATCAAAGCTTACTACGCTTATGCTCAGTGGGGAGCTACTGCTAAACTTAAACATCTAGAAAAGTGCTACGGTGATCTACTTAAACCCCTACAGGAACAAAAACCTAATTTGACTTCTAGCTTAACTACTGAAACTATCATATATACAAGTAGTGATACCTCTTTAATTTTTGACTTCAAGAGTGTGATGAAAGCAACTCAGGCAATTTCAGGAGAAATTAAACTTGAGAATTTACTCTCGGTTTTGATGCGAGTTACCCTAGAAAGTGCTGGAGCTAAAAAAGGTTATTTAATCTTACCCCAAGGGGAAAATTGGGTAATAGAAGCTGAGGCTATTCGTAATAGAAACCTTGAGGGAGAATTACAGCTAACAGCAAAACAGTCTATTTCTATTAACTCCACAAATAAGCTTTCTACTTCTGTTGTTTATTATGTGGCGCGTACTCAAGAAATTGTTGTACTTGATGATGCTACTAATGAAACTAAGTTTGCTGCTGATACTTATATTCAAAGGTATAAACCTAAGAGTATTTTATGTATTCCCATTATTAATCTTTCTCAATTTATTGGCATACTATATCTAGAAAATAATCTGACGGTAGGAGCTTTTACTAGGGATCGCCTAGAAGTATTAAAATTTCTCACTACTCAAGCAGCTTTATCCTTAGAAAATGCCAGGCTTTATGAAACCTTATCTATTGCTAAAAATCAACTTGAAGAATATAATCAGACCTTAGAGGAGCAGGTTAAAAAACGTACTGAAGAATTAAATGAAAAAAATGTAGATTTATCTGAAACTATCAAAAAACTACAAAAGGCTCAAGGTCAATTAATTCAAACGGAAAAAATGTCTAGTTTAGGGCAGATGGTAGCGGGAATTGCTCACGAAATTAATAATCCAAACAATTTTATATATGGCAATGTTAATCACGCTATTGAATATAGCAAAAATTTACTTAATTTAATCAATCTTTATCAGGAAGAATATCCTCATCCGACAATTAAAATAGAAGAAATGACTGAAGATATAGATTTCTATTTTTTAAGAGAAGATTTATACAAATTACTAGATTCTATTAAAGTAGGAGCTGAAAGAATTCAAAAAGTTGTGCTATCTCTACGGAATTTTTCGAGATTAGATGAATCAGATATGAAGCCAGTAAATATCCATGAAGGTATTGATAGTACTCTACTAATTTTACAAAATAAACTTAACTATAAAATTGGAAAATCAGAAATTAAAGTAGTCAAAAACTATGGGCCTCTTCCATTAGTAAACTGTTACGCTTCTTACTTAAATCAAGTATTTATGAATATTTTAATTAATGGTATTGATGCTCTAGAAGAGGCGAGAAAAAATAATAGTGAATTAGAAGAGCCTATTATTATTATTAGTACAGAAATTACTCAAGACCAGACTGTAACAATTAAAATTTTTAACAACGGCCCTAGCATTAGTCTCGAAAATCAAAGGAAGATATTTGACCCATTTTTTACTACTAAACCAGTGGGTACTGGTACAGGTTTAGGTTTATCAATTAGTTATTCAATTGTTGTTGAAAAACATAAGGGTAAGCTAACTTGTAATTCTTCATTAGGGAAAGGAGTAGAATTTGTGATTGATATTCCATGTGACCTATAAAGAAGTTAAGCATTCAAGCATTGGCTATCAGCTATTACTTTTATTTGAGGTTCAAAGGTGTATTAATTGAGCCAGAATTAAATCTTAAATAAAAAAGTGGATTTCTTTGATATTAAATCTAACTGAAATATCAATTATTATCCAACTCTTTAGCCTAGCAAATTCAATTATTCTACAATTAAATTTATATATAGTTATTTAAGTTTTAATCGATAGGGATAGAGTAAGTAATGTAAGGCGATCGCATGAATATTTAATCAGGGGTTTACCCTTCTCTTTGCGACATCAAAAGAATATTACAAATAATTAGGGTACAAAAGGAATATTTATTCAGATTTTCCCCTTGATTAAAAAAAGATATTTCAACCAACATAATGATATTTAAACTATCTATTCTGACTTATGAGTACTGTCTCCTAACTCAATAGTGATAACCTGAATTCAAAGAGTAAAAATTAATCTTCGATGGTCAACCATTAAGGGTTTAAAGGGCGTGTTGTAAATTTAAAAAAACGGTTTAATTTTGATTAAACAGCACTTTTGCTTTAATTATTTGTTTTTAGAGTAGTGAATCTAAATATTTAAAAACTTCTCAACTTTTTTAGGTCTTGAAAAAGTGTCTGGTATTACATCCAAAAACCTTCAGATAAGTTAGCATTTTGGGCAGAATAATTGCAGATGGCAGCAAGAGACAAATATATCTGACTACCTCCTCTATAATTCGGCCTTCATCCCATCCCAGGAGGGATGGGTTGGGGGTACGTCTGCGCACTCAACGTTCAGAGATGGAGATGAGTCTCCTACTCCTTAACAAGAGAACCCTAAATAGTTAATTTTGATGGCATATCAATATAAGTTTTGAGTCTGGAAGCTAAAACCTGAACATGGGGTTCAAGCATCATGGTAATATGATCCCCAGGAACAGTCTCAAGTTCTACAGAACGTTGAGAAAGTTGCTCCCAACCCAAAAAAGAATTCTTTTGCAGTTGGTTGCGAATAGTATCAGTCAAACCAATGGCGCTATTCCAAGTACGAACATCACTACTACGGAAAAGAGCAATAGGAGTCGGATAAAGTTTCTCTGGGTGATAATGACCCATCGCATAAACACTAGCTTTTAAAACTTTGACAAAACTATGCACTTGTCTTTTAGCTGCCTGAGAAGAACGTACATGAAGCTTTTTCACTAGTTGCTCAGTTACATAATTTAATTGCTCATCAGGAGAGAAAACTTTCAGATCATTATAGGATATCTCTAAATTTTCCTTTAAAAAGTATTCAAATAACCTCACGACCTCACTCATATATTTAGTATCATCCCAACCCGCAATTATAAAACTACTAAATAAAGGGGCAGGAATATCAAAAACAGCAAGTAAACCAATTTCATCTCCCTGTTTTTGTAACTGTTGGGATATTTCAAAAGCTACTTGCCCACCAAAAGAATGACCACCCAAAAAATAAGGACCTGTGGGCTGAATCTTTTTTAATGCGTCAATATAGTCGGCAGCGATCGCCTCAACATTTGTTTGAGGTTCTGCTTGATCATCCATTCCCCGTGCTTGTAGTCCGTAAAATGGTTGGTCTTGACCGAGATGAAAGGCTAGAGAATGGAGATAAAACGCAGTTCCCACACCCCCAGGGATACAGAAAAAAGGAGGCTTAGAACCTTTTGCTTGAATTGCTATTACAGGAGTAGCAAAACCCGAACCTAAGTTTCCATCTGCAACTAACCCTATATCATAATTTGCAGAAGGTTGTGGGGAAAGCACTTCTTTTGCCAAATAATTAGCTAGAGCTTCAACTGTGGGATATTCAAAAATTAGTGTTGCCGGAAAAGAAGTTCCTAAGCTATCTTGGAGAAGATCGCTCAACTCAACAACTGTCAGAGAATCTAATCCCATACTAGTTAAAGGTTGTTGCCAGTCTAATTGAGATTTATTTACCTGGAGAATATTTGAGATTAAAATCTGAAGATGAGATATTAGTAATTCTTGACGTTTTTCAAGTGTGGTAGCTAAGAGTGTTTTTCTATCTAAGAAAGCTTCTTTTTCCTTTTCCAACAGATCAAATTCTTGGTAAATACTACTGCCAACAACATCAAGACTTTGCTCTAAAAAACCTACTTTGCAAGCATGACGCTGAATCTTGTTGCTAGAAGTTTTAGGAATAGTTCCTGTTTTCAATAATAATATCCCATAAACTTGTAACTGATGCTGTTGAGATACAGCTTGACGGATAGCGTTAACAACCTCATCTACATCCAGTTTATCTAAGTAACTTTCCTGAACTTCTTGAACAATGACCAACCTTTCCTCACTTTCCAACTCTACGGAAAATGCTGCACCACAACTAGGTCGTAAAGCTTGATGACTTCTGTCTACAGTTAACTCAATATCCTGGGGATAATGGTTACTACCTCGGATAATAATTAAATCTTTGAGACGACCAGTGACAAATAATTCATCATTGAGCAAAAATCCTAAGTCACCAGTCCTGAGAAACGGACCCTCCTGTGTATCTTTTAAGTAATTTTGAAAAGTTTCTGCTGTTGCTTGGGGTCTACTCCAATAACCTTGAGCAACACTAGGACTAGAAACCCAAATCTCTCCCACTTGGTCATCTGCACATTCAGTTAAAGTTTCCGGGTTAACAATGAGAATTTTTTCACCTGAACTAGCGCGACCACAACTAACAATTTTTTGGGTACTATCATTCTCGTCAACTGTTACCAAAACCCGATTTTTAGTAAATTCAGCCTTGTCAACATTCAGAATAACTGGGGGTTCTGTTATTAAGCCTAAAGTAATACCGACAACACTCTCTGCCATCCCATAGCCTGCAGTTAAAGCCTCTGGGCGAAAGCCATAGGGTTTAAAAGTCTTGATAAACCGCTCAAATGTCTCCGCACGAATTGGTTCAGCACCGCTAAGAGCTAACTCCCAATTACTTAGGTCAAGCATTGCCCGTTCTTCAGGGGTTGTTTGAAAACAAACTAGGTCATAAGCAAAGTTAGGAGCTAGGCTTTGAGTAGCTTTGTAATGAGACATAGCCATTAGCCAACGGAAAGGTTTTTGCAGAAAATCCAATGGCGACATAATTTTAACAGGGAAATTACCGTAGAGAGGTTGTAGAACTCCCACTAATAACCCTGTATTGTGACTAAAGGGTAACCAAGTCACTGTAATACTTTCAGGTGTAATATCAGATTGTTCATAGCCCATAGCTAAATTGTGCAGAATATTTTTGTGGGTGATCATTACACCTTTAGGTTTTCCAGTTGAACCGGAAGTGTATTGAAGAAAAGCCAATGTATCACCGTTGATATTAGGTTCTTGCCAATGGGACTCCAGATTTTGAGCAATAATATTATCGGTATCTAACAGCTGTATTGTTGCTAACATGGGATTTTCCGCAAAGCGACCTTTTAAGTAAGGTAATAGAGGTGTAGTGGTAAGAATCAACTTTGCTTGAGCATCTGCTGCAATTGCTTCTAATTTTGAGAGGGACTGATCAGGGCGTGGTGGATAGGTTGGTATAGCGATCGCCCCCCCATACAAACAGCCAAAAAATCCAGCCATCAATTTTAGTCCAGGGGGGTACAACAGCAAGACTCTTTCACCTTTAGCATTTAGGGACTGAAGATTTGCTGCTATGGCCTTAGCGTGTTGTTCTAATATTTGATAGGTAAGACTATCAGCTTCTGTTTCACCATCTTTGAGAAAAGTATAGGTTTTTTGCTTAGGTTGATCTAGGGTTCTATGGTGTAGGAGGTCTATTAAAGTATCAAATTGCATAATTAAAAAAAAAGCTAAACATCTTGATATTAAAACTTCGGAGTTAATACCCCTACTATGTTTTTCTGCGCTGATAGTTTAACATAAATGTATATTTGTTTCAAGTGAAAAATAATCATTCAAAAAATTGGAGTAACAGTATACGATATTTCCTGCCCCAGCTACAAACAATAAAACAATTGGCTTTAGTTTTTACTCTGTTAGCTGTTGAGGCACTGAAATATATATTTTTTGATCTATGCCAATTAGTCTTTTAGCAGCAATTATTATCTATAAATTTCCACTATACAGGACTCAAAAAAAAATAATTTTTTTGTATTTATCCAAGGTATATTTGACCAAGTTTAGTGCAATATTACTTTGATTACTTTTGTACAAGGATTTCGTAATTTAATATAAAAATTTCTGAATAAAACATAAATTAAATCACAAAAATTGAAGAATGCAATTATCTCAAAATTTAGTAATAATAGGTAAAATATTATTTAATTTATATTTTTATAATATCTTGATAATAAGTACAAAAAACCTTTGATCTTTAAACCTATTTTTCCTTGAGTATAATTGCCTTTCTTCCTACAAAATGTAAATATTCACCCATAAATAATATTTTTTATAACTAAATATATTATTTATTTGTCCTCAACTTGCGGTCAAATAATTACCAGATAATAGGCTTGATAATTGCTTTGATCTACTTTTTTTAAAGGCTCATTGATTTTCCTAGAGATTTATAGTTGGTGGAAATGTCTGAGACAAATGGTAATGAATATAAGTTGTTCACAATTAGGTAACCTAATCAAATGCTATTGAATTAATTTCAGGTAAAAATCCAGCATTTTTTACCCACTTAGCACATTCTGTTTCTAACTCTTCAGACATAATTATATCATATCTTTTGAGCTGTTCAGTAGTTAATAAATTGTGCCAGCGACCATTTACTCCTTTATTAATAAAAGTATTAGGTTGAAAGACTCCTTTTTGCTGAAACTTTTGCCAATTTGACTTCATATATTCTAGAGAACTTTTTTCTAAGACCATCTCTTTTTTTGAACTATTGATATTTAGATTGAGAAATTCAGAAATTCTGTCAATTTCTTGAGATTTATCATAGATTAAATTATGATAGTGGACTAAAAGTACATTCGGTAAATTTCTTACCTGCCACCAACTTTTTATATGTTTCCAATAAGACCAATACTGATTTTTATCCTCTTTTGTTTCTACAAAATCATCCCAAAAAGCCGCAAAATCTTGTGGTAAATTTTCATGGAAATATTCAGGCAAGAAAGATTGATAATGATGATATAAAGATAATCCCACATCTCTGCCATCTCTTACTAAATAAATATATTTCCATTCTGGGTAACATGGTAAAGCTTCAAACAATAGATGACTTTTTAAAATTCTGGGGCTAGACAAACTTTCTATCCAAGATTTTTTATTTTCTGGGGGAGTAATAAAAATTTCTTCTACCCAGGGACTAAGATCATGGAGAGATTCAAAATCATCATGGCCATTAACCATTAAATTAACTATTTGTTGAGTTAAAGTTGTGCCTGACTTATAACAGGAGGAGATGACAATATCAGTATTTCTAGGCTTAATTAAATCCCAGATTGTTGAATTCTGTAGCTCGCTTTTTATTACTATCCGGTTTTTCGGTAATGATTGATAATTTGGCAGCATAATAATTTTCTAAATTTTTCCCGTTTAGTTGCTTTATGATTTTTAGATTAATTATCTAAATAATTAGATTAGTTTAATGCTAAAAAAATCAAGATCGTCTTTTTCTGGGATATCAAAAAAGATTAGGAATTACTCAATATTTTTGACCCTTTTACCATTATATAGCTAACTAGAAAGTAATGGCAAATTTTTACCTAGGGCTTGCTAATTCAATATAAAAGCACTAGCACATAAAGGCTTTAGTGTTTTTTAATCGAAAAAACTACCTGGTTTCCGATCCCTGAAGCTAAAAAAGCTAGCATTTCGAGAACTCCTATGCCAGAAAAATCAAGAGACAAATAATATTCCACCGCTTCCTCTACCTACTTCCTTACTTCTTAAACAGACTTTTTTAGCAGACCCTAGCTAGTTATATAGTTCCTGTTAAAACTGGTTTACCTGTTGATACTGCCTGTTCAATAATATCAGCAGCACGAGTGACTCCACCTGCTCGTTTAATTGCTTTCTGTAATCTCAAAGCATTTTGCTTATATGACGGTTGTGTGAGCACCTGAGAAATAGCTGTTCGTAACCGAGGTACTGTTAAACGTTTCAGTGTTATCGCTACTCCAGCTCCAGCCCAAGCTATTCGTGCCGCTACTCCTGGTTGATCGTTAGCAATAGGAATAGCAACCATTGGTACTGCATTACTTAAACATTCTAGAGTTGTATTCATACCTGCATGAGTAATAGTGAGAGTAGCTTTTTGCAGTATTTCTAATTGGGGTGCATATTCAACAACTAGAGGATTTCCTGCTAAGTTGGGTAGAGATTCTGGAGTGGCAGAACCTCCCAGAGAAATAACTAACTGAGCATCCAACCCCTCACAAGCTGCTGTAATTTGATAAAATACCTCAACCAAACGATTTTGTATAGTTCCCATAGAGGCATAAATTAAAGGTTTACCTGTCAACTGTTCCCAAGGAAAGGAAACAGGTTCTCTAGTACCTGAATAATGATAAGGTCCTGTGAAATGAAAACACTTAGGTAAATTTTCTCTGGGAAATTCTAACTCAGCAGGTTGCTGACTAATTTGAGCCAGTAGAGAATAAGCATCATTGGGGTCAGAGTACAAAGGTAAATTCCATTGACGACGATACTCAGCTACTACCTTGTTAATAGGTTTGCCTAAGATTTGATAGAAACTCCAAGTAGCTCTATTACGCAGTTTTGCCCACCAGGCGGGGTTATATTTCCAGTTGCTTACAGGGTGGGGAACATTCTCATCTTGATTGAGTACCAGTGCACTACAAATAGTAATAAAGGGAATGTCTAGAAAATCCCCTATAGATTCTCCTAATGAAGCCTGGTCGATTAACAAAGCATCTACACCAGCATTTTTGATGACTTGCGGAGCATCCCGAAGCAAAACATTTGTCCAGTCTTTTAATAGTGTAATTGTATAGCGAAATGCAGCTAACCCGCTGAGTTTACTCAGGTGATTTAAAGCTTCTGCTGTGCTGCCCTTAGAATATTCTTCCGTGCCATAGGCAACAAATTCTAATCCTGCTGCTAGTGTCTTAGCTTCAGCGTCAAGTATCCCTATCGTCGTGACACGATGACCACGCCTTTTTAATTCTTGTCCTATGGGAAGCATTGGATTTAGGTGTCCTGTCAATGCCGGACAAATCAGACCAAAATGAGTCATAGTAAGTTTTTTCCTGGTTTTCTGATTTTCCCCTACAATCATACTATCAAGCATTACGAAAATCAATCATTGTCTGCCAATACACATCTGGCATCCCCGTATCAAAACATCGCCCTTTGACTAAATACCCTGTCATTCCTTCTGCTTTTTGTAATTTATCTAAACAAGATGTCAGTTGAAATTCTCCTTTTTCCCTCGCATTTTGTTTAATGTTTTCTTCTAGGTAATCAAATATTCTTGCGGTTAATACATATATCCCAAAAACTCCTAAAAAGTGTTCTTTTTTCATCCCTAACACATGAAGCTTTTCTCTGGCATAATTTAGGTCTGGTTTTTCATAAATTGTATCAATATTAATTAGACTATCGGCAACTAAAGTTCCACCAATACAACCATAATGATGTATTTCTGTTCCTGGGATAATTCTCACCCCAAGTACACTTTTATTCGTCTGTTCATAGACTTGCAAAAATTGACTTGTACAGGATTTTGTGACCTCAGAAGTATAAAGATGATCCCCCAGTAATAGCAAAAAAGGTTCGTCTCTTACCCAATCTTTAGCACAGAAAACAGCATGACCATAACCAGCCTGCTGCTCTTGAGTTAAGAAAGTAATTTTATTACCTAAATTTTGTAAATATTGGCAATATTCTTGTTTTTCCGGGGAGAGTTTTTCATAATAACTAGGAACACCTTGGAAATAGTCTGTAAAAATTTGGCGATCGCTTTCCTGTACCACCACTCCCACCTCTTCTATTCCACCACTTATAGCCTCTTCAATAATTATTTGAATTATTGGTTTAGCTCTGCCATCTTTGTCTATTATGGGAAATAGTTCTTTTTTCACAACTTTAGTAACTGGGAACATCCTTGTACCGAAACCTGCCGCTGGAATTACTGCTTTTCTTACTTTAGCTGTTGTTTCTGTCATATATTTTTGATTTTTTGGTTAACTAATAAATAAAAATTAGTAAAATTTAGACTTTTAAACTTGTATAAATTGAATTTTTAAGAAAATTTGTTTACTATTCTCTGCTATTTCTGAAAGCTATATTTTTTTTCATTTCAGCGTAGAATATGTATTTTTCCCAAAGTACATTATCATCAATTATTGACTTAATCAAAGTTTTTATGATCATTTAATTATAGAATCTAATAATGAACATTTATTATTGGAGTGGTAACAAATATTTTGATATTGGAGTAAGCTGTCAGCCATCAGCTATCAGCTTGAAGGAAAAATTAGCCTCCAAGAAGAATTACAGCGCTTTTCAAATTGATAAACTGCATCGCCATAACCAAAACCTTGTAGGAGCGTTGCATAACAAAAATGCGTTTCATGTACCATAGCGAAACGTCCCTACTGTAGTCTACTGAAATGAAAATTGCTATAAAAGTCTGACACCGAAAAGATGATCAGCTCAACTTAGTAATTTCTTACTTTCATGGAGCTTTTTGGGCACCATTAACAAGAAAAAGCTCTTTAGCTAAGTACTAATAGCTGAATGTTCACATATGGCATCAAATTTAGGAGGGAAATAATTATCGCATCAGACTAAGTTAAAGGCTTTAAGATTTTTGAGAGATAAATGTGATCTAAAAGTATGAATAAGGTGGTATTTCTGACGATGAACCACATCATCATCAAAACAATGTAGGGACATTCCATAGAACGTCCCTACTGTGGTCTAACTATTAAAAAAAACACTGTAATTATTTAATTTGCTTCCATCTCCAAAATACAAAATAATCAACTTACCATCTTTACCACTGCTAATGAGCTTGCTATCAGGAGTAAACGCTACCGAAGTTATAGCTCTTGTATGTTCCTTACATATAGAAATAGGTGTTAGCCTTTTCAGACTCCAAACTTTAATATTTCTATCACTGTCTTTACTCACAATTAACTTTCCATCGGAGCTGAAAGCTAGCGAGTTAAAAACAGCTGAATGTGTTCTACGGTAGTTATCATGTTGCCGATCTGTTTGAGGATGCCATTACCTTTACTCCTGATGTCTCGAGAAGCTTGTTAATTTTGAGCAGTATTTCTTGTTGGACTAAAATAGATTCAGCTAAATCTCTAGTTAGGATATATGTGAAGATATCAATATCAACGATTTCATGACTCAAACTGCTAATACCAACACTTTCTTCGGAAAGTTTTGGATCTTGAGCGAGGACATTTCGTAGCTTCTCCATGATTTCTTCTAAGTCTTCGTGAACACTGTCATAGCTCAATGAAAGTGTCTTGTCAAAATAATAGTTGTCACGCTTACTATGATTGACAATTTGCGATGTGGATACTACTGTATTAGGGACAGAAATGAGGTAGCGTTCTGGCGTGCGAATCAATGTTGAGTGTAAACTGATGTTTTCTACTGTACCGGTAACACCACCTAATTCACAAAAATCGCCAATCTTTATTGTGTCAGTTAACAATAAGGTTAAACCACCTACTACATTTTCTATATATGGTTTAACTCCAAACCCAACAGCAACACCACTAATTCCGAAGCTAGCTATTATTGGTCCAACAGCTATGCCAATTTCTTTGCTGGTAATATAAAAAACTATTAATCCTGTTACAGCTCCTAGTAAACGAAATCCATTGTGAATCATTACTTTTTTCAAGTCTCTATTCTGTTCAGCCATTCTGAAGATAATAGTAGAACTAATGGCATTGAATACCATAAAAGCGAGCCAAGCTAAAACAAGACCTTGCAGAACAGTTGATAATGTCAGTAGATTTTCTAGGAGTTTGCCCGTGATATTAATAGATTGATCTATGATATATTTCCAAAAAGTAATCAAGCAATATGTGAAAACTGGTATAAATAATCCCAACCATGATTTTTTCTGGGGATCAGTAATTTTTCCTTTGTGCGAGACTTTGAATATCAATTTGTCGGCAAAAAAAACGGTAGGGAATATTATCAAGGTTACTATAGCTAGACTAAACCATTGCCAGAGGGTTTGGCCATACAACAATATAATATTTTTCCCCCTTGGTAGCCATGTATTCCATTTGGGAGGTAGGAGATGGCCAGGTGTACTGATATAGAATTTGTAGAACCCTGGAGATGTTTTCCAGTAATTCGATTCATTATAGGGATATTTCTTGATCAATTGATAATATTTTCTGATCCGCTTCACTGTTTCAGGGGTAAAGAGAAATTGATTGGCATTGAAACCTTTCTCAACTAACTGCATTTTAATCTCAGTTTCTGGAACTTCCCAGCGTGTTAGGGATCTAGAGAAAACATCTTCTTGACTAGGAATCATACTGGGTCTAGGTAATTTAAGGCGGTCTAATATCTCTTTCAGCATTAATGCAGATTGTGTACCAAACTCTTGAATAGTAACTGGGGAAACATCTACAAGATTTAAGGCCTTAATCGCCCGGTTAAGAGCTAAGTTTGCTTCATCGGCTTTTTTTAGCACTGCCTGAGAATGCCATAATCCCCCGTCTTTTTTTGACTGCTCTTCAGCTTCCATAATCAGTGTATAAGCCTGATTCATATTATTCATAAATCCTGACATGGTAGCACGGGGACTATTAGTGTCAGGTGGCCTAAGTGGGTTAAAGTTTGAGCTTATGCTAATAACGGCATGCTGAGTCAGCAGAATTATTATTACAACAGTGAGAATTTGTAAAAAGAGTTTTTTTATGAGTTTCATACTGAGAAAGTCTCCATAACTTGCAGATTAGTCTATTTATTTAAGTCTTAAGAGTCCATTTTTCCTGATCAATTCTGGCTTTGTCAGTAGGAAATGTGAGAAATTTTCCCTCAATTTATTTCTAAAATTTGTAAGGAATGTATGATTTGTTTGCTATAATTTCCCAAAACACTAACATTTTCCAATCTATGGATATTAAAGAAGTTTTGAAGTTGGTTGAGGAGCTAATTTATGACCATACCGGAGAAAATTTAGACTATCTGCCAAAAACTATATTGCAAGGCACTTTAGAAGGTCAGACTTACAAAAAAATTTCTGAGGAAACTTACGCTAGCGAAACCCATGTTAGGTATATTGGTGCTAAATTATGGAAAACTTTATCGGAAATACTCGGTGAAAATATTACCAAAGCAAATTTTAGAACAATTTTAGAAAATACAAATATTTACAATTTTGTACCTGTTGTTTGTAGAGATAATGCAACAAATAACATTAATATCTGTCCGTCAAACCCTCACGCTTCCGCAATAAAAACCAACTCTGAACAAACACCAACTCAACATATTATTGACCTAGACAAAGCGCCAGAAATTATCAACTTTTATGGGCGCACAGAGGAAATATCAACCATGACAAAATGGATAGTGAGCGATCGCCTCCGTGTCATTTCCCTTTTAGGAATAAGTGGTATCGGCAAAACGACCCTTTCTCTAAGATTAATTCAACAAATAAATGGGTTAGAAAACCAAACCCCTACCTTTAACTACATCATTTATCGGACCCTACGCTTTTCTCCCACCCTCACCACAACCCTCACTAACCTCCTGCAAATTTTCGCACCAGAAACAGAAGTTTCCCACAATATCGACATCCTATTATCACAACTACAAAAATACCTAGCAAAATATTCTTGCTGGATCATATTTGATGACGTACACAAATTATTTACTCCGGGAAAACTTGCTGGTCAATACAAATCTGGTTATGCAAATTATCGGGATTTTTTTCAACTATTTGCCACAGTCTCCCATCAGAGTTGTCTACTATTAATAAGTAGAGAAAAAATAGCAGAAATTTTCAAATTAGAAACAGAAAATTATCCAGTGGAAACTTTAATTTTAGGAAGTTTAGGAGCTTCGTCTAAAGCAATCTGTCAAAGGCACAAGTTAGTAAATCAAGAATCCTGGGAAAAATTGATTAATAATTATCAAGGAAATCCGCAATGGTTAGATATAACAGCAACAATAATTCAAGAATTATTTAGAGGTAAAGTAGCAGAATTTATGGAATATAAAACCCTAATTTTACCAGAAGCATTACAAGCCGAATTAGAACAACAATTACAAAATTTATCCCCTCTTGAAATCAGAATGATGAAGCAAATAGCCAACCAAAGCCAACCTATTTCAATAGCGGAAATAAGTAGACAATCACAACTATCTATTCAGGAAAATATTAACTTAATTCAATCCCTAAAGAAGCGGTTATTATTATATGGGCAGTTAGAGAATAATTTGACAGTATTTACTCTGAATTCAATCTGGAATCAATACTTAAAAAATAAAAATTAGTAGGATAAAATTTTTATTTTTTCTACATGTCAACTTTTTTTCATTATCACCTTAAATAATATCATTATAAATAATATTTTCAACTAAAAATTATGCGATATCATGCAACAAGGAGTTATATTATATCTATTGAAATAGTTAGAATGAAAACTTGAAGTAAGACTTGAGCAGTAAAACATATATAGAAAATTCTAAGTATATAAAGTTGAAATATTAAGAATAAATATTTTGTAATTTCGCTATATTAACTGTCATAGCTATACCTAAAATTTGATCAAATATTCTGTATTTTATAGGCTAAATCCCTACTAAAAACAAAAAAAATATCAAAATTTATCACTTGTTATCCAGATATAATATTACTTATCAATAGATTTATAAGAGTAAATTTCCTGATTATAAAAACAAATAATCATCAATAAAAATCTAGTTTATTGTTTAATATCAGACAATTATTAGCAACAAAATCCACTCAAAAAATATGGCTCAAAATATTCCAGCTAAAAATATCAACATTCTCTAAATAATAAATAATTCAGGAATTAAAAAAAACAAAGGTAAATAATTATTCCGGGAATTGCAAGATAATTTACTAGAAATTACTGACTTATAAAAAAACTCCTATAACAAGCAAAAACCGGTTTTTTTAAACCTAATAGATTATCCGCCATTGCTAGAAAATATTGTTAGGATGTCAGTAGTTAAACCCATCTTATTTATTGGTAATTTTTGTCTGTATCCATTGTATATTCGTAAGGAAATTACAGTTAATTTAGCTCTTGACAATGAGGATATTATTATTAAAGGTAAGATTGATAAATTAGCGTTAAAAGACCAATTTTAGAGAATAGTAATTGAGTCTAAAAAAGCTGAATTTTCTCTAGAAGCTGGGCGGGGTCAAATTCTTGCTTATATGTTAACAAATCCTCATTCAAATCGGCCTAATTATGGAGCGATTTCTACAGGTGACGGTTTTATGTTTATTAAATTAGTTAATGGAGAAATACCGCAATATGCTCTTTCTCAAGGATTTTTTACTTTTCATCCTGGTAATAAACTTTATGATGTACTTCCCATTCTCAAACCCTTAACTGAAATTGTCTTAAAAAGAATTGAATAGAGTATAGCTGAAGTCATTTCAGTTATCAGTTATCGGTTATCAGTATCTCTGGGTTCAGCTAAAGGCTTGAAATGCTGAAGTTTATTTTTTTCCGAACCTTGAAACGGAAAGCTTGAGACCTAATTTTTTTGTGAGAAGTAGAAACCCTAAATTCTTAGGGCGAACTAAATTTGAGAGCTGCGATAATTTCCTAACCATCTAAGCGACTGCCATAAGAACTGATACCAAATTTGCTGCTGCTTTTGGAGTATTACAGTACTTTTCCAAACTAGAAAACCACAAATAGTGAGTGTTGTATCCAACATTCCTATAAAGTTATCGCAGTCGAAGTATAAGTTAAGACATCAACTTCAGCTTGTCTCCAAAATTGGGAATAATTCAGCGTCGTAAACCTT
This sequence comes from Trichodesmium erythraeum GBRTRLIN201, assembly GCA_018457135.1. Taxonomy (GTDB): domain Bacteria; phylum Cyanobacteriota; class Cyanobacteriia; order Cyanobacteriales; family Microcoleaceae; genus Trichodesmium; species Trichodesmium erythraeum. The sequence goes on along the minus strand of JAGGDU010000037.1, from coordinate 31,374 downwards.
TATTCAATTGCTATATCATTTCTTTGATGTGGTTCATTGGCAGAAAAATACTGTATAAAAAACTAGGTTTATAGGATACAGATGTTAGTATAGTAGAGCATTTAATATAAAATTGATATCAACATGACTACTTTCAATTTGACAAACCAAAACCTAGAAACAAACCTGGAGACAATTTTAAACCGTGCTCTCCAAGGTTATGATCTATCTCCAGCAGAGACACTTTTATTGTTATCCCCAACTACGAAACCTAATTTGGGAAAACTTGCCTTAACTGAACTTCCAGCAGAAATAACCGCTATCCAGAAAACAGCAGACCAACTCCGACAACAACAAGTAGGTGATACGGTAACTTACGTGATCAACCGTAATATAAATTTCACCAATATCTGTGAACAACATTGTAGTTTTTGTGCATTTCGCCGAGACGACGGGAAAACAGGTGCATTTTGGTTAGACATCAATCAAATTTTAGCAAAAGCTAACGATGCGGTGCAACGTGGAGCCACAGAAATTTGTATGCAGGGAGGATTAAATCTTCAAGCTAAAGTTGCAGGAAAATCTTTACCTTATTATTTGCAACTGGTAAGAGAGATTAAAAATGAGTTTTCCCATTTGCACTTACATGCTTTTTCTCCCCAGGAAGTTCAGTTTATTGCTAGGGAGGATGGGGTGAGTTATGAATATGTAATTGCTGCTTTACGGGATGCAGGGGTACATTCAATGCCCGGTACTGCTGCAGAAGTTTTGGATGATGCAGTCAGACGAATTATTTGCCCGGAAAAAATTGATACAGGAACTTGGTTAGAAATAGTGGGTACAGCCCACCGGTTGGGAATGCCAACCACAAGTACTATGTTATGCGGTCATATTGAAACCCCTAAACAGCAGATTTTACATTTAGAGAGATTGCGATCGCTACAACAAACTGCTATTGAAAAAGATTATCCAGCAAGAATAACAGAATTTATTTTATTACCATTTGTGGGACAAGAAGCACCTGCACCTTTACGTCGGAGGGTAGGGCACGACCAACCTATTTTGTTAGATGTTTTATTGTTAACAGCGGTGTCGAGAATATTCTTAGGAAATTGGATTATTAATCATCAACCCAGTTGGGTGAAAATTGGTTTAGATGGAGCAAAAGAGGCATTAAAGTGGGGTTGTAATGATATTGGTGGGACTTTAATGGAAGAACATATTACTACAATGGCTGGTGCTATTGGAGGTACTTTTATGGAAGTCAAAAATTTACAGGAAGCTATTACAAGTTTGGGGAGAAACTATCAACAAAGAGATACTCTTTATAAATATTTGTAGGTTTGGTTGAGGTACCGAAACCCAACAAAAAAAGTAAAAGTTATATACAGATTTTTTGTTGGGTTGCTCTGTCATTGATAGCCTACAACTATATTTTGATATTTTGATATTTAGAATTTACAAATATGAATGTTAAGATGCCTCTAGGTAGATCACATCAGGAAATTATAAAGTCTCCAAGAAGAAAACAAAAGTCATCTCAATATTTTTAAGGTGTTGTTGACATCCTCTCGGGCTTTTAAGAGTAGGGATATAGCCGAGCTATAGCTACTCAGCGAGTTTACCTTCAGAAGCTGTCACTACTTTGGCACTGGTCTCGAATTACTTCTACCTCCTTTTTTGTCTCCGTTTAGCTTTCCCTTCGCGATATAAAACGCTATATAAAAAGTGAAGTTCCTCCGAAGGACGCATGCCCAAGGAGCCAGCAAATTAGCAACATGCAGAACTTATGTATTGAAAAAAAATCAGCTAAAAAGTTTTTCTTTTCCTACAAGGCTTTTTTTAGGAATATTTTGTGCTATAATTAAAAAACTTTTTTCGTATGAAACCGCTCTCAAAATAAGCGGCTACCTAATTTTAGGTTTTGTAACTATTAAACTAGAATTATGGGTTTCGATAAGTAATGCTTCTAGTAAGAATTTCTCTAGGCAACAAGTACCCGAGAACCAAAGTTTTTTAAAGAAAGAAGCTGTATCCTAGGGCATGGAGGAATATATTTAAGGAAAAGAGCAAACTTTTGGGGAGAAAAAAAAGAACTTGATATATATTGTTTTGAAAATTCAATAAGCACCATAAGTAGAAAATATATTGTCAATAAGCGCAATAAACTACCGTTTATCAAAAATTTACCCTAGTTTATTGAAAATATACGTTTGCCCTATTCAAGCATAGTGGAGATAAGTTATACTAATTCCCATAAATAATGCTTTACTTGGGTAAAACTTCAGTGATTAAATAACTCATATAAGAAACAGAGTTTTTTTACTTTCTTTAGGTAAGTTAATGTTAATTATTTGTTTACTTATTCTCTACTTTTTGACTTAATAAAATGTAGAAAAATTTTTGAGAAATGATCTTAAAAGTCAGAGGTTCAAGGTGATGAGTCAGGCTTCTACCTCTATGTACTCGCTAATTATTAGAGCCTTCAATATTTGAAACACTTGCCAAATTTGAGATGACTGGGATAGTTTTTTCTCTGCATACTAGCGACATCATTACTATGATCATTTTCTCACTGAAGCGTTATAGATTGTGTTACAAAAATTTACAAAATCAGAGGTATTTTAATGATTACCACTATATCTAGTAATGAATGCTCTACTTTTTCAGACCAACTTTATGGGAAAATTAATAGCAATTTTAGAGAAAAAAATCAGTATCAAACACTGCAAAATATTGATTAACACTCTGTCATACTGAATTATAGTCGATCTTAAGATATTATTATTTCTGAAAAACACTTAGAGAAAAAAGTCAATATTTATTCTGTAAACTGAAATCTATCTTAACTATTTACATAGAATTATCCCTCCGATAAAACAGTAATTTATCAGGGGATATTACAGCTATTTGAAAAGAAGCAACAACAATTGGTTATCATCTTTCTCCAAAAATATTAAGAGAAAGATGAAAAGTTATTTATTAATTATAAGGGGTAATTAACCATGGAAAAAGTAGCTCAAAAAAACAACAACCTTACAAGTAATTATTATGGTTTGAGCCGTTGGTTAAAATCTCTAACTCTAGGCATAATTCCTGCTATTTTAACTGCTTTACCAGTGAATGCAGCCAAGCATATTTCTGTTGGTCACGAAGGTTTAAATACTTTGATTTCAGTATCAGCATTAGAAAGTTATGTTCAAAATGGAGAAATTAACTATGAACTAGCTAGCTATATGCTACTTTTAGAAGCTGAAGACGAACAGGAATACCGAGACTTCTTGCAAACTCGCTACAATTTTCCACCTCAAATAGTTGCTCAATTTCTTCACTCACCTATGGGAAAATTATTCCTCAACAGTTTAGGAGAAGTAATTAAAACTCATTCAGTTAATAGTGGTTCATCCTCTATTGAAAATGGTGCAGAAGCAATTAAAACAGCCTTATTAAAATCTGCAAATGACTCTGCAGGCTTAAGTATTATAAATTTTGTCCGTCATTTTCCCAGTGATGTTATGTGGCTAGAAGCAAAAAAAATTGTAGCTGTGACTGAAAAAATTTCTACTGTAGAACAAGAGACAAAAGCTTTGGTTGAAACAGTAGCAGAACTAACATTAAAAGAAGCTAATCAAGAAAAAAGAGTAGATTTCTCGCAATTACCGGATATTAGGAAAAAGGGAAAATATAGCTTTTCACAACAAAAAATTACTCTAGAAGATACCGGACGTAATCGCAATTTTTCAGCCCAATTTTATTTGCCAAATATATCTTCAGAAGAAACCTCAATTCCTGTAGTAGTTATTTCTCATGGTTTAGGTTCTAATGGGGTAAACTTCCAGAGCTTGGCCGAACATTTAGCCTCTTATGGATTTGCTGTTGCCCTACCTCAACATAGAGGTAGTAATTATGAATATATCCAGAAATTCTTAGCAGGTAAAACTCAAGATATGTTTCAAGGGAATGAGTTTATCGATCGCCCTTTAGATATTTCTTTCTTATTAAATGAATTAGAACAGTTAAATAAATATCAATTACAAGGTCAGTTAAACTTAGAAAAAGTTGGCATATTTGGTCATTCTTTTGGAGCCTCTACGGCCTTTGCCTTAGCAGGTGCAGAGATTAACTTTAATCAGCTCCAACAAGACTGTGGTCCACAAATGGAAATTTTGAATATGTCGCTGCTGCTACAGTGCCGTGCTTTGGAATTGAAACCACAAAAATATAACTTGAAAGATGATAGAATTGGAGCAATATTTGTACTTGACCCAGTGAATAGTAGTTTATTTGGAAAAGCTGGTATCAGTCAGATTAAGTTACCTGTTTTATGGGGAAGTGGGAGTGAAGATAAAATTACTCCCATAGTTTTAGAACAAGCAAACTCTTTTACTTGGTTGCCAACTACCAATAAATATTTGGTATTAACAGAGGGAGCAGATCATATTAATATTAATCTGGGTGCAGTTAACAAAAATGCCTTTACTTCTTTAGAAGAGTTAATTAAGCCAGACCCAGAAGTAGTAGTTGGTTATGCTAATGCTTTTGGTTTAGCATTTTTCCAAAGCCACGTTGCCGATCGCCCTGAATATCATTCTTATTTACAAGCATCTTATGCTAAGGCGATCAGCGAGCGACCTTTTAATCTGAGTTTAGTGCGTTTTTTGCCAGAAACTCAGTTAAACAAAGTATCAAAACAAGCAAGGAAAGACTAATTAAGGTTTATTGAAAAAGTCTTTTTGGGGAATAGGGAATAGAGATAAATAGAAATTATAGAGCAGGTGGTTGGATATATTTGTCCTTTGCGAACCTCTACCATAGTCAAGCTAAAATGATAAATTTTTGAGCTTGAGCAAGGGAAAAGAATGAACCAGATCAAAAAAAAATGATCGTCCGCTCTGGGAGTTGACATTCAACGTTCCGCTCTTCCTGGTTTAATAATAATGAAAAGCATTGAAGGTCTCTAGTGTGGTCGACCGAGGCAGGTCCTATTAGACTTCTCCAAAAACACCGATCAAAGAAAAAACTCCCTGCTCCCTAACCCCAAAAACCATTCTGCTTCAGGAACACCTATTATTTTTTGACTAATTTAGTCTTTAACTGATACTTAACAGTAGCATAAACTGCTTTGTAAGAAGCATTAATATTATACTCCTTTTGTAACCATGTTTGAATTTCTCCATAACTTTCAAAACCGTTATCAGGATCATTCAGTCGTTTTTCCAACTGATCTCGTGCCTCTTCTGGAATTGCTGGTTTGCGTCCCCCATTTTGTTTAACGTGCAATAGTCCTGGAAGTCCTTCCTTGCGATATTGTCTTAACCACCGTTGCACTGTAATTCGATTTACTCCTAGAGTAATTGCCAATTCTTTAACAGTTGCTACTTGACCAATTTTAAATAAATACAATGCTTGAATCTTCTGAAAACCACTAACGGTCTTTTGATGATTTAACAATGTTTTGAGTTCTGGAACTGTTTCTGTAATTTCTATTTTACATACCCCGGCCATATTTATTTCCTTTTACCTTTGTACTACTGTTCTAAGATTAAAACTTTTTCCATAATATCTGTAGCATACAAAATAATAAATTACTACTATAATATTTTATGGTAGATTTTTAGCATAAAAAGTACAAATCTTCATGATCAATCAAACCTTTGTAATGCGATAATTTTGCTTGATACAGCTATACCTCAGGTTTGATGATATACAGCAAATTTAATTGACTTAGTATTTAACCAATTGATTGGTTTAAGGTAGAACAGGATATCCTAAATGATTAGCAATTGAGCTTTGAGAGACAGATATCAGAGTCTAGACTAGTGAATTTAATAATAATATATCAGAACATCGTTTTACTACTAAACTAAACTTGTTGAACCTCCGCCATTACCCTAAATTTTTTTTTAATTTACAGCTAAATGAAATTTGTGCAGCATTCCGTCAAAAAAAAAGCTGATAGCCAGTTAATGAAAAATTAAGATCTCAACAAATAGGTTGTTTTCCTGGTTTGACAGCATGAATATACTCACTACCAGAATTAGGCCAACCTCTCCGATAAGCTGCTGACTCTGGTTTTCCCCATCCCAATTGTAGAAGCATCTCCAAAAAGCTTGATTTTTCCCATTTCAGCATATTGACCCATTCTGTACGTTGAGCGATCGCCTCTACCTCATATATCTCTATTTGGCGAAAGTCTCGACCATGACTCACACTTAAATACAAATCCATTCCTATCGTCACTTGGTTCCAGAAATCTAACACAGAAACCTTTGCTCCCTGCAAAATTTCTAAGTCATCGGACAAAGCAATTAACTGTTCATGCACAACAGGAAAACTAATAGTTCTACCATTAACCATAACTTGTCGCCAAACAATACCAGAGACCAAATATTCTCTTTGGTAGCGATGAATAGCAGCTTTAAAATCTTGATAAGCAGTAAACTTTTGGAAAGCTTCTGGTTTGAGAAATTGGTCAACCACTGGGTTTCCAGTATGGGGAGTTGCAGCCAAATTAAGACGTTGCCCTAGAAGACAAGCTTGGCGCTCTGTAGCTAAGATATCTATTAGCTCGTTAGTGCTGTAGACCTTTGACATAAGAACACAAATTAGTCAGGGTTCAATAATATCCTTTTATTTTGACACATTTTTAGCTAGGGAGTAGAGAATCAATCAATCAGAGTAAGTTTTTTTTCTTTCTGGTTGTAAGGAACAATAATTAGCTAAAAACTAAGGGTTGTGCATCAAGAAAGTGTAGAAATGGTAGTATAATTACAGTCCTTCAATACCTTTAATTCTTGTGGAATGTCCTCTGTGTGGCCATCACAGAACTCCAGTCTTATAGAAAGACAAGCATTGTCACTCAGGGATATAATTGTCCCAAATTCCTGCAAATTTTCAGTGACACTTTCAACGCTCTATACTAAAGTAGACAAGCTCAACCTGAACAAATATACTTCTCATACTTCCAAAGAAAATACTGTTGCACAAAGAGCTAGATTCTGGTTTCGCTGCGCTACATAGGTATATGCAGTAAGTGTCGCAGCTATATCGCTCCTTGGGGTGGGAGAGACCTAATTACTCATCCCGAATTTTGCTGACGCACCACTTTTTTATCACTTTAGTAAATAGAGTTGTTAGGAATTAAGCCCAAAAAATTCCTTAAACCCAAAACAAGTTCAGGTTTAAGCATAATTTTAATTATTAAAAGTCTGAAAACCTTATATAGTAAACTTTTGACTATTTTACATTTTCCCAGACCCAACAAATCTAATAGAGATCAGCAAACGCTTCAAAATACTCCTGGTCATTAACTTTCAGTGTTTCTCCCCTACCCCCTCCCATACCAGAGCCACATCTCCCTTTTCCTCTAGATGTTTTATCAACAGGTCACAAAGCATTGCGACTAATGTCAAAAGCTCTACAAACATCAATCTTTCCCTAACCTTAATCATAGGTAGCTACAGATTTCTTTCAATATATCTATACTATAAGCAGATAGCATAATCAGCGATCGCTACTTTAACCCATTTTGTATTAGATCCTGAGTTTTTCTTACTCTTGAAATCTTGAAAATATCTTAATTCATAGCTTAGTTCACCCACACCACTAAATTAAGTAGACTGACTTTCGACCATTTGATTTTCCTGGCGTAAATAAGCCTCAATAAATTGGTCTAACTCACCATTCATCACATCATTAATAGCAGTAGTTTCCTTCTGAGTCCGTAAATCTTTAACCATTTGATAAGGATGGAAAACATAGTTACGAATTTGATTACCCCAAGCAGCTTCTACCATATCACCGCGAATTTCATTAATTTCTTGAGCACGTTGCTCTTGAGCAATTATCAGTAACCTAGCTTTCAATAATGCCAAAGCTTTATCCTTATTTTGTAACTGACTACGCTCTTGGGTACAACGCACAGAAAGACCTGTAGGAATATGAACTACTCGCACCGCCGTTTCTACTTTATTCACATTTTGACCACCCTTACCCCCAGAACGAGAAGTTGTAATTTCGAGATCCTTCTCTGGAATATCCAATTCTACAGAATGGTCTAATATGGGCATCACCTCCACACCAGCAAAACTAGTTTGTCGTTTGCCATTAGCATTAAAAGGTGAAATTCTGACTAAGCGATGAGTACCTTTTTCCGCCTTCAAGTAACCATAAGCATACCGACCAATAATTTCTAAAGTTGCAGACTTAAGACCTGCTTCATCCCCCTCAGAAATTTCGGCCAACTGCACCTTATACTTATGCTCTTCTCCCCAGCGAGTATACATCCGCAACAACATTTCTGCCCAATCTTGAGCATCTGTACCTCCTGCCCCAGCATTAATAGTCACCACTGCTCCATTTTGGTCATATAGACCAGATAATAATTGCTGCAACTCCCATTGGTCTAACTCCTGGTTGAGATTAGCAATTGTTAAATTAGCTTCTGCTAGTAAAGATTCATCTGTTTCTAGTTCCAATAACTCAACGATCGCTCTAGTATCTTCCAGATTATTTTGCCATTGTTGATATTGCTCAAGATGGGATTTCAGATCATTCAGTTGTTGCAGAATCTTTTGTGCCGTCGTTTGGTCATCCCAAAATTCCGGTTGAGCTGCAATTTGTTCTAAATCTTGGATTTTAGCTTTTAATGCAGGAATGTCAAAGATAGTCCTGGGTTGTGCCCAGGCGAAAGGACAAATTTTCTATTTCTCGTTTAATGGCTAATACTTCCATAGAGATCTCTCCTAAATTTAAAACTAGACTTAGTACTATAATCAAAATTATTTGTAGTATAGCATTCAGCTATAAGCTATCAAATCAAGTAAAAACTATTGGCTCTCAAGGACTTCAATTTTCTCAATATCTTAATAATTTTAGGACTTACCCAGGTGCGCGACCAACTTCTCAGATAAATTATTGTTTTTGAGAAAAGACTTTACAAAAGAATTGACAAAAGACTTGGGCAAAAAAACTTAGTTTCTGGATTAGCCTGGGTAAGTCTTGACTTTTTTGTAGTGTTATAGGATAATGTAACTGAAGTTAAAACTTTTTTTTGCAATTGGCGTAATCTGAAAAGTTGATCATTATACTTCCATAATTACTAACTTTGTTGACAAATCTACTCAAACTTTATCAGGCTTTAACCTTACAAAACTAAATAGAAACCTCTTGATCAGCTTTCCATCAAAAACGGAGTTACCAGCTTGCTCGTGGGTAAAATCTTCAAGAAACCATTCACATCTCCATTGTATTTGATACCTTGGGATGATTAGAATAAACCACATAGTTCTTAAATTTTAGATAAAATGCCCAGAGGTAGGGGTTTAGTAGCGAAACCCCTACAGCAGCAGTAGAGTTATTTCATCAACTGCTCACTGCTATTAACAACCTAGTCGCGACTACCACCACTAATTGCAATTAGAAGTCGTAGAATAAATATGAATAGGTTGATATAAGTTAAGTACATTGAGAGAGCTGCGAGAACATACTGATCGTCGCGATAAGTACGGGGCATAATATAGAAATCTACTACTGCAGCACCAGCAAATAAAAATACACCAATACCAGAAATGGCAATTTCTAACCACCCTGCAGTATAGACACCAAAAAATCTCAAAATAACTTGGCCGATAACCGCCACCAATAATGCAGTTATTCCTAGGCTCACAGTTCTTGTTAAAGCCATTCCATCTTCTTCAGACAAATTTGATCCTATTTGACGAGCTGCAATAAAGGTGACACCACAACCACCAGCTGCAAAACCTAGTCCCCCAAGACCTACTCCTTGCGTATTTAAAGCTATATATACTAAACCAGCCAGGGTATATCCTGATAGCAAGCTATAAGTAGCTAATAAAGGTAGAGCCACATTATTATTACCCTTTTCCGCAATTGTACGGGCAACAAAAAATAGGGCTAATTCTGCTACCAATGCTATCCAGAAGGTAGTTTGAAATAGACCAGGGTTAGATTTTAAGACTCCTAGGCCACCAAATATACCTACTGCTGTAAGAACGAGGCCACCGCCTACAAAAGGTAAAGCATTAACAATGACATTAGGGCCAACTAACGATTGGCCTTTGGCATCACGCATTGCTTGACGGAAATTACTGGTATTAGCCATAATTTTTTCTCTTAGTTAATCAAAAAGAATTTCTATTTATAATATTGTGACACTGGAGTTGATTTTGTGCATATACCAAATCCACTATTATGTGAAGTTGACGTACAAGCAAATTTAGGATTCGATGGCTCAGTAACAAACGTTGATATTAGACTTCTCCTCCAAAAAGCTTCTCAAACCCTTATACTCCTTTTCCAAAATCAGTATTTTTGGATATATATATTATAATGAAACCTGACGAAACATTGCTTGAAATAACGACATTATTTAAGTTTTGGTGTAGTTGTTACAGGTTTAGTTGCTACCCATCCTCAGAAAAACTCCTAGGCAAAATTTCATAAGACAATTTGATTATTTTTGCAGTTCTTTTAACATAGTTAAGTTATTTGATTTTTTTTTCGTTATGGTCAAACAATAGACGTTTTTGTATTTTTTTTAAAATTATATCTGCTATATTATATCTGTGAATTAATATTAGTTATTGTTCAGTTTTTCATTTATATTTTTACTTTTTTGTCAGAGCAAGATTTTTCTATTCATCATTATTATCTAGCCTATATATATTTCATTATGTACTATAAAAATCGTAAATTATATTAGATAAAGTATGATATATATTCAAATTAGCTACCCTTAACAATTGTACTTTTCTATGATACTTTATTTACATTCAAAATTATTTAGGATTAGTATATATATAATCAATTATTGTTTTGTTATAATTTATTTATTGTGCCCATAAATATTCATTTTTTTATCATAATTGTTCTGACAAACTCGATAGCAATAATTATTGCAATATTTATATCAAATAATCAAATATATTGTTGATAGTGAACTCACCTACACCAAAGTTAATTCCTAGTATTAGCAAATGTGGGTATATGATGTAAATAGTATGTATAAAGTTAAAATAATTTGCTCTTCTACTTTTAGTCATTTATTTAGACCTCCTCTTAATTTAATTATTTCTTTTTTTATTTGAGCTATTTTTAGCTTTTTTATTTTTATCTATAATTTTAGCATTTTTTACTAATTTTTTTCCATTTCTTATCAGTAAGATTAACAATTATTTTTCTTTGTTTTGGATAGTGATTAATATTTTCTAATATTTGATTCATTAGGAGATATTTTTTACAAAATATTCACTACGATTATAGCTTAATTTTTATTTTAGAGATATCTATTATGTAAAAAGTACTTAATACTAATTGCTATAAATAATGCCAAGTTTGGTAAAAGTTTAGTTATTCAAGAATTCAGAGAAAATCAACAACTTTTTTACTACTATTACTTCAATTAATATTAATTTTTAATTTTACTTATTGTCTATTATCCCGCTAACCTTACCCTACTTTTATACTCAATAAAATGTAGATTTTTTTTTATAAATGTCATAATATAGGGCTACGCAGTATTATTAATGCAATGATATAATGATAAAAATTAAACAAATAATGGAAAAGAAATTCTTCAGCCTTATAGTTATAATTTACACTCCTTCAAATTAGTATTCTCAAGCATTAAATAACTTACGCAGTCACCATAATATATACTAGGGGGCAACAACCTTAATACTGATAAATAGTATATGATTTAATATTACTGAGTAAGTATATATCAAGTCTAAATAATATCAAAATGACTTACACAAAGGCAATAAATATAGTGCAAATATATCAAATAATCACCATTATTAATAATAAAAATGTCAGATAATTTTAAGATAAATTTAGAGAGAATTTGTCTAGATATATAGATAGCAATTATCCCTCAAGACTCAATTATAAAGAGTGATAATTTAATTAAAAAGCTATAAAAATGAGAGCAAATAAATTTCCACATTTTTGGGTTGCCTAATTAATCAATTAAGAAAAACTTAATTGAGACTCTCAGGAAATTTATTAAATATGAAAGGATTAAATTTGATGCTTATGAGAGTTTGCAAAGTTTACTATGGTAATTTTCAGTTAAAAATATATCATTAATTTTGTTTAGCCACTTAATTTTCCTTTGGTTAAAAAGCTAAACTCTATAACAAGACAAGAATCAACCCATAGAACATGTAATCAATTCTATGATTCTACAAGAATTGTAGCCCGAATCAATCAAGTAAAAAAGGTGCTCCAAATCCCCAAATTCAATTATCTAGTAGAGTACAAAATAACTAGTTATCAAGTATTTCCAGAACAAAATACAATTGAGTTGCAAAATAGTTTTAAAGCTAGTGTCTTTGACTTATGAACTAACCATGATTTAGTCTAGTGCTCAGAATAGTAAATAAGTCGTATTAGAGTTATTAGATTTGAGGCGAGGTTATTCTGCTCAGTTTTTAGTAAACCTTGAGAGAAAAGAAACTCATAATTTTGAAGAAAATTTAGTAGGAATTAATTTAAGTTTAAATGCTGTTTATACTGATAATAATAATAATATTAAAGTAATTATATAATTATAAATATATACTTTATAATAAATGCTAAAATTTTGTAATAAAAATCGTAAATTATGTTGCCAAACGACTTACTTTCTCATCGTCAAATTGGAGAAACAATCATTCCTCAAAAGCTAAAAATAGATGCCAAAAATTTAACTATTGCCATGGAAATGATTAATTGTTTCCAAGAAACATTGGGAAAAACCCAAGGAAAACTTGATAAACGTTTACAGTCAATTGAAGGGGATGACACTAATTATCGCTTTAAACGAGGATTAGCACATATTCTCAGAGGCAGTTTTTCTACTTTTGAAATAATGAGTCCTCTTGAACCGATAGAATTAAGAAATCGTGTTTTTGCTATGGCAGCAGAAGTTGCTCCTAGTATTAGAGCGACACAATTAACTTTAGAGAATTTAGCAACTAAATTAAGTCAGGAGTTAAACCAAGAAGTTGTACCTGATGAAATTAAAAAAGGTCTCTATGCAGACTTACAAGAAAATCGAATTTTGACTCAATTTGATGCTCCTAAACCAGAAGATTTATTACATAGATATAACCTTTCTCAAGTTCAAGGTATTTTTTATAAAGCTAGTCATATTAAATTAAATGCTTATCGCAACGATCCAGGAGAATATAAACTGTTATTTAGATATGTGAAATTATTTCAATTAATGACTTATATTGAAGGAGATGCCGACAAAGGTTTTACTCTTACAATAGACGGTCCCTATAGTTTATTTAAACCTAGCATTCGTTATGGTTTAGCATTAGCAAAAATGTTGCCGGCATTATTGCATGTTACTAAATGGAATTTACACGCAACTTTACAAAATCGTGACCCTTTTAGTGGAGCTTGGAAAACAGGTATATTTAGTCTTAATTCTGATTGTGATTTAGTTAGTCATTATCCACCAGGAAAACCTTATGATAGTATGTTAGAAGCATCATTTGCAGAACGTTGGGCAAAGTTAAAAACTAAGTGGAAATTAGAAAGGGAAGTTGATTTAATTCCTATTCCTGGTAGTGTCATGATTCCTGATTTTAGACTAATTCATCCTAACGGAGTATCATATTTATTGGAAATAATTGGATATTGGCGACCAGAATATTTAAGAAAGAAATTTGCTCAGGTGCGTAGTGCTAAATGTGATAATTTAATATTGGCTATTTCTGAACGATTAAATTTAGAAAAGGCGGGTGTAAATGTCAAAGATGTATCAGTGCCTATTGTGTGGTTTAAGAATAAGTTATTACCTAAGTCAGTGTTGGAAATTTTAGACTCTATTGAGTAGATTATATAACCCTAAAGATAAGTCAAAATTTCTCTTTTTCAAGTTGATAAAATTAACATAATTCGATACTTTTAATTGTTAAAAATATTAAGCACCTAAACAGAATTATTTACATTAAAACTAGGGTTCAGCTCCTATAAAAGTAACCTGGATAAAAGTCTAAATCTCACTTTTAACTATCTTTGATTAAAACTATTACATACTTATAATTAAATTATTATATACCATCCTCGAATCCTAGGATTAGGTCTATGCTTATTCGGTGGACGATGATGAAAGTATCTCTTTCTACACTGTCTTTCTCTATTACTTCTTCTACCTCCATTCAAGGTATAATATCCCGTACCACCTCTAAGGATTTCATCAACATCCTTACCCAATAGTTGATTATTACCTCAGTTTTTATAGGGTGTATTCTTGCCTTCACCTTTATCTAAGACGTCGTTATTTTTACTGCTACTTACTTTCCCTTCCATACAATGTATTTTCTCTAGGGTTGCCGTCTACTTTATTACCTAATAATGCTGAGTAAATTTCTGTACTGCTGCTCTCTGCAAAAATATTGTTACCAATAGTTTCTTTTATTATGTTAATATAAACAGTTATTTATTGGCAACTGCTTCCCAAAAAATAATTCTAATATTTTTGTAGTTTAGGATATACTTCTTGTATGAAAAAGTTAGTAATAAAAACTTTAAAATGTGAAAATATTATTTCAACCTATATAAAATTTAGTAATTTATACAGACTAATATTTTTAAGTTTAGGAATAGTTCTTGTAATCAGTTGGACACAGCAACAAGTTTATGGCTATACTCCAATCAAAAATAAATCTGTAGTTGATACAAATGGGAAAAAATTAATCGCAAAAACTCCCAAGATAAAGCCAAAATCAATAACTATAAAAAAAGCACTAAATAAACTTTATATTAAACCTAATGAAACAATTTCTTTAGTCATAAAATTAAGCGATCGCCGTGTCTATGTCTATAAAAATGACCAATTAAAAACCAGCTACCCAATAGCTATTGGTAAAGAAGGATGGGAAACTCCCACAGGAACCCATAAAGTTATCCAAAAAATACCAAATCCTTCTTGGACACATCCCTTTACAGGAGAAATCATACCTCCTGGACCAGAAAATCCTTTGGGGGAAAGATGGATTGGTTTTTGGACAGATGGCACGAATTATATAGGTTTTCATGGAACCCCTAACGAAGAAACTGTAGGACAAGCAGCCTCTCATGGTTGTGTGAGAATGTTCAACCAAGATGTGCTAGATCTATTTGAAAAAGTAACCATTGGTACAATTGTCGTAGTAGAACCTTAAAAAAATACAAGTAAAGTTTAATTAAAACATTTTTAATATCCGAATTGTATTAAAATATTATCTCACTAGTTTTCAGCTAACTAATTAAGTGGGATATTTGAGGAGTCAAAATGATACAATCTACTACAAATAAATGGCTATATTTTATTCGCAAAATCATCCAGGGAAAATATAATTTAACAGCTATTGTCCTGACCACAGCAATTATTTTATTTAGTAAAAGCTTCGCTATAGCTTCTACCCCTACTACTGAGACTAGCAATAATAATCAACAAACACAGATAGATACCAATTTACCATCTGATAGCTTAATGCCCAAATTAGATCAAGCTATCAAAGACTTTCAAAAATATTTGGGTATAAAAGCAGAAGAGTTAGTTCGTGTCGTACTCCGCATCGGTGAGAGGCGGGTATATGTATACGAGGGAGAAAAAGAAGTTGCTAGTTATCCTGTAGCAGTGGGTAAACCAGGTTGGGAAACTCCCAAAGGCAATTTCAAAGTTATTCAAATGGTAGAAAATCCTAAATGGCAGAACCCCTGGACGGGTGAGGTAATGCCAGCCGGACCAAATACTGCCCTGGGACTGAGATGGATTGGTTTTTGGACAGACGGTAAAGACTCCATTGGCTTTCATGGTACTCCAACTGTAGGATCAATTGGATCTGCGGCTTCCCACGGTTGCGTGCGGATGTATAATGAGGATGTGATTAAGTTATTTCAGAAAGTACAAGTAGGTACCGAGGTGGTGGTAGAACCATAGTTTATAGGGAATGTAAGGTATTGACTATAATCTGGTATTATCTATCTCTATCTGTAGTTACAGCAGCAGCACCGGAACAATGATGTATAAAGTAAGCTTTAAAAATTATTTGGTGTGGGCATTTTGTCTGGGTGGGCATATATCATGACAATGGAAAGCGCTGTATCTTTATTCATGCTAATTGGACTTAAAACTGAACTGTACCCAAATAACTAGCCCAAAACATTGCTGGTTCAACATGATATCTGTAGCCTGTCATGTAAATAAATTGGGGTTTGTGGTTAAGGAAAAATGTCCCTTTTTTATAGCTTCTCAAATCTCTGAAGTGTAAAATGAAATTTATCACTACCATTGACTTATATTACATAAGCTTTTGGTTGAAGTTAAACCGAAAAATTACTGGCCTGTCTGAGGTATTATTATCTGCTCAGTAGTATGTGTTCTTCAAGTGTGAAGACTGTAGTTTGAGTTGTGAAGCGAGGCTTAAATGCCAGTTTAAACCTAACGATGGAGTTCAGTTTCAAGAGTATCCTAGGGGAGCTTGATAATCTTAGGTAGCCAAGGTAAGGCGCCGAATAGAACTAATATAAGCGAGTATCTTCAGAGATCTATATAGATAATTGTAGGTTTATCAGAATAGTTTTCATAATCACCCGTTATGGGACGTTGCATAAAACGTCCCATTTTTTATATTCTGCTAACATGAAAACGCTGTCAGCTATTTTTAAATAGTTGAAAGATATGGTGTGGGCACTGCTAAAAATTGAAACCACCTCAGAAATTACTTCTAATTTTTGACTCCTGTACCTCGCCCATCTAACTGCTATCCTATCTTACTTGCTCCTAGCCCTATAACTTAGAATATTCAACTAGCTAAAGTCTTCAAAAGTTTGTTTGCTATATCGAAATTAGCAGTAATATTCTGCACATCATCAAGATCGTCAAGAGCATCCATTAACTTGAGAAGCGATCGCGCCTGTTCCGGATCACTCACCTCAATAGTATGAGCAGAAACCCACCGAAATTCTACCTCACTAATATCAAAGCCCTTCTCTTGTAATACCTGACTCAAATTTTCTAAATTAGTAGTTTCCGTGAAAACCTCCACACCTTGAAAATCATCTTCTGCAATTACTTCATAATATTCCGCTTCCCCTTCCACAGATGCTTCGAGTAACTCATCCTCATCATAACTTCCTGTAATACTAACCACACCTTTTTGGTCAAACATCCAACTCACGCAACCAGTCTCACCTAAATTACCACCATTTTTGGTAAACGCACTTCTTAGGTCTGCTGCTGTACGGTTGCGGTTATCTGTCAAGGCCTCAATTATAATTGCTATACCTCCAGCACCATAGCCCTCATAACGAATCTCCTCCAATTGACTGCCATCATTTAATTGGCCTGAACCTTTAGCGATCGCTCGTTCAATATTATCATTGGGAATACCTACTGTCTTTGCCTTCTCTATCGCCGTGCGTAACTGAAAATTACCAGCAGGATCAGCTCCACTGCGAGCAGCAACAATAATTTGCCGAGATACTTTAGCGAAAACTTTTCCTTTAACAGCATCAACTCTTGCTTTTTGGCGTTTAATATTGGCCCACTTACTATGTCCTGCCATAAAATCAAATCTTGTAAAAAATATATCCTAACTTCAGTAATTTTCATAACTAGTTACACTTGACATACTCTGTACCGGGAGCTGAAACAATGTACTCAGACTCAATAGAGCAGCGATAAATCCGGTATTTTTAGGAGTTAGTCCAGTCTTTCCTCTCTCTAAGTGCATAGTTATACACAAAGTGATAAATATCTAGCCATCTGTCAATGGCAGAAGTTTCCTCAATAATAGGTATCAACCTATCCTGATAATTGAGAGTTAGCACAGGAGAGAAAATTAACTATTTTTTTCTAACTATAGCATAGAAATGTAAAGCCCTCCTAGAAGGACATTCCTCTAGACCCAGGATTTTCAGTAAAAAAATGTTCTAAAATAGTTACTAAATTGTTAACCACAATTATCACATCTCTAACTCAAAATTTATCTAAAATTTATCTAGCTTCGGTCTTAGGGTCTTATTAAAGAGGACTTAAAAAGAGACTTAGGATTTAGTTTTTCCCATACTTTTAACTCATAATTATAGAATCCTGTTATCACTTCCTGCACTTCCTACTATTGATAAGGGATCCCATTAAATGGGCAAAATGCTTATAATACAAGAGTTATACCCTTCAACCCTTGTAAATCATTTGTGGAATCCCCGCTAATCATTGTTTATAATTATGCCTATAATTTCAGTATTTAACCTTCCCTAATTTCTAATCTCTACTCCTTATTCCCCAATTCACTAAACAAACCTGACAGTAGTTTCTCTATTATCTAGATGGGAAGTATCCCCACTTAATTCCATTACCCACTGCTCTTCTTGCAAAACAATTTTGACCAAACAACAAAGAGGAGCCTTGAGTTCAGTTTCCGCAATTTCACCAACTAATCCAGCAGCAGTACCAATAACTGAGACACCGTGCCCCACCAATAAAATATTTTCTGTAGGAAACTCTTTCACCAAACCCTTAGAAACTTCTCCTGTGCGTTTCATACAATCTTTCCAGGTTTCGGGATATTTGGGAGTACCTCTATCGTAAGAAAGGTCGATTCTAGGATAAGTTTGGGCAAGATTTTCTCTAGACAGGGTTTCTGGCATAGCAGGCATCCATTTTGGATTTAACCATTCACATAAACCCCAATCTAATTTGATGGCTAAATCAAGAACTTTTGCTATTTCATTGGCAGTTTGTACAGTTCGTAAAAAGGGAGAAGCAAAAATTTGGGTGATATTTTCCCCAATTAAACGTTTTGCTAGTTGTTGTGCTTGAACAACGCCATCATCTGAAAGATGGGGATCGTATGGTCTTTTGGCAGTGTTAAACCATTCAGGGTTAACAAAGTCGATACGGTTTCCGTGTCTTGCTATCCAGACTGTTTGTTGAAACATAAATTTATTTGTGACAGGTTGTCACCTTAATATATAGTAATTAACATATCTCAAGGAATTAAATTTTCAGACAGTAGCCATAAATCTGCTGTTGCTCTACCAAAAATTTATTAAATTATTGAATATCTTTACCAAATCTTTACAACACCAACAGGTAAGGAAAGGAATATTATCCATAAATTCCTCAAAAAAATATCTCATTCTAAAACTTACTTTAGTTGCCTTGGGAACTGCTATTTTTTTAACAACTTTAATTAAAATAGAACATTCTGCAAATTCTTTTTCCCTTGAACTTGCAGAAAAAATTGCTCAACTCAGAAATGCAGAAAAATTTTAGGGTGCTAACCTTTCAGATCTATATACCACTGAAAACCATCAAGAAAATGACCAAGAATAGGATCTTATTAAGCTACAGACTAATTTAAAGCAAAAAGGTTACTATCTAGGAACTGATAATGGAACTTACGGAAAAGAAACAGAGAAAGCAGTGTATATATTTTAAAATTAGTTTGGTATTTCTAATAGCAACAGGAATGGTCTATCCGGGAACCTAGGCTTTTATTGAAAGCGGTATCTGATAGTTTTCCTCCATAACCTCCTGTTGTAGTTGTGAGTATAATAGTCAGTGTAATCACAGTTAATCTCAAAACATTTAAGCTATTGTTATACAGCTTAGCTGGCAATATTCCTGTTTCTGCCAAAACACCAATAAGGTGATACTTAAGAATATAGGATAAGAATTTTTAATAAAATTCATGAGCTTTATTACAGGTAAACACAAAAAAATTTGCTCCTACCATATTGTAACATTTTTCCATATTTAACTATCTCAGGAGTACAGTCTGGCAGTTTTCCCAATAAGCTTTGAGTCGAATATCGAATATCAGTAGCATTAATTAAAACCCAAATAGCATGGAGGCATCGTTAACAGCTCCTCGCTCCCCTCCCTATTAAAGGAAATTAACCAAGGTTCAAATTTCATAGCCATCCGTGGGCCGACTCCCCGGATAATTCCTGGAATTGCTTTTTGCTGAATCTCTTGTTTTATAATTAAGATGCCAGCTCATGAACAGCCTAGACTCTCGCGAGTTTCTACTCCTGTTGTCTTATTCTTTCCTGAAGCTGTTTCACACATTAATTTTATCTGATAGCGGTCTACCATTGCTCCAGAAAAATCTGTTCCTATCACTGTTGCATCACGGAAGGTGCTACTCATTAACATGGCATCTGTGAAAATAGCATTAGTTAAGTCACTTTTATCAAAGCTAACTCGGTCTGCAAAAGTCCCAGTAAAGTCTGCTTCTGTTAAATTAGCTCTTAAAAAATCTCCTTTGGTAAGAATTGTGTTTTGTAGATTTGCACCTTGAAAATTTGCCTTCCACATTGTTGCACCTGCAAAGGAAGTACCATGTAAATCTTTATAAGAAAAATCCCGGTTGTTTAAATCTGTAAGGGTATAGTTAACATTATTTTCTACTGCTTGAACTGAATAGATATTCATTACCCAAAAACCAGCAACTGTCAAAATTAAGATAAATGTCCAAATTCCTTTTTTTAACATTACAATAACTACTCCACAAATTGAATCTAACTGAATTAGGACTTATGCAAAGAAACCGGGTTTCTCGGATCAATTGTTATTTTAAGAATAGACTAAAAAATCAGGTTTCTGGGTTGACCCACGTCAGTCATTAGAATGATAAGTATAGCAAATAATATATGAATTCTGAGAATTCAAAAGTTAGCTCCTATTATATCATATCTCTTTGAATAACTAATGAATGTCTGTGAGAAAATTTTTGGGAATGGAAATTGAAAGTAATTGATGTAATCAAAGAATTTTTTATTATGGCTAATTAATAGGAATTTATTTAAGTACCTAGATAAAATTAATTACTATTATTTATTGATTTATTACCAAATCACAAAAAATATATGTTTTTCAGCTTGAAAGTATGTGTAATTAATTCTACATATATAGTTATAATTTAAAGCCAAAAAGTTAGGGATAATTATTTTGATAGTAGTACAAAAAATCATCAAATAAGACATTTAACTATAGTCAAAATTACCACAAACAACTGACAACTGGAAACTGGAAAATATTTATTTAATCTATAATTTTTATTGATTTTTATAAGGTTTTATTGTTTAATTTAAGCTATTATTAATGATGCTGTTGATTACTCCCAAAATATCCAACAAAAACTTAAACTATTCTTGATAATGCTATTGATTATTCCGAAAATATTCAACAGAAAAAAGAATATTAAAAATAGAATAACTTTGAATTAACTAACTTCAGCGATCGCTTTTCCCTACAGTGGAACCATTGTACAAACGAGACATGGAAATAGACAAAATAGTCCTACTTCCTAGTTACTCATCCCTTACCATTGGCCTCAATAATCAGGCTTTATGACAGCAAACATGGAGCAAATGATGTACAGAATAAATAGTAAAAATTATGTAGTGTCGACATCTTGAGCATTTGGGTGTACCTCACCAGTAACGGAAAGCCCTGGATATTCTTATCAAAAGAGATACAAGGTAGTGGAACTATTGCATAAATAAGTACTGAAGATTTTTGAGGAGAAATTAGGTAGAAAAAATTATTATACTAAGACTATAGAATAAAATTCCTAATATTATCGGCAACAAAAATACAACTAGAAAGGGATTGAGGGATTTGGCCACGGATGTACGGATAATATAAAATATTAATTTGTTGATAATATTTTTCTATTAGATGAGGTACACCTGTAATTCCAATATTATGAGCACTAAAAATTATGAACAATGCACAGCAAAATTAACCGGGTTTGGAGGTATCTCTCAATATCTACTGTAAAAACCTGTAGATAGTTTTCAGTACTAGCCTCGCCTTGGTGCCTCAGTGTTCACAGAAGCTTCAATTACTTGACCATATTATTCCTCTTGTCCAGGGACCTGTTAAAAAGGGCAGTAGGGCGAATAAAATATCTCAAAAGAGCATATTCAAGAATTGCTATATCAGTGCCAAAAACTGTTTTTATATCTGAACTTTATCAAAATCATGGAAGAAACATTTATAAATTTATTATCCCATAAAAACGTCAAAATTAACAAAATAATTTCACCCCCAAATTTTATCAGTGAGGAGTTTATCCAAGACGAAGATGAATGGGTAATATTACTTCAAGGTTCCGCTATATTGGAAATTAATCAAAAAACAAAAAAATTAGTCAAAGATAGTTATATTTTTATTCCGGCAAAAACTCCACATAAAATTATATCAACAGATCCAAATATAAAAACAATTTGGCTAGCAATTCATATTTATTAATAGCTTATATTATACTGTATTAATTAACTACAATATAATAAAGATAAGATATATAATTAAGTGATATAAATATCACTAAAACTAGCTAATTTATTATGACTAATGAATGATTATTTATAGTTATTTTCATTATAGGGATAAAACTTTTAGGTAATTCTCTTAATTTTATATAATTACCTAATTTTTAAATATTAAAAATCAGCATTTAGCAGTCATATATCAGCTATCAGCTATGAGTTATTAACTCATTATAAAACAAGAATGCGTTTGGATAGTAAAGGGAATAAAAAAAATTACAGAATATGTTTAATTGAGCAAAAAAGATGATTTACAAATTAAAAATTGTCTTGAGTTTACTCCTTATGAATTCTGAATCATAAATTCTGAGGTCTAAAAATTTGCGTAGCTTTTTGTAATAAAAATTTATCACGCTAATTGATCACGCTTGGTATAAAGCCCAGACTGCAAATTGAGCACTAGTTTATAGTAGGCTAAAACCTCAATATTAGGAAGAGGAATAAAGCCCTAATATAAGTTTAGCACTTGTTAGTAGTAGGGCAAAATCCTAAGATAAACACAAGACTAAAGTTTAACTACAAACTATAATATAATTATATCACTCATGAATTATATTGTTGTTATTTGGCTTACTCAAAAAAATTAATGAATACTAAATTCGATTCACCTGACTTTATTCAAGCAGAAAGTTTGCTACAAGAATTATTTGAAGAGTTACAAAAACAAGAAGGTTTATTGGCTGGGGGTCAAAAGCTGGGAATTACTACCAGTATAATTAAAGATTTACAGGAGACTAAAGTTAGTTTTGGCAACCCTAAAAATGAGTTAATTCCCTTAACAGAAGAAATATTTAAAGAGGCTGAGATAGAGTTAAATCATCTAATCAAGCAACAAATGAAGGATGATTATAATTTTTATTATTTGACTCTAAATGTTAATTTGCTTCCCCAGCCAGGAGCTAAATTTTGGCGTTTAACTTGTAAACTTAAGTTAAGTGAAGAAAAAACAATCATTCAAAGTATTTTTCCTGAACATAAATGGCAACCAGTTATCAAAATTGGTGTGGGTATGGATATAGGAATTAATCAGAATTTAACTTGGGATGCTGGTATTGACTCTTCCATGATAACAGAGGTCTTGAAGTTTGTTCCAGCTAATTTGAAAGCTAATATTGTAAGTAAAAATAAATTTAAAGCTTTTGCTGTTATTCCTGACTGTAAATATGAGTTAGGTCGTCCAGAAATTGTAGCTGAAGGAATAGGTTCACCAGAGTGTTATTGGCGAATTCAAGACAAGAACATACAGAAAGTTGGTACGGTTAAGTTTGGAGTTATTTTCAAAGTTCCTAAACAAACAAAATCTATTACTTTAACTGGAATAACTTTGGCTAATATAGATATTAATTTGTTGACAGATAATATTAGCGATATTGTTTTAGCTAGGCTTCCTGAAAAAATTCAAGAGTGGTTAGGTTTGGATGCAGAAGAGTCAGCTAAAAAATTTTTCAGAGGTGACAATGAAAAGTGGGATTTAAAGCTGCCACAGTAAATGTATCTTGTTGTTTAGTTTGATATTTATTAATTTTTAAATAAGTGTTGACTGATGTCTAATAGTTATTATATTTATCGTATTCATCTGAAAAATCATCATAATGTGGAAATTGAAAGATATAATCATAAAAAAAAATTGCCAGGAAGCTCGTCTGGAAAGTTTTGTTATCAAGAAAAAGAAAAAGAAATTCAAAAGCTTTTGGAAGTTGCTATTAATAATGAACTAAATGCAGAACAAACCAGTCAGTTGGGGGAAGCTTTATTTAATAGTTTATTTGATTCTAGATTATGCCAAGATTTTATTAATTTTTACTTTGAAGTTGTACAGAAAAAAAAGCAAAAATTACGAATAGAATTAGATATTGATGAAAAAGAAATGCCAGAATTTGCTGCTTTACCTTGGGAATTTTTATGTATTCCTGAAGAAGTTAATCAAGGTACGATTTGGTTAGGAACAGATCCTAATTTAATATTTTCTCGCCGTCGTGCTTTATGGAATTCTGCTAAGACAATACAATTAGAAAAAGATGAAAAATTGAGAATTGCTTTAGCTATTTCTGCACCTGAAAATGAAGGTCCTGTCGAATATGCAGAAGTACAAGAGTATTTAGAAGAGTTGGCTAAGAAACAATCTGAACAAATTGAATTATTACCTATAATAAATCCAGCTACAAAAATTGAAATTGATAGATTATTAGAGAAAAAACCTCATATTTTTCATTTTATTGGTCATGGTCGTTTTGAGGATGAAGCAGAGAAAAAAGTAGGAAAAATTGCTTTAGGAAAAAAAGTTGGAAAAAAAATATTAGCTAGATGGGTTAGTGAGAAATTCTTTGCTCAATTATTTGTTCGTCATCGTCCTGGTATTGTTGTTTTACAAGCTTGTGAAGGAGGAAAGCAGTCTGCATCTGAAGCTTTTAAGGGAGTTGCTTCTAAAATTGTGGCTCAAAGTATTCCTGTGGTAGTGGCAATGCAATATAAGGTACAGAATGCTACAGCTAATGCTTTTTCTACGGAATTTTATAGGAGATTAGCAAAGGGTGAACCTGTTGATATTGCTGCTCAAAATGGTCGTCATGATGTGGCTTTACAAACTGATTATTCAGGTAATGATTTTGCTACACCTGTTATTTTTATGAGTGTAGAAGATGGTTGTTTATTTCAAAAGGAAGAGGTTCAAAAAAAAATAGTATCTGATTCTTTTTCGTTATCTGAAATAAACCCCAACCAAACGTTTAATATTATTGATGATAATGTTGTGGAAAATCAGAAAAATCAGTGTCTTGATGATAATAATTATGTTTATTTGGCGATAGATTTAAAATTAGAAAGCACAAAAATTCAGAAAAATGATGCAGACAAATTCCTGGTTAATACATGGTTGGCAATTCCTCAATCTTCTCAAAGTTTTTATCATAAAAATTTGTTAAATACTTTTGAATATAATCGAACTTATAGTCAGGCAGAGGTTGAAGAAAAAATTATGAAACTAATTGCAGAATGTAATGAAGAATTAGCAAATATTTTCCCTCCAGAAAAAGATTGGGAGATTGCTATAGAATGGGTTCTTCCTAATAATTTATTATCTCTACCTGTTGACTGTTGGGAGTATCGAAAAAATGAAAGGATAGGACGTGGTAAATTTCTTTCTGTTCATATTCGTTCATCTCAACGTTTACACATAGCTTATAAACATTATCATAAATCATGGAAAGATAAATGGAACTATCTTCAGGGAAACATACAAAATATTAATTTGGGTAACTATATTTTAGCTTGCCAATGTCAAAATATTAATGATAATTATTTGAAAAATATTGATAATAAAAAGAAGATTCTGGGGATTAATTTCCCCTTCAAAATAGAAGAGTTAGAAAATATTACTTATGAGTTAATGATAGAAACAGGAATTCCTATAGCTTTGTGGTCTAGATGTAAAGAGTCTAATGTGAATCACCTTATAGATTTAGATACATTGATAAACCCCAATAATGAAAATGTTTTAAATCTACAAAATTTACCTGAATATGTGGAACAGAAGAGGTTAGACTCTCATTCAAATGACCCTCATCATTTAGGACATCATCTTTGCTTTTTATGTGAAAATCCTTATAATTATCCAATAAAAAGAAAATTAAATTTTGGGTATTAATTTAGTACTGTTTATTAGCTGACCTTGTGGGAAAAATTAATGGATTTGGTAGTAACATTTTATCAGTTTATTAATTTTGAAACCTGAAACATAACACCTGAGAAAAAAAAGAATGAATTTTGTTAATTCTTACACCTAATACCTAACACCTGAAACTTAAAATTTTAGAAAAAAGAAAAAATTTTGTTCCTTTTTAAACCTCAAACCTAAAGCCTAAAGCCTAAAAACTAAAGCCTAAAACCTAAAACCTAAAACCTAAAGCCTAAAACCTAAAACCTAAAACCTAAAACCTAAAACCTAAAGCCTAAAACCTAAAACCTAAAGTAACACCTAAAACTCATGAGTAAAAAGAACAAATTTTGTTAATTTTTAAACCTAAAACCTAAAGCCTAAAACCTAAAACCTAAAACCTAAAGCCTAAAACCTAAAACCTAAAGTAACAC
>JAGGDU010000037.1:0-4862 GCA_018457135.1 Trichodesmium erythraeum GBRTRLIN201 | reverse complement strand
AAAACTCATGAGTAAAAAGAACAAATTTTGTTAATTTTTAAACCTAAAACCTAAAACCTAAAACCTAACACCTAAAACCCAATACCTAAAGCCTAAAACCTAACACCTAAAACCTAAAACCTAAAGCCTAAAACCTAAAACCTAAAGCCTAAAACCTAAAACCTAAAGTAACACCTAAAACTCATGAGTAAAAAGAACAAATTTTGTTAATTTTTAAACCTAAAACCTAAAGCCTAAAACCTAAAGCCTAAAACCTAAAACCTAAAACCTAAAACCTAAAACCTAAAGTAACACCTAAAACTCATGAGTAAAAAGAACAAATTTTGTTAATTTTTAAACCTAAAACCTAAAGCCTAAAACCTAACACCTAACACCTAATACCTAAAGTCTAATACCTAAAACCTAAAACCTAACACCTAACACCTAAAACTTATGAGTAATTGGCAAATTTTTAAGGGAAATAATACACCTCATACTGTTAGTAAATGGCCGGAACCTCCCCCTTGGCGGAATTTTAATCAACAGCAGGAACCAAAGAATAATTTTCAAGCAAATGAGAAAGTTATTAACGCTGTTAATATGGCTATTTATTTACATCGCCCACTTTTGGTAACAGGAAAACCAGGAACCGGTAAATCTAGTTTAGCGAGGGCGATCGCTTCGGAATTACAATTAGGAAAAGTCTTACATTGGCCAATTAATACCCGGAGTACTTTACAGGAGGGATTATATTATTATGACGCGATCGCTCGTCTACAGGATGCTCAAATTAATCAACAGGAAAAAGATAAGTTTAATATTGGAAATTATATACGTTTAGGAGCTTTAGGAACTGCGATGTGTTCTTCTGAAAAACCGAGGGTATTACTAATTGATGAAATTGATAAAAGTGACATTGATTTACCTAATGATTTACTCAATATTTTTGAGGATGGCTATTTTATTATTAAAGAACTACAAAGATTGAAAAAATATCAGAATTCTCAAAAAATAAGTGTTGAAACTTATGATGGTAAGACTCATAAAGTTGAGGATGGAATGATAGCCTGCAAGAAATTTCCTATTGTAATAATGACGAGTAATGGAGAAAGAGAATTTCCTTTACCTTTTAAGCGTCGCTGTATTCAACTAGAAATTAATGAACCTAATATTGAGGAACTAACTAATATTATTAAAGCCCATTTAGGAGATGATTTAACTCAAGATATTGAAGCAAGAATTTCTGAGTTTGTGAAAAAAAGAGACAAGGGACCTTTGGCAACAGATCAATTACTTAATGTGGCATTTATGTTGATGAATAAGCCATTGCCTAATGCTGGGGAAAAAGAGGAAATAATTCAACGTTTAATGGCATATCTCAACACAACTGGAGAAGAATAATAATTAAAATGATAGCTTGTAGTATTGGGCTTAAGTTATTAGATAAAGTAGTTATAGAACAGCTCGCAGTAGATGGCTGCAGTTATTAGAAAAAGTAGTTATAAGATAGCTAGTAGTATTTTTTTTAGATATTAGAAAAACTAGTAGAGTTTTAGCCCGAAGATCCAGCATATTTCACCTGGATGAGGTTAAATTACTCCAAGTAATACACCTGTCTATTGTTGATAAATATTCTACAATTTATACAAAATAATGTTATACTCTAATGGCTGTTAAAATAGTGAATAATATGGTTTGTTACGTTAAAATAGATATTATTGAATCAGCGGAAGAACTAAAAGAAATATTATCTCGACAGACAGATATAAAGCTCAAGCAAAAAGTACAAGCATTATATTGGCTTAAAATAGGAGCAGTAAATACTATTGAAAATATATCAATATTATTAGGATGTCATCGAACAACTGTATCACGATGGTTTAGTACATATAGAAAGTTGGGTATAGAAGGTTTATTGAAGAAGAAAAAAATTTTGGGTAGACCTAGAAAAATATCACCTATGTTAGAAAAAAAACTTAGAGATGAGCTAAAAGATATAGAGAGTTTTAAGAGTTATAATGAAGTGCAAACATGGTTAAAAGCAATGTGGGATATTAATCTGCCATACTCAACAGTACATCGGTATGTTTATTATAATTTAAATACTAAATTAAAAGGGTCACCTCCAATAAGTAGTCAACAAAATTCAACAGCAGTTGAGGACTCAAAATAAAATATTTTAACTACTATCGAAGGTAATTGAAAAATTGAAAATAACGGGTAAGTAAATTTTGGAACAGAGTTAAGTTTTACCTAACTATTTAACTATCAGCTATCAGCTATTGAATGCTTACCTAATTATTTATCTCTACTTTATATACTTACTAAATACTTAATAGGCTAAGTTTCTACTACAAAAAAAATTATTACTTATTTACTGTCAGGTTAGTTTTTCCTTCTATTGCCTACTAAATTATGTTTGAAAAATTCATAGCTTTTATAAAGACAAAAGAATGGCAACTTGATTCGATGCAAATAGCAGAAGTTTTATGGTTTGTGCACCAAGTTAGTGAACAAAAACAGGAAGAAAATAATTCTCAAAATTTAGTTTCAAGTAATACGGAGGAGCTAGCTGAAAACTTTGATCAATCTTATGACTTTCAACTTTCAAAAACAGCTAGTATTCAACAACCAAAAAAAACGCCTACTAGGTCTTCGTCTTCTCAATATCCTTTAACTACTTCATCATCAAATAAATCTCAAAATACAGAAATTCAACCAACATCTTTGACTACTGAAAAATTGCCTATCAAATTACCAGACATAGCAATTTTGCGTAATACTCTAGAATTAAGTCGCCTAAGTAGTCAACAAAATTCAACAGCAGTTGAGGACTCAAAATAAAATATTTTAACTACTATCGAAGGTAATTGAAAAATTGAAAATAACGGGTAAGTAAATTTTGGAACAGAGTTAAGTTTTACCTAACTATTTAACTATCAGCTATCAGCTATTGAATGCTTACCTAATTATTTATCTCTACTTTATATACTTACTAAATACTTAATAGGCTAAGTTTCTACTACAAAAAAAATTATTACTTATTTACTGTCAGGTTAGTTTTTCCTTCTATTGCCTACTAAATTATGTTTGAAAAATTCATAGCTTTTATAAAGACAAAAGAATGGCAACTTGATTCGATGCAAATAGCAGAAGTTTTATGGTTTGTGCACCAAGTTAGTGAACAAAAACAGGAAGAAAATAATTCTCAAAATTTAGTTTCAAGTAATACGGAGGAGCTAGCTGAAAACTTTGATCAATCTTATGACTTTCAACTTTCAAAAACAGCTAGTATTCAACAACCAAAAAAAACGCCTACTAGGTCTTCGTCTTCTCAATATCCTTTAACTACTTCATCATCAAATAAATCTCAAAATACAGAAATTCAACCAACATCTTTGACTACTGAAAAATTGCCTATCAAATTACCAGACATAGCAATTTTGCGTAATACTCTAGAATTAAGTCGCCTTATTAAACCCTTCAAACAAAAGGTAAACTCTCGAGTTGCTCAGGAATTAGATGTTAATGAAACTGCCAAAATAAGTGCAGAACTTAGTACCCTGAATTTTCCCCGTTATTTTCCAGTTTTAACTCCTAAAAAAGAACGTTGGTTAGATGTTGTTTTGCTCATAGAAGATAGTGATTCAATGATTCTTTGGCAGTCTTTATTGCCAGAAGTTAGAGATTTTCTAGAACATTTAGGAGCATTTCGAGATATCAAACTTTATCGCATAAAATGGGATAATAATTCAGAAAATTTACAAATTTATCCTTTTCATTCTCCTTCTCTGACTCTATCTCCTCAAGAATTAAATTCATCCGATCATAGACGGTTAATTTTGATGCTTAGTGATTGTATTTCCCTAGCTTGGATTAATCAGAAATTTATTAATATTCTTCAAAAATGGGCAACAAAAGAAAAGTTGACTATCCTCAATCCTTTTCCTGAAAGAATGTGGGAAAATACAAATCTTTGTTATGCAATTAGACTGCGATTAGGAAATAATAAAAAGCAAAATTCGACTCAAAAATGGGATGCAATTCCTATTGAGTATTGGCAAGAAAAATACCTTAATCAACAAACAGTTAAATTACCAATTCTAAATTTAGAACCAAAGTCAATGGCTGCTTGGGTTAATGTTATGGTAGGAAAAGGAATCAGTTGGTGTGCTGGTGCTGGGTTAGGTTTAGAATTGATGGGTCCAGAGCCAGAAGAAGAGGAAGAACCTCTCACTCCTAGAGAACAAATTAATAATTTTTATGCCACTTTTTCCAAGGAAGCTTGGCAATTAATTCAATGGTTATCTGCTATTCCAATTAATCTTTCTACTATTCGTTTAATACAACGAGCTTTATTACCAAAGTCGACTCAAATTAATGTCGCAGAAGTATTAATGGGAGGATTATTAAGTCCGGTTAAACCTTTTAATTCTTATCGTTTTCCTCATCAAATTGAGTTTGAATTTCAACCGGGAATTAGGGAGATATTTTTAGACCGTTTAGGAGGAAAAGAATTTTGTATTGGGGTTATTGGTCGTTTAACTGAAAAAATTGCTAGTCATTTTGGATATGAAACTATTCGAGAATTTGAAGCAATTCTATTAAATGAACCTTGGAATTTTCGGGATGATCAAGATATTAGATTAATTCACACTTTTGCGACTATATCTATCTCAACTCTTAGGCAATATGGAGATAAATATACTGATTATATTCCCAAGTTAGATAGAAGTCGCGCTCAGTTATATTTGATGTCTGAAGTTCCAGGAGAATCTATAAATTGGAGAGATTTTCTGGAAAAAGTCGCTCAAAAATATCGTTTAAGTTCTATTCAAAAAGAAATTTTAATTAATCTATTTCCAAGTTCCCAAGAATTTCTT
>JAGGDU010000036.1 GCA_018457135.1 Trichodesmium erythraeum GBRTRLIN201 | reverse complement strand
CAAAGATGCTTGATATGGCAACTAGGCTAAGATCAAGTCAAGGAAAGGCTTTGTTGATTTTTGGAGATGTCTAATCCAAAAAGACTTTCATTCTGACACCAATCGGGAATTTTTGATCATCTTTTCCCAAATCTGGATTTTTCTCTAAAATTGGTTGAATTAATTTTAGGAGTTTTTTTAAAATTATTTACTGCATCTTTTCCTTGTGAGTATCCAAATACTTAAAATAACAATTCCACAGTACCCCGAAACCCATCTACCCTAACTTTCTGCCCATCCTGTAAACGAGTCATCGCTCCAGAAATATTCATTACTGCCGGAATGCCATACTCCCGCGCAATAATAGCTCCGTGGGATAACTGCCCCCCCACTTCAGCAATAATACCCTTTGCCTTCAATAACAAAGGCGCCCAACCAGCATCCGTATAAGGCACAACTATAATTAAACCTTCATCCTCAGTAAGATTTACTTCTAAACTCCGACAAACCTTGATATAACCTTCCACACACCCAACACTCCCTGGTATCCCTTGTAAAAAAGAAACATTTTCCTCACTAGAGAAAGTTTCCTGACTTTCTTGGGGTAATACATTCCCATAAACTACAGAGGGAACTAGGCGATCGCCATCTTTTTCCAACTGTTCCTGCCTTTGACGGATAAGTTCTCTGAGATTGAGATAACTTATTTCATTCTTGATAATCACTTGCTTGTGCGAAGTTTGGGGAATTTGAGAAGTGTGGGGAGAAACTACATTAAATCCTTTTCTGTTTTGTTCCGAGACTCCTAAACTATTTGTTGGATTTTGTTCTGAGACCAAACCTACAGGAGCTTCTGTATTAAACTTTTTTAGGTTTCCTTCTGAGACCAAACCCACTGTAGATAAAATCCATTCCCTAACTTCGGCAAATTCCAAATAAAAAATATCTCCTTTTTGCTCAAAAATTCCTGCTTCTAATCCATAATTTTCCATTGCCAAAAACGTCCGTCGTAAATCAGCCAAAAGTTTTCCATAAACTTCAGCAATTTTACCCTTAGTTCTAGCACGTTTTCTACATTTTCCCAGTCGCCAACTCTGCCAAAAATTTAAAGACCTTACCGAAAAATTATCTTTTTCTCTCTCACCTTTCCGAGCCATTGCAAATAATAAATCGCGGAAATTATCCGGCTTTTCTCCCCAAGTTACCACAGCAATATCCGTACCAACCTCGCTCAAGTAACCATAACTTTTCAACCATCGCTGAAACTCCAATTGTAATTCCTGATTTTGCTGAAATTCTGCCTCTATTTCTACATCAGATTTAGTTGCCATTTTCAACTTAACTGCCAACCTTTGTAATTCTCGAATTGAAACAATTTCAGGAGCAGTATCAGTAGGTAACCATTCTTCAGAAACACCGAAGATCGATCGCCTAATCCCTAAACCTATAGGACCCAAAATATTGTAAAAAGTAATCGGTTTTAACCATTCCTGAATTCTTTCTACTTGAACCAATAATTCTGATAAACACTGAGACGAATTTTCCGGAAAATTATGTTGAAAATTATTTTCCAAACTTTGTAGTGCGGGAACAAAAATTTGATGATAGTCACGCTCAAACTCGTCATCAATTGCCATTTCTTTTTGAATCAAACGCCATAAACCAGGCAAAGCAGACCAGACTTTTTCTAAAGGAGGTTTTCCCATTTTTTGCCCTCGTAATAAAAACTCTAAACCCTGTTCCGGCAATCCCATCATTCTAAAAATTTCCCCTAACAAAGTAGCATTAAAATAAGCATGAGAACCCAGTAAAGTTGCCGTTTCAGTAAAGTCTAACTTTGCTACCTTTTCCCCTAAAACAATAGTAAAAATTTCTCCCCAAACCCCACAAGTCAGAGGACGATTTATCGACCAAGTTAAAGGATGAATAGCCCCTGGAATTACTTCTGCTGCAATAGTTCGAGTCCAAATAGGTCTCAGATTAGTAATTGGGCGACTTTGCAAAATCCAAATTTTTTCCCCATCCCAACACCATTCAATATCTTGAGGCAAACCATGAAAAAATTCTTCAATAGCTTCTGCTTTACTTACCAATTCTTGAATAATTTCTGGAAGTAAAATATCCTGATTTTCTAATTTAGTAAAAAAATCAGCATATTCATTAATAGAAGGATAACTTTTACCTTTGACTGTGGAATTTTTAATTTCGTGAAATCTATTTTTATCAATTTCTAAATGTAGGGGAGTCAACCGCCCACCCACAACTTTTGCTGCACCTCCAGGCAAAGCTTCAATAATTATTTTTGCACTACCATCCACAGGATTTCTAGTAAACATTACTCCAGCAACTTGACTCATAATATAAGGCTGAATCAAAACCGCCATTTCCCCATCAGGAATTTCTCTTTGTTGCCGATAAGCAATAGCTTCTGGTAACCAATAAGACTGACGACAAATATTAATTGCCTCTAATAATTCCGTTTCATTTGTCACAGGATAAATAGTTTCATATTGTCCGGCAGCAGAACTATTATCACTATCTTCCCCTACTGCTGAAGAACGAACAATTAATGGAAAACTCCCAGACATTTTATCTAACTTATCTAAAATTTTACCTACTGAGAAAAAGCCAGTTGGGAGTCGAGTATTAGGAATAGCTTTTGTCATTTCACTCTCCACAACCAATTTCCTATTTCCATTTTCAATTGCAGGTAAAACAAAACCTTCAGGAACATTAAAACCGGATTTTTTTAGTAAAGCTAATCTAGCTGCTTTTTCTCCACAAATTTTAGCATCAAGTTGACTATTGAGAGAAAATATAGGTCGTTTTTGTAAAGCCATATCATCACTCTGGAAAAAGTTTATTACTACTAAGAAAATTGCTAATCCTGCTGCTGCGAATAATTCTAATAAAGATGCTGAGGTGCGAAAGAATAAAACCCAGAAAAAACTACTGAGACATCCCAAACGAGCCGACCATTTTTGAATATTTTGATTCTTGTGAGGAAAGACTTGTTTACCTATGACTAATATTGAAAAACCTGTAATTCCCGAAGCCAATGCAACAACGGGAGAATAAATCAAAACGCCCCAACTAGCATTAGTAACACCGCCACCTTGAGCAATGAAATATCTACCTGCCACTAAAAATATTAATCCTACTAATTGCCAAGTAGAAATTTCTGGAAATAATAATTTTGCTACTAAAACAGGAGTAATACCTCTAATAATTTCTGCTAAGACTGCAAATATTGCCACAGATTTTTGTGCGTGAACAAATGCGGCTGCCACGCTAGGGTTACCTGTACCAACTTTTGTTAGGTTAATATTTCCCAGATTTTTAACTATTAAATTAGTTAGAGGAAGAGAGCCTAGACCAAAGCAGACAGTTAGAAATAATGCTGGAATTAATATTTGCATATCAACAGATATCTTTGTACGGTCGCCTAGCACTCCTAGGTTTAAAACGAGTATCCACAAACTGCACTGGCTTGTAAGTTTCAATCCACAAATGTGCGCCACAAGGTAAGGGTTCATAGGGTTTATAAACTATACGACACTGACCATCAAGAACCATCTGATAACCCATATCGTTACGATTTGTCTGCTTCAAGGTAATTACTGGTATTAATTGGTCAGGAGTCATTAGAGGATCTTCATTAATTCTTTTAGCATTCACTTTAATAAAATGTTGATTGACATGAATTTTAGTTGGATGCTTCCGTTTGTGATGACACCAAACACCTTTAGGACCTCTCTTACCTGGTATGACAATAGGCATTTTTCCGTATAGAGGAATTTGCCAAAGTCCGTTATCTTTATAAGCATCTTTTATTCTACCTTGAGAAAGTAGAGCTCTGACTCGTTGACAACAGATACCTAATAAAAAAGCAGCTTCTCTAGTTCCAATATAAGTCATAATAATTATAATTAGTAATATTTACTTTTACTATAGCACTATAGTTATAGGCAATAAATTTTATTTTTTTATAAGACTTGTCTAGACATTAATATTTAACAACCTTTTGTGGTTGCAGGTTAACTTTAGCATGTATTTGTTGTTTAAGACTTGCTATCTAAGTTTTTTTTCAGTAAGGGGTTGTTCAGAGAAAGTAGAAGTAACAATTAACTGTTGATTTTTCTACTTAAGTTTTCCCAGAGTTTTAGTATATGTGAGCTTGATAGCTCGAAAAAAAGACAAGTTTTTAAACCCCGAAAGGCTAATGTCTTTATTTGTGAGTGCTTTAGACCTCTCCAAAATAAAAATTAAGGTAAAATTGTAGTGGCCAATTATATATACCCTGTTTCCAAATGAATAATGTATTAGAATATATTTATAACCACCCAAAAGAAACAAAAAGAATTATTGGTATTACAGATGAACAGCTAATAAAATTAATAGAAAACCCTCAAAAAGTTGAAAAAAAAAGATAGGGGAGCGCCAGCCAAGAAAAAAGGTTAATCAAGGCAGGAGGAGGAAGAAAAAAG
>JAGGDU010000035.1:47771-53288 GCA_018457135.1 Trichodesmium erythraeum GBRTRLIN201 | reverse complement strand
TGTAAAGTCCTGCCAAATTGTTGAGGCTGGTGGCAACATCAGGATGTTCAGCACCCAGGAGCTTCTTTCTCATCTCTAATGCTTGTATATACAATGGTTCCGCTTCTGTATACCTTCCTTGAACTCTGTAAAGTTCTGCCAAATTGTTGAGGCTGGTGGCAACATCAGGATGTTCAGCACCCAAGATCTGCAGCCTAATTTTCAAAGACTGCTCTAATAAAGGAACTGCTTCATCATATTTACCTTGTTTATATAGTTCAATAGCTTTGTCATTAAGTTCTGTGGCCAAAGTTAGAGAATCTTCTTTAGTTGAAGCCTGTCGCCAATTTAGCTTATAATTTCCCTGTTGACCTTTTTCATTGAGAGACCCATTAATTATCAGTTCCCCAGTTGCTTCTAATGTTGACAGTTGTTGTGATGGAACAAAATCATCTGCCCTTCCTGCCCGCATAACCAATACTCCTAGCCCGTTAATAACAAGAATAACTGTCAGCCAAGTTTGGACAAAGTAATTTTTGGTGAAAATTTTGGTAAACATCATAGCCAAAAGTCAAAAAGCAAAAGTCAAAAGTTTAAGGTCCTCTTTCTCTCCCCCAAGAAGGGAAGTCAAAAAAAGTAATTTGATTATTCCTAATATACACAATATAGACATTTTGGATAAGTCCTAATAAATAAAGTTATTTTAACAACAAGCCGATGCTCCTATCAATTCATCACAACTCAAAACAATTAATTCTGGTTTGGAATTCGAGCACTTAACCAAGTTTCCAAATCTTCTAAACTGTTAAAGTCTAACAAATATTCCCCTAAATTTTCTAGGTCTTCAACAGGCAAATATTCAATTTGGTTATTTATTGCAGTGGGAAGATCTTTAAATCTTTTTCTTAGCAAACCCATAACAAAAGCGATCGCTTCAGATAGACCTCCTTGAATTTCTCCTCTAGCCTCTCCTCTAGCCTCTGCTTCTTGCTCCGCATAAGCTATTTGTCCTCTTTCATCTTGCAATGCTATAGCTCTGCGCTCAACTATTTCTAACTCTTCTGGTGCCATATTAATTTTATTAGCAATATTTAAAGCCAGTTCTATCTCCTTAACAACTCCCAAACTTTCTGGAATATCATCCAGTCGAGGAGCTTCTTTGATAAAGAAAATCCACTTATCTGCCAAAGTTTTTAACTCTGCCAAACCTTTCTTAAACTTCAGTAACTCCACAAAAATTAGCCGCAATTCCGTATCGGAATATTCCCAATTTTCCTTTTGATGTTTAAACACAAATGGATTAATAAAATCTACCTTATCTTTATCTTTAAAGAAGATAAAATCCGTGATTGTTACCCCTATTACCGGACGTAGTAGGGGATAATCATCCTCTATTTTTCACTGGTTGCCATAACCCTTGATTAAGTCGTACATTACTCCCTTACTAAAAGCAATCATCAATGCTACCAGCATTTGAATAACCACAACCGAACCATCAAATAAAACAGCCTTTATATCTAAATAAGTATCCTTTAAACTAATTACTTGACCAGGCTTAAATAGATTAATAATCCTTAAAAACTTAATAGTTTTTTTCCATCATAAATTATCCCATTTAGGAAACCGATTAAAATTTCCTTGCTTTCCTCAGAACCAAAGATTTTTTTAAAAGCATAATCAACCTTGGGACTAACAAAATCCATAGTATTTTTTCCCTTAAGAGCATTTCACTTATTAAAAATATGATAGAACCAACTTGGTATCCTTTAAAATAGTGCAATAACTGTAGGTTAGGTCTGGTAAACGTAGCAAAACCTCCTAAGAGTAGCCCAACCACCATAACAAGGCTTTGTTGGGTTTCACTGCCCTTCTACCCAACCTAGATTTTTAGGTGCCGTCACATTGCCATGAACTGTTTTCCCAACTTTTACCCGGAACTGCCGGGCTTGATGTATCTGTATCACTCTAGGTTAGGTATTGTTTTGATACTTGACAGCAATAATAACTTGTGGTAAAAAAAACACTAAACAGGACTTACCCACCGGCATTACATCCAGTAAGGGAAAATCCCGTTTACCCCTACTAGATATGGCGGTTTTGCCTAAATCCTGATATAATAAAATAACTTAAACAGAAGCCAATGTTTCTATGGATTCATCACAACTCAAAATTATTGGTTCTGGTTTGGAAACCACCCTCAGTAGCTATGAAAAAGTTCTCCGAGAACTTGAGGCTGCTGAACCCCCCAAACCAGAACAAATATTAGCAGTATTAAATGCTAGAGATGTTGTCCAAGCAGTTTGGAATCAGTCCACCCCTATTTCCACCAACACTCAACAGAAACTACTTAAATTAGACAATTTGTTGAGAGCACAAGCCCATCGAATTACTCAAACCAAAGGAGTCAACCTCTCCCAATATCGTAGTAGCTTTTCTCCCCCCGAAAAAGCTTGGTGGTGGAGATTAGAAACAGAAGCTCCACCCCATTTTTGGGATCGTTGGGATTGGTTGTGGCGCGGCTTCACCGTTGCCGGTTGGACAGCTAACTTAGGATTACTCATAGATATTGTGCCTCGGTTTATTGGAGCTGGAACAGGACTCCCAGGAACAATTGCAGTTGCCTTCCCTAGCCTAATTACCCTATTGCAAGCCAGAAGTGAACTGACTAAGACAGGGCAAGAAGGATTTAATCGCTTACTAAAACGACTGGGAATTCCTCAACACTTTCATGAAGAAGCGAGATTTGGCTCAACAGCAATGCTCTTTGTGCTTCTAGTTGCCTTGCGAGCGAATTTCCCGGCTTTTTCTGATATGTACAACAAAAAAGGATTTGAAAAGTATCAACAAGGTCAATTTGCCGGAGCCGAATCAATCTATCAACAGGCATTAGCACTTGATCCTGATAATTTTGAAGCCCATTATAATTTAGCAGTACTGTACGAAGACTTACAGGAATTCGACAAAGCCAAAACTCAGTATCAATTTGCTGTCAAAGGAAAATTCATCAAAGCCCAAAATAATCAGGCTCGTCTTCATATAATAGATAATAAACCTGACCTAGCTATTCCCCTGCTATTAAAAGGGTTCAATAATTTTGCTAATCAAGATAATCCCTCAATTGCAATCACATACACCTTGTACAAAAATTTAGGATGGGCTTTCTCAAAGCAGGAACAAACCCAACTAGCTGAGAAATTTCTCAAAACTGCAATTCAGATCGGAAATTCTTCAGAGGGTATTGAAAAAATTAAAGCTCGAGGTTCAGCCCATTGTTTGCTGGCACAATTATTTCAAGGACAGCCAGAAAAGCAGGCAGAAGCAGTGGAACAATGGCAGAAATGCTGTCAGTTAGGTTCCGTATTCAACCCAGATGAAAGTAAATGGCTCAGTTCAGCCCATAAAAAATTAAAGGAGGCAGGAAAATCATGCGACGAGGACAATTTAAATCTCTAATTCCATTATTAAGCGGGGTAACTTTAGTAGGTATCTTAGCCAGACCCGTAAGTCCTGTTATCCCCGGTGTTAACTTTCTGATGATTCTGAGTCCACCAGGGCAGGTCAAACTCAAACGTCCCCATTGGCAAAAATATCAGCCAATAATAATAGGAACTCCCCTGAGAAATGAAGACCGCTTACTCCTCCCCAAGGGAGCCCAAGCTGAAGTACTGTGTCAGAATTTGACGGAATGGAAAGTTCCCGATGGCAGAGAATCTATTGTTAGTGAAGGGTGTCCCCCTGTGAGTAACCCCAAACTGAGGGAGCTAGGTAAGGTTACTGCAGATAGCCGGGCTATCAACGATCCCAAAATTCCCTATATTCTCAGTCCCAGGAATACAAAATTGTTGCCTACTCAGTCCTTAACTTTGCGATGGAACCAGGTTGAGGGAGCTAAAAATTATCGCGTGGAGCTGGTAGGTCCAGGTGTGAATTTGAATCAGGAAACAAGGGAAAACCAGCTAGTTTATACAGCGAAGCCACCCTTGAAACGGGGAGTTCGTTACTGGTTCAATGTGGTAACGGATAAAAATAAAACTTCAACATTTGAGGGAACTCCTGGATTTACTATTCTTTCAGAGAAAGAAGTCAAAGAGACATTGGGTGCAGTTGAAGAAATCAAGCAGAAGCAACTGAGTCGGGAAGCTCAAGCACTCGCTATCGCCCGCTTGTATCAAAGTAAAGAACTGTATAACGAAGCCATCAAACCGCTGGAAACTGCAATTCAAGATGGTATTAAATCTACAGCCATCTATCAACTCTTAGGAGAAATTCATCAAAAAATTGGATTAAATAGATTAGCACGCCTATACTACCTAAAAGCTCTGAAGCTAACCAAACCTGAAGCAGATTTGGAAGGTTTAGCAAATATCCAGGGGGGATTAGCTATCACCAATGCAATTATAAGATATAAGGATGATGCACTGAAGTATTTGGAATATGCCAAAGCTAGCTATAAGAAGCTTGAGCGGAAGAAAGAGCAGGAAAAAACAGTTCGTAAACTAGAAGCAGAAGTAAGCCGTATTTTAGGAATATGAGAGTAGAGGAGTGGAGAAGTAGGGGAATAGGGAATAGATGATCAAATTAATTCACTACACTGCAAATTCTGTGTGCATAGCAACTTCTTGCAGATAAAAACCCAGAAAAAATTGACTTTTGGGAATCCCTACATTGACCAAATTATCAGCAACACCATATTCTCATCCATCTGCGTGAATCCAGATTTGATCGCCAACAATTTTTCAATGTACGATACAACCATAGAACCTCCACCTATTTTCCGAACCAAAAGTCACAAATAAATAATGTAACTTATCCTCATTCACAGCGAAATCACCTTGAACTTTTCCATAGCGATCAGTAAGCTCTGTATGCTTTTTGAAAGCTCAGTAAATAAATTGATAATCAAAAATTATCAAACCTATAGTAATATCAAATAGCTTTATCTGTGTCATCTATTTCATCAAAAATTAACAAATTTATTAAGATTTCCCTCATTTGAATAAAATTTTACAGAACTTACACAAATTAGAACAAAATACGGTATGTTTAGGAGGGTAAACACCACTAGGGGGTAAAGGCCATTAGGGAGCAAAAGCTACTAGGGTGTAAAAGCCATTCAGGGCAAAGACTATTCAGGTGTAAAGGCCATTTAGGGCAAAGACCATTCAGGGGCATTCAAAGGCAAATGCTACTAGGGAGCAAATAATATTCAGGGGCAAAGTTCAAAGGCAAAGACCATTCAGGGGCATTCAAAGGCAAATGCTACTAGGGAGCAAATAATATTCAGGGGCAAAGTTCAAAGGCAAAGACCATTCAGGGGCATTCAAGGGCAAATACCATTCAGGGTATTCAAGGCCAAATAACATTAGGTAGCATTCAAGCACAAAGTTCAAGGACAAAGACCATTCAGGGTATTCAAAGGCAAATAACATCAGGTAGCATTCAAGCACAAAGTTCAAGGGCAAAGACCATTCAGGGTATTCAAAGGCAAATAACATCAGGGAGCATTCAAGCACAAAGTTCAAGGGCAAATAACATTAG
>JAGGDU010000035.1:0-47671 GCA_018457135.1 Trichodesmium erythraeum GBRTRLIN201 | reverse complement strand
GGCAAATAACATCAGGGAGCATTCAAGCACAAAGTTCAAGGGCAAATAACATTAGTCCCTAACATGGTATTTCTGGGTAAGTCCTGATCTGCCTGACAGGTTGTTCAAAAATCTCTTCATAACTGATCAACAGATCATCTACTTCTATAGACAAAAACTTCAGTTCTTGTAGTAAACTAATAGATTTATAACTTATAGGTTGGGTCTAATGGACATAGTAAGATTACCCAGCAAAAACAAAGCTTTGTTGGGTTTCCCTCAGAAACAGTTCTTACAGTCAATTATTATCAAATTTATTCTCTAGTAACCCCAATCATTTTATTGCTTATTTCAAATAATTAGAATTATTAAAAAATAGCTTTGACTCCTGTTCTTATTCTCCGACCATCAAAACAGGAGAAATCAGAAATTGTCAGCTTCCCATCTATTTAACCGTTACGCGTTTACCACTACCTTCCTCCACATAACACTTTTCCACAAAACTTAAATAATGCTTTTTAAACACTGTTTGAGAAAAATTATCAGCCTGCTTTCTAATAATTTCTGGCTGAAAATACTCCCGAGAACTTTCAAAAAATTCCACCGCTTCTATTAATGCTTTTTCTGTTTGTTCAGAAAATAATAAACCAGTTGCCGAACTAGGATATTTTCTCATATCTAAAACCGTTTCATTCGCTCCACCAACACCATAAGCAATAACAGGAGTTCCACAAGCTTGTGCCTCCACTAAAGCCATACCAAAATCTTCACAAGCAGCATAAATAAAACCCTTAGCTTCTGACATATATTTAGCAACAACTTCTTCAGGTTGCCAACCCATAATTTTAACATTAGACTTAGCAAGATCACGTAATTTATTTAATTCCCCACCACTACCAATAACTATTAATTCTCGTCCTAACTGATTAAAAGCTCTAACAATTAAAGATATTTTTTTATAACTTACTAACCTACAAACTGTAAGATAAAAATCTTGTTTATCAGATTTAAAAGGAAACTTTTCCACATCTACTGGCGGATAAATAACCTCAGCTTTACGTCGATAACAACGCCAAATTCTACGAGCAGTATGTTGAGAATTAGCAATAAAATAATCTACTCGGTTAGCAGAAATGATATCCCATTCTCGCAGTCTATGTAAAAGATATCGAGTAAAAATTCCAGGAATACCCTTACCAAGC
Source organism: Trichodesmium erythraeum GBRTRLIN201 (assembly GCA_018457135.1). GTDB lineage: Bacteria > Cyanobacteriota > Cyanobacteriia > Cyanobacteriales > Microcoleaceae > Trichodesmium > Trichodesmium erythraeum. The sequence continues at coordinate 46,490 of JAGGDU010000035.1, read as the reverse complement.
TTACTACTATTGAGATAATCAAAAGTTAAATCCCAAGCATAACGCATAGGAGTATGACAATAACAAATATGTAGTTGATAAGGTGTAGTTAAAACACCTTTAGCAACTGCATGGGAAGAAGAGAGAATTACATCATATTCTCCTAAGTCAAATTGTTCAATTGCTATTGGCAATAAAGGTAAATATTTTTGTACTCCGTTACGAGCCAAAGGCAAATATTGTAAAAATGTTTTACCTATTTGACGTTGATAAAAATAACTTTCTGGGTTCCTCGACTCAAAATCAATTAAAGCATATACATCTGCATTAATATGCTTGAGAATTTCCTTAACAACTAATTCCGAACCTCCAGTTGCTTTAGGAGTTAACCATTCATGAACAAGAGCATATTTGACTTCCACAATAGACTTTTAAATATTCAAGGATTGAACAACTTTTGATTTGATAGTATTTTTAAGACTGGTTAAATAATAGATATTATCTTGAGATTTAGTCACACTAACATTAAGAATATTAACTAAAAATTCTAAATAAAAATCCACACCAAATCGACAAAAATCAATCAAAATTTACCGTCATAAAGCAGCAAATGTAGAACATTATAATGAATAAGATTATATTTTTTTCAAGTATCTAAAATAGTATATGTTTATCTAAAAAATAATAAATCTAGGGATATAAAGAAAAGAAGTAAGAAGTTGAGCGATCGCCTGTTATTTTAGCTCCAGTTCCACGAAACTTAAAATTGCTACTACCCCTTAATAAATCCTATAATTATCACTGTCACCAACATCAACACCAGCCAAATATTTAATAGCCCCAAATGTTTTCTTCAGCTATTACTTGGTGACGTAGTTTTTCTGGCATAGCGATCGCCGTTTTTATCTCATTCAGAAAAGAAAACTTTTAGTCTATCTTCATAAATATATAAAGCTTAATAATTCAACGACAGCAATTGCCCAAGTTATTAGGTAAAACTACAAAATTAAAAAATTAAATATATTTAACTTGTTACCTATCCCCTGACCCATCTTTCCTGCTTCTTATCCTTTATTCTCTCATAATTTAATTAGAAATGCTGTTTAAGAAGATTGACTATCTCGTCTTCCTAATTCATAAATACCACAAGTTAAGCAAGTAATTATCCCAATACTAATTGACCAGCTTTTACCCAAACCAAATTCTACCCCCCAATTACATAAACTTCCTACAATTAAAAAAGGCACAATACTAAAAATAGAAGCATAAAAAGCATTTTGAGATTCTCTAGCTTTGCGGGTTCTTTCAAATTCTTCATCAGACATATACAACGATCTTTCCGCAAAATTAAACCAGCGGTTAAGTTGTAACGTCACCCAGTCACTAACAGGGGAAAAACCCCAATATAAGGCCAAAGACCATAAAGATGAACCTGCGATCGCTGTAGCATCTATGGCCAATCTAAAAGGCAAAATTTCTTCTAGTATCATTTTTTAGAATCTCAAATTATTTTATTTAACAGAATATTAAATCCTTGGATTATAGCAAATTTTAGAAAAGTATAGAACTTTTAGTAAATTCTACATAAAGAAAGGTATTTAGAATCAGGAAATCCAAAAATTATGCACATAAATATTCTCTATAATCATCGTAAATTATATCAATTATTATAAGTATATTCTTCGTTAAATATTCTCAATAAATATCATTATATAATTTATTTATAAATATATAGAACAACAACCAAAAAATTTTATCATAACATAATAACTAGAAAACCATTAGATGAAAATTTATATTTATAATAAAAATATAAGTATTTATAAGTATTTAAAAGAAAAAGTGTTGTTAAACATCTGACTTTTTTTACTACTAAAACATTTGAAAAGTATACATATTTAGGATGGTAAATTAATTATCAAATTATTGTTAAACAGCACAAAATAAAAATCAAGTGTATTTCCTTTCCAGAAAAAAAAATGAATTTACAATTCAAACACCAATGCGACTTTTTTTTCGTTATCTAAGATTAGTAATTATCACACAAAAAAATATTATACTTAAGCATACCTATCTTATAGAATCAAGTTTTACTACTCAAATATAGCTTAAATGTGAAATAATTTCCTGAAATTACTGAGATTGTGAGAATTTTGAACCTATAAAATCTTAATACATAATACTTAACTATTTTTGTCAAATTTTATGTTAATTAAAATATTAATAAGGCAAAGGTTATTGAGGAGTTTAGCCTTGCCCATAATGGGAGATTAACTTTCATGAAATACTTAATAAATGGTACAGAAACTTAATCCAAAGTCATCTAGTAAAAAAGGGGAACCAAAGTTAGAGTAAACCTTAAAAAAAGGGGGGAATAATCTCAGAGATAACTCTCTTAAATAAATTAGAGGCATTCTTATTCAACTCCTCTGATCCAGATGAACTATCCAGAAGTAAATTTTTTTTGACAAACAACTTAGTATAATATCAAATACCAAAAATAATGCTATAATCTTTGATAAATTATCAAAGATTAAATATTGAGCTATATCCTATTCAGCTTTTCCTAGGCTTAACACTATGCTAATCGTTTTTAAACAACCTTCAAGTAACAACTCAAGTTAGCTAAATTAGCTGATAACTAATTTAATTCATAACTTTTTTCATAATTATCCTATGGATAACTAATTACTTGTTTCCAAATAATGATTTAATAACCAATGCCCTCGCAAAACTAGAATTAGTTATTGATTAATGGTTCATTTATCAGGTTTCAGGTGTCAGGTTTAAAAATTAACAAATTAATAAAATATTACTACCAAATCCATTAATTTTTACCATATTTTTTTCGATTATAACTTTTTGCTTCAATAATTTTCGCTCTTTGCTGTCTACCATCAAACTTAACCACACCAAACCACCAAACCAACTAAAACTTAAGAGATAAATGAGTGCTAATAGTCAGTTAATACCTTATAGCTTATAAGTATAAACTGAATGCTTAGATCAAATCATCTATTCCCATCAATTATTTAAAAGTAAGGAAATATGTTAGTTCCTGGAAAAAAACTCTTATATAAATTCCCTATAGCCTTAAAACAGGGTTTACGTCACCCCCAAAAACAAAAAAAAATATTACTATTAGGATTTATGGCACTTGGTATAGCCACCTTAGGAATTAAACAAGAATTAGTCAAAGCACAAGGAGTCAAAACTACCAATCAACAAATATCATACATTAAAAACTGGCAAAATGCCTCTTTCCCCGTAGAAAACTTTCAAGGATACACATCAGCTTTTGGTCCTCGTGGTAGAGGTTTTCATTATGGGTTAGACTTAGCAGCTCCCCAAGGAAGCTATATCCGAAGTTGGTGGACCGGCACAGTGATGGAAGTTTGGGAAGATCGTCGTTGCGGTACTGGTATTATAATTAAGTCAGGTTCTTGGGAACACGTTTACTGTCACGTTCAAGGAAAAGTAGAAACTCACAATGGACATCGCTATCTAATAGATCGTGGTGGTGGAATTATGCTACCTCAAGGTCAAGTTTTGCCTGCTGGGAGTCGAATAGCTAGAGTCGGAATGACTGGTAGAACCAGTGGCCCCCATCTTCATTGGGGTTTGAAATATGGAGGACGTTGGGTAGACCCTGCTTTGATTTTGCGAGAAATGTATACTCAACAAACTAAACAGTTATCAAGCTTAGAACATAGATATAGTGCTAAGTACAACTCACACGCAAGCTATAACTAAGTTTTTGGTGCCTAAATGCTTACCTACACGATGATATAGAAACCTAAATAGAATATTGTCAATAGCTATGATAGATGCGGCAGGACGAACCATACAAATAAAGTCTAATTTTTATCCCGACGCTCTCTTTCCGAAAGCGCGGGACTTACCCTAGGTCGAGTTAAATTGATTTTAGGTATGATTAGATTACAAGTTATAAATCTTCTTCTCCCTTGCCCTTAATAAAAACGAGAATAAAATTTATAATTAAAAATTATATTGAAGTTCAGACAAAAAAACTAACTTAAACCTCAAATTTTCTTTTCCAAATTAATAAGAGACTTTTGTTTTTTCGGTAACTCCGTATATTCTGAAACTATTCTGCGAAATTCATCACCCTCAATAGTCTCTTTTTCTATTAATAAATCTACTAACCTATCCATCAAAACACGATTTTCTCTGATAATTTTTCGAGCTTTTTCATAACAATGAAAAACCATTGTTCGTATTTGATGGTCAATTTTAATAGCAACTTCCTCAGAATATTCTGGCTGCTGGGACTGCCAACCTCGGCCCAAAAAAACTTCCCCATTTGGATTTTCCAAAGCCAAAGGCCCTAAGTCAGACATTCCATAGCGAGTTACCATCTCACGAGCTAAACTGGCCACACTCCGAATATCATTGGCCGCTCCCACCGTAACTTCCGCTAAACCAAAAATCTCCTCCTCAGCAGCACGTCCTCCTAGAGAAATTGTAATCCTGTCTATTAACCAACCACGGGTATACATTCCACTATCAATCATTCCTTCATCCATAATTGGTTGAGCAAAACCACCAACTCCACCAGAACGAGGAATAATAGTCACCTTATTAAGAAGGTCAGAATTTTTCAGTAGAGTCATCAACAAAGCGTGACCTAATTCATGATAAGCAATTAACCGTTTTTTCTTACCATCCAATAATGGGGTGAGACTCAAACCAATAGTCACTCGGTCAATAGCATCATCAATTTCATTAGGTGTAATTCCTTCTTTACGTCGTCTAGCAGTTAGAATAGCAGCCTCATTCAACATATTAGCTAAGTCTGCTCCCGAAAAACCAGGTGTCTTTCTAGCGATCGCCTCTAGGGATATCTCTGGAGTTAACTTCTTATTGCGAGCATGAACTTCCAAAATGCCCAAACGCCCTTTATAAGCAGGCAAATCTACAGTCACCTGTCTATCAAACCTACCTGGACGTAATAAAGCAACATCCAAAACATCAGGTCGGTTAGTCGCAGCAATAATGATAATTCCACTATTACCCTCAAAACCATCCATTTCAGTTAGTAGTTGGTTAAGAGTTTGCTCTCGTTCATCATTACCCCCACCAATACCAGCACCTCTTTGTCTACCTACCGCATCTATTTCATCTATAAATATAATGCAAGGAGCATTTTCCTTAGCTTTTTTAAACAAATCTCGTACACGAGAAGCTCCCACACCCACAAACATTTCCACAAATTCTGAACCAGAAATACTAAAAAAAGGAACCCCTGCTTCACCTGCGATCGCCTTTGCCAATAGAGTCTTACCAGTCCCTGGTGGCCCTACCAACAATACACCTTTAGGAATTTTAGCCCCAATAGCTGTAAACTTCTCTGGCTTTTTCAAGAAACTGACAACTTCCTGAAGTTCCTCCTTTGCTTCCTCAATACCTGCTACATCTTCAAATAATACCCCTGTTTTAGCCTCCATCTGAAAACGTGCCCTAGACTTACCAAAGTTCAACGCATTTCCCTGAGACTGACTAGAACGACGCAAAATTGCCAATAGTACAACAATGACCACAAAAACGATAAGAATATTAAATATGATCCCCATAGCAACGCTATTGTCAGGAGAGCGCTTTAATTCAAAGTCAATTTTTTGAGCACGAACCTGATCAAGTAGTTCTGGGACATGCTCAAACATCTGAACTATATACATTCCCTCCCTGCTCCTTTGCCCTTTCAAGCTAACCTTAGCAATTCCACGAGAGGGATAGTAATCTATTTCTGTTACTTCTCCAGCTTGAATTTTGTCTAATAGCTGACTATAGCTAAGATTTTTTTGCGTACTGTTAGCAAAAGCTGGACTTACTAATAATACTGCTTGAGCAATTATCCCAGTAGCCAAAATTTTCCACCCTAATTTTCTGGTTAATTTTCCACCAGGAATTCTACCAAAAAGAATTTTAGCCTTTTGAGTATTGGATTGAGCTTGGCATAATGACCAGTTATGGTGATTAATTCCCTTTAGCTCATCAGTTTTAATTTGTTGCCCAAAATTTTTCATAATTAATTGTGGCCTTTTATCTTGGGTTTTGGGTATATTATATATAAATAACGTATTTCAGAATTAACGTTTGTTTACTTGTTTTCTTATTTTAGCTTGAGAGTAGGTTTCACGAAGCAATAAATTCCGCACTAGAATCTTGTACTTACCACTCGCCGTTAAGATACATCCACTCCAACTATATTTTTCAATCCCTTCCCTGTTCTGGAGAAAATAAATCTACCAGACAACTTTGAGACCTTTGTCTGATGCTAATGGTAATTTTATTTTTCCAGGGTTAAGGTTTCCTTGATTCAAAAAAATTGTCAATTAAAATTATTTCTGTATCGAGAATAGGACATGTCATCATTGACCTTATTCACCTTTCTCCAAAATTAGGTTAAGTTCCCTCCCCTCTATCTAATAGATTTATACTCAAGCAAGTGAGGGTTTTGTCTCAGGCTAGAAAAAATCAATTGTATGTCCCGATCACAATTGCTTTAAACACATAAATTCTATTCCATCCTAGCACCCACCTTCAGGGCAGCCCTTTTTCAAAGTATCGTAAGTTAATGATAGACGGGTTAAGGTAAATCAAGAGTCAAGAATGATGGGGCAATTTACGGTCACTAAAATTTGTCGATTCTCCAGTGTTGGAGTATTGTTAATATTATAATACTTATAGTGTAATTACCTCAAATCAGGACAATCTATTTGTGGTTAAGAAAACATCTTTTAGTTTAAATGCAATGGTAAAAATTGTAGGAATTGGTGGTAGTCTAAGATCTAGTTCCTTAAGCCTGCAAGCTTTAAAAATAGTAGCCGAAAGAGTAGAAGCCATCGGTGCTGAGGTAGAAATATTGGATTTGGGGACTCTTAAACTTCCCTTTTGTAATGGTGGGAATGAGTATCCAGAATATCCAGATGTTGACAAAATGCAGCAAATAGTCAAGCAAGCTGATGGTCTGATTTTAGTCACTCCAGAATATCATGGCAGTGTCAGTGGTTTGATGAAAAATGCCCTTGACTTAATGAGTTTTGAACATTTAGATGGAAAGGTAGCAGGTTTTATTAGTGTTTTAGGAGGTCAATCAAATGCCAATGCCCTCAATCATTTACGGCTAATTCTGCGATGGGTCCATGCTTGGGTAATTCCAGAACAAATAGCTATTGGTCAAGCTAGGAATGCTTTTTCTAATGACGGTAAAATATTAGATGAAAAATTATCAGAACGTTTTGATAAATTCGCTCAAAGCTTAGTAGAAAATACTCGAAAAATAAGAGGTTATAGTTAACTTTATATGACTTAGGAAGTAAGTATATATATACCCTAATAATTCAAAAATATTGCTCACGAAGTATTAAATTAATTCCTCAAAAAATCCCAATTTAATAGATAATTAAGTTCCTCTATATAATTTATATGAAAAACATAAGCTTTAATTGATACATATTTACTAAGATTTACTCAATTTTTATAATAACTGGATTTTAAATTCTAAATAGAGTCTAAACTCCAGTACTAATAAAAGTTAATGACAAGTAATGTTATACTTAGGTAAAACTTAATTTATTAAGCAATTAATACAAGCCAAATCAATTTTTTGATGATTTAATCTAAGTTGATATTAATTATTGTTATATTGACTTTTAACCATACTTAAAATACTTCCCTACCTCTATACTAAATAAAATGTAGAAATTTTTTTTGATAAATTTTACAACTGTACTTTAACTAAATTTATCTAATGACCTAGAAAATGTCAGCTATAATATAATTTCCTGAATTTACAAATGTGTTCATTGGAGCTTCTAACACAGAGCTTTAACAACACATTAATATTATAAAATATCATGTAAAACAAGACATCATTCAATTTCAGGGAGGATATTTTATTTTTGATAATAGAGTTATCAATAAAAAACACTGCAAAAAAAAATCTACTTTTAAGACGATAATATAGTAGTGGTAATGAACATTAAGTAATTTCAGGCATTATAAAAATTTATATCATAAAAAAATATCTTAATCTTAACTTATTTAAGAATTGGTTGATGGAAATAAATATTAATAGGCTATAATCCCTACTATACTCAAAGTTGCTCAGATATTATAGTTCATTTAGAATCTAATTACTAAAAGCTAGGTAAGATAAGACTGTCTAAGGATCTAATTACTAAAAGCTAGGTAAAATAAAACTTTTAGCTTAGGTTACAAATATGGTCTAAGGAATTTGACAACATTTTAATACCAGGAATTCAATTCGGATAGAGGGGAAAAAATGCTAACAGTACCTTAAAATTATGCCATATCATAAATCTTCCCACCAAAATTGGACACCACTCCATGCCCAACTACATCAAACATTACGTCAAAGAAAATTATTACCAAAAAATCAAAGAATATTAATCGCAGTATCCGGTGGCCAGGATTCTCTATGTCTAACTAAATTATTATTAGATTTACAATCAAAATGGGGTTGGTATTTAGCAGTTGCTCATTGTGACCATAAATGGCGATCTGACTCAGAAGCTAATGCTAACTATGTCAAAAAAATAGCCATAAATTGGCAACTTCCATCTTATGTAGAAACAGCAGATAAAATTTATAAAAGTGAAGCAGAAGCTAGAAAATGGCGTTATCAAGTTTTGAGTAAAATTGCTTTAGAATTTAATTTTCAATACATTGTAACTGGCCATACAGCTAGCGATCGCGCAGAAACTCTCTTATATAATCTCATTCGTGGTAGTGGAACTGAAGGCCTACAAGCTCTAACTTGGCAACGTCCCCTAATTGAGAATTTCTTACCCTTACTTGTACGTCCTCTATTAGAAATTACTCGCACCCAAACAAGTAACTTTTGTCAAGAGCAAAAAATCAGAATTTGGGAAGATTCTACAAATCAGGATTTGCATTATGCTAGAAATCGTATTCGTCTGGAATTATTTCCTATTTTACGTCAGTTTAATCCTCAAGTTGAACTAGCATTAGCAAAAACAGCAGAAATACTTAGTGCTGAAGTTAAATATTTTGAAAATGAGACAGAACAGTTATTAGAAAGGGTGACAAAAATAGATACAAATAATTTCAATCTTTCTCAATTTGAATCGCAACCAGTCAAATATTTTATCAATCGTTTAGTATTACTTCAAGTACCTCTAGCATTACAACGTAGAGTCATGAGACATATCTTACAGAAAGTTTTACCTGTAAATCCTAACTTCAGTCATATTGAAAAGCTAACAACCCTAGTTAATGCTCCTAACCATTCTCAAACAGACCCTTTTCCTGGAGGAGCGATCGCCAAAGTTAAACACCCCTGGATTATTCTAGTATAAATAACTACTACTCCTTATTTAATTCGACAAAATTCTTTTTTAAAATTACCATTATTATTGAAAAGCAGTTAAAAATTTTCTGGTGCAGTATTTCAGTTGCTCTACTTATTAGTATATTGCCTATAAATAGATACCTCATTTTCGATGTATTTTAGCTAATGTTATGTATGGGGTTATAATTTATGATGAAAAATCCCACTTTGCCACACTTTGCATCAGTTGTTGTAACTGAGCCACTTGTTCACCTATACCTTCTACTTTATTGACTCCACCTACCGCCTCTTCAAGTTGGCGTCTCAATTGTTCTAAATTACCTTCTAGAGGTAGCATAATTTTTTGATATACCCCAGTTCGACCCTCTATATTTACCTTTTTGTTTTCCCTTAAACTCAACTCTAACGAATCAATTTGATTTCTTTTAATTACTTGTTGTTGAGTTTGGCAATTAATCATTTCTTCTTTTTGGCTAATTTCGGTTTGTATTTGTTGAATTTCAGCCTCTAACCTTTGTAACTCTTCAATCAATTGCTGCCTGTAAGCCTCAAGTTGTAATAGTATATGTTTTATATTGATATGACTCAAGTCTTCTTGATCAGAAGAATTACCCAACCTACCCAAAAGAACTGCTTGATGCTGAGTTAATATTTTTTCTCTTTCCTTAAGATTTCTTTGAGAACCTACCAAAGACTCATTTAAAATTCTATAGCGGTCTATCTCTTCTAAAAGTTCTGAGTTCAAGTTAATTCTGTCATATTCATTAGCTTGATCAATTCTTCTTTTCAAAGCATCCATCTCTTGCTTTTGTAATGCCAACTCCTCTTCCTGGTCTCTAACAAAACTCATATCTATTTGTAAATCTCGTCGCAAACTTTGTACCAATTCCTCTAACTCATTAAGAGGAACTTTTTCCAGAGCTTCAACATCTACTTTCTGATTAATACTATCATTCTCTAATGCTGTAACTAGATAACTCAGTTGATCATAGAGTTGTGCCTGCCTCTGAATTTGGCCATTTAATATTTGACTATACTTTTGCTTACTGACCAATAAAGTTTGTTGAACTCTCAATTCCGTAGTCTGATCAGCCAAAGATTCCTGAACTTGTTGCCATTCTAGCCATTTGCTTTGGACATGATTAGCCAGATTATCTATTTCTTCGTGTTGTGGATTATAGTCTGTATTTGCTGTATTTTCCAACTGTTGTCTACTTTGTTGTAGAGTTTTCTTTTGATTCTTAACTATTTCCAAAGATTGACTTAACTTTTCTTTCAAAGAATTTGTCCAAGTTACCGCCTCAGTCAACCAACTCAATAAATCTTGAATATATTGAGATTGCTCGGGATTATAAATTGCACTTTCAGCTAATTCTTCTTGATGTTGCTCAAGGTTATGTTTTTGCTTTTGTAATTCTAAACGTGTAACTTCCAATTCTTTTCGGCTGAGTTCGATCTGTTTCTGAAGTTCCTGAGATTCTTGTTGAGCTTGACTAAATTTGTGACGCTGCTCCTCGAGCTTATTGATTTCAGCCTGTAGCTCTTCAAGTTCCTCCTCCTTAGCCTGTAATTCATTTTCGCGACGGTTTAGCTCCTGGGCTTGATAAGTTAGAGAAACTTTCCATTGCTCAATTTCTTCCCATTGTGTCTTAGACCTCTCTTGGGAGCGAGAGAAGTTTTGCAGAATTTTCACTAACTGACGCCCAGCATCTTGAACCTGCAGCACCTGCTTATTGTTATTCAAATCTACTATAACTAATACACCAGCGGAAAATTCCTTAGCTTCATCAGCCGGGATAACTTCTTCCCCAGGTACAGCCAGCCAATTATGTTCACCACGCTGACAGGCCAGCAGTTTCAAATCAGTTTTACCACCACCAAGACCAAAACTAGTTGGTCTTCTTTGTACTTCTGCTAAATACAGCACACCGTTATCCTCTTGAGGTTTCTATCCTAAAAGCTTAATTTCCATAATTTATTATGTTATCACCGAAAGCCAGAAAATTACTATACTACTGTGAATATTAGAGACTAAATAATTATTTAAATTTACTTAAAAGAAAAAAATTACTAGCTACCAAATTAATTAAACATTGGTATACCTACCTTTAACTAATATTCTAATTAAAAAATTACTAAGCTACCTTTTTTTGAATTCAGATGGTAAGCTTAGAATATAATTTAAAATTATTTTTCCTGAAATGAAATTGAATATATTAAGGAATCCTACCATTTTTGAAAAAACTTAGTTATTTTTCAAAAAACTAAAAGGGATATGAATGTGAAAGGAGATTTTGGGGAAATGATATACAAGGTATGAATAGTAAATATCTTGTATTAAGTACTTATGACTCACTTTTAACTGTACATCAGACATTAGCTATAATTGCCATGTCTCAAATTGCAAATTTTTTCTCATAAAGATTATATTTTTTATATTTTACAAGCTGCATGCAGGGAAATTTAAATGAAATTGATATCCGCAGCATCCTGCAACTTATAGACTTAGGTCAGCGAACTGGTGAACTTTTTGTTAAGGCTTATAGCTCACCAGTTAGTAGTAATATTGCTGAACCCGAAAAGCACTTTCCCAAAGAAGCATCTTGGTTTGTATTTTTTCTCAGTGGTCAGATTATCTACGCTACCCCAAGTGCAGGTAGTTTATTTCGTTTGAAAGACTATTTACATCGCTACAAAGCAGATAGATATCTTGATACAATTAAGGTTCCTTCTGTTGCATCTGTCAATGCTCCCGAGTATGGATACTTATGGGCTTTGCTAGAAAAGGGTCTGCTCACGCCAGCCCAGGGACGTAGTATCATTAATAATATGGTGTATGAAACTCTATTTGACTTACTAAGTCTTCGCCGAGGAGCATTTATTTTTGAGCTTGGGCCAGCACTCACACCTCAGCTAACCACTTTAGAAGTTAGGTCATTGTTGGCAAAAATTATGAAACAAATACAGGAATGGAATCAGTTTTCTCCTTATATTCAATCTGTTGAACAGTGTCCAGTAATTTCAGTTCCAGCCCAGTTAAAGAAAGCATTAAAACCGAGAATATATAATATTTTAAGTCATTGGTCAGATGGCCAGACATCTATACAACAAATAGCTAGATATCTAAACAGAGATGTATTAACAGTAGCCAAGGCCATTTATCCTTTCGTACAAAAAGGTATAGTGCAACTGCTAGATCAATCTTCAGAAACAAGCATGATTAAGAAATCAAAGCCATTAGAACGAGAAACCAAAATTTGTAAAGTAGTATGTATTGATGATGATTTAGTGATTCGGGAAACAGTTAAATCAATCTTAAATCAACATGGTTATGAAGCTAGTAGTCTGAGCGATCCCCTCAAGGCGTTGGGAGAAGTATTTTATATTAAGCCAGACTTAATTTTATGTGATATTGCTATGCCCGAACTAAGTGGTTATGAGATTTGCGCAATGTTGCGTAACTCTACAGCATTTCACCAAACACCTATCATTATGCTAACTGGTATAGAAGGATTTATTGATCGGGTTAAGGCCAGAATAGTTGGAGCTACACACTATTTGACTAAACCTTTCGGAGAAAATGAATTACTAATGTTAGTAGAAAAGTATATTGGACCAGGATTAGTAGAAGGTCCTGATAATAACAGAATTTACTCAAAAAATAAATAGGGTTGGATTAATAAAACCTATTAGTAAGTGCAGGGAATGGGAAATGGCCAATAGTTACAGTATATTAATTTTTCGGCATTTTTCTCACTCTGGTTAGGGAAAATCTCAAGTGAGGGAATATTAATTTTGTATTTTTTGAACAATACCCTCAAGGTAAGCTACTATTCAAAATTATGTATAATCAGGATTCTATATTTATTCAGCCAACCCTAAGTAAGGAGTATTGAAAATGTTTTATTCATATCTGTGACAATAATCTAGGGAAAATTGTTGAGAAAAAATATTATTTTATTTATAAAGATTATCAACTACTATTTTAATAATGATTAATAGGCCAGCTCCTCACCCTTATAGATAATTTTAAGATCAAGAAAGATAGACGAAGTTTATGGGCATACTAAATTTAAAGTTGACGAGAAAATTATGTTTGATTTCATGAGTAAGTATGATTTGGACCATTACTGTGGCAGGAAGGTACGAAGATTCTTAGAATAACTTTCAAGGTTTATTCTTTTCCTGACAAAGAAAGAAAACTAACTAAGTATAAAAATTGACTGGGCCATTCAAACAAAGAACATAAAAATATCCATCGGTGGATATAAGTTAATTTAGGTAAGCCCAAAAATCAAAAAATCGGAAAATCTTAAGAAATACTTATACTTTAAACTATTAATCAATCCCAGCCAAAGCTATCAGGAAAAAAAAATGAGCAAAGTTCTAGTGGTAGAAGATAGCGTTACCCAAAGAGAAATGATATCACAGCTTCTCAAAAATAGTGGATTAGCAGTTACCGTTGCTAATGACGGAGTAGAAGCTTTGGGGCGACTAAAAAATACTAAACCCGATATAGTAGTATTAGATATTGTGATGCCAAAAATGAATGGTTATGAAGTCTGTAGGAGAATAAAATCCGATCCTCAAACTAAGCATATTCCAGTAGTTATGTGTTCTTCAAAGGGAGAAGAGTTTGATCGTTACTGGGGCTTAAAACAAGGGGCAGATGCCTATATTGCTAAACCATTCCAGCCCACAGAACTAGTGGGAACAGTTAAGCAATTATTAAGACGCTAAACTTAAGAATCTATGATAGGCAATGAAGATTTTTTACCAAGCCAAGGTATAGGGATCCAAGAATTAGAAAATCCTGAAGGTGAACAACATTTGCGATTTTATTTACCTTCGGGTAATGAGTTTGCTTTATTAGCAACAGATATTCGAGAAGTGATTTATCAATCTCCAGAAGGTATTACAGCTATTCCCAATGTCTCGCCCTTACTTTTAGGTACAATAAATGTAAGAGGGCGAGTGATTTGGGTTGCTGATTTAGCTCAATTTCTTGGAGAACAAATTCCAATTAATCCTGATCAAACTGAGATTAAAATAATAGCAGTAGAAGACCAAGACACTATATTAGGACTAGCGGTTGACAAGATTGTAGGAATGGAGTGGCTTGATGAAAAAAAGCTGAAAATGTCCACTGATGTTGCAGATGGCATGGCTCCCTTCTTACGAGGAGAGTGGGTCTTTGGTGAGAAGGGAGAGCATATTCTTAGGCTATTGGATCAAGAAGCAATTATTCGCTCGGCTCGATGGGCAGCCTAAATAAAAGTCATAGTTGATAAGTCAAAATAATTGTTTGATTCAGTTATTTATATGTTAAGATTTCTGAATGAGGCTGATTCCCAATTCTTAATTGCGTCAATGATAAAATTAAAAAACTAAAAATAAATAATAGAAATAATATTATTAACTTGAGAGAAGGGCAGCAAATGACATCATCAAGTACAGACTTTTTACAAAATTATCAAAGGGTAGAAGATGCTTACAGTGAAGGTAAATATGAACAAGCAGCAGCTTTAGTTTATGACTTAATTCAAGATTATCCAGAAGATCCTACTTCTCGTCTGCTTTGTGGTCATATATATTGCTATGGGCTCCATCAGTATGATGTGGCAAAAGAACAATACCAGTTAGTCTTAGATTTAAGTGACGATATTGACCTGATTAAGTATGCTCAACAAGGTATTAGTGATAGTGAGCAATTTATCAGAGAGGATCCAGGGCTCTACAGTAATGTTGAAGAAATGCTGGAAGATATTAACATTAATAATGATCAAAATGAAGATTCAAAAGAAGGAGAAGTTTCTAGTTATTTGGAAGCGTTCGCAAATCAAAATGCTTTAGAGCTAGATTTAAAAAACTTAGAAAATGTTACAGATTCAGAACTTATTCTAGATAAAAATAGTGTAGAGCTAAACCCTAAAAACTTAGAAAATGCTATAGATTTAGAACTACTTCTAGATGAAAATGGTCTAGAACTAGATCCTAAAGACTTAGAAGATGTTATAAACTCAGAGCTAATTTTAGATGAGAATGGTCTAGAGCTAGATCCTAAAGACTTAGAAGATGTTATAAACTCAGAACTAATTTTAGATGAAAAGACTTTAGAATTAAAAGCAGAAAACCCGCAAGAAAAGTTTGATTTTGATCAAGAAAATATAGATGATTTAGAATTTACATATCAAGATAATAATCCTTTTGTCACGAATGGTAGTTTGAATAAGGATACAAAGGATGAAGATTCAAAATATGTAGAAAATTTACAGGAGCTGGTCCAATTTGAAGATAATTTGTCTAGAGATGATGGAGATAATGAAGAATTAATAGATCAATTAGCAATAGAAAATAGTAAAGTTTACCCAAATCAAACATCTGAAAAATTACAAGATGATACAGTTGTGAATGGGAAACATAGTGAAGCTATAGAAGAGATATCTGATTTGAGTTTAACTGTAGACCTAGATGAAATCTGGAAAAAGCAACAAAAAGAATTCTTTCAAGAACAAGAAATATCGGAAAATCAAACAGTAGAAGATAAAGAGATAAAAAGTAATATAAATTTTGGCCAAGATTATCCAATAGAAGAGTTGGACTTAGAGGCATTAAATGAAGATTTTGAGAATGTAATGGATAAAATCCTAGACGGCTCTGAGGAAATAGTTGTTGGGGAACTGGATAACATGGAAAACAGTAGACCTGACATAGCAAAATATCCAGAAATGGAAAATCAACATATTAAACATGATTTTTCAGAGATAGATGAAGCCACTTTGTTGATGGGAAATAACAACAACTCTAATTCGGAAAAAACAGACAATGAAGTAGGTAAATTAGGAAATGAATATAATCAATGGGAGAAAAGAGAAGACCAAGGTCAGGGAAGAGTTGAAGAACCAGATGATTTTGAGAACAATGAATTTGATGAAGCAGCATTCAGCCAAGCTTTCCATCTAGATGAAGATGAAAATACGAAAGATAAAAAAGCAGATGGTTTTTTAGAAGATGATGAATTTAGTAATTTTGAGGACTATGATTCCTTGAGTGATGGAAGAAAAATGTTCAGTGAGATAAAGATTCCTGAGATGGGGGTAGTTGCACCAAACTTAGAAACAACAGACAGAGGAATACCTATAGAATTGACAACAGGAGCATTGTTTGATAGTAAAACTGATATTAGTACAATTGATATTGATAATGAAGAAGCTATACCAATAGAAGACCTAGATAATTTAGATCATCAACTGCCAAAATTTAGCAAAAAAATTAAAGGAGAAGCAGTAGATACAAATGTAATGATTGAACAGGGTTGGTTAGCCTTTTTGGAAAATGCTTCCCTATTTCATAAACAATTATACATAGCTGCAGGAACAGGATTAGCATCATTAATAGCAGTAGCTTTTGTTAGTAATATAGTTTCCTACAAAGCTCTACAAGAGAGAAACACAGAACTAATTTCTAATTTGCGTAGCACCGGTTGGATAATGACATTGGGAGCAGGAGCAAGTAGCTTTATAACTGCTTTAGGTCTGAGCAATATAACAACAAGGCAAATAAAAAGAGCAAATAAAGATTTAGATACTCAATTCGATATTATTTCTGATGGAAACTTAAAAGCTAGAGCAACAATTTATTCAGAGGATGAGTTTGGTAAACTTGCTGCCAAGTTTAACTACATGGCTAAAGTTATCCAAGCAACTTACACTGATGCTCAAAGAAAGGCAGAAGAAAATGAGCAGGCAAAAGAAGACTTACAAAGACAAGTAATTCGTTTACTAGATGATGTGGAAGGAGCTGCTCGTGGAGATTTAACTGTTAGTGCAGAAGTAACAGCAGATGTTTTGGGTGCAGTGGCAGATTCCTTTAACTTGACAATTCAAAATTTGCGAGAAATTGTTAATCAGGTTAAGGAAGCTGCTCAAAAAGTAAATCGGGGATCGCTTGATAGTGCTGCTTTTGCTCAAGGTTTATCTACGGATGCTTTGCGACAAGCAGAAGAGTTGGCAGCAACTCTACAATCTGTGCAAGTGATGACTGATGCTATTCAACGGGTAGCTGAAAATGCTCGGGAAACTGAAGATGTAGCTCGTTCTGCTGCAGCTTTGGCATTGAAAGGAGGGGAAACAGTAGACCGTACTGTTGCTGGTATTCTCCAAATCAGGGAAGGTGTGGCAGATGCAACTCGAAGAGTAAAGCGTTTATCAGAATTTACTCAGGAAATTTCTAAAATTGTAAGTTCAATTTCCAGTATTGCCTCTCGCACAAACTTGTTAGCATTAAATGCTAGTATTGAAGCAGCTAGGGCAGGAGAAGCGGGTAAAGGATTTGCGGTGGTGGCAGATGAAGTTCGACAGTTAGCTGATAAATCAGCTAAGGAGTCTAAGAATATAGAACATACAGTGATGCAAATTCAAACTGAGACAGGAGGAGTAATGACTGGAATGGAAGAAGCAACTCAGCATGTGATCAAAGGAACAGCTTTAGCAGAAGAGGCAAAGCAATCTCTGGAAGATATTGTTCAAGTTACAACAAGAATTGATGTCTTAGTTCGTTCTATTGCTGCAGATACAGTAGAACAAAATGAAGTGGCACAATCAGTATCAAAAGTAATGCAAGCAGTAGAAATGACAGCTCAAGAAACTTCTCAAGAATCTCAGCGAGTTTATAGTTCTCTCCAAAATTTAGTAGGTGTTGCTCGCGATTTATTAAATTCAGTAGAGCGTTTCCGCGTAGATACAACAGCTAAATAAACAGGACTTAGGTAAAGACAGTATATGTAGCGCCTACTAATTTAAGCGATTGCTTTAAATTTTATAGCGATCGCTTGAAGATAGATGTCATAGTTAAAATAAGAGTAAAAACTGATTCAGTTCTTGGATAAGATAATTTGAGAGTAATTCATGGGTATTGGTGAGTTGAGCTATGAACGATAGAAAAAAGGAATATCTTTACTAATAAAGATAATTAATCGGCTTTGTTGCATGAATGTTTGGATCGCAACTTCTCCCCACAAGAGAAGTTGATTAGAATTCCACTGTGTAGCTTTCTGACTTACAATCCTGTATTATACGATTAAGTATGGCACATTGTATGAAAAACTCCACTGCCTGATTGTTGAATTTCTGTCGTGGCAACTTATTCCCAAGTATTACTTTCAACCATTACATAGTTGTTTCTGACACAGAAGGTCTATAGTATTCACCTCACGGGGTGACAAGCTAGTTGAAAGCTATATATAGAGATGGATTTGCCTTCGGGGGCTGAGGAATAATTCAATTCAATTAAAAGAAAACTATTATTGAGACATGTTGGGGTGTAGTGCGTTCGCTGCCAGCCCACTTCTCAGCTTCTAGTAATGGGTCTTTTTTTTTCTGTAATTACTTTCCATTTTCCGGCAAGATCTTCATTCAAGCTGATGAAGTCTTCCCATTCTTTTGGCACTTCATCAGATGGATAAATTGCCTCAACTGGACACTATGGTTTACACGCACCACAATGGATACATTCATTGGGATCAATGACTAGAAAATTTGGTCCTTCCCGAAATGCATCTACTGGACAAACAAGTACACAGTCGGTGTATTTATATTGGATACAAGGTTCTGTTACAACGAGTCAAAGTCATAATGGTTTAAAATGAGTAGGACTGTTACTCAACATAATTTAATTTCTATCTGAGTGGTATTAGATTCAATCCACAGATTGCTGTTTTATAAGAAATGTCCTTTTTTATAGGTATTTCATCCAAAAAATTCCATTTTAGACCTAATGAGTCTTGAGAAAGTTTACTGCTTTCAAATCCTCAGCAGTCTTAACGTCGTGGCAATGGGGGTTTAGGAGTTGTATATTTTCATATGTATTCTTACCACCTACAGACCTAGGGACGATGTGGTCGACTTCTATTTCTACCGTTGGTCTGAAATTTAATCTGCAAGATGCGCATTTATTCTTCTGACTTTTTAATAGTTTTGCTATTCTAGTTCTTACGCCGGGATATTTACTGACTCTACTACTCCAATAAATCCAGTCTCCATAATAATCTTATTGTACAGTGTAATAGGTACATCCGAATGGAGGTTTAGTATATATTTACCTTTGTTTAGAATCCAATTTCTGGTTTTATAAAGTGAAAAGTACTTTGTTTTTACCCAGGCACTAGACTTGTTTGGATACCTTCTTTTTGCCCATCTCCAAAGACTTCTCCAAAGTAGATTATCCAGTGTGTCGAATATCTCTTTGCTGACTACGGATGAGTCATAGTTGGCCCATCCTCTGATTACCAGGTTCAGCTTGGCTATTAATGCCTCTACTTGCCTCTGGCGCTTACTGATTTATACTTATCTAACAGCTAGCAACCTTGGGAAATAACTTTTGGTCAGAAGTTTTTGGTATTTACGCATCTTACTAATTTCGCCACAACTGGATGCTCTGTAAATGAACTTTTGCAACTTAAATACTCTGACTTCAACCTGTATTCCAGTTTATGTTTTTCCATTTGATATTAAGATTCACAGATACCTGGGATGGTATATCGTTTGAGTCCCATGCCACACTTAAAAATGGTTTAGGACTTCCTAATTTTCTTTTTAACCACATTCCGCACTTCATTATATAGTACAAAAAGATATATAAATTATTATCAGAATTTGAGCCAACAAATTAAACAAATTAATTCTATAGAACACGAAAAAATCAGTAGCATGAGTATTGTTGGCAAACCAGGGATTCCTTTTGGCAGAAGAAGATACAGGAGGAACTAGACTCCAGTTGATAGCATCAATTAATTTTCTTAACTCTTCAAGTGTTGCGAACATATGCTTTGGCGTGCGATCGCTTTTTATGAAAATCACAGATAATATTTTTGACAACTTGAGGGTAAAAACTCTAAAATAAAGCTCCTTTCTTCTGTGAGATTAATTACTTTTGGCCATTAATTAATTATCAACAAATATATTCCTTGAAAGCATTAAAATATCCATCTTAATGTCAGAGTATTTGTCTGAGACCCTTGGTTTAATTTATATTTAATGATGATAGACTATAGACTGTTTATTAAATTTTTTTCCTTGATTTCTAAAGATGCTAAATCCCATAATTTCAGTTTTTTGTTGATTGATCTTAAGTAATTTTGAGCTTGAGTAACTTTATCCAATCCAGTTAGTTATAATTTTTTTGCTAACTTTAATACCATCTTTTTTTTCTTGTTCAATTTTCAAGTTTAATTTCTGGATGTCACTTTTTTGGCGCTCTGCACTTTCAACAATTAACCATATTCTAGCATAAGTCACTTTTGGCTCTAACTATTTA
This sequence comes from Trichodesmium erythraeum GBRTRLIN201, assembly GCA_018457135.1. Taxonomy (GTDB): domain Bacteria; phylum Cyanobacteriota; class Cyanobacteriia; order Cyanobacteriales; family Microcoleaceae; genus Trichodesmium; species Trichodesmium erythraeum. The sequence goes on along the minus strand of JAGGDU010000035.1, from coordinate 25,840 downwards.
TATTCTTTTGTTTAAAATACCCTAGTTATTTATTTAATTTTAGGGTCTATTTCCGGGCAAAATTTCACTTTTTTCAGGTCTAATTAAATTATTTATTTAGCCTTTTTATAGTCATTGGGACTCTAGTTATCCATTTTAAATGTGAGATTAATTAGATATTTTATTCTCTATATAAGGCACTATCACAGACTATAATACTATATGATTTTATTTGTTTTTTCACATAACTTAAAATTTGACCAAATACTGCTTTATCTGATTCATTCCCATCACCAGTCCTCATAAACAAGGGTATTCCATTATCACTACTTACTATTAAATCTAATACACATTGTTTTAAATATGACCGATGGTCACGCGAATATCCCTTTGTAATTGTAATTAATATTGTTTTTTTGATGGTTTTCAGCAGTTTAAATATTATTATATTCCCCATATAAATAAAATGAAGTTGAATCTAAGTGAGCATATAAAGTCTCTATTTTAAACTTTTTAATAACTAATAACCCGAGCTCTATAAATAAATTTGTTAGTCCTAATTGATAGATATTATCCATTACTCTACCTATTTTATCATCGTTTAAGTATTCATTATTTATACCTGTTCCTAATAATTTTTCTATAGCTTTGTCTTCAAAAAAATTGACTAAATAAATATAATGGACGTAAGACAATCCCTAATCCATTGAAAATTCAAGCTTTTATTACTTTTCCAGCAGTAATTTTTTCTGAATTATTTACTCTTAATTTTTGGCTAATTAATTCTACTATTCCTATCTCATAAATTAAGCCTGCAACTATTCCTAAATGGTCAATATTTTTAACTGTTATTGATTCTATTAAATACATTTTTTTATACTCAATAAGAATGCAATAATCAGCTTTATTATTTCAGTTAAAGTTACTCAATACTATAAATAATTATACTTAATTAAATAGATATTTTTTTTACCTCCTGTCATACAATCTGAAGTGCTGAATGTGGGTTATAACATAGTAAAAACTGTATAATTTATCTAATTTATTCTGAGACACAATTGACAGAATTATACACCTATTAATTAGTTAATTAACCTATAAAATTATTCGCTTTTTTATATAGTTTAAAAATAAAAAAATATACCTTACAGAACAAAAATTTTATATTTTAATTACCTTCTAAAATAATCTTTATTATTTTGGTAAAAGGGTGGAAAACTATTTAATAAATCATCTATAAATGAACCAAAAAAAAGTTTACAAAGTGATTATTTTTAAATATAATCAGTTCATTTTTTTACCGAAAGTAAATACTATTATATGGTAAGTAATATTGCAGATGAAGTCGATCTATCTGGGGAATATCAAAATCTCAAATCAATGCTAATTTAATATTATATCAAGTCCACTTAATTCGGTGAAAAAAAGTTTCATATTCAGCAAGGGTACAAACCTTCATAAATTCTTTTTCCTCCTAACTTATAACTCCTAAATATTAACTCGTAATTAGCTCTAATTATACCAATGCTACCAGATTTTATATTATTTGAAAACTTGTATGTATTTCCAAAAATAAGGTTAAAAATTTTTAGATAAATTTCCCTATCTTTAAGGTTGTATTTTGCAACAAGTAAGCTATATTTATGTTGATTGAATATATTATAAAATGTTGATATTTGACCCTTAATCAAACTCTCCTAGCTCAACATATAAATTTTTGTCACTAAATTCAAAATTTCTGCCCATAAATATTTGATTTTGACGCTTTCATAATCGTTGCTTATTGAAGATAAAAAATAAGTATTGTTACTTGTTGATAAAAATTAAAAGTTTAGATAAAGTCATTAAAATTTATCGGTCAGAAATAGGTATTGAAGGTATGTTATCTGATGGTAATACAATAGAATATAATGTAGGATAAAGTCAGGAATAACACACACATTCTGAGTAATTTAATTCTACTAATAGCTATTACTTAAATTGTTTCATATTACCATGCTAATTATCTCAAAAATTTAGGAAATCAAAAATATATTTATCCATTAATAATCAACATAAAGATTAATAAAATTCAGAATAAATAGTAAATATTTGGTAAATATATATAGTGAATTTTGGGTCATAGCTAGGGATAGTTTAGTTGATATTTTTCAACAGGTAATAAACTTTAATTTTCAAAAAATATTTAATTATAAAATAAAATTTAAATTTCTATAAATTTAAGATAATCTTTAATTGTTTACACTCAACATATTGCTATTTATATGATGGTAAAAAAAAAATTAATTTACTTACATAAATGTTTCATTTGGCATTTTATTGAACAATATATTAATATAATTAAGGGAAGTTGGTGAATTTTGCTCACCAACTTCCTGGACAAGAATAATTATGATTATCAAAAAAAAGTGTGATTTTAAAGAAACATCTAATAATTTTAATCCTTATTTAAGAAGGATTTTGAGGCACTTATTTCCCCATAAGCGTAAGCATCATAGTTGGATTGAGAAACGCCACTATAGTTTTTCTTTAATAGCGATAATGCTTCGCCCCCTACTACTGCATTTCATGTCCCGTAGGGCTTAATTTCGGTGACAGTCAACAATACTTCATTATAAAATAAATTGGACACCTGGCCTCCGAATAGTTTTATAGCTTAATTCAGCAGCACCTTTTATTAATCTAATGTATCATTAAATAGGAGAGGAAATTATGTAGATTTAACCAAGTAAGGGATAGTGGTCTCTCAAGATTACTTTGATAGGCAAATAAATTCTTAAAGCATTGTACTGCTGGGTTTTAAAATTTTATCAAGCCCCCATTTTTTGATTTACAGACCAATAGGCAAGACAGAAAATACATACTATATCTCAAGACAGTTCAGATAAGATAAAAACTATTATAGTATGGAACCTTTAGATAAGCTTTTCATATTATAGAACTGTTCAAAAAAATATTAACTGAGGTTGATTGTACTATATCTTAGCTTATAATGTAAAGCAATATCTGGTTATAAAAGTAGCCTTTTCCCATTACTAAATCCGTGATTTAACAATAGCTATAACGTCAAAAAATACCCTCTCACATTTTGCGGATTTGGTATAATTAAAATTTGTAAACAAGCTCAATAATTGATAATTGAACTTAAAGAATAGTAATATAGCAGATTTAAAGCAAATGATGTACAGGGTGAATGGTAAAAATTTTGTAGTGCGTAATGGGAGCATCTTAACTTGGGTGAATGTAATTCATTGGCAACGGAAAGTGCTGCTTATTAAAAAATTACAATCCTTAATTTAAGGATATAAAAACAATAAAACCATAAAATAATAGGTAAAATGCATATGTTAAATCAAAAAAATAATCAACTCGACCATGGTCATATTGAACAGAAAATAGGCAGCAAAAGTAACACGATAATGAATCATGGAGAGTCGATAGATGAATGGTTTAATAGTTTAGAAACTTCAGATGTAGATAATGCTAATTACAATTTAATAGGAGAAAAAGTCAGGAGTGGCCCACAAGTAGGACTCTCAGAACTAAATAGTTTAGCGGATTTGTTTGAAGGTGAAACACCAGAGCTAGAGTCTAGTTGGGAAGAAGAAGAAATACTAGATAAAGGCCAATTAGAAATGGATAATCTAAAAATATCTGTAATTGATATTGATGATTCTGGTGATTTATCTGATTTATTGCTTGATGTTAATGAAACAAAAAAAACACTAGAAAATGAAAATAAAAGTGAATTAGATTTTGTGAATATAGTGGATGATGAATTATCAAATTTGCTGGATAATACAGAAGAAAATGATCTATATAAAGACAGTGATTCTCAAATAAAAAATACTAATTTTCCAAAAGAAAAAAGTAGTAATAAAAAATCAAGAGATGATTTGTCTCAGTTCTTTGATGACTTAAATAATGGAGATTTAGTAGAATTAGAAAATGTAAATGAATCAGAAATTGAGGGAGATTTAGAAATACATTTACAAGAAAATAGTGACCAATCTAAAAGCGAATTATCCCCACAGAATAAACCAGAAAATTTTAATTCAGATGAAGTATCTTTTAGTGAATTATTTGTAATTGACAATTTAGAAGAAGAGGTAGAAAATGATGAAATCTCAAAAATAGATCAACTAAATACAAATATAAAAAATGATTTATCCTCCAAAGCAGCAAATTTAGAAGCATTGTTTGAAGATTTAGAAACAGTTTATGGAGAAACAGATTTAGAAGAAATTCCAGTAGAATCAGAAAACTTGACATCTAGTTTTGTTGAACTATTCAATCAAGAAGATTTAGACTTCTCTGACTCACAAGATTTAATTAATTTAGATGGGTTATACTCTCAGGATTTCATACAAGATGATGATAATGATTTGAATAGTTTATTAGATGATAACGCTCTAGATTTTTATAACCTCGACTCTAATGAGTTACTAGAAAATACATTTGAGAGTAATGATACAACTCAAAAAAATCAGCAACTTTCGGCAGATTTAGAAGACTTATTGACTAAAATAAAAGAGCCAAAAGATAGTAACAAAGCTAATAAAGCTGTAGATTTAAATAAGTTGCTAGATGTTAAAAGTGAAAAAACTTCTGAAGAAATAGAAAAAAATCAAAAATTAATAGCTAATAACCAGAAAAAAGTAGATGATGAATTTACTGAATTAGAAGCAATATTGAATGGAGAGAACTCAGAAAATTACAATGTTTTTTTACAATTAGAACAATTATTAAATTGTATAGATATAAACTCCAAACCTCAAGTAAACAAAGTAGTTGTACACCAAACTACTACAGAGGAAGTATTAGCCAGCATAGAAAATCAATCCCAATCAGTAGAAGATCCATTTAGTGACTTAGAGAAATTGTTAGAAAATTCTGATCTAGATACTTCTAATAAATCTAGTATAGTTTCTACTCCTAATCCTCTTCGCAGAGGTAAACGTTCTCCAGAACAAACAGTTAAAATACCTGCAAAACAACTAGATAATCTCAGTAACTTGGTAGGAGAACTGGTAGTTAATCGTAATAGTTTAGAACAAGGCCAGGAACGAATGCGTCAGGTCTTAGATAACCTACTCAATCAGGTATTACTATTAAGTGATGCTGGGCAAAGAATGCACGACTTATATGAAAAAACACTTCTAGAAAGGGCAATTTGGGATAGTCGTCACCACAATCATTTTACTAATACTCCTGATAGAGCAGATACAACGGATGAAAGTAATGCAGGAAAAAGAAATTTTGATGACTCTCTTGAGCTAGATCGGGTAGAAAACTTTACTCCTTTCCATTTATTAGCTCAGGAAACTATTGAATATATTGTCCGAGTACGAGAGTCTGCTTCTGATGTTGAATTTTTGGTTGATGATGCAGAACAAGTAACTCGTCAACTACGACAGATAACAACTCAACTGCAAGAAGGTTTCACTAGATCGAGGATGGTCCCTTTTTCGGAAACGGTACAACTATTGCCCCGTGCTGTGCGAGACATTTCAATGGAGTGTGGTAAACAGGTACAACTTATAGTAGAAGGGAAAGAAACCTTAATTGATAAAATGATTCAGGATAAGCTTTCTGACCCGATGAAACACCTAATGAATAATGCTATCACTCATGGAATTGAAACACCTCAAGAGCGTCTCAGTCTAAGTAAGTCTAGTCAAGGTCGGATTACAATTCGTGCTTTTCACCAAGGTAATCAAACGGTGATTTCGGTAGCAGATGATGGGGCAGGAATAGATCCTGAAAAAGTGAAACATCAAGCAATCAAAAAAGGTGTAATTACTAAGAAACAAGCTCAAGAAATATCTGAGCTGGATGTTTATGAATTATTGTTTCATCCTGGTTTTACTACCAAAGCTCAAGCCGATAATTTTGCTGGTCGTGGAGTAGGCTTAGATGTTGTTAAGACTAATTTGACTGATATTCGAGGTACTATTACTATTGATTCAATTATTGATAAAGGGACAATATTTACAATTCGTTTACCGCTGAATTTAAGTATATCGAAAGCATTGTGTTGTATTAGCGATCGCTCCTGGATTGCTTTTCCTATGGATGGGGTAGAAGATATGGTGAAAGTTTCTAAGGATGAGCTGACAATAGACTCACAGGGAAAGAGCTGTATAGAATGGCGAGGTACAAAGTTGCCTTTCTGTCACTTGCGAGAGTTACTGGTTTATAATCGTCATCTCCGTCGCAGTAATGTTTATGGCATCAATGCTGAGGATGATATGACTTCAATTGTAGTGTTGCGTTCTGCTTATCCTGGGGTATTTGTGGCGGTGCAAGTTGATCAGGTTTTAGAACAACAGAAAGAAATTGTTATTAAACAGTTACAAGGTCCGGTACCTAAGCCTCTAGGTATTGCAGGTGTAACTATTTTAGGAGATGGTAAAGTTGTCGCGATCGCAGATGTCATTGAGTTAATTAACCTGGCAACAGGAAAACAACGCCGAGATGAAGGTAAAGTTTGGTCTCCTAGTAGTGGATATAGTAGTTCTTTTCCTGTAGATCACAAGAGTGAATCAACAGTATTAATTGTGGATGACTCAATTACAGTACGTGAGTTGTTATCAATGACATTTAGTAAAGCTGGTTATCGAGTTGAACAAGCAAGAGATGGTAAGGATGCTTGGGAAAAACTGCGTGCTGGTTTACCTTGTGATTTAGTGTTCTGTGATATTGAAATGCCTCGGATGGATGGTTTTGAGTTATTATCTCGGATGCAGAAAGATTCTAATTTGCAGCTCTTGCCTGTGGCCATGTTAACTTCTCGCGGCGCTAAAAAACACATGGAAATGGCCTTTGAGTTAGGAGCTAAAGGTTATTTCCATAAACCATATGTAGAAGAAAAGTTGTTAGATGGGGCAGTTAGTATACTTGAGGGTGAAACCGTTGGGTATGTCGTGAATGCTTAATAAATTTAAAGTCAAAAGTTGAAAGTTATAAAGTATTCAGATCTCAATTGCTATTTTAAGCTGCTTGTTTTGTCCACCACCGGGGCCAAACCTATTAGGGACATTTCATGAAATGTTACTAATGGAATGACACGACTAAAATATTGCATTACACAGGATTTAGTTTAATTTAGTTATAAACAATAGAAATACTTCCGAGTTTAAATATGTAAGGCAGATCGATAAACCAGGATTCAATCTTGAACGAGTCCACTTAAATTAAATTGCTATTGCGTGCAGTATCTAACAATCGCGAATCACTTTTTTCCCAAGGGTTTGCTCTTTTCCTTGAGCTATCTTAGGTGCAAGTGCTACAATTACTTAGTCGCTTGTTTTTAGAGTGGTTTCAGGTAAGAGCTATGTTTCAAGTATAGCACAAAGTCACCTACTTAGGGGACTTTTTAGTTGTTTTTTTTGAATAAATATGTTAGGTAAACGTTCACATATTATGTAAATATTAGTTAATTAATTACAAGTGGGGCAGTCTGAGACAAAAAATAAAAAATCTACTATCAGTGACTATTCCCCAGTTATTCTGAGAAGTTTAACTTGACAAAAGCTACCACAATCCGAAATAATTATTATTTGTGTGTCTAAATCCTGCTCGGACCAGGTTCAGGCATATTAAAAGCTGGAAAAAAAAGGCATTCACCTCAGTAATTAAACCCTACTTAAGGTATTAGTCTCAGAAACAGCTACCTGTACGGCAAACCTTACAACACAAAGAAATGACTTACGCAATTATTGAAACAGGTGGAAAACAACTAAGGGTAGAAGCAGGTCGCTTTTATGATATCGACCTTCTATCTGGATCAGAGGGAGATAGGATTTCTATCAATAATGTACTTCTAGTTCAAAATGATGGTGATGTTCATATTGGTCAACCCCTTGTAGAAGGCGCTCTTATAGAAGGGACTATTATGAAACATTTGCGGGGCAAAAAAATTATTGTCTACAAAATGAGACCGAAAAAGAAGACCCGAAAAAAAAGGGGACATCGTCAAGAACTTACCCGTCTAATGATTGATTCTATAAGTCTGAATGGCAAAGTATTAGCATCTTTAGAAAAATCTCTAGTAGAAAAACCTGAAAGTTCTGTTATGGAAGTAACTTCAGAAACAACTGAAACAGTTACTTAAAGTACAACTCAACCCACGGAAGTTGAATAAACTATCAAGACTCAAGTTTCGCAGACTACAGCAGAGGTAGAAACTGTTGAACCTCAAATTCCAGAGACTACAGCAGAAGAAAAACTTGAAAATTAGACAGAATAAGTATAGTACTCAATTATAGATAATAAAATTCAGAGGAAATTATGGCTCATAAAAAAGGTACTGGTAGTACTCGTAATGGTCGCGACTCTAATTCCCAAAGATTAGGTGTTAAACGCTATGGCGGTCAAGTTGTCAAAGCAGGTAATATTCTTGTCAGACAACGTGGTAGTAAGTTCCATGCTGGTAATAATGTTGGTGTCGGTAAAGACTATACTTTATTCGCTTTAGTTGAAGGTATGGTAACTTTTGAAAGAAAAGGTAAGAGTCGGAAAAAAGTTAGCGTTTATCCTCTGGCTCAAGAAGCTAATGTTGCTGTGGATCAAGCTTGACATACTTCCGAAATTGTGCTTATGCCAGTTGGCATTGATTAACCATAATTAGGACTTACCCAAAGAAACCGGGCTGATAAGATATAGATGTCAATATGGTAGAACATCTAATAGAAACCCGGTTTCTATACTGGCTTGTACATTCTTCTGCACTTCAAAAAGTTTGTCAGGTGTTAGGTTTTAGGTGTTAGGTTTTAGGTTAAGGGTTGAAAAATTACAGCTAATTTCGGGCAAATTGATGTAAGGCTGTAGAAAAAAATCATGTAGTGCAAGGATCTTACCCGGGTAGGCTTACCTCATAAACCTGAAATATGTTTTGACAAATTGATTACATCTTACTACCAAATTCATTGATTTCAGCTCGGTTTTTTCCCGTTTAACTTTTGACTTCAATCATTTTCTATCTTTGCTTTTTAGCACCAAACCTCCTAAAACTTAAAATATTTGGAAGTACCAATAGTCAGTCAGTAACTTTCAAAGGGTTTGTGTTTTGATTTTTAGTTTTCAAATTATTATTATTTTAATATTCTCAATAACTATTAATAAGTTAAGACTATGTTTTAAATAAAAACAAGTATATATATTTATGCAAATATCTATTTACAAAGATTTACAAAATTTAGTAATATGCAGTAGTATAAAAAAAAATATAAGTAAGTATTTGTGCTCACTGTTATGATGGAGACTCAATTTCCCTGGCTGACCACTATAGTCCTACTGCCACTTCTGGCAGCTCTACTCATTCCATTCATACCTGATCAAAACGGAAAAACTATGAGATGGTATGGTCTTGGTGTAGGTGCTATAGACTTTGCCTTAATGTGCTACGTTTTCTGGAAGTACTACAATGCTAGTGACTCTGGCTTTCAACTGGTAGAAAAATATCTTTGGCTTCCTCAAATAGGTTTAAGTTGGGCAGTATCAGTAGATGGTCTATCTATGCCACTAGTACTTTTAGCTGGTTTAGTGACAACACTCTCAATATTCGCAGCGTGGCAAGTAGACTACAAACCACGTCTTTTCTATTTCTTGATGCTGGTTCTGTACTCTGCCCAGATAGGAGTATTTGTTGCTCAAGACCTAATGCTACTCTTCATTATGTGGGAACTAGAATTAGTTCCTGTATACCTACTCATCTCAATATGGGGAGGTAAAAAACGTCGCTACGCAGCAACAAAATTCTTGCTCTACACAGCAGCGGCTTCTATATTTATTCTAGTGGCAGCCTTGGGAATGGCCCTCTACGGTGAAGGCAATACTACCTTTGATATGGTGGAATTAGGCCTAAAAGATTATCCACTAGCTTTTGAACTTCTGCTATATTTAGGATTACTTATAACTTTTGGTGTCAAGTTAGCGGTTTTCCCTCTACATACATGGCTACCTGATGCTCATGGAGAAGCTTCTGCACCTGTATCAATGATACTTGCTGGTGTATTATTAAAAATGGGCGGATATGGATTAATTCGTCTGAACTTAGAAATGCTTTCTGATGCCCATGTTTATTTTGCTCCTGTTCTAGCAATTTTGGGCGTGGTTAATATTGTTTATGGTGGCTTAAATTCTTTTGGTCAATCTAACATGAAACGCCGTTTGGCCTACTCTTCCGTTGCTCACATGGGTTTTGTGTTGTTGGGTATTGCCTCATTCACTGACTTGGGAATAAGTGGAGCTTTGCTACAGATGATTTCTCATGGTTTAATTGCTGCAGTCTTGTTCTTCCTGGCAGGTGTAACTTATGACCGCCTCCACACTTTGGCATTAGATGAAATGGGTGGTCTTGGTCAAGTGATGCCAAAAATATTTGCTCTATTTACAATAAGTGCAATGGCATCTTTAGCTCTCCCTGGAATGAGTGGTTTTGCGAGTGAGTTAATGGTATTTGTGGGAGTAACTAGCAGCGATATTTACAGCTCTACTTTTTGTACTGTGACAGTATTCTTAGCAGCAGTTGGTCTGATATTGACTCCTATATATTTGCTTTCTATGTTGCGTCAAATGTTCTACAGCACTGGTAAAGCGCCAGTTTGTTTGCTCAAGAATACTCCTTATGAAAATGAAGTGTTGGATGAAGCAATTTGTTTTGGTACTAACTGTGTTTTACCTGCAAAAGCTGTTTATACTGATGCCAAACCAAGGGAAGTAGCGATCGCTGCTTGTTTCTTAGTTTTAATTATCGGAATTGGTTTATATCCTAAAATAGCAACTAGAATGTATGATGCAAAGATAGTTGCAGTAAACACTCAAGTACGTCAATCATACACTTTTGCTAAAGCTGATCCTCAACTGTTTGCTAAAGGATTTTTATTTCCCAGAATTCCTGAGTCTGAAGTATTATCTGTTTCTGGTCTATTAAGATAGGAATTAACTTTGAGCTTTAATATAGTGATATGCAGTAGGGGTATTTAATATTATACCTCTACTATTTTTTATGCAAAATTTCTGAGTATTACAGCGCATGTCAAATTGATGAATTATATCCCCATAACCACAACCTTCTAGGGACTTTGCATATAGGGACATTACATACCACTTCTCTACTGTGGTTTACAGATATTAAAACTGCTGTAAAGGTTAGTTAACTATTGTTTATTTACTAATATTTATTCATGTAAGTTTGTATACATTCATATAATTATAATTATCAATTGATATAGATTATGGTAAAATCCGACAAACAGAGTAGTTTGTGGTGTCAAAACAGTAAAAAACAGATCACTGCCTCATGGAATTCCTGATCAGTTATCATTCGAGCATGGTCAAGTAATTGAAACTTCTGTGAACGGGAATAACCAAGGCAAGTCTATTTTTAGTCTATTGTTTAAAAGTGTATACAGGTTTTTTTTGTAGATATTGAGAGATACCTCCCAAGCCAGTTTATATTCCTGTGTATTATTAACAATTTCTAGGACTCATAGTATCAGTAACATCAAAAATATAAACTACCCAGTGGAGTAACCAAAAAACTGAAAACTGATTACTGAAATGACTATTGAATTAACTGAAAGAGCAAAACAATTAATTCCTAAAGCTAAAATAGTTAGCTTTAAAAGTTGGGAGAAAGTTCTACCAACAGAAATAATTCAACTTTTTCAAATAGCTGATGGTGAAGCTCGTTATCTCACAGATAATGATTTAAACTCACTCAAAAATAGTTCAAAATTACCAATTTTTTCGATTGAAGCTGCTAGTTTGCTCAAAGATTCAGCATCAAAAATTGTTGATAAAGCGAGGGAAAAAGTATTAGCAACATATCCTAATATTACGGCAGAAGGAGGGGATTTATATCCACAGGCTCGAGCTGAAGCATGTTGGCGAGATTTTTGGCATTTTTTACGTTGTATTACTTATGGAATTGCTGGTAATAATAAAGAGTTTACTAGTCAAGAAGGGCTACATTATATGAATTTACTTTATCAAGAATTGCTTGTGCCACTATCAGCAATGGTGTGTGGTTTAGAAGCTATTAAAACTGCTAGCTTGAAAAATTTTTCTTCTGAACAACAAGCAGAATTAGTTCCTTATTTTGACCATTTAGTAACAAATTTGAAAAAGTTTTCTTAATGGAATTGAGCTTGGATAGAAAAGAAAATTCTTCTTTGTTATTTGATTATGCTTTTGTATCTTTATTCAAGGTAAAACGATTAATATTTTCGTCTTTTTTAGAGTCAAGCTAAATATCTCAATAATTTATTTATGAGAAACTATCCGATACAAACTGCTTCATAAATTGCTCGATATTTTTGTGTTTAAGCTAAAGGCTAAAACTCGTAAACTAGCATTTTCCGACATAAATAATTGCTATGATGTTAATTTGACACTATTTTCTCAGTTAGAGTAGACATGAGTTTAAGAAAAGCTGTCCTGAAGGTAGGGATTTTAGACTCAGCCTTTTATTTAATAAGGTCAATTATGATTGTAGTTTTTAGCAGTTTTTTTATATATCATGTAGTTAGTTATCTCGGTACAAAATTAAGATTGTTAAGCTGAAGATTAATTTTTTTTAGGTAATGTTCTATGGAAAGTCTCTAATTCAATCTAGGTAAATGAAAACTGCTTTCAAGTGCTTGAATTAGCAATAACTTTTTTTTGATTGGTATTTTGCTTTATAGTTATCAAGTTTATTCTATTTAAATAGTTAAGTTATTGTCCTAAAGCTATGCAATTCTTAGATAATTGTATAAGTTTAAATCAGTAAAATTAATTTTTATTTAACTGTAAAGTCTTCTCTAATGGAGTTGGGGAAAAGTAGGCAAACTGACTACAGTTTTATCTCTCAATAAATTTAGTGTATATTCACCTTCAACTAAATGGAAAACGGAGGTAGTTATTTGTTTAGGTTCTCTAATATAACGCTTTCCTCCGAAACCTAAAAAATCAACTATCTAAATATTAGTTTATACCTAATTTTTCAGATTCTCCCAGCTTCTTGAAATAATCATCTTGCCAATTGTTACTTACTATTTATACTACTAATTTAATGCTTGTACTTTAGTAATAGTGGATAGCTTTTTCTTGTGCTAATTTTGTATAGCATTATCATCTAATACTATTACTTCAGGAGTATAAGCAGATTTATTGGAATATATAGCTTTAATTAGTTCCTATATATGGATAAAAAAAGGCAACTTCAAAGGTTTAATTTCTAGAGCTAGTTCTAAAGCAAAAAAAAAGCTACTTTTTTATGATTTCCCCTAGATTGTAGTTTAAAAACTATCTCTATTATGTAATTAAAAATAACTATAAATATCAGGATGCTAGTACGAAAATTTTTCTAAAATAATCAAATTAATATTCGGTTTTTTTCGGAAAAATTAATTCCTTTTTTTTGTTGAGTCAAGATATTTATGCTCACCCAAAAAATTAGCTATAAATCTATTAATTTTTAACTTTTAATTTCTTACTTATTAGTTTTAATTTATTAGTTTTAATTTTTGATTTTTGACTTAATTTTAATTTCTGGTTCTGCTAGTTTGTCCTCAAAGGGAACAAATAGGTTGTTAGTAAGTCTAAGTAAAATACATAGAGATAAGTACTTGGAATGAGTATAATATCCTAAGTAGCTAAACATCGCCGATGTTAAGAAAAATATCTAAAAATAAGTATAAATACTTAACTAAATCGTTGATTTCTATTGACCACTATAACTTTATTATTAATGGGTGACTTTTACCGTTAGGGAGATAAAGGGGAGGGTTGACTTTTAACTTTTAAATTCTTATCTTTTAGATTATTACTTCTTACCTTTGACTTTTGACTTAATTTTGAATTTTAATTCTTATGTCTGTCAAGATAGTAATCTCAAACCAATACTTTCCTGATGGACTTATAAGGGCTAAGTCTTTAAATACTATATTGATAAATCAAAACCGAAAAATCATATGACTCTTACTGCTTTTGCTATAGGAAATAAACTTTTACGGGAGGGAAAATTAGAGGAGGCGATCGCTTCTTATGAAAAGGCCATTGAGTTAAATCCCCAGTTTGCCTGGTCCTATCAAAATATGGGCCATGCTTTCGAGAAATTGGGGCGGATAGATGAGGCGATCGCTGCTTTTCGTCAGGCTGTGGCCAAGAGTCCGGAATCTGCATGGTACCTCTACAAGTTGGGGGTAGTATTGGGGCAGCAAGGTAAGTTTCAGGAAGGGGTAGGTTATTTACGTCAAGCGGTCGAGTTGAAAAAGGATGTGCCTGAGTTTCATCTGGGTTTAGGAAGTGGGTTAGTGAAGTTAGGACAATGGTCAGAGGCGGTAGACTGTATTCATCAGGCTGTGGGGATGTGGGAAGGAAAGGAAGGGATATTAAATCAGAGGTTCCTACAGGCAGAGGCTGATTTTTATTTGGCAGAGGCTAAGTCGGGCCTTGGACAATGGTCAGAGGCGGTGGATTTTTATGGCCGGAGTGGGAAGGTTAATCCGGGTAGGGTTGAGTGTTATCTGGGTTGGGCAGGGGCTTTGGGTAAGTTGGGACGATGGTCGGAGGCGGTGGAGTTATATCGTCAGGGGGCAGTTCTGTTTGAGGAGCATGGTGAGCTATGGCTTGGTTTGGGTAAAGCGTTGGGGCAGTTGGAACGGTGGGAGGAGGCTGTTGTTGAGTATGAGCGAGCAGTTGGCTTGGGTTTTGCGGGGGCTGAGGTGAGGCATCATTTGGGTTTTGCTTTGGGGCAGTTGGGCCGGTGGGAGGAGGCTGTTGTTCAGTATCGGTTGGTGTTGGAGGTTAATCAGAAGTCGGCTGTTGTTAGGCATCAGTTGGGGTATGCTTTGATGCGGTTGGGTAGATGGGGTGAGGCGGAGATTGAGTTGCGGAAGGCGGCGGAGTTGCATCCCGGGTCTGCTGTGGTTCGGCAGCATTTGGGGGATGTTTTGGGGGAGTTGGGAGAGAGGGATGAGGCGGTTGAGGTTTATCGGAGAGCGTTAGAGATTGAACCTGGTTTGTCTGAGACTAAGTTTAGACTTGAACAACTGTTATGTGCTCAAACATCCCAACGAAAAGCAATACACTGGCAGCAAAAGGAGATTCAGAAAGATGAGATGCAAGCCAAAAACATTTCCAAAGCTGGATCGGATTTGACAGCAAATAATCAAAATCCAGAAGTTCGTCTGATTGCCTTTTATCTTCCGCAGTACCACCCAATACGAGAAAATGATAAGTGGTGGGGTAAAGGTTTTACAGAATGGACTAATGTGACTAAAGCTCAACCTTTGTTTGAAGGACACTATCAACCTCGTTTACCAGCAGATTTAGGTTTCTATGATTTACGTTTAGGGGAGGTGAGAGAAGCTCAGGCAAAGCTAGCTAGGAAATACGGGATATATGGCTTTTGCTACTACTACTATTGGTTTAATGGCAAGCGTTTGTTAGAGCGTCCTTTAGACGATATGCTTAATAACAAAAAGCCCGATTTTCCCTTTTGCATCTGTTGGGCTAATGAAAACTGGACTCGAAGATGGGATGGTTTAGATCGAGAAATTTTAATAGCTCAAGATTACTCTGATGAGAGTTACAAGCATTTTGCTGAGAGTTTGATTCCATACTTAAGCGATCGTCGATATATTTGCGTTCAAGGCCGCCCCCTAGTTTTAATTTACAGAATTGGTCATTTACCAAAACCAAAAAAAGCTGTTTCAATCTGGAGGCAAGTTTTTCGAGAATGTGGTATTGGAGAGGTACATATTGCAGGGGTACTAGGCTTTGGTTTAGAAAATCCTGTTGCATTAGGTTGTGATTCAGGAGTACAGTTTCCTCCAAATAGTGTTTCTGCTGTTCCTCTCTCTGCATCCCAGTTGGTAGGTAATAACAGCTTTTCTGGTTTTGTTTATGACTATAAGCAGACAGCAATCAATACAATACAAGAAAAGCTCCCAGACTATCAAGTTTTTCTTTCTGTGATGACTTCCTGGGACAATACTGCACGACGTCAACAAAATGCTACTGTTTGGTTAAATTCAGAACCAGAGGATTATGAATTTTGGTTGAGGGGAACTACTGAAAAAGCTTTAAAAAATTATGGCGACAGTGAAAATATTGTTTTTATTAACGCCTGGAATGAGTGGGCAGAAGGTGCATACCTAGAGCCAGATAAAAAATATGGGTGCGCATATCTTGAGGCAACCCAAAGAGTTTTACTAGGTCAGCACAGTATACAAACAGCCCTTGATTTGTTAAGTTACTCTCCTATTGACAATTTTGAGGAACTCGATGGCTGTCTGTTAGATTTAGCTAAGAAAATTGCTTCTGAAAATCCCGCTCTAAATGAACTAACAGCTTTAATAGGAGATCGGGAAAAAGTTTGGCTTGATTCGTTAGAAATTTTTCATCCTGAAACTATTATTTGGAATCTAGAATGGCCTAAGCAGTTTAGTGAGTTGATGGATTCAATTGCTTTTCAAGGTTGGATAGTAGCTAAAAATTACAAAGATAATTTAATAATAAAAGTAACTTGTGAAGATAGATTAATTGAAGAAATATATGTAAATACAAACCGCTTAGATATTAACAAATGTTATCCAAAATTTCAGCGCCAATACAACGCTTTTCAAAGTGTAATTCCTTTCAAATCGTTGCCGTTTTTTGAGGATGAATTAACTTTAATACTGAGAATTGAACTAGGTGAAGAAGCTAAGGAATTACTGGGAAGATTAACCATCGTCAAAAAAAGTTTTTTTGATTACTTGAGAAATAGCTTTCCTACTATGAATAAAACTTCTGCTAAAATTTTGGAAGATTTGGAAAATTTAACCAATAACTAACTTATGTACTAAAAAGTAATAGTTGTAGCCATGAAAAGAAACAGCTTTATACTAACATTTTTATCTGACTTCTTGAGTGAAGTTATAAATAAATTAGTTGCTCTAAAATTAATTATTGACAATCGTATAATTTTCTGGGTGTGAGGTAATTTTAATGAACTTAGAATTAAAAGATTGGGAACTATGGGTAAATGAAAAACTAGCCCAAAAACCAAAAAATACACCAAGCTTACAGGGAAGTGTCAAGCCAGTTTTATTCATTCTCCATGATATTACTTCAGCGGGGGCACAGCTATTTTTAGTTAGGCTTTTAGAATGGATAGGTCAACATGAACCTACTATGTCTAAAGAAGTGCTGATCGATATTTCACGCTCGGATATTGGTAATTATGGAGAGCAAGGAAACTTTGTTTTAGAGCGGGTAAAAAAATGTGGCGAAGTCCATTTTATTGATTCAAATAGTGGACTTCCTGAAAATATTGCTGCTATTCGCTCTGGTTTTTACTCTTTAATTTATGTTAATACCTGTGTTTTAGGAGCGTTGCTAGATTCTATCAGAAAAATTCCTAGTCCTATTATTGTTCATGTTCACGAATTAAAATTTTGGATTAGTAATAGGCTAGGTATGGATAACTTTAATCGTTTATTGAAGTATGATCCTCGTTGGATTGCTTGTTCTAATGCCGTTCAAGAAAGTTTAGTTAATTACTGTCTTGTTTCTCCTAAAAAAGTTGATGTTATTCATGGGTTTATTCCTTCTGAGAAACTACTTATTTCTCAAGTAAAAACTCCCCAACAAATGAGGAAAGAGTTAAGTATTTCAGAAGATACTTTTGTTATTGCTTGTTGTGGAACTTTAGATTGGCGAAAAGGAGGGGATTTAATAGTTCCTTTGCTAGTTATTTTGAAAAAAAAATTATCCCCAGAAAAAAAGTTTGTTTGTATCTGGGTTGGTAACTGGGACAGCCAACTTTCTCAGCTAGAAATTGAATATACAGTCGAAAAGGCTGAGTTGGAAAACAATATTATTTTTACAGGGTATCAGAAATCTCCTCTGAATTATATGAGTTGTGCCGATGTTTTCTTACTTCTTTCTCGGGAAGATCCTTTTCCTTTGGTAATGATGGAAGCAGGGGTTTGTAAACTTCCAGTGGTAGGGTTTGATGGTTCTGGTGGAGCAACTGAGTTTGTTGAGTCAGAGGCAGGGTTACTTGCTCCTTACTTAAATTTGGAAGTAATGGCGGAAAAAATAGCTATACTTTACAATAATACCAGTCTTAGGAAAGAAATGGGAGAAAATGCTTATCGAAAGGTTAATGAACTTTATAACGAAACTGTTTCTGCACCGAAAATATTACAATTAATTCAATCTTTAGTTCATAAGTCGAGTGAAACGACTGTAACTTTTAAGGATTTTGTACCTAGAGTTTCAGTCATAGTTCCTAACTATAATCATGCTCCCTATCTCCGTAAACGTTTAGATTCAGTTTATAGTCAGACTTATACTGATTTTGAAGTAATTTTACTAGATGACTGCTCTAGCGATAATAGTAGAGACATTTTGGCTTCTTATAAGGAAGAAAAACCTAATACTATTTTTGTTCCTAACGAATCTAATAGTGGCTCAGTTTTCCGTCAGTGGGAAAAAGGGGTATCTTTGGCTCGTGGTGAGTATATTTGGATTGCTGAATCTGATGATTTTGCCTCTCCTGATTTTCTGAAGCAGTTAGTAACTGTTATGGACGAGCATCCAGAAGTTGGATTAGCATATTCCCAATCTTGGTTAGTTGATAGTCAAGATGTTGTTTCTGGAGATGCTAGTTGTTGGACTAATGATTTAGATAGTCAGCGCTGGTCTCAAAGTTTTATTAATGATGGGAGGGATGAGATAGTTAGATTTCTGATTTACAAAAATACGATTCCTAATGCTAGTGCGGTTTTAATTCGTAGAAGTGCATTGAAAAAATGTGGCGGTGTTATTGAGAAATCTTTTAGATTGTGTGGAGATTGGCTACAATGGATGAAAATTTTGTCTTGCTCTGATGTTGGATTTGTGTCAGAATGTTTAAATTATTGGCGGCAAAATACCTCTAATGCTAGAGTTAAGAGCGCGGGTACTTTAGAATGGACCGAGGGAGAGCAAGTTTTGAGTTATATTTGTGGTTTGTTAAATTTGCCTGAAGAACAAAAAGACAAAATTCTTCTGTCTTTTATCCGCAGATGTTGGCAGTGGCAAAGAGAATTTATTGAAAAGACTTATAATTAGTTCTACTTTAAACCAATGAAAAAAATATTTCTTTACGGAGCCCCCCCAGTAGTTCCTCAAACTCCAGAGGATTCTACCAAGTTTTTGATTGAGAGAAGTGGCAGAAATACAGGAAATCTGCTCATAGGTTATTCTGTTACCCAACACTTGGATGGGGAATGTGTTACCATGAAGCAAATCTCCGATCCCAAAAAAATAGAAGATGAATGTTATTGTGTAGTAATAGCAGCAGCCAATTTCTTACATACAGGTTTTGATCTGGGCTTTATGGCTGATTTTTTGGAAAAAATTCAATTGCCATGCGTCGTGATAGGGCTTGGTGCTCAGTCAAATAATTATGACATTACTAAGATAAAACTTCAAGAGGGAACTATTCGTTTCGTCAAAATAATAGCAGAAAGGTCTACTTCTCTTGGTGTTAGAGGTTATTATACAGCTCAAGTTCTTGCTTATCTAGGAATTTATAATGTTGAAGTTATAGGATGTCCGTCATTTTATTTGAGTTGCTCTCCAGAGTTAATAATCAAGAAAAAACCCTTTTCAGACATCAAAAAAATTGCAATCAATAGCTCTCGTAGAGTTACGGCTCATTCTGCAGCTCCGGAGAAAATGAGACTAGCAGAAATCGGATTGTTAAAGGATGCTATGAACCATGATTCTGATTTTATTGCACAAGATGAACGGGAAGAAGCGATTCTCGCTAGAAAATCGCCTGCAGATATGGATACAGATGAAAAATCTATTTTTTATCCTATACTTGCACATTACAAAGATTTAAACGGTGAAAAGGTAAAGAGTTTTTTTGCACAAAGAAGCAAAGTTTTTTTTGATGTTCCAAGTTGGGAAGCTCAGATAAGAAAATATGACTTTGTTTGTGGAACCAGATTTCACGGAAATTTAATAGCTCTACAAAACGGAATACCAGCTACAGTTATTGCCCATGATTCTAGAACAAGAGAATTGTCGGAACTACTAGGAATGCCTCATGTTTTAGTCCAAGACGTTCAAAAAATGGAGGATATTAGTATTGAAAAGTTATATGATTTAGCTGATTTTTCACGACTTCATAAATCCTATAGCTATTTGTACAAAAGATACTTGTCTTTCCTAAAAGCTAATAATTTAAAACACGTCCTTTCTTTCAGTCAAAAATAAGGCAACGCAAAAATTAGCTAGGCATAAAATCTTAAGTTAAAAATTATTAGAGAAAACTAACGTGAAAGAAGTCATCAAAAATCAAGGATATTGCTATACCTGCGATCGAGAAGTAGTATTTTCTTCTGAACAAGCTTGGTTAAGAGATTGGTATAAATGTAGCAATTGCGGATCGATTCCTAGAGAAAGAGCATTGATGTATGTTATAGAAAAGTTTTACCCAAAATGGAAAAAACTTTCTATACATGAGTCTTCACCGGGAAATAGAGGGGCGAGCGTCAAACTGAAAAAATACTGCGCCAAATATTTCGCAAGTCAATACTTGCCTGGACTTCCTTTCGGTGAAACTAATAGTAACGGGTGGAGAAATGAAGATTTGGAAAATCAAACATTTGCCGATGAAAGTTTCGATCTTGTTATTTCTCAAGATGTGATGGAGCATATTTTTAATCCTGAAAAAGCTTTTTCGGAAATTGCTCGAACTTTGAAACCCGGGGGAGCACACATATTTACTGTACCAATAGTAAACAAGGAAAATCCTTCCAGCATTCGTGCTATGTTAGAAGCTAATGGTAAAATAAATTATTTATGCGAAGCACAATATCACGGCAATCCAGTCAGTGCAGAAGGTTCTCTACTAACCAGGGATTGGGGCTATGACATTTGCGATTTTATTCTTAAAAATAGCGGTTTATATACCACAATTGTTGACATAGACAATACTTTCCTGGGTATTAGAGCTGAGTATATAGAGGTTTTAGTAAGTAGGAAGTTAGTATGACTAAGATGATGGTAGTATTTTCTTGTATTTGACAATTCCCAGGGGCAAGCGGTTATCATCTGAAAATACAGCTTCTATCGATAATTCTGCTTCTACAGGCATTCCATCGACATTAACTTCTGTCATAAATCCACAATTTGTAGCAGAAGGGTTGTCAGGGTATGCTTCAGCAACATCTGGACGATGCTGATCGAGGGGAATCTGCTTAACTAAAGTATCGTCAATTATGACATCAATAGCAATAATAGTAGATGCTTTTCCCAGAACCCATCCAGATAAAGGAATCTTGTATTCATACTTTATGTCTGACTCTACTGGATATTCAATGTTAAACCCCCATAGTAGAGACGGATCGTATTCAAAAAACTTGGCTACACTTAATACTTCTACTTTTGGTTTGTAGTTAGTCGTTTCTACATTGGCATTATCATTCGTTTTCAGGTTTATTTGAGAGCCTGAACTATCGAATTTCTTCAACCCATCCTTAAGGTAAACTATTGATATTTTACTTCCAACATGAAATTTAGTATTTATGTACAACTGACTTGTTTTTCTAATTTGGTAGCTTTCTAAGGAGTGATAGTTTAGTTTTTCTACAAAAGTAGTATCTGATAATTTGAGTTTTTGAAGTACAGCTAATACATTTGCTTCTGTTGAATACAGAAATTCAGAGTAATAGAAAAGATAGTTTAAGCTTTCAATAGCTGTTTTATACCCTTGAATAATTTCATCCTTTATACTTTCAGTATTTAGCTTTCTATTGCAGCATCT
The DNA here is from genome assembly GCA_018457135.1 of Trichodesmium erythraeum GBRTRLIN201. GTDB lineage: Bacteria > Cyanobacteriota > Cyanobacteriia > Cyanobacteriales > Microcoleaceae > Trichodesmium > Trichodesmium erythraeum. Next base: position 4,059 of record JAGGDU010000035.1, on the reverse strand, counting down.
ACCAGAAAAGTTAAAGTATTCAGCATCAATTAAGTTACCCTTCGTAATCCAGCCAGGTCCGCCAAATCTATCATAGCAGTAAACGGGTATTTTTCTACTCATAGCTTTTTGAACTGTATGACCTATTGTAATCACTGCATCATAAGTATCTATTAACTTTGGTGTAACTAGCTCCTGTTTAGTTTCTAATCCTATGAACTTAACTTTTATGTTACAATCATTAAGTAAGTCAGGTAGCTTTTTAATTTCGGGTGGAATATGATTAGATATCACTGCTATGTTTTTAGGTAGCAAATGCTTTCCTTTATTGCCAGGTACAGACTGTTTTAGGCTTAAAAACCAGTTTTCTGGTAGTGAATTATTGAAAACGAATATCTTTTGCTGATACTTTTCATCAAGACTATAAGCTTGAATGTGTTGATTTTCTTTAGAATTGAAAAGAACTACATCTGATGTTTCTAAGTAAGTCATTTTTTCGAGAGGTTCGTAAGCTGAGAGACTGCTATAAACCATAAATTTAGCATTTACTTCCAAATCATTTACACAATAGTCAATAACAGGAAAGTGGTGACACCATGCTAAATCAAACTTTCTTTGCTTTATTTTCATGGGATTCTGGATAACATTAATGATTTCTATATTGTTTGAAGCAGCTGTAGAAATCATAGGTTCTCCTGTCACGAAAGAGACAATTGTTACATCTAAACCTATATCAGCAAAGACTTGAGCTAAATACAACGTCACCAACTCAGAGCCGGAGTAGATTTTGAAATTATGGGTGGTCAGTAGTATTTTGTGGATTTTTAAGTTTTTGATTTCTTCTAATAAGCTTATCTTAACATCTGTTTTTTCTAATAATGAAATAAAACTACTTTTATTTTTATGAATCAATGATTTTTTTTCAGCTATAGGATTAAGTTCAATGGCTTTAGCATAGTTGTAAAATGCTTCATGCAAATCTCCTTTTTCTATTAATAATTGTGATAAAAAGTAATGACTCCACCAACAATTTTTATTTAATCTAAGTGACTTATAAATATTAACAACAGCCTCGTTCAAATTATTGTTAGCAGCTAAAATAAATCCCAAACAACTGTAAAATTTATAAAAATCAGGTTTAGTTTTAATAGCTTTTTGCAGGTATTCAATAGCAGCTTCTAAATTTCCCTGTTTGGCTAAAGCTTCCCCTAAGCCATAAAGTAACCAAGCTGAATTTGGATTCAGTTTTAAGCTTTCAAAGTAGTAAGCAACAGCCTCGTCTAAATTACCCTGTTTAACTAAAGCATCTCCTAAATTATTATATGCCCAAGCAAAATTAGGATTAATTTCAATCACCTGATAATAAAGAGCGATCGCCTCATCCAACCTCCCAGCCCTCTTCAACTGATTAGCCTGCTTCAACAATTGTCCAGCACTCATAACCTCATTACCCATAGCAACCCCACCAGAAATCCACCTTAAACATCTTAAACTTACCCTTAATACTATATAACCAACTAATCTTCAAGTCTATTGAAACACATTTCGCTTCAGAATGGAACCAACTTCATTAATAACTTCGGTACTAATAACAATGCCCTCCACATCAGTAATACTATTAGCAAACACTTTTTTTTAAACATTTTTTTTACCATTAATTTTACCACATTAAAAAACAATAAAGCCAGATATTAAAATTAAGAAAAACCAGTTTATTTATACAATTCATCAAGAGCGATCGCGCCACCTATTTTCTTAAGTAAACTAAGTTTATCTATTTTTTCTAAACTAATGATTAAACCCACCTTATAAAAAACTTTCATTACTTAATAAAACCATTTAAACTAGCCAAATATTGCTATATTTCATCTTCTATTTATTCAGAAATGTCATTAAAAATACTTCCCTCATAAATTACACATACTTCAAAAAAAATGAGAGGTCTCTAATAACAAATAAACTAATTCCCCAGCAATCATACCCTTATTACCCATAAAAACTTAAATATAAATCTACTCAAAAAATTAACTATGCCGAAAAAAATCCCTTTCATCTTAGCTAAAAAAAACTTTCTTATTTCAGGAATAGGGAACAAGCAATGGTCATCAACCTAAGAAATACTAAATATAATTGACTACAAACTGAAAATTATTTATAATATAAACTTACGGCAAATTTACCGTCAAAAATTATTTTTCTACATCACTAAAAAAGCAGAAAATAGTCACTCTGTTACTAATAAATAACAATTTCAAAAAAATGCTTTCTTGAACCAGTGGAAACTAATTAGAATAGAAGCAACAAAAAACAAAATACTCAAAGTCAATTGTATTTTTGAAGACCAATAAACAACTTTCATGGAGAAAAATTAAACATGGGGGAAACATAGATAATTTTTATGGCTGAACCAGAGCAACCTGGATGGAAAAATCGTAAACTACCAATGAGCTGCCTAACAAACATTTTAGAGGAACAGTAGGGCTATACCAGTAAAAGAGCAAAACCTAAAATAGGCAATGTTGCTACCGCCACCATCCTCCGCTAACACCTCAGACAATTTTTGCAAGTAGAATAATTCATCGATCCCAAATTCCCAGGAAGCTCCACCCTCATTAGAGAAAGAGACTCGATAATTAGCAGAGTTGAAGAATATCCTGGAGGTCACAATACCTCGAAAAAATCAATAGCCCTATATTATTGTTATTTCCATCCTGTCATTTCCCCCTTAGAACTCTTATCAAGGGCTAGCCTGGTCATGGAAAGTCTACAATAATTAATAGTTACTTCTTCTGTTGACATCCTCCAGACACTTCTATACTCAAGGCAGGGCGGGATGTCCTAGCATTGTTGTTAGGGACTTTCTGCTTCATAGCGCTTGCCCTCCGAAATTTACTGTCTTCAGGGATAAAGACGGCGGCCCAGACTAACACTGCCTGCCGGGTAGCCAAAATGTTGAAAATGGCAGTTTATCTGCCTGTCATGGTGACTAGCGCATTCAGAATAATCTCATTCTCTAATATTTAAAGGTAATTTTTCTACTACATAACTACAGTTAGAGCAACGCGACGGAACTAAGAAAATATCTGTCAATTTTTATTAATGTACGACGATACCATTCAGCTTTGTATTTTAATTGTCTGACTCATTCTCCCAAATTAGCATCACTTATTGCTCTAGCTAATTTATGGTTTTTGACCATGTTACCTGCGGCTAAATTCTCAACTACAATAGTTTGGTTTTCTCTAATAGACGTCTCCAAAAATACTCAAGCTTATACTAACTATTTTTAGTGGAGCGATCGCTCACCTTGAAGATAGTTAATTTGTACAGTTTTATGGTTATCAGAGATACTTCGTTTTACTAATTCAAATATTTATTAGATTTTGATTTATTGTTTTTATCTCAGTTTTTGATGATTTTTACTAATATACATTAGCTAATTATTAGTCGCACTAAACCACATATTTTTAAAATTACTTTTGGATAATTATTATATTTTAATCTGAATCTTTCTCTAGGAAGTAAAAATATTTTAATTAATCTTATTACATATTCTACAAATATTCTTTTTTTGGCTTTTTCTTGATTTTATTCTTTGATTTCTGGTAGCATTTATTTTTTTCTTGGTTTCTTTTTTGGTGTAGTAGTTATTTCTACTCTTTCATCAGCTTTATCTCCTTAAAATTTTTGTTTTTTATCAAGTTTATCCGGTTGTTTTCTGAATATTTTTACATCACTTCCTGGATCTTTTTTCCCTACTATTATATCCACTATTTCTGTTCTTTTTGGTGTCGTTATTATTTGATTTTTAAAAGTATGATTTTTCTTTTTTCATATTTGATATTTTTCTTGGTTTTTATATTCACTTGGTCTTTCTCTACCTTGTTCTGTAATATCTAAAATTAATTCTAATTCTGTTAATATCTCTTTTACCAATTCCAAATCCCAATTAAATCCTAAGCGATCGCTTTTTAATTATAATGAAATAGTGTAAAATAAATTATACTAGTTCAGCAAAATAATAGATAACTATGAAATTTATTAGCCCTAAAACCGACTTTGCTTTTAAAAAAATATTTG
>JAGGDU010000034.1 GCA_018457135.1 Trichodesmium erythraeum GBRTRLIN201 | reverse complement strand
TTCTGTTAATATCTCCTTTACCCATTCCAATTCATTTTCTTTTTTTTTACTTGTTATAATAAACTTGCTGGCAGTAATTATCTGAGAATATCTATCCAGTAATGAAAAATATTATTAGCACTTGATTCACTTATACCAAAGTTAATTCCTAATGTTTGAAAACTTGGTATTTGATGTAAATAAAATCATGTTAAAATTATTTATTCTTCCTTTGTTAAATTCTTTTTTCTGACTCCACCTGCTTTAATTAATCTTTTTTCTGTTTTCGCGATCGCCGACTTTTTTATGATTCTATTCTTGGGGCATTTTCTATTAATTTTATTAGCTGTTCATAAGTAATACCAATAATTCTTTTTGTTTATTTTGGATGATTATAAATATATTCTAAAGTTGGATTCATTTGGGAGACTGTATACATAAATGGTTTTGATAATTTTACCTTATTTTCTATTTTAGAGATGTCTATTAGATTTTGCCAAGACTTTAAGCTTTATAGAGTACTGCAGTAGATAGGCAAAACCCTGCAAAGTGATACACAATATCAGCATTTTTCTGTAACCGAGATCAAGTTTGTTCTCAGTAGCAAAGGAGAGCGTTCATCCCAAGTTTTACTGTAGAAATATATAGTAAGGGACATATTAATTAGGACATCGTATTTTGATTAAAAGGCAACAGAAAAAAGGCAACTGCCAACAAGAAAGTATCTTAACAGTTGTGGCGGCTGCTATATATAGTTTTACGCATTAAAATTAAGACATTAACTATCATAGATAAAACCTTAAAAATTTATTTTATGAGTATGCCTAGCCAGTATCTCATGACTATTATCTCTGAAGCAAAGCAATTAAAGCAGTAAAAAGAAGACAAAAAAAGCAACATGAGTCTCAAATGCTAAATATTAGCCATAATACAGATTTATGGTTAAGTAAAGAAGAAGAGGTAGGGGATGATCAAGCAATTACCAAGAAAAGAAGACCACAAAGACTTAAAGACGAAGAAAAACTAAACAATTTATCATAGAAAATAAAGACAAAAATCAACAGCAAATGGCAAAACTATGGGGAGATAATATTACTCAAAAAAATATTAGCTATTTCTGTCGAAAAATAGGAATTATGCGTAAAAAAAATTATGGATATGAATAAATAGACAAATAAAAAAGACAAAAATTTAGGGGAAAATATCAAAATTAGAGAAAAATAAACTTTTTTTATGTTTATGAATAACCACTTTATAATTGAAACAATTATTCTGATAGGTATAGTCATAAAAGGGAGAAAATTTATACCTTAAAATTAGGAAAAAAAAGAGAGAGAAGAAGTTAAATTTCTGGGAGGTGAAAAAAAATTGAAAAAGCCTTCAATATCAAATAGCACAACTAAAATATGATCAAAAAAGATGAGCCTATATATTCTAAATAAGACTTATTTAATAATAATTAATAAACTAGATTATTTATATAATAAACATTTAAAAAAATAAATTAAAATTCAATTTTTGGTTAATGTTAAAAGTTTTGATTGCTATAATTAAAGAATACCGATAAATAAGTTGATAAAGTCTGGCAAATTAAATGGAAAACATATAAATTTTTAGAGTCGTTATCGTGCTATGCAAAGGTTTTTATAATTAAAAATACTAAGATTTTAAATTCTATGATTTTCAATTTTAGTTGTCGTGCTATGAAAGGTTTTACCATTAAAAATACTAAAATTTAAAACTCTATAGTTTCCAATTTTAAAAGATTAAATTCAATCAAACTTTGAAGCTAGGAAAATTCTAACAATTGCGATAGATATAAATCAATTTAATTAGTAAATTCATGATTTATAAGCCCATTTTATAACCGTCATAGCATATAAATTTACATTACTAATTTTGACAAAAAAGGAAGTTCAGCTCATCTTAACAATCATTGAAAAATAGTATTTTTTATGAGTCTATGAGCCTAACAGATTTTGAGATTAATTTAGTAACGAAAATATATTCCAATTATTAGGTGGCAAAAACCGATAAGATGAAAATTATGTGATATTTATAATTTCTTGAAAAGATTGTATTGCAAGCAGATAATCAAAATATTGATTTGTCAATAAAATTTTAGATGAGCTTGCCCTGGAGAAAAAAAAGGAATAGTAATTTTAGGAGACAGCAAGAATCTTTATCTAAAGTTTTAGCTTTATTTTCTGATTTCCAAAAAGTAGTTTTAAGAGATAAATAATTTTGTAGTATGAAACTATCTAAATATTTAAAATTCAATAAAAGACATATTTTTGTTTTATCTTGAAAAAAAGCTTGTATATAAAAATATCAAAATAACTGTAGATAGCTCTAATAGAATTAGGAATAAAGCCGAGAATATCTTTATATTTTGAATGAAACAATATTAAGAACTTCAAGTTTTTTATGCTGATAAATATTGCAAAAAAAATACAATAAAAATATAGAGAAAATATGACAGGAAAGGCATAATTTATATTAACAAATTCATGTGATTTAGAAATAACAATAAATGCTTATGAAAAAAATACGGATATGTATTGAATAAATGTTTTAGCATTTTAAGAAATTAGGGTATAATTGGAAAAAGATTCAAGTCAAAGGTGAAGGATTAATTTCCATCACATTATTGATGACTTTAGCTTATTGTTAATACTTAATTTTTGGAAAAAGAACTTGTGAAAAAGGAGTAGGAAATTATGTAAATTGTCTAACTTAAAAAGGAAGAAAATATCGACGAAATAGCCATTTTCCTATAGTAAATAAAGGTCAATTTTAGTTAAATTCCTTGTTTATGTTTGTAGAAGAAGCAGAGGAATTGATAGCCAATTACCCTCAAAAAACGGCTCAATTATCAGAGAGGTATAAAAGCTACAAACCATGTTATGTCAACTTTTTAGTCCTACCTATGACCCCTTCAGGTAAAATTGGGACCTCAAGAGAGAAAAAGTTATTTGGACCTTAAACCTTTGAAGGTTAATATAATCGTTATTTATTTGAGTTTTGGCTGTAGTTTTATCTCATACCTTTCAGAAAGGGGAGAAAATAAAAAAATGTTAGAGGAAGCAGTTTGTGAAGCTTGGTATCTGCTACCTTCTTCCCTAAAATTAAACAAAATTGAAAACTAGTGGGCAGTTTTAAAGATATAGATAAAACAAAGATTAAAGGAATTTGAGAAAGTTTCAAATTGTGTCGATAGTGCCTTCAAAAATTGTCCGAAAGTTTTTGGGTAAAACTATAAAATTGGGGCTTATACTATCGACTATCTATACACAAAACTTATCTTTATAGCACCTACTTTTCATAGGCTAGAAAATATTTTTGATTCTCCTTATATATATGATGAATAAAACATTTCCAGATTTATATCCTCAATTAGAATATGTACTAAAGTATAAAGAAATAAAAGAGTATCCTAATAGAATAAAAAAATCATTAAAAAGTTGTGTTTCTTAGAGACTATTTGTAAAAAAAAAGCTAAAGATAGCTATCAAAAAGTATTCAAGGTAGGAAAGTAGAAAAAATCATGATAATTGTCACATAAATTTCTTGAAAATCTTTAGCCAGGGCTCTAAGCCCTCGCCAGTGAGAACTACTCGAACCTCTACTAAAAAAACCTCTCTCAATGAGGGCCAAAACCAAATGCTAATCAATAGTATATTCTATATTCTTTACTCTAGTTTTCATTGGCGTTCTTTGCCCCAGAAGCTACAACCTTGGCAAACTGTCTCGACAAAATTTCGTAAATGCCACGGATAGGATATGGTGCTTGGGAACAAATCAATCATATGATAAAAATAACATTAATCTTTTTTTGCTGTTACAACAGATTTTGGGCAAATTATGTATATGTATTTTGTCAAAATCATGTAGTGCAAGCATATTGACCGAATTAGAGTACCTCATAATAACAGAAAGCGCTGTATGTTATTACTGAATTTATTGCTATAATTATTGGTGTGATTTTGGCAGGGTTTATCGTACATTTTATTACATAGTAAAATTATGACTTTTCGTAAGCTGTCTCTTCTGAAAAATATGTATAAAAATTCAAAGTTATATTAGTACTTTATAAATTAAAACTGGAAAATACAAAGTTCTTCTAAAAAACTATTAGCTATAAAGACTGAAAGTATTATAGGAATAGCTAAAGAAACTGGTTTAACTACCTACAAGTGAAAGATTAAACAATACTTTGACTTCAAATAATTTATCGCACAATGTTAGGAAAACTTGATCTTTATTCTCAGAAGGCGCGAAAATTACTTGGGTGCTATGAGAATATTTTATTAATCATTATAATCAGGCAATGGCTTCACCGTAATTTGATCATACAGGAATACCAAGCATATATAGTAATTAAACATTTTAGGCAGAAATAAGCACTTATAAAAAAATTACCCTCAGTAATTTTATGTGATATTCTAATATATAGCAATCCCATATTGGTCGCAACAGATATAATAGTAAGAATAACAGAT
>JAGGDU010000033.1:46530-53310 GCA_018457135.1 Trichodesmium erythraeum GBRTRLIN201 | reverse complement strand
TAAAGCGAAGTTAAATTGGAGAGTTTGCCAATTGATTCCGGCAGACTTGTTAATTCATTGCTGCCTAAATCTAATACTTCTAACTGCTCTAATTCCCAAACATCACCAGGAACTTCAGTTAATTTACACCCGCTTAAATATAACCACTTAAGCTTTTGATATTTAGCTTCTTGTATTCTTTTTTTTACATCCTCTGATATATAGTACTGCTCGCTTGTTTCAGAATAAGTCATAACTGGATAAAATAATTTTTCTCATATTTTACATAATAAAATAGAAAAAGGCAGCCCTAAAAAAGAAAAAAAACTAAATTATAAGCGATCGCTCTTCAACTAACAGCTAAAAACTAACTACACCAAACTAACAAAAACAGCCGGAATTATTTTAACCAAAGCAGGCTAATTACTTGAAAAAATCCAGCACTTTAACAGTCAGCTCAAAACATTTTCCTAAGTAATACCGCGCCAAAAGATGCATCAAAATAATCAACCACCAAATTGAGCAGATAATTTACCTCCTCTCCAACCTTTAACCCTTCTTATAAACTAACTTTTCCTTCTAGCTAATAACTAATAACTAATAACTAATAACCAACAGCAGAATACTTACATCAACCACCAACTTCAGCAGATAATCTATTTCCTTTCGGGCTTCTACCGAAAAATTTACTTTAAACCTTCCCCCTTCTAAAGCAACTTTTTAGTTTATTTTTTTTCACACCTTATCTTATTCAGCTTTTTAGTTCAAAAGTCATTCTATGAAAACCAGATTTAAATACCCTATATATCCAACATTGAGATAAAAACACCCATTAGCAAAACTATTTAGTTGTGTCCGTCTTATCTGGAATGATAGTCAAACTTGCCGTCAGGAAAAATACAAACTAGGAAAGAAAAAACCCACTAACACTGAACTACAAAAACAGTTTATTACTCAGACCAAAAAAACTGAACAAAGAACTTAGTTGTCAGAAGTTTATGCCATACCACTACAGCAATCTTTCAACCATTTCAAACAGGCTGAACAAAACTTTTTTCATCAACTCAAGACAACAGAAAAAGTCAACCCATCAAATTTCCTAAACTTAAGAATAGAAAGTCAAAGCCAACAGCTAGACTTACAAAAAGTGGATTGAAAATTAGTCACCATAAAATTTACTTAGCTAAAATACGAAAGCTGAAAAATTTGTCATTAAAAGAACTACCCCCTACTCCATTATCAGAAACAGTAATCAAAAATTCAGCTCATCAATATTTCCTAAACTTTGTAGTAGAAATTTTGCCATAAGTATTCCCTAAAACCGATAATTCAGTAAGTAGAGATTTAGGAATTAAAACTTTTGCCACTATAGGAACATTTCCCTACCCGACATCAAACAAATTTTTGTTATGCAACCTCCGTGCATAGAAAAAAAATTGATGCACCAAAAACACTAAAAAAAAAATTAAAAAGCACCGAAAACCAACTAACTCATTCTCTAAAAAAACTAACAACTCTAAAAAAGATAAAAAAGCCAGACTAAAAATAGCTAAACTTCATAGAAAACTGAAAGATACAAAGAGAGACTTTCCACACAAATTATCTAGCAAAATAATTCGTGAAAACCAAACAACTGTTTTAGAAGACTTGCACATTTCTAGAATAGTTAAAAATCAGAAATTATCAACAGCTATTTATGAAAAACAACCCCAGAAAAATCCCGACATTTTTAAAAGGAAAAGCAAAAAAATACATTCAGGAGCTAAAAGTAACTAGCCATTAAGAGCCCACATCATACAGAACTTCCATACAACATCCCTCAGTTGTTGTGGGTTTAAAAGTAGAAAACTGAGACTTATCAACTCGTGAGTCCAAACATCCTACATTGTGTATCTAAACATCGTCCCGTAGCGGAACAGAATTCTATCCAGACAAAAACGCAGCAAAAAATATATTAGTCGCGGGTAGGCATACCGAGACAAAAAACCGACCGGTCGACCAGCATCAAACCACTGCCAAACTAGCAGCAGCTCCAACATGTCAACCCGCCGAGCGGCTAAGGCTCAGTCAAAAACCTAGTACCTAACAGCCGGGGAAAATATTAACTACCTTTGTCAGCAACAACAAAAGCCTAAAATTAATCTTCCAACTCCACCATCATACTTTCCACCATTTCCTTACCCTCAAAATTATCCTGTTCCTCAAATAATTTTAAAGCAGTTTCAAAAGCTCTTAATGCTTCCCCTTTGCGTTCTCTACCTTGAAGAGCCAACCCCATTTTATAATGAGCATCTGCATTCTCAGGATCAGCTTGAATAACTCGCCGATAAATAATTATTGCCTCTAAATAATTCTGCTGTTCTAAAAGTATCCCCGCAGCAGCAAACTTAGCTTTCAACAACGATCGGTCAACATAAAAAGCTCTTTTATAAGCCCTCAAAGCACCTTCAGTATTATTCTGCGCCTGATAAATTTCCCCAACTTGAAACTGAATATCTGCATTTCGAGGTTCCAAACGAGAAGCTAACTCCAGAGCTACCAAAGCGCCCTTAGTATCTGCAGCCGCTAATAAAGCAGTCGCCAACTTAATTTGTATCTCCGCATTTCTAGGAGATAACTTTTCAGCCTCTCGTAAATGTACTAATGCTTCAGGAAAAAGTCTTTCCTTAAGTAACACTAAGCCCATCGCAGCATAAGCTTCAGGATTTTTAGGATTAGATTTAATTGCTACTTCATATGCAACCCTTGCCTCACCATATTTCTCCAGGCGAAACAATGCAGCACCCAAACCTAAATGAGTATTAACATTATTTCGGTCTAGGAGAGAAGCACGGCGATAAGCCTCAACTGCCGCCTGATAATTTTCCAATTTTGCCATAGCATATCCTAAACCATATTGAAACTTTGCATTATGAGGATCTATAGCTATCGCCTGTTGGTAAAATAGAGCTGCCGCTTGGAAATTTTCTTGCACTGCTTCCAAGTAAGCAATACCCGAATATATCGTAGCATTTTTGGGGTCTAAACGTACTGCCTGTTGATATATTCTTATGGCTTCTTGATATTTTTTCTCATCTGCTAATTCTCGTCCCTGACGTAGTAGTTCATCTAGTTCTGAACCCGCAGTTTGATCAACTCGAGCCCATAATTTGTCCCCACAACTTGGAAAAGTAATTGAGGTTTCATTTGTCTTCCTTATTTGTTCACAAGGAGCTCCGTAAGCAATAGAAGGAATAGTGGCCAAAATAAGACCCACTATTACACTATTAAGTATTGGTATTTTTTGTTTGTACACGGCCAGCCTAAAGTTAACATTAATAATGTTTACATAAGTTATTAATCATATCAGCTTGTTCATGAATTATCTACAAAGAATTAACCAAAACTTACCTTGAAAATCTTGTCTATACTGAGCTGTATTAGCGATCGCCTATTTCTATCCTTTAACAAGGTTAAAATTATTTTTCAAAACTCAATATTTGAGTTATAAGTTATCAATATCTCAGGGATTAAGGTTTGTCAACCTGACAGTATGTCACATATAAATTATTTCGTCACCATTCGGTACATCCTCATTGTTATACTACTTTAAAAATTGTCATTTTGCCAGAATTATTATCAATTCTCAACAGGCTTTATCTTAGCAAAAGTAGAATTTTCATATTTTTAAAATAGTTCAATAAGACTTTAAATCATCAATTTAAGTATTTTGAAAGTTTTATTTACCCAAGATATTACTATTAAGTAAATCAGTAAAATAATTATTCTGCCTTAATTATTTTTGATTTTAAAATGTAAAAAAAAAATATTTTTCATACACTTGTAATTAATTTCCAAAGTAGTATCAGACTATTAAAAAATATTATGAAAAGGGTTTTATAGTCAAAAATAGTGTAATTATTTCCATAAAAAAAAGATGTAAATAATCAGTAAAAATGAATTATTTAATAGTAATAAATATACCAAAATTAGCAACCTTTAAAAGTAGTATAATACCAATTTAAAAGCAAAAAAATAGACCAGAAAATCTATTAACTTAATCCTAAGTTAAACAGCAGTATTGGCTCTGAAAAAAATACTTATTTTGTTGAAATTTAATTGTCTTAATTGATTTTCCCTAATCTAGAAACCCTATTTTGATATTTTCCAAAGTCTTACAAATTCTTGAGCATAGACTTAGGGCCAAAGAGCAATAGATTGGAAATTTATTTCTATTTTTTGAGTTTTTATAACTTATTAGCGGATTACGATAACTTAGTAAAGTAATAACTTATTCAGTTCCTATAGTATTTCTACAGGAAAAAATAAAGTTGGGTCAGCTCAAAAAAATTAACTGGTAATAATTCAAAGATGATTATAACTACAACTGATGTAATTCAAGGATCTGAAGTTGAAGAATATTTAGGAATTGTAACTGCTGAAGTAGTTTATGGTAGTAATGCTCTTAGAGACTTCTTTGCTGGAATTAGAGACATTATTGGAGGTCGTACCGGTAGTTATGAGGAATTGTTTAAACAGGGCCAAGAAGAAGCGATCGCCGAATTAGAAAAACGTGCTAGACGCATGGGAGCCAATGCAGTTGTAGGAATAGAAATAGATACAGGCACCATTAATGTCGATGAAAAAGGTGCCTTGCTATTAATAACTGCAATAGGAACAGCAGTCAAATTAGCATAAATATTTTTAGCTCATAATTAATGACTTATGACTTATTATTTATGACTTATTTCTAATTTTTAGCTTAAGGCGAAACTAACCCTAAATGATTTTGAATATAAATCAGACATCATAAAAAAGATAAACTTTTTATTATACAAAATCTAACCACATTTTTATGATCAAGACTTTCTCTAATATCATTTAGGATCCTTATATGTAAATCTTGACAAGACTATACAGAATCGAAAAGTGGTCATAAGCTTTTAATAGAAGCTTAATTTTTTTCTATAGGAGCGACTTCTAATGACTACAACAACAAAATTTAACCCCTACTTAATGAGTAATTTTGCCCCAGTCAGCAAAGAAATAACCACTAACAACCTAGAAATTAAAGGTGAACTCCCTAGAGACTTATCAGGAATGTATCTTAGAAATGGCCCAAATCCTCAATTTACCCCTTTAGGTAAATATGATTGGATGGATGGCGATGGAATGATACATGGAGTAAGAATTAGTGGTGGTAGAGCAGAATATCGAAACCGCTATGTAAGGACGGGAGGATTTGAAGTAGAAAAAGACTTAGGTTATGCCGTCTGGAGCGGCAGATTAGAACCTCCCCAAATGAATAATCCCTATGGCCCATATAAAAACGTGGCCAATAATGGTCTAACTTTTCACAACGGAAAACTATTAGCCCTTTGGGAAGCAGGTTTACCTTATGAAATTAGAGTTCCCAGCCTAGAAACAACAGGACCATATTTGTGTGATGGTTACTTAGACTCTGCTTTTACTGCTCATCCAAAAATTGACCCCATGACCGGAGAATTAATATTTTTTGGTTACGCCCTTGATGTAGCTCCATATTTAAAATATGGTATAATCTCAGCTAGAGGCGAGCTATTACAGATAACACCAATTAATATACCCGTTCCAAGTGGTCCCCATGATTTTGCCATCACAAAAAATTATACAATTTTAATGGACTTACCATTACGCTTCCGTCCAGAAAGAGAAAAACAAGGTTTACCCGCTTGGATGTTTGAAACTGGAGTCCCCAGTCGTTTTGGTATTTTACCTCGCTGTGGAAACAATGAAGACATTCACTGGTTTGAAGCTCAACCTTGCTATATGAATCATATTCTCAATGCTTACGAATTTGAAGATGAAATAATATTATACGGTTGTCGCATGAGTTCAACTTATTGGTATCCTGGTACTGCTAGAGACCCCAATGAGAATATTCCCCGCATGTATGGATGGGCATTTAATCTCAAAACCGGTGCTGTTAGAGAAGGGATGTTAGACAAGAGACCCTCCGAATTTCCTTGTATTAATCATAGGTTTGTCGGTCGGCAAATGCGCTATGGTTATACTTCTAGAATGGCATCCTTGCGACCATTGTTTGATGGAATTATTAAATATGACTTCAGTACTGGTAGATCCCTATCCCATGACTTTGGTGAAGGTCGTTATGGGGGCGCCACAACCTTTGCTCCGAGAATAGGTTCTATTGATGAAGACGATGGTTGGTTGTTAACCTTTGTATATGATGAAAAAGAGAAACATTCTGAATTATTGGTTATAGATGCTCAGGATATTATGGGAGAGCCTGTAGCACGGGTAATGTTACCTCAGAGAGTACCTTATGGTTTTCATGGTACTTGGGTATCTGAAATGCAGTTGATAGCAAGTAACTAACAAATAATTAAATAGTTATCTTATCGGCTTTTAGCATTCAGCTATCATCTTTGGGAGCTAAGGGTTAAAATATCCTTCTCCCACACTCAAAAAAAATGAGCTTATTGCTGAGTTCTAGTCAATGCTTACAGTTTTTTTTCCTTGAGGTAAAGAACACCAGGGAGCTGTATTTGTCTTTGATATCAAATTTTATCTGATTTTATCTGATTTGATCTGATCACATATTCTTGAATACTTTTCAGGCAAGCACCCAGTTATTAAGTGGTTACCTTTTGAGAGCAACAAAACTTATGCATCAAAATTACAAACCTGGTTAATTTTCCTGACTATTATTTTTTACTCTCATAAAGCTTGAGCAATGAAAATATCGAATTTTTTTTTCATAAATCTGATAATTCCTAACTCATTCATTTTCAAGCATAGATATAATCAACAAAGTAAAAT
>JAGGDU010000033.1:0-46430 GCA_018457135.1 Trichodesmium erythraeum GBRTRLIN201 | reverse complement strand
TTGAGGAATTAAACACAATTTTAATCCCACATAAATCCCAATCTTTAAAACTGCTGTAATTATTAAAATTTAATCTATTTTAATCCGTAAATTATATCTTGACAAAATGCTAATTTTTTTTCATAAATTATCTGATTTATAACTCATTCATTTTCAAGCATAGATATAATCAACAAAGTAAAATTTGAGGAATTAAACACAATTTTAATCCCACATAAATCCCAATCTTTAAAACTGCTATAATTATTAAAATTTAATCTATTTTAATCCGCAAATTATATCTTGACAAAATGCTAATTTTTTTTCATAAATCAGATAATTTCTAACTCATTCATTTTCGAGCATGGATATAATCAACAAAGTAAAATTGAGGAATCAACCAAAATTGCAATCCAGCATAAATTCCCATTCCTAAAACTGCTGTAATTATTAAAGGTAAACCTATTTTAATCCGTAAATTATCAGGCAATATAGCAACTCCAGAAACAGTAACTACGAAATAAGTTATCAGGAAAATTTGTAACCTTTTTAGATTTTTTAATGCCTGCCGACAACTACTACAATGCTGAGTATGTTGTTGATAACGATTTAATAGTGAGCCATGATTATTATTTACTAAAGAATTATTTGAATCACTAACTCCAACTTCACTCCAAGGTAATTGACCATGAGAATATTTATCAAACCAATTTCTAAACTCAATTACTAAACGGTCTGCACTTGTAGGTAATTGATAAGCTGTTTTCCAACTTTTACTTGATTGTTTTTGCTGCAGTAAATACTCTTGCTGATTTAGTAAAACCATATCTCCATCAAGAACCAAATTGCGATTTTGAATGTGGTCCCACCAACGGGGTGTCAACCGATGAATTATTTTCGCAAAGTTCCTAGGAAATTGAGCCACAATTCTAGATTTTCCAGGAGATACTGGCAAACAATAAGTAACTAGTCCTATTTTTTTGCCATCCTTACCAATACTAATTTCATATTCTAAACGACAAGGTGGTTCAAAAGTAATTATTGTAGGTAAACCTCTCGAAATAGAAACTTTAATTACATTGATCGTTGATTGTAAAATCTCCATAACTATTGGTCTAGCTTTGTTTCTATTACCTTGTACTCCGTGATGAGAAAAAGGAACATGACTCGGATCTGCGACATTTTCTACTAGAGTTTCCCAATCATATTCTAGATCGCGAACATAAGAAGACCACACAAAACCTTTCTCAGCATCTATTTGTGGTGATAATGGTAGGGGTGTACTAGCAGCTAAGTCTGCTGTTTTCCTATCAGGCCAAACCCATAGTAAATCATTTTCTTGACGTACTGGCAACGAAGTTACACAGAAATTTTGCCGATTTTTTTCTATAATTTCCTGATTTTCAGCTTGGGGAATATCAGTACAGATACCTTCAGAATTAAATTGCCAACCATGATAACTACACATTAAATTCCCAGTTTTTTCATCCACACGACCCTCGCTTAAAGGTGCGAGACGATGAGGACAAACATCTAAAAATACCTGGTAATTCTGAGAATATCTTGGCTTCCAAATTACTAAACCCATTCCCAACAAAGTTATAGAAACAGGAATTTCTGGGTCAAGGTCTTCAACAGGAGAAAGGGGATACCAATGCTGAAAAAAGTTAAACTCGGTTTGCATTTTTATTTCTTTTGATAATTCAAAAAATTACAGTTTAGGAAAAATATCACTAAATTTAATTCTTTTGATAATTCCAAAAATTACAGTTTAGGAAAAATATCAATAAATTTAATCTTACCAACTTTATCAACAAAAACTAATTATTTAATTACTATTCAAACACCTAATTGCCTCTAACAAACCTCTAGCTTTATTAATAGTTTCTTCGTACTCTGTTTCCGCTACAGAATCTGCAACTAAACCAGCTCCCGCTTGCACAGTTACAGTGTGCGTTCCATTATTTTTCGGCCTCACAACCATAGTTCTAATAGTAATAGCACTATTCAACTGACCCTCAAAATCATAATAGCCATAAACTCCAGAATAAACACCCCGCCGACAAGGTTCCAATTCATTAATTATTTCCATCGCTCGAATTTTCGGCGCACCACTCACAGTTCCCGCAGGAAAACAAGCTTTCAATAAATCCCAAGCAGTTCGATCATCTGCCAATTCTCCCACTACATTACTCACAATATGCATCACATGAGAATAACGTTCAATTACCATTAACTGATCAACCTTTACTGTTCCCACTTGACAAACCCGCCCCAAATCATTCCGACCTAGATCAACTAACATAATATGTTCTGCTCTTTCCTTCGGATCTTGCAACAACTCCTCAGCTAAAGCATTATCTTCTGCGTAAGTTTTACCACGACGACGAGTACCAGCAATAGGTCTAACAGTTGCAAGGCGTTTGCCATCAGGGGTTTTTTCCGCTTTCACCATAACTTCTGGACTTGAACCAATAACTTGCCAATTACCAAAATTAAAATAAGCCATATATGGGGAAGGGTTTATTAGTCGCAGGGAACGATACAAAGCAAAAGGTTCTCCTGTATATTCGGTAGAAAGTTGTTGGGAAATAACTACCTGAAAAATATCTCCTGCTTTGATGTATTCTTTCGCTTTTTCCACATTAGCACAAAATTTTGCACGGGGTGTGTTGCTGGTATGTATATCTGTAAATTCTTTGTCTTTTCCTTCAGGCGGTTGCCATTCTAGTAAAGTATTTTGTCGTGATAGGGGAGATCGTAATTTATCTACTAACTCAGAAACGCGATCGCAAGTTTGTTGATAAGCTAATTCTAAGTTTGCCTCTGGAGAACGTATATCCGCGTAAGCGATCGCCAAAATCTTCCGCTTTACCTGGTCAAAAACCAACAAATTATCCACCTGCATCCACAAACCATCAGGCAAATCATTTTCAGTAGCAGGATAAACCCCAACACGAGGTTCGATCCACCGAATTAACTCATAACCCCAGAAACCAAATAACCCCCCAATACCAGAAGGCAATTGAGGTAACTTTACAGGTTTATAGTCTTGGAGACAGTTATTTAGAACATCAAAGGGATTCCCCTCAAAAGTTTTAACTTTGCCATCCCGATAAGTTTGGGTAGTATGATCGCCCCTAGCTTCTAAGATCCACAATGGATCACAACCTAGAAAACTATAACGTCCGATTTTTTCCCCACCTTCAACTGATTCTAGTAAAAAACTGTAGGGTTGATCCTTACACACCCGATACCAAGAAGAAACAGGAGTATCAAGGTCTGCTATCCATTCTTGGTAGACAGGGACAAAGTTACCTTGTTTTGCTAGTCGGGAAAATTCAGAGAAGTCTGGAAAAATCATATTTCAAAAATTTTGAAATTGGTATTAGATTAAAAAATTATAACTATTTTATTTTAATGTTGGGATTTGTCATAGTCTCGCTATATTAGAATACCAATTAATATTGCTTTTTAACAAATAATATGTTAAAGAAAAAAACTGAAAGCATTTACAGATAAAGACTTTTCCATAGCAACTACACTACCATCAGCTTAACCATAAGTTTTTGTCACTTTAAATCTCTCTTAAATAAACAGAAAACCCAGAAAAATTAAAACCTCAGCTTTACATAAAATATCTAAAAGCCGAGGTATTAATAATAAAGAAATAAAAATGCAAAGAATATTTATAGCCTTAAATGCCTATATTATTTAGGGCTAATTCTATTCCATACCTAAATGATAGATCCGAGCCTATTCGTCATAGGGGTTTTTACCAGAAAACTTAAGGGTAGCAGGTTCTGGATTACTTCCAATATTACGATTAATCTTTCCTGCATAGGGACGGCCTTCATTAACCTTCTCAGGAAAGACACCATCTTTCGGATGTAGATATTCATTAGAACCATCGGGGAAAACCCGATAGATTTTGAAGTTATCAATTTTGGGCTTAAATTTAGTCCGTAATTGAGTACCGAGGGCCAAGCATTGCTCTTTGCGGGCTAAATAGAGTAGGTTTTCACCTTGATTCATAATAGCTGCCCCGCCTGTAGGCATTTCAAAAACCTGTTCTTTAGAGCTAGTCCAGGTAATAGCGTACTTTTCTTCAACTTCCGCCTTGGTGAGCAAGCCACCAGTGCTGCCACCAAAAATTGGAGGTTTGCCTATTAGTTCGTCTGCCATAGATTTCTTATATGAACCTTTTGATTGAATCCTATCACCAGGATTACTCAAGTTAAAACAATTGTAAGGTTCTGTTACAAAAGGATGATTGAAAGTATGGCCACACAACACCCTGAGGCACAAGTCAGAACTCAGAAATCACAAATAATCTATGACTGAATTTCAGCATTTAGTAATAAGCTGTTCTACTAAACCTACCTAAACTTACATAAGCGTAATTGCATAAGTTTTGGAGCTAGCTTCCGTGTTTCAGGAATATACAACTGACTGCAGTCTGTAACTTATCTAAGACCCAGGCAAAAAAAATTATCAGGAAGCTCAGGCTAATCATTCTCATACTTTCGCTCATTACTCATACTCAGACAATATTCCTATAGACCTGTAATTTTAAAGAGGTATAGTAAATTTTTATTTAACTATTCAATTCTCTTTAATTTGACTGCTATGTCAACTTAATTAAGTTCCTTTTGTCTTTCTTTTTGCTTCTGAGTATGATCAACAATTGGAATAGTAAAATGAAACTGACTGCCCTGATCTTTACCCGCCGACTCAGCCCAAATTTTTCCTCCTAAACGACTAATAATCTGACGACAAATAGCTAAACCCAAACCAGTACCACCAACACTACGACGTAAAGCACCTTCCTCTTGATAGAAACGATCAAATACAGCCTCTAACCTATCAGTTTCAATCCCACGGCCAGTATCAGAAATCGTCACCTCCAACATATTTTCACTATTGGAAGTAGCTGTAATTATTACTCTTCCTGCAGCCTGAGTAAACTTACAAGCATTGTCCAATAGTTTTGACAAAACTTCTACTAGCCATTCTCCATCGGCCAATACCAAAGGTAGTTCTGCCGATACCTGGGTAGTAATATTCGGTAACTCCTTCTCTAAGTTGTGACCACGAACACTACTTAAAGCTAAATCAACACATTCTAGTAGAGGTAGATATTCTATATTCCATTGAGCTCTACCACTTTCTAAGTGAGACAATGTTAAGAAATCTTGTATAAGATTTCGCATTCTATTTGCATCTCCCAATGCAGTTTCTAGCATTACCTGACGTAACTCTTCAGGCATATCTGGTTCTTGACTCAAACTTTCCAGGCAAACTTGGATAGTTGACAGAGGAGTTCGTAGCTCATGGCCAGTAATAGCAATTAAATTACTGCGAGTCCGGTCAAGAGCCTCTAATTGTTGATTTAATTCTTCTAGATGAGCATAAGTTTCTGTATGAATTAAAGTCATACTTAACTGAGTAGCGATTGCTTCTACTAAATCTATTTGTTCTTCAGACCAGTTATGGTCACATGATCCACAATTATGTAGTTCCACCATACCTAATACTCGTCCTTGGTACAGTAGGGGTATCATCAACCAACTCGAAATCTCCCATTGAGATATTAAGTTTTCTAGATAATTTTTACCCTCAGATTTAGCAGTTTCTGATGTTTGTGGCACTAAAGACTCAGGTAGCAAGCTTGTATCTTCTATATAAACTCGCCCTTGAGTTTGAATAGCTTCCTCAAACAAATAATTATCCTTTAAAGGCCATACCTGATTCAGCAAAGATTTTACTGATCGGCCCAAATACTCGTAAGTAATAATTGCTATTTTATCCGTAGGCCTACACTGGTAGATCAAACAGCGGCTGGCTAAAAGTGCTTTTCCCAGCTCTTCCACTGCCACTTTGATAATCTCATCAGGATCTAGCGATCGCCTAATAGCAGAAGAAATAATATTAATCAAGCGTTGTTTTTTTTCCTGAGCCGCAATTGAGCGATAAGCTTTAATCAACTTATACTGACTTGCTTGCAAATAAGTCACTAAACGTTGGGCAAAAGGATAATTAAAGTTATTATTTTCGATTACTTCTGAGGCTTTCTGAAAATTAGTACAACTATAGCTAGACTTACTCTTAACAGATTTTTTTCCCTTCCTTAAATCCAAATTGATACCATAAACTTCTGTAGCTCTTTGAACTTTTTCCTTTAACTCTGGTCTATAGTTAAGAATTCGAGTCAGTAATAAAATTGCAGATTCGAGACATACCTGACGCTCAAAAGTCCAGATACCTTCAAACCTACGTATTTGATCAATTCCATTGAACTGAGATATTTTCTTAGCTAGGCCAGAATTATCACACTCATTAGAAATCAAACAACTTGAATATCCTTGACCAAGCACCAATAAATTCCATTCTCTACTTAAAGCATCTTTACTATTAAAAGCCACCGTTTCGTGATACTCAGAAGAATGTTTAAACTCCGTTTCTGGTGCAGCTAGTACATATACTTGGGATGTTAGGTTTCCTATTCGTCGATAACGGTGAGCCTCCTGACGATAAAAACTTTCTTTCTGGAAGGTCGCTATTACCAGAGGTTGATCGGAGCTTGCTAAAACCTGGTCTTCCATTGCATGAGAGAGAGCAGTCAGGGATGACTTAAAGTAAATTTGTGGTTTTATCTGCGGAACCTCTAGCACCAGTTCTGCCAATACGGATTTAGGAATGGTCATCTGGCGATTGATTTTTCAACTATTGCACTGAATAACAAAAAATATATATGGTTGATTTTACATTCTCACTATTAATAAGCAGATACACAAAATTAATTACACACTTTTTCAGACTGAATCCCAAATACAGGTAGACTGAAATTTACTTAGGGTTAGTTAGTAATTTTATAACTTTTGCTTATTTGTCAATAATTATGGCATCGTTTGCGGAAAATTCCATAGAAAACCATAATTATTGAACTACCATTAATCTCTCAGTCAGTTAAACCTTCGTCAGGTAAGTTACCCTACCAGACTCGTATTCATAACCGGACGTGAGATTTTCATCTCCTTCTGAGATCCTCTCCCATACGTCCCAATTAAAAGGTACATCTTTAACTACTTTTAAGTCATTGACAGTTTTGGACTCGTGGCAATGTTAATGTAACAATTATTTGTTTTTTTATGTGCTGTTACCGCCTTTAGACCAGGGAAGGATGTAGTTAAATTCAATTTATACCGTTGACCTAAATTTTAGTCCACAAGATACAAATTTATTCTTTTACCGTTTCAAAGCTCATTGTAACTTCTTTCCTTACGACTAGATATTTCTTGGTTGTGTTACTCCAATAAGTCCAGTCATTAGTCTTTAGTATTTACACCCCGAAGTGAACTTCACCACCTCTGGATAATTTGTAAATTAACTTTTACAACTTAAATACATTATTCAAGGGCCTGTTAAAAATCTACATCCTTCCACTTGAGATTTAGATTGACACTGATTTATTTCAGCAAACCCTTTGTATCTCATACCACACTTCAAAGGGACTATGAGTTACTCAGTCTTCTCTCAAAATTTCTAGCCTTTTTCATCGCTAATAGTTAGGTTACACTACATCTAAGAGTGGTCATATCTCCGCGATGGCTTTTTACCCAATCATACTCTGCCTAAAATCTATGCCTCTATAGGTAGACTGACCAAGAATTACACACCTTTGTTCTTTACCTATAATGCTTAGGAGTCAAATAGAAGTTTCCTCATTCCCTTCCTCCTTTGTTATAACTAATGAGCGTGGGATAAACTCTCCCGGAGAGTTTAGCATAATTATTGATTATAGCTCTAATAATAATATATTATTATCCATTAACCCTCTGTGTTTTAACCTACATGACCCAGCTATCTTGGGAATGAATTATAAATTACAAGAGTTTAATTACCTTCCTATTAATCCACTTGTCAGCCTCTGCTAGGGGCCTCACTTATCTAGTAGTTAAAGCTTTGACCCCGTTTATAGCAGTTTCACAGCTTTGATGTTCATTCATTACTTTGTGGAATATACTTTCTATCCAACAACGAGGTAGTAGAATTTTACGACTAAGGAAATAAGAATCTTTCATGGGTTGAATTTTAATCTCCTTGATCATTAACCATCAAAGGCTTATTATAAATAGCGCTTTAGCTATTTTTTTAGCCAATAAGTCCCACATCAAAGATTATATTGAGAGCCTTTTAAATATTCCCTAGTAATCAGTTTTTGCAACAAACTAATAGCAAGAATTTGACATTTTATTAATTTTATGCTAATCACTTTCTCTTTTCATCTTGGGTTTCACCACTGGAACCAAGCTGGGAATTATAAATGGCATCCAACTTTTCACGAGCTTCTTGTACATTAACAGAGCGCATTACTAACAAAGGTTCATCAATAAAATTCCCAGATTCATCTAATAGTTCTGGATGTGGAGTTCTACTAGACTGAGAAGAAGGCTCAGGAGTAGACCACCCTCGTTTCGAGGACAAAGATTGAGACTCAAGTCCCACTGTTAATAGACTACTGATTAAATTACGAACAGCCAAAACAGCAATAGTAGTGAAGGCTAAAATATAAAGCAGATGTAACATAGTGTTTTCCTCAAAGCTAAATAGCTACTCAGTAATTTTTTTTTAAATAAAACAGCTTTTATGATTTTATTAGTTTGACTTTAGATAAATTTTATTAGCAGAAGTTGTCTTATGTAGATATTTCATCATTCTTTTCATAAGAAACAGTGTCATTACTATAGATTAACAATATCAACTTCAAAGCTATTTCCTGTTAAAAAGTAACATCAACATACTTCTTGGTTCAGAATGATTCAAAATATTCAATTTAACATCTAACCTTCTCAAAGCTATCCACTTTCAATCTTTATGGCATCATATTTTTAAATTATTGCTGTTATCCTCGTCTGGTAAAGCTCGCAATATCATATAGAATTGCGATCATCATTCCAGTTTCTAGGCTTGGACTAAATTTAATTATAATTTTACATTTTATCTAGATTGCTCTTTGCGAAACCTCATCGCAACTTGCCAACATTCGGTTAGTAGCTTATGCCAAGGCATAAGCATTGTAGTTTCTACCCCAACTTGACCTCCAGTTGCTTGAAAAAGAGCTTGTACTGTATTAACTTCCTGTTGAGCTTGCTTTACCCTATTAAGTAAGTCTAAGTGTTCACTGCTACTTAGAAAAGGAATTTTTTCTCTCTCCAATAACTCGCGGGAACATTCAAACCAATACCTAAAATCATCTAATAAAGGCTGCAGTAAGGTTTTAAGTAAGTCTGGCTCTGGTAATTTAGGGTTTAGCATTTTTCTAAATTAGTTTATTATTCTAAGCTAATCTTAACACTCTTTACAATTTTTAACATTTTGCTTAATAAATATTTCAATATTAACATTAGTCTTGACATTTTAAAATAAACCAGGATTGGTTTCACAGCCAAAATTAGTTGCCTAATATAATTATGTTGTTAATCAAACCTTACTTATTTATACATACTCAAGGTACCAAAAATCTTAATGCTTACAATAATTTTTGTTAATTTTGAATAATAAAATGGTTTTAAAACCTGACCCATAAGTGGGATACTCTTAGGAAGTGGTAATAATTCCCACCTCTTACCTCCATTTGATATACTATCCTCTTAATATGTAAAACCTAAGCTAAGCTCGCAGAAAACAAAAGACAATGCTATCATCAAAACTCAAGAAGCTAGAAGTTGTTTTTGTAATGATATGGGAGTGAGCAACCCTCTAAAAATAAGTCAGAACTCAGAATTTATAACTCAGAATTTAGAATCCATAAGTTGTTTTTGTAAGGTTATGAAAGTGAGTAACCCTCCAAAAACATTTCGTCAAGGCAGAGCTTTCGTCCCAATTACTTTGATAGACAAATTAGGGGAGCAAGAGGGGTAGATGAAATCCTGGAATTGACAAAGGAAGAAGATTATAGTTAAAAATATATAAACCGATCAATAAAGATATTATCATTTCAAGCCAGGAAAAAGAATTCTTTATTTAAGTACTATAAGTGGTTTGTATCAGGAAAAATTATTTACTCCATTAACATTTGAGGTTTCTTGTAATTATTTACTTTTTGAAAAATGGTTAGCAGAAAAATTATTACTAGAATCAAAAAAAGGACAATTAGTAGTATGAGAAAATGCAAGCTTTGACAAGTCCCCAAAAATTAGAGAATTAATAAAATCATTACGGACACCTTGATGCAACCTCCCTACATTAAATATTTACCAACATATTCTCCTGAGTTAAATGAAATAGAACATTATTGCTTTTTCCATTAAAAACTGAGTCAGTAGGGACGCTCTTATGCAATGTCCCTAGGAAGGAACAATAGAAGATTAACAAGATAGAGTTGATGTATGCTGTTTTTGTTAATATCCTAACCTTTGCTTCGATTTTTAAACTCTGTAAAGGGGAAATGTGATGAGACCTATTCCTTCCTTTAAATCCAATTCCTTACCGCAAAATTTGGTTTAAAGCCGAGCTTTTAGGGGGACTTTTTGTTGCAATAAAAAAATTACTTTTGTCTGAAACAGCTTTAAAAGCCTATAATATATAGCTACTATTATATAGTGTTTGCAACTATTAAACTAGATTTATGGGGTTTACTACACCTAATGCTTTTAGTCAGAAAGGTTCTAAGCAACAAGTGCCAGAGAACCAAAGTTTTTTGAATGTTTCAACTCTATCGTAGGGGATACAGAAACAGATTATTGAAATAGAATAAACGCTTAGGGAGAGGAAAATTCTTAATACTTTGATGTAGTCATAGCAATTTAATTTAAGTAGACTTGTTGAAATTTGAATTCTTATTTCTTGATACTGCCCCGCACGTTTACCCCAGGAATATATCAAAACCTTGAGTTAAAATCTATCTTTCCTTCCTCGCAGACGAGCGAAAGTTTGTACTGGATCTTGACTTTGAACTGCTAATTGTAGGGCAGGTTGCTCCCAGCGCAGAAAAGGATTTGTGCGTTTTTCTACACCTATCATTGATGGTACAGTTGCTTCATTACGACCACGTGCTGTCTTAACCTCAGCCCAACGAGATTGTAAATCAGTATTGTCCTTATCAACGGTTATCGCAAACTGTAAGTTTTTTAAAGTATATTCATGGGCACACCATATTCGAGTATTGTCAGGTAAGTTGCGTAATTTGTTCAAAGAATCTACCATTTGGGCTGGTGTACCTTCAAATAAACGACCACAACCACCAGCAAATAAAGTATCACCACAAAATAATTCTCCTGTTTCCCCAAAAGCTACAGAAGGAAAATAATAAGCAATATGGCCAATTGTATGGCCAGGAACAAATAAAACCTCTCCTACTCTATCGGCAAAGTGGACACGATCGCCTTCCTGTAAAAATACTTGTTGTCCAGGAATTCTGCCTCGGTCTTCTACTCCACCATAAACTTTCAATTGGGGAAACTTTTGGATTAACTGTTTATTAGCACCTACATGATCGAAATGATGGTGAGTATTAAAAATAGTCACCAACTCAGCTCCCAAGGATTCTAGTTTGTCTATTACTGGCCTAACTTCGGCAGGATCGACTACAGCCCCAATATTTTGATTTGGGTCATGCAATAAGAAAATATAGTTGTCTGAAAGTGCTGGTAATCTATAAATGTCCATAAAAACTAAATTTAATATCTCCGAACCAAATATTTTCGTTGTCGGGAAATTTAGAGGGATAACTAGTCAGATGATAGGGAACAAGCTGGGAGGAATTTAATTATTTAATTTTATCACGTTAATCTTATATCTGCTATACATCAAAACTCTGAACTTATTACTTTTTTCCCTATTTCAATATATTTTCTGTACAACTACACTGGGGACTGTTATATTATTAACTTCATAGTACTTATATGTATTATTATACATACAGTAATAGATAAAAAATTTATATACAAGTGATTTATGTTATGGAGTGAACAAAATAAACCAAAGGTGACAATCAATCAAATGGTGAACCGAATTATGACATCGGGTAAACTTAATCGTCAGGAACACTTACAACTTACTTCCTCAATTTTATCTGGCAAACAAATAACAGATGAAGAACGAAGCAAAATTAATCAGATATTTGATTTGATTAAAATGGGTAAAATTAATTTAATTTATGATAATTAATATTTATCTTAATTTGATGAATAAATATACAATCTACAATTAAATTTGTGATTTGAGCTAATCTTTTGAAAGCATTTTTCATCTTTATCTATACTCATTGGTGGTGAGAATATGACAATAATACAAATATATATCTTACATCTTAATGTTTGTAGCCTAATTACCACCTAACTTGCTGTCAGATGAACTAAAACATTAAAGTAAATATGAGGATTGAAGAGTCAAAAAAATCTTTATGTTTTTGATATTATTGACTAAAACTAAGCTAGGAAAAATTAAATAAAATCAATTAATGATAAGGAGTAAACCAAACTTATTACTAACAGTGCCAACTGGTTTATTAAAGGTTTCAACTATAGAAAATAAGACGACAAAACCAGGTAGCCCAGAAATTAAACTTTCTCTAGTTATTCCTACATATAAAGAAAGTCAAAATCTACCAACAATTGTTGAAAAAATAACCATTATATTAGATACTAAAATTCCTAATGCTTATGAGTTAATCATAGTAGATGACAATAGCCCAGACTTAACCTGGGAGATAGCTCAGAACATGGCACGAGAATACCCCCAACTCCGGGTAATGTGTAGAAAAAAAGAAAGAGGACTTTCTACCGCAGTGGTTCGTGGTTGGCAAGTAGCAAAAGGAGGAATATTAGGGGTTATTGATGCTGACTTACAACATCCTCTAGAAACTCTTTTAAAACTATTAGCAGAAATGGAAAAAGGTTTTGATTTAGTAGTGGCTAGTCGTCATGTTGATGATGGAGGGGTTAGTGACTGGAATATAGTTAGAAGATTTTTGTCTCGTGGGGCTCAACTTTTGGGATTAATTATTTTACCTGAAGTAATAGGGCGAGTCTCTGACCCCATGAGCGGCTACTTTATGGTCAATCGTCAGGCGATCGCTGGCCAAACTCTGAGCCCGGTAGGATACAAAATCCTAATTGAAGTTTTAGGCCGAGGTAATATTTATTCTGTTTCAGAAGTAGGTTATGTTTTCCAAGAACGACTAGGAGGAGAAAGCAAAGTTACCTGGAAACAATATGTAGAATATTTACAACACTTATTAACTTTAAGATTTGTTAAATGACAAATTTAGATTTATCCAATTTGTTATGGAAAGAATTGAGAAGTATATTTGTTGATGTGGCAATATTTTATTTATTGCTTGAGGTTTTAGGCTAGGGTCTCTCGCTATCTGTAGTATTTTATTTCCGTGGGGTAGGAATTATTAACAATTTTCTATGGGATGACATAAGGACTTTTAGTTTGATGTCTCAATGTCTCGAAAGTAACAGGGTGGCTTAAAGACAGTTAAAATATTTCGGAAATTCAATATAATCTGTTTAATAGCTTTAACCTTAAATAAAGGTATTGTTAATTTTTTATTTACTATTTAATTTAATAAGAGTTAATCAATATATATATCTGTTAATAGCAATTACTATGGTGTCTTTGGGAAATTATAAATAAATATGAGACTGAGTTTTGGAGTTACAAAAAGTAGATATATAGAAAGATTTTAGCTAGAGTATCTATACACTTCAGACAATATTACATATCTATTTTAAATGGCGATCGCTATTATATGTAGTTAGAATAATTATTCTATTAACCCATAATTTGGAGGGTTAGAGGTTTGGTGAAAATTTCTATAATAGCTAGCGACTTATCTAGCAATGGAGCAGGTAGATGGGGAGGGGCTGTCCGTCCCTTTTTATTATCTCAAGCTCTAAAAAAGATTGGATGTGATGTAGAAATATTAGGCTTTGTTGATACAAGTTTACCCATAAGTATTAGTACTAGTCAAACAGAAATCTCCATTGTTCCTATTTATACAAACTATACCAACAAATATTATCCAGGATTTTTACTTTCTGCTAAAAAATTATTAGAAAAAATTAGTGGAGATATTATTTATGCTTATAAACTTAAACCAAGTAGTCTTGGTTTAGCCCTAATCAAAAAAATACAGACTAGTCGCCCAGTATTTTTAGATATTGATGATTGGGAGTTAAGTTGGCATGGAGGAGATAATTGGGAATATCGTCCCAGTATTAAACAGTTAGCTAGAGACATTTTGAAGCCAGAAGGAGCATTAAGACAACCAGACCATCCCTTCTATTTAAAATGGATTGAAAGTTTGGTCTCAAAATCAGACCAGGTTACTCTACACAATCAATTTCTCAAAAAACGTTTTGGTGGTATTTATTTACCAAATGGTAAGGATACAAATTTATTTGACCCTCATAAGTACGATCCAGAGGTAAGTAGAACTCATTATGGCTTGGGTGGTTATAGAATTTTGATGTTTCCAGGAGCTCCCCGACCATATAAAGGAGTTGAGGATGTTTTAATGGCTTTAGATAAACTCAATCAGCCAGATTTAAGATTGGTAATTGTAGGTGGTAGTCCTTATGATGATTATGATCATCAATTAAAAGAAAAATGGGGACTCAGAATTATTCAAATGCCTAAGCATCCACCTACAGTCATGCCAGAAATTGTAGCTGCCGCCCATATAATAGTGGTTCCTCAAAGAGATACTCCCGAAGCTAAGGCACAATTTCCATTAAAACTAACAGATGGCATGGCAATGTCTAAGCCAATTATAGCAACAAAAGTGGGTGATATTCCCGAAATTTTAGGTGATACTGGCTATTTGGTCGAACCTAGTTCTCCTGAACAAATAGCAGCACAAATTGAATTAATATTTAATGATTTAAAAGCAGCAAATTCTAAAGGTATTAAGGCTAGAGAAAGATGTATTAAATATTATAGTATTGATGCTATGGCTACTATTTTATCAGACTTAATCAAAGTTTAAACAAGAGATATTAAAAATCGTAATAATTGAAAGAATATAATCTTAGAGGCTAGGAAAATATCAATGTCTGGAAAAGAATTTATATTAAAATTTATTCTTCGTAAGCCGTTTAATTTTCAAGTTATTGGAAATATTATATTAGGATTTGCTAGCGGATTATTTAATGGAGTTAATACAACTCTAATAGTACCTATATTATTACAAATTTCTGGGCAAGAAATTGAGATTACAGGTTCTCCGCCGATAATTAAATTTTTACTATATCCTTTTGAAGGAGTTCCAGAAAATTATCGCCTTATCGTAATGCTTTTAGTAGTTATACTCACTATTGTTCTGAAAAATTTAACGGCATATTTAAGAAGTTTGTTGATGGTAGTTTTTGATCGTAGTCTTACAAATAATATTAAATCAGAAATGTTCCAAACATTAATGGATAGTGATTTAGATTTTTTCACAAAAGTCAAAGTTGGAGATTTAACAAAACGTTTAGGTTCAGATACAGCTCAATGCACCCAAACTATTAATGGTTATATTAATCTAGTAACTCAGTTGATAATTCTTTCTTTGTTTGTCAGCATACTAATTTCTATTTCTTGGCAGCTTACTTTAATTTCTTCTCTATTGGTAGTTTTTATAGCAGTAATTAATCAGCTATTTATTCGTCGTTCAAAGAAATTTGGAGTGGTTTTAAATCAGGAACAAAAAAAATATTACATAAAGGTTATTGAAGTTCTCACTGGTATTCGGTTAATTAAATCAGTAAATAGTGAAAATAGAGAATATAAACAGTTAAGAAAATTAATGCTTTCCCTAGAAGATATAGCACTGAAAGAAAAAATGAATTCAGCATTAATAGCTCCAGTCAATGAAGTGATAAGCATGATTACGGTAATTAGTATTCTATTATTAGGTAGATATTTATTTGCCAATCAAATTACAAATGCTTCTCCTATCCTACTTACTTATCTTTTAGTTCTATTTCGCTTACTGCCTATTGTATCTCAAATTAATAGCAGTCGTAATGCAATTGCTAAGGGTGTTGCTAGTTTTAATACGGCTGTAGACTTATGGAGAAGGGATAACAAACCAATTATGAAAACAGGTTTTATACCTTTTCATGAAGTGAAAAATAAAATTCATTTTGAGAAAATTTCCTTCGCTTATCCAGGTAATGATAATTTAATTATCCAAAATGTTGATATATCCTTACCTAGAGGTAAAACTTTGGCATTAGTAGGAGCTTCAGGAGCAGGTAAATCAACGTTTGCTGATCTACTACCAAGACTTTATGACCCTACTTCTGGTTCTATTACTATAGACGGCATTGACTTGCGTGAGTTTGATATTAATAGTCTCAGGAAGAAAACTGGTATTGTTAGTCAAGATACTTATTTGTTTAACGATACTATCAAAAATAATGTTATTTATGCTTGTCCTGATGCTACAGAGGATAAAATTATTGATGCGGTTAGACAAGCTAATGCTTATGATTTTATTATGGACTTGCCTAAGCAATGGGACACAGAAATAGGCGATCGCGGTGTTATGCTTTCGGGAGGTCAACAACAACGATTGGCTATTGCTAGGGCCTTATTGCAAAATCCAGAAATATTAATCTTAGATGAGGCCACTAGTGCCCTTGATACAGTTTCTGAACGTTTGGTGCAGGAGGCTATTGATAAATTAAGTCGCGATCGCACAGTTTTAGTTATTGCCCACCGTCTCTCAACAATTCAAAATGCTGATCAAATAGCTGTTTTAGATCGGGGAAAATTAGTTGAGATGGGTACTCATTCAGAACTTTTAGAAAAAGAAAATGGTTACTATCGAAATCTCTATTATGTACAGTTTGGAAATCAGTCTGAACTGGATAAATATATTGACCAGCAGGTTTTAACTAAAGCATCTTATGACGCTCGTAGTTTTCTCAACACAATTATTGGCTCTTTAACATTACTGGCTGATGAAACATTTGATAAACCTGAAGAAAAAATAGAACTTACTGAAGAAGCTTTTCGCTCATCAACTTCTCTTCTCAAAACCTTAGAGATATTTGAAAATCTAATAGCAAAGCATAATAAATCTGGCTTATAAAACTCTAAATGAGTCACTATATTTATGCCTCAATATATTGAAAAATTATTAAGCTTAGACATAGTAACTATGTTATTATATTAAATTGCATTTTTTGGTTAATACTAAAAATTACTTAAGTCAGAGGCTTAAAATATTTATTTTTATTTTTTTTATTCTCTGAAAAAAAAAGAATTGAGACTTAATTTTTTTTATAAAGCATTTTTATTCATCAGGATTTATCAACTTTACTCAGCATTGATTTTAGATTTTTATTACTGACATAACTTACATCAAGATACTCTTATGATATTCACCTTTAGAGGATAGTGTTGGTCTAAAAAATATCAAAAACTGTTAATAATTAAAATGGAATAAGTGGGAGTTAGCATCAGGAAAGATGATTAATTTTAAAGAAATTCCAGTAATATAAAAAGGTCAAATTATTCTGGCATACTGTTTCCGAAACTTCAGCAGAATATATTGCTACAAATCAGTTATGAAAGTACGGAAAAATTGAGTTTGAGATTTGCCTTTAGGTGGAAAGTTGAGGAATTACACAGACAGAGAAATCAAATAACACGCGAGGGTTTTAATTTTGCCAATGTCGTCGTAAAAAAATTCAAAAAAACCACATTACTTATGCTATGTTCGTGTGGAATTATTTCAAAATAAATGGCATATCTATGGGTAATAAACTATTGATGAACTGAAACATAAATTCTGATATAAATATCTAGTTTCTGAACTAAGATATCCGAGAATTAAAATGACAGTTGTTTAAGTTTTTATCAATTTGTAAGATAGAGAAAACTCGGGGATAGCTATAATTTTTTGACTATCGCTCTCGACAACCATACATACTTATATATTGTCTTTGGATAAGTCTTGACTTATATTAATTATAATCAGATAGTATCTGAATTTTTTTTATCAATCAAAATCAATGTAAATATCAAAAATTTTGATCATCTAATAACTAAACTTTAGACTCCCACTTTTCTAATATCCATTCTTGTAAAATAGGGTTGACTAACTCTGGTGCTTCGTCTTGAGGACAATGGCCAACTCCAGGCAAAGGAATAAATTTTTCTACATTTTTAAAATTGGCAAATTCTTTTCCCAATTCAATATTTTCCCAAGGGTCTTCTTCCCCCCATAAAATTATGGCTGAACAGGGTAATATGGGTAATAAATCTTCCGGTAAAGGTCCTTGAGAATAACCGGTAAAAGCAACAAAAATGTCAACTGCTCCCTCATCTTTTGCAGGTTTTAATAATAAATCAATTAATTCGTCAGTAACCGCTTCAGAACGTTTATATGCCTGTAATAATACTCGTTTAACAGTTTTCTTTGTCGCCAACTGGTTAAAAAATAACTGACTTATCCACTTGACTTTTAATAGGTTTTGTAGTAAAGATGCTCCTTGACTACGATACCAAGGAAGATTAGATCGTTTCCTTTCGTGTAGAAGCCTCAAAGAACAATTGATAATTCCTACCCCTAAAACAATATTGGGATGATCAACTGCTGTTTGCATTGCCACAATACAACCAATAGAATTTCCGACAAGAAAAGCAGGGGCCCCAACTATTTCTCTACAAAAATCACTAATTTGTTGACTCCAGGTTTCAAATGTGTAGGTAACATCTTGATTTGGGGTAGGTTTAGCTGAACCACCAAAACCAAGTAAGTCAATAGCATAACAGCGACAGCTTGCAGCTAATACAGGAATATTTTTGCGCCAATGCCCCAAAGAAGCTCCAAAACCATGTATTAATATCACAGGAGGTCCCTCTTCTCCTTGGCTTTGGTAGCATATCGGCCAGCTTCGCCATGTCCAACTTTTTGTAGTCATCATTTTAGTTATCAATTATCAGTACCGACGAAAGCTTATGCTTAAAAGACGGAAGTTTATTCTTATTCTTTTTATCCCCTGAAAAGGGGAAAAAGGGGAAAGTTGAGACTTTGTTTTTTACTCATTCAAGCTCAACTTTTACATACTTAAGTTATTTATTGATATGAGGTAAGTCGTATTTAACATTTATAATAATCAGATAAATTCTATCAGTTTTTAGACCTTTATTAGAAAATTAATATAGTCAAAAAAATGTCAACAATTTACTCTACCTTGCTTCTACCATTCATTGGTTCAGAAATTGAGCCAGATTACACTACCGCTAAAGTAGTAATTGTACCAATTCCTTATGAGGCAACTACTACTTATAGAAGAGGTTGTGTTAATGGTCCAGCAGTATTATTAAATGCATCTCAACAGTTAGAATGTTATGACGAAGAATTAGATAGGGAAACAGGTTTGGAAGTTGGTATCTATACTCACGAACCTATAGCAGATACTCGTAATGGAAAAAAAATTACTCCATTAGATATGCTAAAAGTAACTCAAGAAACAGTGGAAAAATTAGTTAGTGATGGAAAGTTTGTGATTGCTATAGGTGGAGAACATAGTATTACAAATGGGATAGTAAAAGCTTATAAAAAATTATATTTTGATGAACCTTTTACCGTGATTCAAATAGATGCTCATGGAGATTTGCGATATGAATATGAAGGTTCAATATATAATCATGCCTGTGTAATGCGGCGGATATTTGAGATGGGGTTACCAATGGTACAAATAGGTATTCGGGCAATTTGTAAAGAAGAAGCTGATTTAATAAAGGATAAAAATTTAACTGTTTTTAAAGCAAGAGAAATAGCTATTCAGCCAGATTGGATGGAAAGAGTAATCTCTAGTATTCAGACTAAAAATGTGTTTTTAACGATAGATTTAGATGGAATTGACCCAACATTAATTCCTGGAGTTGGCACACCAGAACCAGGAGGACTAAATTGGTATTCTTTAACTACATTTTTACGAAGAATATTTGAATTATATCAAGTATTAGGTTGTGACATTATGGAGTTGGCTCCAATTACTGATTCGGTAGTATCTGAGTTTACTGCAGCAAAATTAGTTTATAAACTTGTTGGTTATCAAGCATTAGCTCAAGACTGGTAGAAAGATGATCAGTATTTAGCTAAATACTTAGAAAATTTTTAATTTGTTTGTCTCATTTTTTTGAGTAATCAATGTCTAGAAGTAAATTCACTCAATGTATGAATTAAACAACTAGAATAGAGATTTTCAAGACCAATAATTTATTAGAATTGAAACATAATTATTGAAAAAAATAATTCCCTAAGTCCCTTAATAGTCGGGCAGGGCTTTAAACCAAATTTTTGGCTAATTTACGATATGGTGCTTTAATGGACGATTATTTGAATTAGCTCGAAATAGTCAAAGTTGCTTATTTATGTGGGGCGATCGCTCAACTTCTTGAGGGTGAGGTATTAACTATCTCTAGGACAGAAGCTATTAGTTTCTGAATTTTTAGGGCCTTATAAATTGAGTAAGGAGTTTCGTGATCCTTACAAATTCTAAGTTATGAATTATGACATACTAAATTAATTACTCAATCTGCTGTAATTATCAAAAATTTTAAGATACTTAAAAAAAGTAACTCAACTGGTATCGTATTGTGGAAGCAACTTTAGTTGAGAAAGCATTCACATTATGAGGAAAATTTATCAACGGGTTTTGCTCAAGTTAAGTGGCGAAGCCTTGATGGGTAGTCTGGGCTATGGCATTGACCCAGCGGTAGTCCAAGGTATTGCTCAGGAAGTGGCCGAAGTTGCGGCCACAGGAATCCAAATAGCAATTGTTGTTGGAGGCGGTAATATTTTTAGAGGGGTGAAAGCAGCCTCTAAGGGAATGGACAGGGCCACAGCAGATTATGTTGGTATGATTGCCACTGTGATGAATGCTATCACTTTACAGGACGCTCTAGAACAAGTAGGGGTACCAACAAGGGTCCAAACAGCGATTGCTATGCAGGAATTGGCCGAACCTTATATTCGTCGCCGAGCCATTCGCCATCTAGAAAAAGGTCGAGTGGTAGTTTTTGGTGCAGGTTCTGGTAATCCATTTTTTACTACTGACACTACTGCTGCTCTGAGGGCAGCAGAAATTGAGGCAGAGGTAATTTTTAAGGCTACCAAAGTCGATGGGGTCTATGATTCTGACCCACATAAGAATCAAGAGGCCAAACGGTACGAGTCCCTAAGTTATGGGGAAGTATTAACTCTAGATTTACGGGTGATGGATAGTACGGCGATCGCTCTTTGTAAAGAAAATAATATCCCAATTATTGTATTTAACCTTTCAGTTTCGGGTAATATCTGTAAAGCTGTTATGGGAGAAAAAATTGGAACTATTGTAGGAGGTTTTCATGAATCTAAAAGAAGCTGAAGAGAAAATGCAAAAAGCTATTGAAGCGACTAAAAATTCCTTCAATACTGTTAGAACTGGAAGAGCTAATGCTTCTCTTTTGGACAGAGTAATGGTGGAGTATTATGGATCCCCAACTCAACTCAAATCTATGGCAAATATTGGCATCCCAGATGCTAGTACAATTACTATTCAACCTTATGATAAAACCAGTCTCGGCTTGATTGAAAAAGCTATTAATATGTCAGATGTTGGTTTAACTCCTAACAATGATGGGTCTATTATACGGTTAAATATACCAGCACTAACAGCTGAACGTCGTCAAGAAATGGTTAAAAAAACAGCAAAACTTGCTGAAGAGGGGAAAGTTTCTATCCGGAATATTCGTCGTGATGCGGTAGATTCAATTCGTAAACAAGAAAAAAATAGTGATATTTCTAAAGATGAATCACGAGATTTGCAAGACAAAGTTCAAAAGAAGACTGATAAATATATTGCCAAAATAGATGAGTTACTAGCTGCTAAAGAGAAGGATATGACTACAGTTTAAAAAAAAATACCACAGATAAAAAAGCTATCAGCTATTAACTATTAGCTATTATTTATTAAATAATTATCTGGGAAATAAAAATCAGTCTCCATGGATAAGTTACTTGCTATAAATGAAATTAATCATAACTCTAATATTTGTAGTTGCTTCATTCTTTGAAATCCACAAGGTATTCAAAATTGAGTATCTTATAGAATCATGGGAAATTGGAGACTCGTAACTTTTATAGGGGGTAGTTTTATAGATAGTTTAAGTAAGTCAATTATTTATCTATATCTATTAGAAACTGCCTCTAATTAACTGACTTTTTCCTCTTCTAGGAAATTAGAAAAAATTTCAGTATCAAAGTAATAAAAAATGTTTGATTGTATAATTATAGGGGCAGGTCCAGCAGGAAGTACAGCAGCTTATCATTTGGCTAAGAAAGGACGTTCTGTTTTAGTGATAGAAAAGGAATCTTTCCCTAGAGTTAAAGCTTGTGGTGGTGGGGTATCTCCAGCGATCGCTCAATGGTTTGACTTTGATTTAACTCCAGCTATTTCTCTCAAGGTTAATAAAATTCGTTATACATGGAAATTAGAAGACCCTATTGAAGCAGATTTACCCGTTCCTATGTGGATGGTAAAACGAGATGTTTTCGACTATTTTCTCATCCAAAAAGCTACAGAACAAGGTGCAGAATTAAGAGACAAAACAGAAGTTACAGGTATTGAATTTAAACGTGATTCTTGGGAAGTTAAAACAATTAAGGAACCTGTTGTTGGTCGTTATTTAATTGCTGCTGATGGAGCCAAAGGACCAATGTCTAAATGGTTAGGTTTTAAAGAATCTAAAAAACGGCAAAGTCTAGTTTTTGAAGCACCATTAAATGAGTCAAATAAAAAAGCTACCTTTGAATTTGGTTCAGTTAAAAATGGTAATATTTGGGGTTTCCCCAAAGCAGATTCCTGCTCTATTAGTATTGCGACTTTTAGGGGCGGGGAATCCAAAAATCTATCTAAAGATTTGATGGGATACGTTCAACAAATTGGTGTAAATGTAAGTCAAAATCAATTATTAGAACATTATATTTCTCTATGGGATGGAGAGAAAAATCTTCATACTCAAAATGCGATATTGGCAGGAGAAGCAGCAAGTTTATCAGACCCTTTATCAGCAGAAGGAATTCGCCCTTCAATTTTTAGTGGTGTCAAAGCCGCTGAAGCTATAGATGAAGCTTTAGGTGGTAATGGGGATGCTCTGAAAAAATACACTCAGATAGTTAATGAGGAATGGGGTACAGATATGGCTTGGGCGGGTCGTTTAGCAGGAGCATTTTATCGGTTTCCTAAGGTAGCTTATAAAGTGGGGGTTAAGTTACCAGCAGCTACTACAGTAATGAGTAAAATTATGTGTGGAGAAATGCGTTATGCGGATATTGCTAATACTGCAATTAAAAAGCTAACTAGTAGTTTTTTACCATGAATAGATTAGGTTAAATTTCTATTTCCTAGAGTATAGCTAATTTATAAAGTAAAGAAGAAGAAGCTTAATTTTTTACATAATTCCCTAATTGCAATTTCATCTAGATTTTGTCTTCTCTCTTGCCTGTTGTCTGTTGCATTCCACAACAGTTGTGTTCATAATTAAAATGCTCAACAGTTTACAATTCGGATATACGCAGTACCATTATATATGGTATATTTTTGAACTATTATTATTTCAGATATTGACACTATAATTAGAGCTGGTTTTAATTGGATTATATTGTATTTGTTGGGTTAGAAATTTTAATGTTAATTT
This sequence comes from Trichodesmium erythraeum GBRTRLIN201, assembly GCA_018457135.1. GTDB lineage: Bacteria > Cyanobacteriota > Cyanobacteriia > Cyanobacteriales > Microcoleaceae > Trichodesmium > Trichodesmium erythraeum. The sequence goes on along the minus strand of JAGGDU010000033.1, from coordinate 22,754 downwards.
CATCAAGAAATAGGTATAAAATTTAATCATGTTAAATTCTCAGAACTCAGACTAAATTCTATCCCCTTAGTCGGAGGGAAACAAAAACTGTGCTAATTCCTAATAATTAGCATTCACCATTCACCAAAGCCAAACAAAAAAAATTGAGTTTCAAAAAACCATACTAAAACGCCAACCTTAATAAAGCAGGAAGTAAAGAACCAATAGCGTGTACAAATTGATTAGGTTTTTCTGGTTTTGGAGGATTCAAACGTAGGTCAATAATTTCAACCAAATATTGTGATAATTCTTCACCTTCTTTACTACCTTTAGAAACAAAAATATCCCGAGACTTTTGAGCATCTGCAATAGCTGCATTAAGATTTCCCAGGTCAGCAAGAGACATACTTCTAGCAAAATAAGCAGCTGCTAAATCTGATTTCATACTAATAGCTTGGTTGTAATATCTAACAGCATCTTTATAATTTCCTGCCTTTGCTTCTGCAATTCCTAACCGATAAAAATCTTCAGCTTCACCTATATTAGATGGCATTCCTACAACACCTAACAAAAAAGCATTTTTTAGGTCAACATCTGTTAAATTAGCACCTGTTAAATAAGCACTTCTTAAATCTGTACCAGCTAAATTAGCACCAGATAAATTTGCCCCTGTTAAATTTGCACCAAATAAACTTGTACCAGCCAAATTAGCACCAGATAAATTAGCACCTGTTAAATTTGCACGACTGAGATTAGCTCCACTTAAATTAGCTCCCTCTAGATTAGCACCTTGAAGATTTGCCAATACCAAACCAACACCTATTAGTTCGCAATTAGGACATTGTTTACTAGATAATAATCTTTGTGTATGTTGGATATTTTCACCAATGGCTGTAAGATTAGGAAAAACTGTAGTAAAAACTAAAACAGCGGAAAAAATTTTAACTCTCATTTTTAAATATTTAAAAATAGGATATTAGGCAGTAGAGAATAGTAAAGGCAAGTCAAAGCATAGAGAACAAGCAAAAAAAAAATTGCCTCATTAACTATACCATATTAATCACCAAATCTAGTAATTACACCAATTGAATAAATGTTTATTATAGTTTATTGAACAGGGGAGTAGGGGAGTAGGTGAAGTAAGTAAAAACTTATAAAATTAATACGCTTTTGGCTTTTTATTATCAAAAAAAGCTATTAGGAACGTGTTAGTTACTTAATAATTAAAGTTTCAGTCCAAAAAGCATTCTTTTCTCATACTTAATATTATTAAGGAATAAAAATTTTTCTGGTCTATGTAAATACCCACTGTGGAAATATTTTAGGGAATTGAGAATTGGGAGAAATTAATATGAGAAAAGCATTTTTATTATGGCTAATTAATGAGACTTAAGATGACAGTGACATTCTCCAGGTAAGGAGGAGAGTTGCAACTATTGTTGCCAATAGTGTTGAAATAATTTGCAAAACTCATCAATGTCACCAAAAATTTAGGTAATGTCTAAAAATTATACAATATCAGTCATCATTAGTAGGCTGAGTAAATATTTCTTTAAACTAATTCGAGCCCCCTTTTTTTTTGCTTTGTTTAGTCCATCGAACTCAATATTAAAATAACTTGATAATCTATTAATTTTGAATAGATGTGCTAATTTCTTCATAACCTGTACCATCGGGCATAATTACTGCTTGAAGAGCTGCTCCAACTAAATTAACATCAGAAATATTAGCACCCAAAAGACTTGCCCCATTTAAATCAGCACCGCTTAAAATAGCCTCTGTTAAGTTTGCTCTTGTTAGATTTGCTTCAATTAAGTCTACTCCAGTCATATTAGCTCTAATAAGATTAGCGCCAATTAAGTCAGCTTTGTTAAGAATAGCTCGTCGGAAATTGACCCCATATAGGTTAGCTCCATGTAAATCTATTTCATACAAAATAGCTCTTGAGAGGTCAGCATCTACCATATTAACTTGGCTAAAGTCAGCACAACTTAGGTCTGCTCTGATAAGTTTTGCCCTTGTTAGATCGGCTTTGTTAAATTTAGCTCCTACTAGAAGAGTGTCCGACAAGTTTGCTTCGCTTAAATCAGTTCCAATTAGATTTGCTCCAGTCAGATTCGCTTTGGCCAGATTTACTCGACTGAGATTGGCCTGACTGAGGTTAGCACCTGTTAAGTTAGCTTCAAAAAAATTAGCACCTTCTAAATTAGCTTTTAGTAAATGTGCTTCCTGTAAGTATAGGCCACTAAAATTTTTTTCTCCTATTGCATATTGCCTTAATAATTCTTCTATTTTCATAATTTGGTTAATCATAAATTTTATTTGAAATATACTCCCAGCAGAATTGATAAACAGGATTTTATTTTGTTAATTTTTTAACTCAAATTTATCCTGCCTCATTATTTTGATATGGGTATTTCAAGATTAATTCAGAAAATTATACTGTAAGCATTCAGATATCAGCTTTTTAGTGAATAAAGCAACCATTAGATTTTTAACCATAGAATTGATATTGAAACGGCTGTTTCATTCTAATTTTTGGAACAGACAAACCCAAGATTTAGAGATAGTTTTACCACTTTATTCTTCACAAATGATTAAATATAAACAAATAATATTGATCGCCCTTGTCTTCCAATTACTCAAAGCTTCATTTAACCTCAAGAATAAAATAACCCTGAAATTAAAGCACAAGAACCACTAGTTTGAATTGTTAAACAATAAAGTTTTGTGGTGGGAAATTTAGAGATATCTCATACTAATTATTACACTTTCTTAATTAGGAGACCTACCTATAAATACTACCAGCAGGGGAAGTAAGTAGAGAAATGGCAGACAACGCTCCTCAAACAAAATCTAAAATTAACACAATTTTGAGGTACTAGTTATCAAAAAGCTATTGGGAACGTGTTAATCACTTAAGAATTGAAGCTTCACTTGGGTAAAGCATTGCATAATATTGTTTTTTCATGCTTGATATCAGAAGCTGATAGCTGAATCATTAGATATAGTACCTCATTTATGGGTGAAAGTTGCTATATTTTCAGAGATTATCTAAAGCTTTGCTCAGGAAATTTACTTTTTTTTAGTTCAAAAAAATGATGTAAAAGTTGTGTATTTTTGTCACTAGCAATAGTAATGTCAACAGATTGATATCAGTGAAGATTTTCTAATTACAAAATACAATCATAATTTTCAAAATTTAAATAATTTTTGGGAATTCAAGCAAACTTACTCAAGTTTTTATTTTGTTGGCAAACTGTTCCTAATAAAAAAATACTGTGGCTAGCAATAGGACTTATTTTGCTATCATATAATTGATTAATTATTTCCGTTATATTAGAAAATTATTTCCAATTTTGATTTGGATAAATAGGGAAAACTTCATCAAAAGAATAAGCAATAAAAACACAGGAAGATGGCATATATTATCCCTCAATAATATGAATAATTTGATGCCCACTCAAGATACTCTACAATTGTTAGGAAACATTTATCAAACTGGTATAACTATATAAATTTTCTTTTTGATAAATATTTACTTTTGTTTAAAGTTGTAATATATAATTATATCATACATAAGAATAATTTTTTTTGATAATTGCTTACAATTTGCTATTTAATCAGGTATTAAGATTAAAAAATTACCAAAAAAACTGCTGAGGATATAAGACAATGGCAAAGGTAATTTTTTATGAAAAACCAGGTTGCAAAAACAATACAAAGCAAAAGACTTTGTTAAAAGCAGCAGGTCATCAATTAGAAGCTCATAATTTGTTGACTGAACCTTGGACAAAAGATAATTTACGTTTATTTTTTGGCGATCGCCCAGTAGCAGAGTGGTTTAATAAAGCTGCTCCAAAAGTTAAATCTGGAGAAGTAGTTCCTGAAAAAATTGATGGAGAAACTGCTCTAACAATGATGCTCAACGACCCATTATTAATCCGTCGTCCTCTAATACAAGTAGGCGAGCGTAGAGAAGTGGGATTTGATATTGAAATTGTTAATAATTGGGTTGGTTTAGAAGCTGTAGATGAAACCCAAAAGGTAAAAAGTGAGGAGTTGATGAGTCAAGACTTGCAAGCTTGTCCGAATAATCATCATCATTAGAGTCTAAAAAAACCTATTTTTATATTTAAATTTAACTAATCTCTCGTTAGATAATTTTCTGACGGGAGATATTTCTATACCTTATAGATTACAGAAATACTAAGTAATTGGTCTTAAATTTATCCCTATTTAAGAAGATGTAAATTTACCTCAAGTTACCTGTGTGGAGTAGTTTATCGTTAGTGTATAAATATTAATATAGCTAAGTTTTTTTGATGCCTACCTACTTATAGTAAATGATAATTTTAGATAATTATTTTATCTGTTGAATACATTTTTTTTAACACCAATGTTATGATTAAATATGGTTTATATTTAAAGCCTATATAGTATAATGCTGCTAATAAATAATACTAAATTAGGTTATAAAAAGCTGGTTTTTCTAAATCTTTTTCACTATTCTTCCTTACCTAAGCAATAAGTCTCCCTTCGTTCACTGAATTTAGCATAATTACTAATTATATATTATTCTTAATTTTACTCTAATTCCCAACCTACCCAACCAATAATATTTAGTAAGCAATAAGCCTCCATTCGTGCACTGAATTTAGCATAATTACTAATTATATATTATTCTTAATTTTACTCTAATCCCCAACCTACCCAAGCAATAATATGTAGAAATTTTTTTCAAATTGGTATTACTTATATTCACAAATATGATGAATATTTAAGCAGACATAATATTAGCAAATTTTTAGATTTTTTTTAAACTAAGTAAAGGTTTTTGATTAGGCACACCAACTGAACGCGGATAATTTATTGGAGTTTTACCTACTTTCCGTAAATATATACAATTACGAATACTATTACTTAAGGGAGTTTTAAATTCCTCAATCCTTTCTATTTTGCCTCCCAAAAGTTTGACAACTTCTGGTAAATTAGCCTGTTCATCAGTTGTTATATTTCCTCGATACAAAATTGCAATTCCACCTATTTTTAGTAATGGCAAAGCATATTCAGCACATACTACTGTAGATGCAACAGCCCTCAAAAGACCAATATCATAAGTTTCTCTATATTTAAAGAGACGACCAATTTGTTCAACTCTATTAGTTATAGTTAAAGCATTTTTGATGTTTAAATCTGTTAAAATATTTTCAATAAAACTAATTTTTTTGCGGGTTGAATCTAGTAAAGTAACAGCATATTGAGGTAGGATAATTGCAACTAGTAATCCTGGAAAACCAGCACCTGTTCCAATATCAATAACCTTTTTTTCTTCTGACCAATGTATTTTATTTTCTAAGATAAATTTAATTCCTCTCAGGGAATCCCAAAGATGTTTTTCCCAAAACTCTTCGGGTTTAGTAATTCTAGTTAAATTTAACTTTTTATTTCCTAGAATAATTAACTCATAAAGTTTCTGAAATTGTTGTTTTTGCTCTACTGTTGGCTGCCAATTTAATGTTTCCTGCCAAACCGAACTCATTTCTGGTAAAACTTGTATATTATTATCGTTCATTTCACTTGTTAACTATTATTTGAAGGTAGAAGGAAGAATAAAGAAAAAAATGCAGTTATATAATCACATTTTATTCAAAAAAATAACAAAAAAAGTTGGCAAAATAAAAAAAATTAAGGGGGTAAAGGATATTAAGGTGGGGAAATACTTAACACAAAAAAATAATCCATATAGTGTTTGATTTAGTCAAGAAAGAGAATTGAAAAATATCTCAAAAAGAATATTTGTATTATATTTAATCAGGATAATAAAAATATTTGGAGTATCATGATAAAAATTCATATTATGAAAAAGTTATTCAAAAAAAAGGTGCTTTGTTTTGATTAAAAATCAGAGTATTTATATTGTTAAATATTATACTTTATACAGGAAAATAAAATCATAAAAAAAATTGTAAAAGTAGTAAAAGTGAATAGCAACTGTCTGTAATAGACATCTCCAGAAAGGGTTCTCAAACCCTTGCCCCACCGTTCTAAAATTGGCATTTTTGGAGAGGTCTAATACTATTTTGAAAAAAAATATTACAAATGAGCATCTAAAAACCATTGCCTGATATTATTTTTTCTACAGCAGCCACTTCTAAAATTGTTATAATACTGTTTCTCAAAAGTAATGCTATTCTATTTTTGGAAGGTAGTAAAAATAACTAGAAAAATAACAGAGGTTTTTACCAAAGAAAAACTGCATCAATAAATAGTATTTAGAAATAGAAAATTTGACTATAGCAAAATTTTTTGAGAAATAGTATTATACTTATTCATCACATAAAAAATCACTATCTAGAATTACTATTTGGAAGAGCTGGCGATCGCTCCAATAAAGATACTAACAGCAAGTACTTGAGAAATTGTAAAGAGGTTTCATTTATCAATAGATAACAACGACTATTACTTTATTAGCCAAGCTAGGAGAGAAAAAGTAAAAAAATTGAGAGAAGAAGAAGAAAAAATTGGTAAAATATATAGACCCATAAAATTTAGTACAGAAAATTTAGTATTTATAGATGAAACTCGTATAATTCTGGTTTAACAAGAACTGATGCATGCTCATGCTAAGAAAACTAGGATATATGAAAATAAGGTATTTTATCAAGGTCAAAAAGTTAAAGTAATTGCTGTAACAAATATGAAATAAGCAGTAGCACTAATGACAATAAATAATTCAATAGATAATAAAGAACTTCATTCTATTTATTGAACATTTTTTGCTACCAGAATTATGGTCAGGAGCAGTAGTTTTCATTGTGAATTAATTCTATACACAAATGATGCCATATTAAACATTATTTTTTAACCCCTTTTCTAGAGTGCACTTTGAGCTATAAGTTATAAACACCTGACAGTTAAATACTAATTTTCATTCTCTATTCCCCATAATTTTATTTTTCACAAAGTTGCCGATCACTCTGAGAAACATGAGGGTTAGTCCGTAAATAATCACGAACCCAACTACAACCTTGATCTAACAAACTATCCAAAGCCAAATCCCACAAAATTACAGTTTTATCTCTACTACCAGAAGCTAACAACTTACCATCAGGACTAAAACTTACACTCATCACACTATCCTGATGACCGTTCAAAGTTTTTAATAAACTACCATCATAAAGACTCCAGAGCTTAACCTTACCATCATAACTAGATGAAGCAATGGCCTGACCATCCGGACTAAAACTCACACTGGTAACACTATCGCTAGCACCCTTCAAAAAAGTTCTGAGCAACTCACCGTCAAGACTCCAAAGCTTAACCGTATTATCATAACTTGCTGTAGCGATCGCCTGACCATTTGGACTAAAACTTACCCCCAAAACCCAACCACTATGAGCATTAATAGTTTTTAAAAGCACACCTTTTTGAGTCCATAGTTTGACGGTGCCATCATCGCTAGCAGAAGCGAGTATTTTGCCATCAGGACTAAAACTGACACTACTAACCCATTCATTATGTCCAACTAAAGTTTTCAGCAGCTTACCTTCCCGGTTCCACAACCTTATCGTTTTGTCTTTGCCACTAGAAGCAATAACTTGATTATTTGGACTAAAGCTAACACTCAGCAAACTATCAGTATGTCCTATAAGATTAATACTTTTAGAGGTAAAATCAATCAAGTAATCATCTGTGTTCCAATTCCAATCAACACCAACAGTTATGATCTCATTTTGCAAGCACTGTAGAAGTCTACATTGAACTTTTACTTGATTATCGGCAGCGATCTCAAACCAACTTTGGTATTTTAGTTCTTCAAGAAACTGACGTGGCAGTAAAGAAAAATTTCTAGGAAAGAAGGAAGTAATTTTTCCCCAGGGAACAAGACAAAAACTCCTCGCATTTAGAAAACAATTTAAATTAGTTGACAAAAAATTCTCTAAAAACTTTACCTGTTCTACTAAATATAACTTGTTTTTTTCATTCTTGAGAGTAAAAAGCTGATGATTTTTGCCTAACAATTGCCAACTTTTAGGATCTTCAAGGAATTTCCAGTTCCAGATTTGATTTGGAGAATTGAGGTACCATAACTTTACTGTATTATCATAACTACCAGAAGCAAGAATCTGAGCATCTGAGCTAAAACTAACACTTGCTACTCTATCAGTATGCCCCTCAAGATTATTTAATAACTTACCTGTGGGACTCCACAATTTAATAGTATTGTCTTGAGATGCAGAAGCCAAGATTTGACCATCTGGACTGAAACTCACACCAAGAACTCTATGTTTATGACCTTGTAGAACATTTAGAGAATCGTTTTTGAGACTCCAGAACTTAATAGTTTTATCATAGCTAGCTGAAGCCAGAGTTTCGCCATCAGGACTGAAAGTAACCTGAGTAACTGTGTCTCCATGACCCGAAAAAGTTTTCAAGAGGGTTCCGTCTAGCTGCCAAACTTTGATAGTTTTGTCTGTACTAGAGGAAGCTATTATTTTTCCATCAGGAGAAAAACTGGCATTGATAACTTGTTTTTTGTGTCCTGTTATTGTTTTTTCTAAAATCGGTATATTTCTGAAAAAACGCCAAATTTTGACTGTTTGATCTCCGCTTGCTGTCACCATTCTCTTACCGTCAGGAGAAAAATTGGCACTGTAAACTGGGTAATTATGATTTCCAGCTCCATGTTTTAAGGTTTTCAAAAGCTTCCCATTAAGATTCCACAGCTGTACAGTTCCATTTGCATTAGCAGCAGCAATCATTTTTCCATTTGGACTAAAGCTAACCCATTTAACTACTGATTTAGTCCTAATTGTTCTAAGTAATACGCCCGTATAGTTCCAAATTTTGATAGTTTTGTCAAGTGAACCTGATGCTAACATTTTATTATTCGGACTAAAGTTGATTGTTACCACCGAATCACTATGACTCTTGAGAGATAGAGGTTTCATTTCTAGTTGCTGAAGATCCCAAATTTTAACTGTGGAATCATGGGAAGCTGAAGCCAAGTATTTCCCATCCGAACTAAAGCTAATTTTGCTCACCCTATTTTTATGATTTGTTAGAGTTTTTTGTAATTTGCCATCTCGACTCCATAATTTAATAGTTTTATCTGCACTAGCAGAAGCAATTAAGTTTCCTTCAGGATGAAAGATGACACTCCAAACTATATTATTATGTCCTTCCAAATGGTTATATTTGTTCACTCCATAAACTGCTTGCTGAAGAGAAGCTGCAATTCGATATTCTGTATCATTTGAGAGATTTTGTTCTCCTAATAATTGTTTTATCTTTTGCCATTTTTTACCTGCTTTAATACTTTCTATCAAAGCATCAAATTTATAACCTGAAAAAAATAATGCTTCTGAAAAAGCAGTCATGCTATTAATATCTGCACGCTCTTTTTGAGCAGTTGCTACTTGTTTTTGAAATCTTGTTTTCTGCCAAAAACCCAGTGTAGCAATAGTTGACATTGACATTAATATAATTCCCAGGATTGCTACTGCTAGTTGTCGTTTTAAAAGTATATTTAGTTTTGCTTGGCTAGTTATTTTATCTGTTTCTGCCTTGTTTTTAGCAATTTCAGCATTTTTTATCTCTACCTCAGCCTGCTGTAATCTATTTTCTAAGTCAAACCTTTTACGGATTGGTTTTACTAGATAATCGTGAACTAGCTGGTAGTTTTTTTCATTGCATTCTTGCCGAATAAATAATAATCCTGAATCTACTAATATTTCTAAAATTAAATTTAGCAATCCTTCTATCTTTTCATTATAATTAATTTGATTTTCGACAAATTTACTAGAATCAACATTTACTAAAAAACTTGTTTCTATACATGTTTTTACTATTTCTAATAACTCTTTTTTTGTACGAGTAGCTCTAGTTAAATTATCATTAGTTAGTGCAAATAAAACTTGCATAGTAGCTTCTTCATTTTCCTGACCACAATCTATAATTACTTGCTCTAAAAAATTTTTTATTAGTTTTGCTTTCGCTTTTTTTGGATTAATGTCAAACTTTTTTTGAAATTGATCTAAAGTTTGAATCTGAGGTTTTTCTTCTTGCAGTTGACTTCCTACTACTTGTAATTCTATTGGGCGAATTTGCTGTTTTTCATCTGCTAAACCATCAACAATTACATCAATCAATTGAGGTTCTAAATTAAATTTAGCTCTCTTTGTTAAACATTCTATAACAGTATAAGCATCTTCTCTAGAAAAATCTCTTAAATGGTAACGGATATCTTTATCTAAGATATTATTATTAATAACATCTAGATCGCTGATAAAGTCCCATTCTAATAAATAATGTAAATAATCTTCTCTCATAGATAAGATTACTTTCACAAAGGGTAGGTTTAGACAATTACATATAAATCTGTAGAAAACTTCTCTATCTTCACTACTATTGTTAAAAAAGAAAAATTCTTCAAATTGATCAAATACTATTACTGTTAATAAATTATTCTCTGAATTGTTTTTTAATTGAGCTATAACACATGATTCTATACACTGAAATTCATCTTTAAGTTCAGAATCATAAGTTTTTTCTACTTCTGAATTCAAATTTTTTCCTCTTATAGAAAAAATTGATTCTTGATTTTTTATATAATCTTTTTTGAGTTTGAAGAGATTATTATTATTTCGCAACTTACATTTTTTTTGTAATGATTTATTGAGAGAATATGCTAATACTTCTAGCCAATCATTATATCTTTGTACTGCTACTAGTACTGTATCTCGTGCTGAAATACTAATATTTTTTAAAGCTGGTATTAATCCAGCATTAACTAAAGAACTTTTTCCTACACCAGAACGACCATGAATAATTGTTAATTTACAGTCATTTCGACTTATTCTTTCCAGGAGATTATTAATATCTTTTTGACGACCAGAAGCAGTTATTTCTGAGGGTAAAGTATTTTGGTAATCTAATGATTCTTTGATATAACTTTGTTTTTGTGGTTGTAACTGAGATGCGCCAATAAAAGCTAAAAGTCCGTACTGATGCGCAATTTTTCTTTGAGCTTTTTTTAAGCGAAATGCTTGTAAATATTTTCCTTGATTATAATAAAGTGATCCCAACTCCGTTAACAGCTCAATGTAAAGTTTTGGGTCTCTATTTTCCTGAGTTTTCAAACTATTTTTAATTGCCTCTTGCTCTGTTAACTCGGCAATTTCTAAATACTCAATAGCTTCTGCTTGACGATATAAATTTTTGAGACTTTTTGCTAATAATAACAGGTATTTATTTTTTTCCGTTGGTAATGTTATATCTTTAGCATAAAACAAAATATTAAGGGCTCTTTCAGATAGCTTCTGAGCCTCAACCCAATTGGATTTTTGTAGGGCAACTTCTGCCAAAAAACCATAATCTTGTGCTATTTGTAAATCATTTCCATATTTGTGATGTAATTGTAGTCCTTCTAAGGCAATAGCTTCTAATTCTCCCCAAGCTTTCATCTGCTTTATAGCTTGTCCTAATGTTGTAATTACCTCAGCTACCAAGACAAAATTATTCACTTCTTCAAAAAGTTGTTTTGATTCTTCAAGCTTCAGTTTTGCCTTTTCTAATTCTTGATAATTATCTAAGGGGTTTTGGGTAGATTGCAGATAATAACACAAGGCAATATTATATAAAACTATTCCTTTTTGTTCTAGGATAAACCTCTCGCTAATTATTGATGATTTAGGATACTCTAATGACCCAATTTTATACTCCCATAAATTTAGACTTTCTTGATAATGTTCGAGAGCAGAATCTATATTGTTGTTATAGAAGTAATCTCGACCAATAATAAATTCTATCTTTGCTTTAAGAGTTGTTTCTAAATGCTGTTCACGTTCTTTTAAATCTTTGAAAGCTAATTGAATTTCTTGATGTTTATTTTGAGATAACTTCTTACCATAATAACAATTAGATTGATCGAGAAAACTAGGGACTAAAAAATTATATTTTGTAGAATTTGATGATGATTTTATTAATTGTTGTTGTTCATTTGCCGATTCATTTATCCAATAACTATCTATTGCCATTTTTAGTAAATGTATTAAATCGGAAGTCGCAAACTCAAATTTAATTGTAGCTGCTGCCCAACTTTTAAAATCAGGTGCTAATCTAATTAGTTTAGCCAATAATTTATCTGTAATCCACAAAATTAGAGGAAAGCTAAATTTTTTCCTAAATTCGTCTCTTACCTGATTAGTCGATATTAGTAGTTCATCTATTGCTTCTACTTTATCTAAGTTTAAGATCATTACTGCAGGAGCTTCGGGGAACTTTTCTAATTGTTGATCGATAGTTGTATAAAGAGTAGTGACAGTTTTTGATAATACTATTTCTTGCAGTTCTACTGATAACATTTTTTTCACTTCCATCATCATTCTTTGCTGGAAGTGTTGGTAGTTACAGCAGGCTAAAATCAACGAAAACTGTCCCTGAGAAATGGTGACAGATCTCATCAATCTTGTGAGCGATCGCTTATTATAAATAATACTTTCTTCCGGATATTTTAAAGGTTCCATAGGAAATTTAAAAGTCAAAAGTTAAGATTAAGATTTTATTGGAGCAAAGCTTTGACCCCCTCAGTCATGTCGGGAAATTATTTCACATATATACATATATAGTTTAAAACTCTATTCCCTATTCCCTCACTCCTGATAATTACTATTAACCCAACTAGCATATTTTTTAGTTTCTGCCAACAATGGATTAATTCCAAACCAATGACCATCCCGATCTCGATATTCAAAAACAAACATACTTCTGAGTAAAGCTTGGCATTCTTCTTCTCCTGTTACTCTTTGATTTTGTACTACTTTAAATAGCAACTCCCATTCGTCAACAGTAATAGCTCTAGTTAGATCATCTCGATATTCCTGAATCACATTTTCTAAACATTCACTAGAAAAAGGAGGATCTTCTTGTTGCAGACAACTATAGAGCAACATTAACAGTTTTCGCATGTGACCCCCACTAACTCGACAAAGTCTATCAAGGGTTTCTGAAGTTTCAAATAGAGCGGGAATAAATTCTAGACGTTTTTGGGATGGTATTTCTGGAAAAGCTCTAGCTAATACCATTTCTCGTAATAATTTTATTCCTGTCTCATAGTCATTTGGGGCTATTGTCGGTTTTTTAGACCTAATCTGTACAGGCACCATTGGTAATATTTTTGGTTTCACTCCAAATCGACTAGATAATCTGCCATAATCATTAGAGAACATTAATGTAAGAGGAATTGTGTAGACGACATGACAGTTGAGTTTTTTGAGTTGCTCGCCTCGGTCTACAAATAAATATTCTGGTTGAGTACGTCCCCAAGATTTGGGTGAGTTATCTACACGGTCTAGATTATCAACAATCACAACAAGTCCTTTTTTATCTCGTCTCTTGAGCTCTATATTGGTACGTTCTAATAATTCTTGATTGATTGATTCTAGAATAGTGCTAGTTCGGGGTTCGAGGTATTGTCTTAACTGAGAACGTAGTTTAGGGGAATCTTTGGTTTTAGCAGTAATTTTAGCAATACCAACAGATAGCTCTGCTTCTGCGGAAAGTTCTATGGGAGTTTGTAACAGTTCTGATATTTCACCAAATAACTTTTGGAAGTAACTTGGTTTGATTTGAATTTTAGCTTGTTCCATGCTTTCACTGACTTGACGAGCAATCGCTAGCAAAATATCGCTAATATCTACGTCTCCCATATCTAAGTCTTCTGAAGACTCAAAGTAAACAACATGATATCCTTGTTTTTCTAATTTATCTTTAAGTCGAAATAATTCGGTAGACTTACCACAACCTATGTGGCCTGTAAATAGTTGACAAGTCGGCTGATTTCCTGATAATAGTATTATAGTTCTTTCTAATTCTTTAATTATATCGCTACCTCTAACACTGGCAAAATCTATATAATATTGCTGATCTTCTGCATTTCCTACTATCAAGGTCTTGCTTGGATTACAAGCTTTATAAAATCTAATTAAGTCTAATTTACTCAAGAGTTTTTTTACCTCCATATATAAATAAAAAGCAATATTGTGTAATGTTGCTTAGTACTATTTTCCTGAATTCTTTGAATCTATACAAGGGGTATGTCAATACCTAGGGGTAAAACCATAGATTATCCTCACCCTGCAATAATCAATTATCAGTTGTCAGAAAATTACTAAAGAAGGCTCAAAAAATTGATATTTTTACTGATATTTTTCCCGTTAGTTAAGACGAAAAATAAATAAATAGATAGTATAGTTATTACTCATCTCCCCTTATCTTATATCCGGATAATCAGCCATTAAAAAACTTTTTGTGGTAAGTATCTTTGATTCCCTTGGTGATTCCTGACTCTAACTACTAAGGGTAGAAAAAAAGTACATAATTGTGAATGTTAATTATACTATTCTAGTAGCTTAAAAAGAACATCTCTTATTCATAAAAGAGCGGTTATCTCTATTAATATCCTTTTTTTTTAGAGATTTTTTTAACTTAAGTCTTTCTTACAAATGTTCTATGTAATGTCTCTAACTTATAGTTATTTAACTTAAGAATGAGACATTAAACTACACAATAATCACGGATGATTTCATCTAAGGGTGTATTTGAATGAGCATAAATTCTGGCTCTCTTTAAGGCACTAAAATTATGTTCAATATTATTCAAATCAGGAGAATACTTAGGGAGGAATATGACCTGATAACCTCCATCTTCAACTATTTGTTTAATCACTGTTTTTCGATGAATTGGTGCATTATCCATAATCAAAACTGATGTGATGGTTAATGATGGTAATAAATATATTGATAACCAGCCTTCAAAATCTTCTGTATTCAAACTTTCTGTGAATATCATTGGTGGAATTAAATCTTTTTTTCCTTTTCTTCTACCAGGGACTAAGTTTTCTCTTTTTCTCCTCTTTCCTTGCCTATCTCCATAAATTTTTCCCCCTTTTTTACCACACATAAATACAATTTAGAAATTATTCAAGTCCTAACTCCAAAACCAATACTAAACTTGTAACCCCATATATTTTGATTAATTTCGGTAAATCATCATAATATTTTATCCATTATTATCTACTACTTTGTGCAATAACGTACTTCTTTTTTTTCTGGCTATTTTCATTTTTTTGATAGCCTTAAAAATTGCAGTATTTTTCAGCTTTCTGTTTTAATCTAGTTTCTGGATTTTCTTGTCAATTTATTGACAATTCTCTTATATCTAGCGAATGCTAGATATATTTTACCTTTGTTGCTGACAGCTCCTTTCTCTCAAGCCATCTGTACATTGACGCTATTCCTATTCCAAACACTTACGTCGCTTTGGTGACTCTACCGCTATGTTCTATTATTACTATTACTTTTTGTCTTAAATCTAAACTATAAGCTATGATTTATACTCCCATATCTTCTCTGTTCAATCTTACACTCTTTTTGTTTCATTCTTAAGTTAAATAGACTATATTTAACAAATATTCCGAGCTACTTAATATAAAGTACAAAGATTAAATTTAAAGTCTAAAGATTCAATTGGACATAATATTACCTATTCTGTGCCTTTACCAAAGTATTTTTTCAGTAAGCTCTAATTGATGGGAGTTATGAAACATTTATACTGAATTTAACAACTACTTTTTTAGAGTTTGCTATTGTTAGCCATCAGCTCTCAGTGAGGTTTAAATTAATATAGTTTAGTAAACAGAGATAGCTAAAACGATTTATTCTTCTAGTGGACCAACACTAGAGCTTAGTGTCAAACTTGTATCCTGAGTATTGACAGCTAAAATTTAAGCTGTGAAATGTATTTAAAAATCTTTCACCACACACCATTTTAGATGAAACATTCTATTAGAGTGGGCTAGGGGTAAATTAATAGTTAAACTTGATAGTAAGCTGCTATGGTTGGTGTGAACCAAAAAATGTAGCCTTTGAGTATCCCTTTAATATTTATTTTATAGATATCTTCTAAGTAAATGGCTAATAATATTGGATCAGTTTCTGAATCAGATTTAGTAAGTCGTAGACAAAAATTACGGCTTCAACGACGTTTAAAGTTATTAGTTATAGTATGGCAAGTACTAGCAGTTGGTGGTTTAGGTGCAGCTTTACTTTGGGCAATTACTCAACCAATTTGGCTAATAACTAAACAAGAGCAATTAACCGTAGAAGGTAATCAATTGCTTTCAGACCGAGCAATATTGTCTCTAATTTCTTTAGATTATCCTCAGTCTCTTTGGGTAATTAAAACACAAATATTAGCTCAGAATTTAGAGTCACAGAGTCCAATTGCTAAGGCAAGAATTAGCCGTCGTTTATTTCCCCCAAGTTTAAATATTAAGATTATAGAAAGACGTCCTGTTGCAATTACTCAATTCAAAAATCAGGTAGGTATTAATAACTCACAAAAAATGGGGTGGTTAGATACTCATGGAAACTGGATACCTCTTGAGAGCTTTTCTGCTCTTGAAAGAACAGGATCTTTACCTACTCTAAAAGTAATTGGTTTTACTGGACAGTATCGTCAATATTGGCATTCTCTATACCAAAGTTTAAGTCGTAGCCCTGTTAAAGTATTTGAGATTAATTGGCAAGATCCAGGAAATTTAATTTTGACAACTGAATTAGGAATAGTACATCTCGGACCATACAGCTCTAGATTTAGTGAACAATTAAATGTCCTAGACCGGATGCGAGAATTACCTAATAAAATTGATGTTCGCCAAATGGCCTATATCAATCTTAAAAATCCAGACTCTCCTTTAATTCAGTTACCTAATAAATTTAAAGCAATTAAAATTCAGTCAAATTAAATCTATAAAAATTCACGAAAGATACCCTTCAGCTAGCTAAGAACAAAGAAAAATTAATAAACATACTCAGATTCTTGGATTATAGTACAACATATTTTAGAATATGATTCATTAATCTATAGTTAAGAGCTATCCTGGTAAACTATAAACCGACTGAGAGAAAAAACTGTATATCTACCATCTCCAATAATGATAGTTAATAATAAACAAGGGGTCAAATACTATGAAAGTCCCCAATATCAAGGACAAGGAAATTTTCCATTGCCAAACAATGTATCTAACCCATTTCGTAATAGCTCAGGATTTTATGGAGAACAAAATTATGACCCCAAAGGTATAATAAAGGAAGAATCCAGGAGTGATGATATTGTGCCAAGTAATACGGCAAAAATTAAAGTAATTGGCGTAGGAGGAGGTGGCGGCAATGCTGTTAACCGAATGATTGCTAGTGAGGTATCTGGTATAGAATTTTGGACGGTTAATACAGATGCCCAAGCATTAACTCTCTCACGCGCTCCTAAACGCTTACAACTTGGACAAAAGCTCACAAGAGGTTTGGGGGCAGGGGGTAATCCCGCTATTGGTCAAAAAGCTGCTGAAGAATCTAGAGATGAAATAGCTAATGCTTTAGACCATCCAGATCTAGTATTTATTACTGCTGGAATGGGAGGTGGTACAGGTACTGGTGCAGCTCCAGTTATAGCTGAAATTGCTAAAGAAGCAGGTTCTTTGACGGTGGGTGTTGTGACTCGCCCTTTTACTTTTGAGGGACGACGCCGAATTACTCAGGCTGATGAAGGAATTACTGCTCTACAAACTAGAGTAGATACTTTAATTGTGATCCCCAATAATCGTTTGCTATCTGTAATTAATGACCAAACTCCAGTACAGGAGGCTTTCATAATTGCAGATGATATCTTACGTCAAGGTATACAGGGAATTTCAGATATTATTACTGTACCTGGATTAGTAAATGTTGACTTTGCTGATGTTAGAGCAGTTATGGCCGATGCTGGTTCGGCATTGATGGGAATTGGTATGGGGTCTGGTAAGTCTAGGGCAAGGGAAGCAGCAAATGCGGCAATTTCTTCTCCTTTGCTTGAGTCTTCCATTGAAGGAGCAAAAGGGGTTGTATTTAATATTACTGGTGGTACTGATTTAACTTTACATGAGGTTAATGCTGCTGCTGAAATTATCTATGAAGTTGTAGATCCTAATGCTAATATTATTTTTGGGGCTGTAATTGATGATAAACTTCAGGGAGAAATTAAAATCACTGTCATAGCTACTGGTTTTAGTGGGGAAGTACAAACTCAACCTATCCAGGAAAAAGTACAACCAAGACGACCAGTACCAAATCCTACCCAGAATCCTAATTCTACACCAGAACCACAAAGAAAGTTGCCAGGATTAGATATTCCTGACTTTCTGCAAAGGCGACGAAATCCATCTAATAAGTAAGATTAAAGCAAAGGAAATTTCTTGATATCTAACTCTCTATAAATTATATTAATTGTTATGGCTGATTTTATGGCATCAAGTATTCCTGTTGCTTTGACTATTGCTGGTTCCGATAGTGGCGGTGGAGCAGGCATTCAGGCGGACTTGCGTACTTTTGCTTTTCACTGTGTTCATGGTACAAGTGCTTTGACTTGTATTACTGCTCAGAATACTTTGGGAGTGAATAGGCTTGATGCTTTGTTGCCAGAGGTGGTTAAAGCTCAAATTGAAGCGGTTGTTCAAGATATAGGTGTTCAGGCGACTAAAACAGGAATGTTACTTAACCAAGATATTATTTTGGTTGTGGCTGAGGTGTTGGAAACTTTAAGTTTAAAACAATTGGTGGTAGACCCGGTAATGGTATCCCGTGCAGGTGTTCAGTTGATTGATAATTCTGCTGTGGCTGCTTTACGGGATTTTTTGCTTCCAAAGGCCAGTATTGTTACTCCTAATATTTATGAGGCCCAGATTTTGGCGGGTTTAGATATTAACAATATTAATGATATGAAATTGGCGGCTGAGAAAATTCATAAGTTTGGAGTTAATACTGTTCTGGTTAAGGGAGGTGCTCTGAAGCATAATTTACGAGGAGTAGATGTTTGGTTTGATGGGGAGTCTTTTGAAACTTTGAAAACTTCTACAGTTGATACTAATAATACTCATGGTACTGGTTGTACTCTTTCAGCAGCGATCGCTGCCAATTTAGCTCAAGGACAAGATTTATTTTCCGCAGTTACAATGGCTAAGAATTATGTCACAAGTTCTCTACAGTATGCTTTAGAAATTGGTCAAGGTCAAGGCCCTATAGGGCATTTTTTTCCTTTGCTCTTAAACAATTATATTAAGAGCAGTTGACCTCATTTGGGGGAAGTAGGTGGGGAAATTGGTTAGGATTAGTATTTTGGTCTCCTAGTTCTTAAACATACTAAGAACAACAAACCCTGATTAAGTCTCAATAATAATTCGTGGCAAATTTAACCACATCAAAGCTTACAATTTAAATCTGTAAGCATCATCAATTAGACTGAGGATAATTGTAAGCATTGTTTTGCTGTTTGATGGTAAGAAAATTGTGGTTGATAGTTTGGAGAATTTGCCTTACTCGCTCTTCTCACTATAACAACACCAATGTCTATTTTTTTTTAATTTACCTTAACTTATAACTAACCATATCTTTTGTTTTGATGTCTTTTAGCTCTTAGTTGGGCAGGAGTATTCTCTTGTTACACAAGTTACTAAATATGTACTTTATAGTGGGAATTACACAACTTTTAACCTCAAATATAGCCCAAACTTTTTCTGTGAGAGGCAAAAACGAATACGATTATTAGTTAACCAATTAAAAAAACGGAAAGATATAGCTGTACGAAAAACTTTATCAGCATCAGTAAATATCTTCAAAGGTTTATTCCTACATTACCTTTGTTATCCTCCATTTAGCTTATCCTAAGTGATAAAATTATAAGCAGTTACATACTAATATAAGATGTCTATCTTGTCTCCATTTATTTCTTACTTGATATTATTTTAATCTCAGCCATCATAAGCCTCTCTCAGTACAAAACCTCTATCCAGTTTCTGTTTGAGTAGGTATTTGCTATCCATTCAGATGTCACTTTTTATCTTTCAATATTGGTAATAAAATAATTAATTTCTGTTGCTTTTTCTATATAAATAGAATTCATATTGAAGAGGTGAAATTCAACCTTTAAATTTACTCACCCAAACTATTTTTAGTTTTTCTACACTTAAGATAACTGGCTAAAATTATTTTATTGGTCTAATTTTAGAGGGCTTCATCTCTTCTAGCTTCTATTTCTTGAGATAATTTTTGTTTAACTACTATTTTTAAATTTTTGGTGATGCCTCCGCGCATATTTTAATTCCCAGTCTTCAAGTTTTTTCAAAAATCTTGTATTATTGCTTAATCCAGAATGAATTAAGACTATTCTTAAACGATGAGCTCTGGTCAGAGTAAAGTCTAAAAGTCTATAGCTCTGGTCAGAGTAAAGTCTATTTATACTATTCCTTAATCCTGTTTTTTCTAAAAAATTTTATCATCTTTGAGCTCTGGCAAAAAACTTAAATGTTGATCTAATTTACCCATTTCTCCAATGTATTGTTCCTACTCCACAAAAAACGATTTAGTTTGAGAAGGTTTATTCATTCTTTCTAGGCGAGGTTGATTGATTTTAGTAGGTTCCCAAGGAGAATCTGGGATTAAATGATGTAGCCAGTTATAAACTACTCCAATGGATTTATTGGCCATTTAGAATATATTTTTCCTTTAACTATCTCCTAGTAATCTACCTATACCATGACAGAGAATCTTATTTTTTGAGGTGGATTTTTCCAAGAATTGTCAAACTATCGGTACCATCTTTAAAAGCAAGGAGGCATGGCATTAGGAGTTGTTTGTCTCATCGAATGAAATCTTTGAGGTAAAGTCCTTATTGAACAAGCATCATAGACTAATTTTACTCAGTAACTTTTTTTAAAATTATATTAAACTTTACTTTTTAAATTTTGTCAAGTTATTTAGCAAATTTTTTGGAAAGGAAAGACTTTTTCAAGCTAGATAATTAGATGTCTATTTTGGTTTTTAGCTAACTATTATTCCTCCAAGACTTACACCAATTTCAATCATTCCTGCTAATTCAAAGGCTTCCTGAGAGGTTAGTCCAGAGCGCAAGGTTTGGGATGATGAGTTAAGTCATTCCAACTCCACGGTATAATTGCTCATCCTAACCTCTATACTGCTGTATTGTCTTTACGAGTATGGATCCAAATCTAATTGAAGTAAGGGTGAGCTAACCTAATGGTTCTCTCTATGATGTGGCCAGACTTTTCCAAATTTCCCCATGCCTATGCTGGGTTTTGTTTTGATCAATAATGTGCTCTGTTTCTCGGGTTAGGGCTCGTTTATACTCTCCCCAATTATATGTATGCCATTGTTTACAGCTAGTTTTCCCTTCTGTATTGAGAATTAATTTAAATAAACTGGTCAGTATGTTAACTTATTCGCTTACCCAAAAATTAATTGACTGAATGAGGCTTAAGTCATACCTCTCCAACAGTTACCTTCTGTCAATTCATTCATGTGACAATGTTTTTGTTTTTTTTGCGCAAATAACCAAAATTCATTATTGCTAACCTGTGAGGTTTTCATATTTTCTACACGGCCATTATGAATCATTTGTTTTTCTTAAGAGGCTGCCCTCACCAAACTGACTACTGTATTATAGGCCAGATTCACTGTTCGACTAATTCATCTTAAGCTATTACCTTCAACATGAGTCTGTAGAACCATGGAAATTTTCTTATGTCCAGCTTTTTGCCAGTAGTAGAAAGTGTCAGCATTGTAGGTGAAAGTTTGTAGGCATTAAGGACAATAATATCGTTGATAACATTACGAGTCTTTCCATGCTTATGAATTCTCTTATGGCCACAAAAAGAACATTCCATAATAAAGAACATTCCATAATAATTTAGAGTATTTAGGAATGATACTTATCCTATCGTTTTCACACTTTTCTTGAGATTAAGTAAATTTTATTTTGACGACGGTAGCAATTATAATCTTAGCTCAATTTTCCTAACTTTCTACTTCAGATTCTGAATAAAATGCTTTGTATTTGATTTAATTTATGAGTCAAGAACAGTTACGATTAACTTTTCTATATTTTTGATGTTTGGATCACCAGCTAAATATCCAATACCTCGATGTAAGTGTAGACGAAATTGACTAGCTAGGGTTTCTTGATCTATACCTATTCCATCATTATGGCAACGTTGCTTAAGAGCTACTAAAAGAATATCAGCAAATTTCCCTCCAAAAATTCTCCATGTTAATTCTAAATTGCTATCAGCAGGAATTGGCACTGGAGAGGGAATGCTTAATTCTGCCAAAGAACAACAGAATGCCCAACGGCAAAGGATATTCCACTGGTCAATTTTAGTATTACGTTTAAGCTTAGTTAACTGTTCTTTAGCTACTTGAGAAAGTCGTATTCTTTCAATTGGTGGTTCCATAAAATTTATGAGATATAGCTGTAGGTAATTAGGATAAAATTAGATTTTTTTTAGCCGCAATAAATAGTAGGATAATTCTATGTTTATTAGATAGCTGCAATTAAGTTGTTTATCGAATAGTTTAGTTACTAAAAATATCTTTAGAGATTATTGATACAAATCAAAATTTATAGCTTTGTAAATAGGTCAACAAAATTAATTACACATTTTTTAAAGTTAAATCTTTTATACTATATATCTATATATTAGAAAACAGATCAACAAAATTAATTACACATTTTTTAAAGTTAAATCTTTTATACTATATATCTATATATTAGAAAACAGATCAACAAAATTAATTACACATTTTTTAAAGTTGAATCTTTTATACCATATATCTATATAGCAATCCTAAGTAGGTTGCGGCAAAATTTCATACTGAAAAAGTTTT
>JAGGDU010000032.1 GCA_018457135.1 Trichodesmium erythraeum GBRTRLIN201 | reverse complement strand
TGGATTCTTCCACACTCTTGATAAATTCCCATTTACCAGTCTATTATTCTGCCGGTTTCTTTTTTTCTCTGATTCTTATTTGCTGAAAATGACTAATTTTTCTCTGGTGGTTTTGGCGGTTTTGATTTTTAGCAGTGGTTTTATGTTGAATAAAAAGTCTAGTGTATGGGCGAGCTACACCTACTAACATGATAATACCAAAATTTTCTTCAGCATGCAACCCTGATTTTTGGGTCGGCGACAGTTTTTTGGAGCTCCCGAGAATGAGGATAAAGGATAAAAATATACCCTAGTTCAATGAGTGTTGATAGGAGCAAAAGCAACTACTGCTTTTATCATTCTTCCAGGAATTGAAAAGAATCAGACAACCTTTCGGCAAACCCACTCAGCTGTCTAACTCTGGTTGATTTTCGGAAGCTTGATTAAAAACTCAGGAACTGACTGGACTCTTCCACACTCTTGATAAATTCCCATTTACCAACTCAGGCAATGAAGAATACTAGGAATGAAAGCCAGAAACCACCGGGGAAGACGAGATGACTCGAAAACCCCTATTGTTGTTGAGGTTGTCGGCATTTTTATAGTTGCCCCTGGCACTCCGGCAATGTCTAGAATTGTGGTTCCAGCTACCGCCACGGAGCTTTGGTTTGTCAGTCCCGTAATTATTCTCCCATAGTATTGAGAAAAGTTAGTATTTTTTGTTTCAAGCGCCAGGTATTGCCATGGTCTAAATGAGCAAACCAACTTTGTAGAGATTTTTGGATGTGGCTAGATTCTATGTTTCCTTGTCGATAATGTGCGTGTAATTGTCGAATTTTTTTTCTGGCAGCTCTTAAATTTTCTGAACGTATTCTAATGCGGTTTGGCAATACTAGGAAACCAACAAAGTTAGCTCCTTTTTTTGTTTGAAATAATTGGCTTTTAATAGGATGAATCTTGAGGCAGAGGTTGGCTAGATATGTTTCAATTTTTTGTCTGGCAATAACTAGAAATTTTTTGTCGTCTGAGAATAAAGCAAAGTCATCGACATAACGTAGATATTTTTTGACTTTCAGTTCTTCTTTGATGAAATGATCGAAATTATTGAGGTATAAGTTGGCGAAAAATTGGCTAGTTAAATTTCCTAGGGGTAAACCTTTTCTCCTATTTATTGAAGAGAGTAAGTCGTCTCCGGGAAATTTAGTTAATACCGGAATTTGTTGGTTACTTCCATCAATAATTTTTTCAATTAACCAGAGAGTATCTTGACATTTGATTTGGCGACGAATAATTTCTTTGAGAATTTGATGGTCGATGCTGGGAAAATATTTAACTATGTCGCATTGTAAAACGTAACAGCTGGAACAGGAAAATTTGGTGAAGCGACTTAGGGCTTTATGAGTACCAAAATTGATTCTATTGGCATAAGTATCGTAGATAAATGTTTTTTCAAAGATGGGAATAATAATATTACATAAGGCGTGATGGATGATTCGGTCTCGGTAGGGAGCTGCGGAAATTATTCTGGGTTTTCTTTCGATAATTTTCAAGGTGTTATATTTTCCTGGTTGATAGGTTTTAGTTTATAATTCTGTTTTTAGTTGTAGTAATTATGAATTCTAAGTTGTAGTTAAATTTCAGAAAATTCTGTTTATATTTTTTTCCTTTCTGGGATTTTTTTGCTGCGAGGAGGAGGTTGTCAAAACATGTAATTTGGGGATATAAGTTTTTCTGTCTTTTCATGTTTGATGGTTTAAGGATTTTTCGGTTTTTGTTGTTTAATCCAAATTCCTAATTATTTGCCTATTTCTGTGATTATTTGGCTGATATATTCGTAGCGTTTATTGTTGATTATTTGGAAGTCTAAAATAATTCTGTTTTGATAACGAACTATGTCTAGTTTGGGGTTTAGAGATTCTAGTATGTTGAGTTTTTCTGAGGCATATTTGGCAATAATTAGTAGTTCTAGAAAATTATATAAGTTGTTGACTAAGCGATCGCCAATTTGAAATTTGTGAGTTTTAGGTAGTCTGTTAATTATTGGTACATACCAAATGATTAAGTCGTAAGTTTTTTGGATAATTGATAATTCGTTCATTCTATAGCGATTAAATTTTTATACTATTTCGGGGAAGTGCAAAAAGAGTCAATAGAAAACCTAAAGCTAACTGTTTTTCAGTTTCTTTCCCATGAAATTAATCTTTTTTTTTCACGGTTTTTAGAAGTCAACCCCCCCTTACCAAAATCAAAAGTCATGGATTAAAACTTTCAACTTTTAAAACTTTTACCCCCTAATAATTTCAGTATTTCATATTTCAGTATCAAGATAAGTCCTTGGTATAAGGCCGTTATTGCCATTGGGAGAATGTTGGGTTTCGTTCTGAGGCCCAACCTACTTCAAATTTTGGGACCTTGGCTTTCTTATCTATGGCCTAAGCCATAACAACCCTAAATTTGAAAAAAAATTTCGGCCGGCTAAAGCGGGACTCAAAAGAGGAAAAAGGAAAGAAGGAAAAAGGGGGAAAGGGGAAAAGTAAAAAGTGGAAGAATACTAGGAATGAAAGCCAGAAACCACCGGGGAAGAGGAGATGACTCGAAAACCCCTATCGTTGGAGAGGTAGTCGGCATAGAGATAGTTGCGCCAGGCACTCCGGCAAAATCTAGAATTGTGGATCCAGCAACCGCCACGGAGCAACCTGTCATTACTATCACCCCCACTTTCCCAAGAACTTCCATCAGTAGGTGCTCCATTATAATTATCGTGGCAAGTATCTAGACACCATTCCCAAACATTGCCGTGCATATCATATAAACCAAAAGCATTAGGAGGAAAACTTCCTATATCTGTTGTTTCTCCTCGATATTTTCCTTTAGGAGCATTGGCGTAAGGATAGTTACCACTGTAGTTAACTAACCCAGGCGTTATAGTTTCTCCAAAATAAAAAGGAGCAGTAGTCCCGGCGCGACAAGCATATTTCCATTGACTCTCACTAGGTAGTGTGTAAATTTTCCCAGTTTTTGATGATAGCTTCTGACAAAACTTTGTAGCGTCGTGCCAGCTCACTTTTTCTACTGGGCGTTTTCCTCCTTTAAAGTAAGAAGGATTATTTCCCATGCTTGGTACTGGTCTTGAGTAATAGAATATTTGCTCATATAAAAAGGCTGGAGATTTACTTGATGTTGGGGACCTTCATCAGAGTTTATTGAGTATCTTTCCGCCTCATTTTCCGGCGACCCCATGAGAAAACTTCCCCCAGGAATATAAACCATTTCCAAGACTACCCCCCTCCCCTACCTAAATTTTCTGCGAAAAATTCTGCTTCGTAGGAACGACGGTCAATTTCTTTACCCCGGGAATTAACCTTTATTACCTCAAAACTAAATTTTTGTCGGGGTGGAGAATTTACATCTTTCTTTCTCTGTATAAATTCCCATATTTTCAATTTTGACTCCTGAGTCCTGTCAGTTGATTTTTCCTGAAAATTTATCTCCCACCACTTTTCAACATTTCCAGGGCGACCTTCCTTTTCCAAAACCAAAGCCGACATTATCAGCTTTTGCCAAGATGACTCTAAACCTTCTGGTTCCCAACTTTTTCCTTTTGCTTTTAATAATAAACGTTCCAAAGCATTAGGAGGTAACTGCCCACTCAACATTTCATAAACCATCATTCCGACTTCAAAAATATCGCTTTCTACTCCTACTTCTCCCCCGGCGAGAACTTCCGGAGCTACATAACCTTCAGTAAAAGTCCGAGTGCTGGAAGTAGCCATGGAAGTACCAAAGGTTTGTTGTGCTGAGCCAAAGTCAATTAATACTAACCGCCCTTCTGGAGTTAGCAAAATATTATCGGGTTTTATATCCAGGTGAAATATTCCTTTTTTATGTACTGCGGATAATGCTGATACGAGGTCAGTAATTATTTTTTTGACTTTTTGAGGAGGAAATTTTTTCTGGGGTTGAGAGTCTAATTCTTTTCTGAGACTTTTTCCTGTAACTAGCTCCATCACCATGTAAGCTGTTTCATTTTCCTTAAATAAGTCAGTTACCCCCACCACGTGAAGATGATTTAGTTGGGCTAATATTTTCCCTTCTCGGAGAAATCTTTGTAAACCCCGTTGAAATATTTCCTGTTGGTTTGTGGGAATGGTGAAGCCGCCAGTGGTGGGGTGTCGCAGGGGGTAGTTTTGGGGATAGTATTCTTTGATGGCGACTATTTGTTCTAATAATGTGTGGTGTCCTCAATAGGTAACGCCGAACCCTCCTCGACCTAAGGGGTAGTCTATTCGATAGGTCTGGGCTCGAAGTTGAGTTCCTGGTTTGAGAAGGTCTCGGGTCAGTGATGGTAGGTATGCGCCACAGTTGGAACATATTTCTGTCTCAAGTGGGATACCATCGGTATAGCAGTTTAGGCAACGCATGATATTTTTTCAGTTAAATAAGTAGGTGATGATTAGGTGATTATAATGGGAAACTTTTGAGGTCTTCAAATTTAAATTATGGTTTCGGTTTTCTGCTAAAAGTTTGATAAATATGGATAACTCTACTCAAATTTTCTGAAGTTTAAGGAAAAAAGGAAAGA
>JAGGDU010000031.1 GCA_018457135.1 Trichodesmium erythraeum GBRTRLIN201 | reverse complement strand
TTTGGAATGTGGGGAAATGGCGTAAATAGTATAAAGTTAAGATGATTTCTTCCTCGAGTTTTAAGCTTTTTTTTCTGACTATAGTCTTTTTTCTTGACTAGCGATCGCCTGTCTTTTTTTTAATGCAAGTCTTTGAGCATTTCCTAATATTTTTTTAAATTGCTCATTGGTAATCCCAATAACTCTTTTTATTTCTTTTGGGTGGTTATTAATATATTCTAATATCTGAGTCATTAGTATATAGTTTTTACAAATTTTTCATGACAATTATACCTTAATTTTTATTTTGGAGATGTCTAATGAGGAAAGCCATCAAAAAACAACTGAAATATGTAAGTAAACACTTAAGCACTCAAAAAGCTGTTAATTGAGAATGGTGCCCGTCATGAAAATTTGAGTACTAGATAATATAAAACATTGTTGAATTTCCGTGAAATTTAGCATTAACAATAATTGATGTGGGATAACAAAAAACAACGAATAGATGAGATAATAATAATTTTAAATCAATCTTATGTCCGTACAATACTAAGAGTAAAAAGGGTAAAAAACACAGAATTTGGAGCTAAAATATCTGCAATTTGTATAGATGGATATATATTTTTACATAGAATAATTTAGGTTGAATATAACAAATCTCAATATTTAAAAGCTCAAGTTGAATAGGAAAAACTACATAGTTGATTACCAACAATTAGTTCATGTAGAACAAATTTACCTAACATTAGAAAACCAAAAATTATGTGTTGAATAGTAGAAAAACTAGATAGGTTATTACCAATAGTTAGTTTATACAGACCAAATTTACCTAACATTAGAAAAGCAAAAATTATGTAAAGAAAAAGGTATTATAATCATTGGTTTATGAGGGAATACCGTCCAAAAATATTGATAAATAACAGAAAAAATAAGCTCAGGAGCGATGAAAGATTAGGTCACCATATTGAAGGTAAATTTGGCCGGATGCAAAAGAGGATTTAGTTATAAAAAGTAATTATTAAACTTTATAAAACTTCCACAACTGCAATCGCAATTACTTTTTTTACTTTCTTAGTAATCAACCTTTATACCCTGTTAAAAGGGGCTTTGTATCTTTTTTTATAGTTTTTTTGTCTGGGTATTTTTAATAACTTCAACTTTTTTTTGAATAAATGATGATAATTTTTGATGATCATCAATTTTTTATTTGAATAAAAATCAACCGTTTTCAGACTTTTTCAGTAAACCCTAATGAAAGGTTGATTATGGTTGTTAATTAAAGTAAAGGTCTAAGATTACTTCCATTTGAGATACAAATCTTGCCAAATCTCTTTCGGGGATACAAAACCTCTGAGTTTTCCAAGGCCATAATTGTCTTTTTTTAAAGTATATCTTACAGTTTCACGAGAAATTTCGGTGACAATTTGTCCCTGTTGGAGTTCTGAAGTTAATAATCTGATGCTTCAGTAGGCTCTGCCTTGGGGTAGGTCAGAGCCTCCTGAAGCAATAATTTGTGCTTGAGTTGTCCCATCTACTTTCGGGGGTGTGGGTGGAGTGCTTCGAGGGTATCAATTAAGAGCAGGTTTTTATCCTTTGCTGAGGAATCTTTAGCAAACCTGTATCACTTTGTTTCTATATACATTTAAAGTTTCTACTATTTCTTCATCTGTCAAGATGCTCGTGGTCTTTTTTGCTTTGTAACACATTAGCAAAATTCGAGGGTGTAGAATTTTTTTTAGCTGGTGCATGGCCATTTCTAGGGATTCTTTCTAGATTATCCTTCTGTTTTACCGTCAGAATTACTTGCTCATGCCAACCTCTCCCATAGTATTATTATCCATTGCTGCCCATATTTAATAGAGCATTTTAGCTATGGAGTGTCTAGATCCCTATTTTAGAGTCTCTATTGAATAGTTTTGACGAAGCACATAAGGTAGCTATATCGCCTGTTTTTGACTGTCTATGAAAGAGCGTTCGCCTATTTTTGACTGTCTATGAAAGAGCGATCGCTCTTTCTAGGTAAAAGTAGCTTTTAGCGGGGGATTCTAATGCACCATTTTACCTGTGTTAGTCCCACTATAAGGTAATAGAGGCCCATTTGCTTAACTCCACAACTAGTAATGGTTTTAACTATTATAGATTCTCATCCAATTCTAGTAACGTCAAGACACCAATAGGGAATTGGCTATTTCAGTCCCGATTTTTCTTTCACCCTATGTTGATTAATTACATTAATTTTCTCTAGGACCTGGCGGACGCAGTTTTTTTTGAAAGTTTTCTTTAGGATCAATGTCATGTTTTATATGCTTTAGATGTAGGAATTTTAATTTGGTGTTTAATTTATATCTAACTAATTGATGAACTGTCCGAAAGCCAAGAATAGGAAAAATTAAAAAATAATAGCTAAATATTAATTACTATCAAATAACTTCAAAGCTAAATCTGGCCTGTCTGTAATTAATGCAAATATTCCTTTCTTAATAATTTTAGACATTAATTTTTCATCATTAATCGTCCAAACATAGATATTCTTATTAAGAATTTTCATCCGCCACACAAAACCTAATTTTATTAATTGATAATTAGGAGAAACAAAATCAGCTTTAGTTAGAAGTAAACGAAATTCTGGAAAAATTTCTGATAATCGAGTAAGGATGAAATTTTGGGGATTCCCCAGTCCTAGTAATAGACCAGTTGTAATTTTGTTATCAGTTTTTTTAAGGGTGATAATCGCAGTATCAATAAAAGATTTAATGACATAATCTTGATAATCTAAATATTTTTTAACTAAATTAACTATCTCCAATTCATATCCGGCTTCTTTCAATTCAATATCAAGTTTAATTTTCCTCTGACACAGCTTAAGTACATCTTCTACTAATGGCACATCAAAACCTTTTTTCTGTGAAATATTTAAAAGTTGTTGATAAGTCAAATCCCTAAGTTTTATCCCATCAATTGATTCATCATGAAAGGCAACCAATAAATTATCCTGAGTTTTTCTAACATCAAACTCTACCATTGAAACACCTAACTCAATAGCTTTAGCAAAAGATGCTAAAGTATTTTCAAATTTTACCAAGCCAGATGCACCGCGATGAGCAATAATTAATGGTTTAGTAGTCATTTTATTTGATTTTTGTGATACTCAACTTTTTAATTCCTAATATTTAGTTTAATCTAGATGTAGCGCTATATAAATAGAGTAACCATGACAGATACACCGACAAAACTACCATCACAGCTAAGGCCAGTAAAACCTGATGAGTGGATTGCAATATTTGTAGCTTTAGGGACTTTTGGCAGCATATTTTTCTGGGCAACGACTGGAGAAAAGAATGGATTTAATCTACTTTCTAAACCCATGCTTTCTACACCTCTATCTGAAAGTTTTGGTAGTTCCAATATTGCTTCTGGGAAGTCAATATTTAGCTTAGACATACCTCAACTTAAGACTTCGACTGGTAAGTCAGGATCAAATTTTGAAGAGAGCTCTCAAAATCCTGAAGAATTAGGAACAAGTCTGGATACTTTGACTTCTATGACTGATCCTGTTGAGGATGATGAACCAAATCTTCAGAGTTTAGATCAAGTCAAGACTGAGACGAAGACAATACCTAAATTGTTTGAAGTGCTAAAAAAAATTAATCAAAAAGCTGCTCCGCCAGTTGCTGATAATTTGGGAATATTAGACAGTGGAAAGATATTATCTAAATCTCCACCTACTATATCATCGGAAGTTACAGATGATCTAATAACAACTGCTCCTCTACCTGTAGCACCTTCTATTCCTACTCCAACAACAGAGTTACCCCAAGAAAAGGAAACTTCTTTGCCTTCAACAGCATTACCCTCTCCTGATATATCTTCTAGTAGCACGGTTAAATTTTCTGATGTTCCTAATAGTTTTTGGGCAAGTAGTTTTATTCAATCTTTGGTAGAACAGGATTTTATTGCTCAGATTAATAATGATCAGTTTGAGCCAGACAAACCTGTAACACGAGCTGAATTTGCTGCTCAAATTGCCAAAGTATTTGAGGAAAAATCAGCTAAAAAATCTGTTGTATATAAAGATATCAAAGGAGATTCAACAGCTCAAAGTGAAATTCAAACATCTACTAAATCTGGTTTTTTAAGTGGGTATCCAGGGGATGTTTTTCGCCCAGAAGAAAAAGTATCAAGGTTGCAGGTGTTAGTTTCTTTAGCTAGTGGCTTAAGTCTAGAAATTCCATCTGATCCTGATAGTGTTTTAAGTGTTTACAAAGACACAACAGAAATACCTGATTGGGCTAAAGAAAAAGTAGCTGCTGCAACTGCTGCTGAATTAGTAGTGAGCCATCCAGATGTAAAAATGCTGAATCCAAATCAACCTGCTACTCGTGCTGAAGTTGCAGCAGTTTTTTATCAAGCGTTGGTAAAATTAGGGCAGGTAGAAAAGATTTCATCTGAGTATATTGTGAATCCGAAAAAGGAGAATTAGCTCTCTTTTTTGATGATAACTTGTTCCCTAAATAATTAATTTATTACAACCCGGTTTCTTCTGGAAACTGGGTTTTTAATCTCACAAATATTAGCTATTAATCTTCTTCTTAGTATTTTGATATGTTTCAAGGGTGAAAATGTTAAGCAATTTTTAGGGGTAAGGGAAATACATACCTATTGCTAAAAATGGCTCAAAGCAAAGTAGATACAGCTTTCCGTTGTTATAAGGTACAGCTACGCGAGCACATTGCCTAGCGTACTAAATGATTTTCACTATTTACTTTGTACATCATTTGCCCGAAATCTGCTGTATGTTAGAGACTATTTGTAAAAAAAAGCTCAAGATAGCCATAAAAAAGTATTGAAGGTAGGAAAATAAAAAATAATGATCACTGTCAAATAAATGTCGTGAAAATGTGAAAATTTTTAGACAGAGCTCTAAGGGCTCGCCAGTGGGAACTACTCGAACCTATGCTACTGAAACACCTCTCAACCAGGGCTAAAACTAAATGCTAATCTCACAGAAGTAGTAAATAGTATATTCTATATCCTTTACTCTAGTTTTTATTGGCGTTCTTTGCTGTAGAAGCTACCACCTTGGCAAACTGTATCAACAAAATTTTGTAAATGGCACGGATATGGTGTTTAGGAAGAAATCAATCATACTCTAGGGCGAGAGACAAGAGTCCAAGAAGCAAGACATCAAGAATTTACTGTAAATGAGTTGGGGCTGAGTCTAGTTATAGATGAGCGAAGTTTGCTATGGCGATCACAGATTTGATTTCAGCAGCAGTTGAAATAGTCAAGGGTAATACTCAAGAATTTGAAGTCTTATCTAAAGGAAGTGATACGGCTAACGCCACCCTCCGCGAACATAAATAATAGTTGCCACAGCAGGAATATTCTATAGTCTGAGAAATGCGATCGTGTACATCTTCAAAAAAGCTTAATCCTAGCTTACGAGTGGTAGCAACCAGGGACATAAAAGTATCCCAAGATGCAGTCTCCTCTATCGTCTGAGTTCTATAACTGATATGGCTTTAAGTCAATATAGCTCAAGCGGATAAAGGCATCTGGTTATTATGGAATGGCAATTGGGGATGCTCCAACACCAACAGCAACTGTAAAATGAAGGGTAACAGTTAATCGTTTTGGTTCTACCAAAGATAAGTTCTCATTACAAGCACTTACACAGGTTTTTTCCTCATTTTGACATAGATACCAGAGAATTCGTCTAGACTGTGATTGCCATTATGAACTACTTACAAAAGTGGGTTTTGAGTAATTACCGAACTCAATGGCAGCTTGGAAAACATACATACAACATTCTCCTGTTAGGAATTGCTGATCACGGTTTGGCAATTATCATAATTTGGGAGATTTTGCCGAAAAAAGGAAATTCCCAAACTACTGAACGAATAGGAGAAATTTGCTTTCCTATTAGGTAAGGGGTGAGTAGCATACTTAACAGTAGGTATAGAATTTCTAGGTAAACAATGATTTAAATATCTTTCGTTTAATTGGGGGTTTCCCATCAGCATTGGTCACACAGACTTAATTGGTGATAGAGGCCGATATTTACCTTTAAGGGTGATTTTTAGGAGTTTAGCCGTTGTTGAAGTCAGAAGTTTCCTCAAATGCCAGAACGTTTGGGGAATCTGAATATATGTATCAGCCTTAAAATTTGAATCACAAGAACTATTGATACTAGTTAGCGTTGGCAGAGAATGGTGACGGCAGCTATATCGCCCCGGGGAAAGTGCGATTCACGATTATGGTTGTTGCTGGAAGATTGAAACGTTGTTTGGTTGCCTTCAAAGTAGAGGTTTTGACCTTAAGTCAAGTCACATAACTGAACCAAAATGTCTAACTAAAACGATATTTTTATTAACTTTAGCACTGTGTTGGGCATATCACGTATATGTTTGGTTAGATGAGTATTGTCCTCTACTCATCAAAAAATATGGGGGTAAAGCTCAAAGTTTTTTCCCTATTGTCTAGTCTAGAGTTTTGGCGTATATATATTCTTCAAGATATCTAGCCAAATAGATGATTTTCTAGGATGTTAAAATTTTTGTCCTGTACTTAGGTCCTTGTCTTGTACTGTTAATATCAGCAACTATTATCTCAAAGCGATCGAGCTGTTCAAAGATTTCTTGACAAGTGGCTAATAATTCTCTACCAACGCTTATTAAGTACAATTGCTTATCAATTTGCTCGAATTGCTTGACTTGAGCAGAGACAGTGGGTTAAGTAATAAAAACTCTTCAGTAGTTTTACTAAGGCTGCCGTGACAAGCCACTGTCTGGAACACTCTTAACTAATATAAAGTTGCCTGAATCAAGGACTTTTCCTCCTGTAATAAGAAAAATAAAGAAAATATTAATATTGATATAAGTAATTGCAAACTCTTAAGTATTGCATTTACTATCAATTTTTATAACAATCGTGCCATATATGATAGTCAATGTTATATATGAATAATATCGACTAAATTCAATAAACAAATTACTTGAACTTATTCATCAAATCAAGCTATGGCTACGCAAGTTTTCAATAAAATACATTTCAGAAACCTTCAGGGCGACATTTTCGGTGGCTTAACTGCTGCCGTGATTGCTCTTCCAATGGCACTTGCCTTCGGTGTTGCTTCAGGTGCAGGTCCTGCTGCTGGCTTATATGGTTCTGTATTAGTGGGTTTGTTTGCAGCACTGTTTGGTGGTACTCCTACTCTAATTTCTGAACCTACTGGACCAATGACGGTGGTAATGACTGCAGTGATTGCGAACTTAACTGCTACTAACCCAGAAAACGGCATGACAATGGCATTTACAGTGGTAATGCTAGCTGGTTTATTCCAAATCAGTTTTGGTTTCTTAAAGCTGGGTAAATATATTACCATGATGCCTTATAATGTTATATCTGGTTTCATGTCAGGCATTGGTCTTATCCTAATTATCCTGCAAATAGGTCCTTTTCTCGGACAAGCTAGTCCCAAGGGCGGTGTAATTGCTACTATTGAGAATCTTCCTCAACTTCTAAATAATATTAATCCCATAGAAACAGGTTTAGCAGTTCTTACAGTAGTTATCCTGTTTTCTATGCCAACTAAACTCAAGAAAATTTTTCCAGCACCATTGGTAGCATTAGTAATAGGAACAATAATTTCTATTGTATTTTTCTCAGATATTGATATTCGTCGTATTGGTGAAATTCCTAGTGGTCTTCCTAGCTTACAACTACCTTACTTTACTGCCGGTCAGTTACAGTTAATGGTAGTTGATGCTATAGTATTAGCAATGCTGGGTTGTATTGATGCTCTTCTTACTTCTGTGGTAGCTGACAGTTTAACTCGTACTCAACACGACTCTGATAAAGAATTAATTGGTCAAGGTTTAGGGAACCTAGCTTCTGGTTTATTTGGCGGTATTCCAGGTGCTGGTGCGACTATGGGTACTGTAGTCAATATTAATACAGGAGCTCGCACTGCTCTATCTAGTATCACCCGTGCTGTCATTTTAATGGTTGTAGTTTTGGGAGCTGCCAGTTTAACAGCACAAATCCCAATGGCTGTTTTGGCAGGTATTGCCTTCCAGGTAGGCATTAAGATTATTGACTGGGGATTCCTCAAGCGTGCTCATCGCATTTCCTGGAAGTCGGCGATCATTATGTACGCTGTTATTGGTTTAACTGTATTTGTTGACTTGATTACTGCTGTAGGTATTGGGGTATTTATCGCTAATGTTTTGACTATTGATCGCCTGACTCAGCTAAAATCTGAAGATGTTAAAGCTATTACTGATGCTGATGATGCGATCATTTTAGACAATGATGAAAAAGAATTACTAGATCGTGCTGAAGGTCGAATTTTACTGTTTCATTTAAGTGGTCCCATGATATTTGGTATTTCTAAAGCCATCTCTCGACAGCACACACATTTAAATAATTATGAAGTTTTGATTGTAGACTTGAGCGAAGTACCTCACATGGGTGTAACTTCAGCTCTAGCAATAGAAAATGTAATTCAGGAAACTATTGATACAGGTCGTAATGTATTCCTAGTTGGTGCTGCAGGAAGTGTCAAACTCCGATTAGAAAAATTAGGAGTTTTAAATATTGTACCTTCAGAAAATATGTTGATGGATCGCAAGCAAGCATTGGTTAAAGCTGTGGCCTTAGTTACTTCTGATGTTAATATTAATGATCCTATTCAGAACGGAGCTAAGGGTATTCAATCTGGGATTGATAATATTATCAAATAAGTAATACCAAATCCGCTTGCAAGTTGAGTATTAGCGGATTTGATCTAAAAAAATTTGATAATTGTTGACAAACAACCTCTAGGTATTAAATTTTTCGTTCAACCAGGAGGTTAAGTGTCTGTTGCAAAGCCTTGATGCGTGTTCCTACTAGGTTCTGTCGAGGTACAAAGTTCCATATCTTTAACTTTCCCAGTCTAGTTTTAACTCCACCAGATGCACCTACAATAAACACCTCACGATGTTTTCGACTTGCTTCTGTAACCATATTTTCAAGAGCAAGGGACATAGTAATTCCAAGGTAGGAAACATCGCTGAGGTCAAGAATAAGAACATCATACTGTTGTACCATCCCCATGTGTCTAGAGAGAGCCTTGGCAGCCCCAAAACTCATTGGTCCACCAAGATGTAATAGAAGAAGATGACCCCGACATTCCTTAAGTAGTTGTTTTTCTTGATCCCGTAAAGGAATTTCATCATTCGGTTCAACTATAGCCTTAATATCATTAATTTGCATATCACTAAGACGTTTGACAGTCAAGAGATTTGCAATAAATATACCAACTGCGACTGCAGTAACTAGATTAACGAATACAGTCAGTATCAATACGCTGTACATAATGCCAGCAGCTTTGAGTGATAAATTATGTGCTCGTTTGAGAAATCCCCAGTCAATAATATCAACTCCGACTTTGAGTAAGATACCTGCGAGGATAGCTTGAGGAATTGCTTCAGTCAACTTTCCAGCCCACAAAAGGATAAGTAATAGAATAATAGAATGGACAATACCCGATAAGGGAGTTTTTCCACCAGCATGAACGTTAACAACAGTCCGCATTGTTGCTCCCGCTCCTGGTAGTCCACCAAATAATCCAGACATTATATTTCCAATTCCTTGACCAATTAATTCGTGATCGGAGTCATGATTGCTTCGGGTAATGTTATCAGCAACCAGAGAGGTGAGTAGGGAGTCAATAGACCCTAGGGTTCCTAGTACCAAACCATCCACAAGCATATTTTGTAGTTGATTGAAGGTAAATACTGGTAAGTGTAGCTTGGGCAAACCAGTAGGGATTTCTCCAATAAGTATAAGATTACTGTCTGACAAGAAGAATACCGAAATCAAAGTTCCAGTTAATAATGCTAACAATGGAGACGGTATAATCGCAGTTACTTTACGTGGTGTGAATAAAAGAATTACTATTGTGAGAATTCCTAACCCTACTGCAGCGGGATTAAGATTAATTAAAAATTCTGGGATTTTCTTGATAGATTGAGCTACACTAGCAGAGGCCGGATGACCGAGAAACGGGCCGATTTGAATGATGATAATAATTACACCGACTCCGGACATAAATCCTGAGATTACAGCGTAGGGAATTAGGACAATATATTTTCCTAGCTGAAGAACCCCAAAAAGTATCTGGAATATTCCGCCGAGCATGACAACGGTAAATGCCATCTCCAGACCGGCATCTGGGTTATCAGCGAGCAGAGTGGTAAAAACCGTTGCCATGAGTACGGTCATAGGACCAGTCGGACCGGTAATCTGTGAGGGTGTACCTCCACAAAGAGCAGCAAAAAAGCCAACAAAAATGGCACCGTAGAGACCTGTGATTGCTCCAGCACCGGAAGATACCCCGAATGCTAAAGCTAGAGGTAGTGCAACAATTGCCGCAGTCAGACCACCCAATAAATCACCGCGCAGGTTATTGAAATGTAAACTGTTAACAAGTTGCATGAGTAATTTTATCTATTTTTATATTTTTCTAGTTAGTATATTAAATCCTAAATCTGAAAATATGCTACTCCCTTTCTGTTAGAAAATTACTTATTATGTAATATATGTTATTACATAATAGGTAATAAGGGATGAATCATGATTAAATCTTTAGGGAATAAAACTTTTAGGTTAGGCGATCGCTAATTAAATTTAGAATCGTGGCCATAATTGTACTACAGGTGTCAACAAGAATATTTAAGGAAAAGATTATTGGCAATTAAATACTTGTATGAAAGAAAAACTAGAACAGAAGTATCAGATTTATTAAATTGTCATTCTCAAACTTTATCTACTTGGATAGATAAATTTTTAGAAGGAGGATTAAAGAATTTACTAGAACTAATGACTCACCAAGTATCATCAAGATTAAATATAGAGCAGAAACAGGAATTAAAAATAATGATACTGGAAGAATTACCCAGAGATTATGTGGTAGATAGAAACAAATGGAGCTGGTAAAATTATTAGTAATGTTATTGAATTAAGATGGGGAGTAAAACTGAAAATAATCGAGAATATATGAAATTTTAAAGAAACTAAATTTATCAGCTCAAAAAGCCCATAGAAATTATGCTAATGCCAGCCAAGAACAGCAAAAAACATTTTTTTTAAGTCTAAAAAAAATTGGCATCATATTTGTACTTTAGCTTAGCTAGATTAAAGTGTACATAACTACCAATAATTGTTTTGGTAAATATTCTTTTTGGGGGTTTGTATTATAGTTTTTGCTGTAATTCAGTGTTTAAGATCGCGATCGCTAAATTGAACCATTCTATATGGATAAAGGTTTTATCGTTTTGCTGCTCTAATTGGCCTTTATAACATTTATACTACATAATTGGTAATCTTCTAGCAGGAAAGGAGTAGTCATAGCGACATCACTGCTTAGGTTATTACAGCTACTGTTTCCATCTCTCCTGTTGCTTAATTGACACCTAGATATAACTTGCCCTTACCTAGACCATGCTGCCTAATTTTCCACTTTCCCCCACCATAGACTTTGACTACCGTAGAGTCTACTAACAGGTGTATTGCTTTGCTCCCAATGGTACTACTGACATTAGTATGTCCATTTTTTTTGATTCGACGGGATACAGTAGTGTAATTTTGTATAGATAAATCTAGTTCCATGGCTGGTAGATATAGATTATAAAAAGCCCTCTTGTTGCTTGTAGTCCTGGCTAAGTATAAATAGATTTTAGTATTACCATTAATTCAATGGCGACATTACTGTACGTGTTAGATACTCTTAATAGTGCAGTTTTGCTTGAATTCAAACACTTTTCTATCACCTAGGGGAGATAGCTAAAATTTTAGGTTTCCTGTCTATTTTAAGAACACATAATATTTAGATTAGTTATTCACCCAGTAGTTAAATTTGGACTGAATATAGACTTACTAATGTTTACTTCGTGGAGTAGCTTTTAATCAAGTTATCCTTTCTAAGTATACCTCATATCTCATACTAATGGATATGATATTTTTTATGTTTCCTATGCCTTAAAATTAAAAAAAATTGTACACTTTAGACAGGTTAAAAAGCCTATAAGAGATTTGTCGTAAAATTAAAAGAAAATTATAATTTATGAGTAACATCAATTTGAGCTAATTTATTGTCATAAATATAGCAATCCTATTTTTACATTCTGCAGAATATTGCCACTTTTTGTCAATATAAATTGGCTTAATAGGCAAGAGTTTTGGAATTTATTTCTAGTCTAGTTTTTGAATTTTTACAACCTAATTTAGAATTGCTATATACTATTCAGTTTTGATTATTTTTATCCTTAGGGAATGAAAAGCTAGCTGAAAGCTATATAGAGCATTAATTTTGCTATCGGTAACTGAAAAATGCTTCAACATTAAAAAATGTTTATTGAGAATTGATGAGGGTAAGGCGCGAGAAATACACCCCCTACCCTAGAATAATTATTTATTTATTATAAACAACTTTTAAAACAGTTAAAAATATGATAAAAATGGTTGATAATTACAAACAAAAAAGAATCAAAAGTGAATATATTGAGCGTTATTCAAGACCTTATATAAAAAAATTAAGTTCATTTCAACTAATAACATTATAAATATTATTTATTATATTTAATTGACCGATATAAAGCTGTACAAATATCAAAGCTAATCAATTATTGTTTTCGAGCATAACAGAGAAAGTAAAATAAAAAATATACCAATTTTTTTAACTATTTAATTGCTTTATTTGTCAATTTATATCTTCAATTTTTCATATGATTTGAAACTCAAACTCAGAGGGCATAAGTGTGATGATTGGCTTAAGTCATTACTTGCAATATATTCTCCTGAAGTTGGAATAAAAATTTTCTCATAAGGAGTTTTACTTTTTGCTCCCGAAGGAATTCCTTTAATCTTAATTATTTTGCCTGATATTTTATCTGACTCAACCCAATTTAACTATTCAATATTTTTATATTTTTCTACATTGTTAGTATCATCAACGTACTAGATTTATTTTTAATGGAAATAATAAATTTTTCTTAAGTTATCTCTCAATGCCATTAACCTTTTTTTTAAATACCAACTATCCATTAATACAGTTGTAAATAGTATTTTTTTTGTTTATAGCTATATTCAATAATTTATTTAACATAGTCTCTCCTCAGGTTTTTTTCAGCATCTAGGTCATCAATGCCATTACTAATAATCTATAATTATTATCTTTGAGGATAAAAATAGACACAGCTAATTACTCCTATACCTAAATTAATTAATATTAATTACTACTATATTGTCTGCCGAAAAGTACCTCTTTCAGAGAAGCGACCCTCTCAATCAGGGAGCAAGTTTTTTGTTAATAATTATGTCATCAAAATCAGATATCCTTCTGTTTCGGTCACAATTTTTTTTGACATTTTGTCATAAATATAGAAAGCTTAAAGTTACTATTTTGAAATAATGATTATTGCATCATGGCTAATCTTTTAGATTGGAGTTTTCTGATTTTTTTATAGTATAGTTAGCTTAAAAAAAATCAGCAAATAAGTATTGACAGTAATCAATATAGTTAAAATTAATATTCTCTATATTTAGATATTTTTTTATTGTTTAATAATTAGATTTTTCATTTAATTTATTCAATAAAATTAAACCATATTTTTCATAATTTTTTCTATAATTACTACTTAAAATAACTGGTATTAAAGATAGTTTCTATTCAGAAAAAAAAGGGGCCATAATTGAAAATACTCAACCCCAGAATGTACACTGTATCTATTGTACCCGTGTAATTCCTAGCAATATTTAAAGACTATAAAATAGTGGTTATAATTTGGAAATAGACTACCTGCCTGCGACTAATCAATTAATAACATAATAACAGATTTATTTTAAAAAAAACTAATATTAAGTCTGCTTTAATGGGGAGATATTCATAAAACTCAAAACTCTTGCCTTATAATAATTTGGGTACTTAAATACCTACTTTATAATAACCAGATTTTATCTGAAAAGTCAACGGATAGACAGGGGAGGCTTTAAATCAAATTTTTCGGTAAAAATACCAAAAATTCCCTAAGACTATTTAGTTCCATTTACTACTTTATTAATATATTTTTTTTATAACTATTAATTTTGGTAGAGCTAGATCTAAATACAAAATAATGCCATCTCAAATAACGGTAGAGTAGAATCAAATTTTGAGTAGGTAGTACGAGTACAACACAATACTTAATACTTTAGAATAACTAATTTTATTTTTACCTTCTTTGTGGCTTTTTTCTTTGTTTGTCAGCTAACTTTGAGGTGCTGGTATCTGCACTAATTAAACATTGGGGTTCGGTGTGAGGACATATCTTAATTTTATTCTTTTGAAGCACATCCCCTATCCATTACTCCTACTCCATTTTTGGGAATTGTCTCTATAGTTTTAAATACTTATGTATCGTCATGTCTTTGCCCAAAATGAATGGCTATTATTCCTACTTCTGCTGTCCAACTATATTGTCTACAAAAAAAACTTTCCCGGATGGTATCCTTGACTCGATAGTAGTTTACTTGTTAACCCAATTATTATTGAATTAATTAGAAATAATCTTAGACTTTATGCTACTCCTTATTTGATTATTTAATTGTTTTTTCGCTTGATAATTATTTCTTGAAAAATTAGCGAATTTCTTTTTGAAATAGCAATCATTAAATTTGATATTTTTAGGTTTATTCCTTGATAGTTTAGTCTTTGAAATAAATCCCCCATACTGCGTATACTTTGGTTCATTAAATATATATATTTTAACCACAACTGAAAAATGTAAATTTATCTAAACTAGATAATCTTTTCTCTGGTTAGGTTTTCAAATATATCTCACTAATATACAGAAAGCTTCTTACCATAATCATTCACAATTAGCTTTTCTTTCTTTTTTGCAATTGTATCATATAAATAACTTTTTTCTAACATTCAATACTTTTTAGAAAAACCT
Source organism: Trichodesmium erythraeum GBRTRLIN201 (assembly GCA_018457135.1). Taxonomy (GTDB): domain Bacteria; phylum Cyanobacteriota; class Cyanobacteriia; order Cyanobacteriales; family Microcoleaceae; genus Trichodesmium; species Trichodesmium erythraeum. Next base: position 39,924 of record JAGGDU010000031.1, on the reverse strand, counting down.
AAACATAGATTTATATCTCACTTGAAAAAACTAGATCAATAACTGTAGCAATAGACAAACTTGATACTTTATTTATTGGTTAGTTAAAATAGCTTAAGTAGGTCGGTGTTAAAATTTGTCGCTATGTAACAAAATATAAATTCACCTCAAATAAACTCTGTGAATAAGCTTGGAGTCGGTCCACAAATATTAATATGGCTAAGTTTTTTTATACTTATTATATATAACTTTGATTTTTATTCAAAAATGTCATAAAAACCAACTAATCAATATAAGTGTCATTAATTATTATTATTGGAATTTAGAAAAAAATAAAAATAGTTATGGTAAATATTAAACTAACTACGATAGAGTTTAAAGGCAGAGTTAAACCAAAGATAATGTTTATTTATCAACGTTTTGAGAATCTTAAAAAGGATCATCATTGGTCTGCTTCAATTCTTCCACCAAAAAATGTTCAAATAACCTTATTAAAGGAAATAAACTATCATCTTTAACTAATCAATAAAATTCCTTAGATCTATTTTTTTGACTGTATCAATATGAGCTTCACTACCAGCTTTTCCTAAATATTTATATTGATTTTTTTTCTGATGATCAGTAGCCTGATTAAAAATAGTATATCTAGATTTTAATTAATAATAATAGTAAAGTTTTTGATTGATATTGACTTAATAAAGAATGAGATACACTTTAGGATAATTGACCTATCCCTCTTGTTCAATGGTAGTAATTTTTTTGCTCTTACTTTATAAATTAAGCTCTTGATTTGTTTCCCTATAAGGCTAGTTTAAAATTTAGTTTAACAGATTTTTTATGTATTTATTATAGTGAACATAACAACCTTTTTTGCAATCATATATTTATCTATTCAATGAGTTAATACTAATCAAAAATCAAGAAAAAAATTAAAATAGTCAAGGATTTCTTATGCTGGAGAAAAAACCTATATAATGGACTTAGTACAAGAAAAAAAACTCATATAACTACTAAATACCTTCTCATCAAATACTCATAGTCTATTCAAAAATAGCATCTTATAATCATCCTTACTACGAACTCCCCATCAAGTTATCATCAAAGGTAAAAAAATCCAAAAAACAACAAAAAGTTTTTTAGGAGTAGGTGACAACTTTTAATTATTGTCATTTTTTGGTGATTAAATTCACTTGAGACAGGGAAATAATTCTCATGTTTAGTTAGTGTAATATTGACCCTAACTATTTTCCTTTTGTCCCAAGTCCAAATTATTAACTGCACTCATGAACAAAATATTCAAGTATAGGATCAATTAATATTAGAAGAACAAAAAAAAATAAATCAATCTTGTAAAAATCAAGTCTTTCTCTGTTCTAAATACTATTTTACAGAGGATATTTCTCTACAGGACTTTGTCCATAAAAAGGTAATGCTTCTGACCAATGTGGTCTGTTTCCTTTTTGCCATTCTAAATGAGCTAATTCTAATAAACTTACAACATATTTTCCCAAGCTATTTTTAACCTGGATTAAATGATAAGAATTGTCCCAGTCTACTAACATTTTTTCCCATACTAGCGGATTCATTAGTGTATCTCCTGAAATAGGATTTATACCCATTTCTTCTACCTGATAAATAGCTGTAAATAATTGCCCTCTTTGAGCATGCATTTGTAGGAATAAATTATGACTTTTTTGTTTATATGACCAAGCTATAGTTGCCAAAGTTGAAATGGCAAATAGTGGTATATTTAATTGTTGAGCTAAAGTTCTAGCTGTGACTACACCAATACGAGTACCTGTGAAACTTCCCGGACCTTTAGCAACAGTAATAAAGCTTAAATCTTGCCATATTTGAGGTAGTATAAACTCTTGTAATTTTTGATGTAGGTTATTAGATAAATCTCGCCCTAAGTTCCAAGTTTGAGAGCGAGTATATTCATCAAAGTTACTAATAGCTAAACCTAACTCTGGACTGGTAGTATGAATTGCTAAACCATATTTTTTTTCCGTATTTGTCATTTGTTTGAAGGCAGAAATAAGAAGTTATAAAGAAGAAGAAAAGAGGAGGAATGGTGATTTATTTTTTAGTAAGAAAGTTATAGCTAAAGTCATAAAGTGAGAAGGGGTGAAGTCAAATTATTACTGTAGATAATTTTATGGCACTAACCCCAATTCAGAAATCAGAAGTTATTCCTAAATTAGTTTCAGCATTTATAAATATGCTAATCTATTTGCGTAGTTCTGTACTTATTAATATTCCCATCTCCCTATCAATTATGGGTAGCAAAAATTAAGCTATTTCTATTAGGTGAAGTATAGTTATGGTAGGCAAGATACCTGTATACTTATTAACTTATTTCATTTTAGGTTGAATTCAGGTAGGGATAAGTTCACCAGGTCTTAATTTTGCCCATTTGCCCATTTCTTCTAGAAAACTTTCACAACCGACAACATCCCATTCCATCTCAATTTCGTTTTGTTTGGGACGAATATTAACATTTATAGTAGGTTCAACTGGGTCAAAATCTGGATTTTCTGTTAAATGAAGTTGTTCGTGCTGAGTTTCTACAGCATGATAAGTCACACACTGATCCACATAGTGGCAGTTCACACAAATACACATTTTTAAATACCTCATTGATGGTCATTTTAGTTATCAGTTAATAGTTATCAGTACTTCTGAATGAAGCCAGGGTTTTGAAACACTGAAGTTTATTCTTTTCATCCCCTGAAAAAGGGAGGCTTGAAACCTTGTTTTTTTTGTTAAGTTTAATCTTAATTGATACAATAATTTTCGATCTTAATGGTTTGATAAGTTTATATTTTAACCTAAATTAATTTGATCTGGAATTTATAAAATCTTGTCCAAGAGAAAAAGTGGTTTTTATACTGATAAAAAATATACTTTTTTCAGAGATCATGTTAACTTTAACCTAGGTAAAATGGGATTTATATACCTAAACGAGAAACCGGGTTAATTGTCCTAATTATTGTTTTTCGCATGCCATGAAAAATTTTATCTCATAACCTGGTTTCTGGAAAAGTCCTATAAAAGTTTAACTGCAAAGAAATTCATTTTATTTTTGTGGCAATGTTGATAAATTCCCTGTCTGCTTTATCACCAGAAAATTGGCCATTTGAGGCAAAAATGCTGCCCCAAAATGTTTACTTAGTGGGTGGTTCAGTGCGAGATGCTTTACTGAAACGGAAGACTACATATTTAGATTTAGACTTTATTATCCTTGACCAAGCAGTTAGTATTGCTAGAAATATTGCTAAGGAATATCAAGCTGGTTTTGTGGTTTTGGATGCGGAAAGAAAAATTGCTAGGGTAGTATTTAAAGGAACTACAGTTGATTTTGCTGAGATTGAAGGTAATAGTTTGAAGGAAGATTTATGGCGACGAGATTTTACTATAAATGCTATTGCTTATAATCCTTTTACTAATGAATTGATAGATTTATTTAATGCTCTAAAAGATTTGCAAGACGGTATTATTAGAATGGTAAAATCTGAGAATCTTAAAGAGGATCCTCTCCGACTATTACGGGCATATCGTCAAGCAGCACAATTAGGTTTTATTATTTCCCCAGAAACTCAAACAACTATTCGAGAGTTTGCACCTTTAATTACTCAAGTTGCAACAGAAAGAGTGCAGACAGAATTAGGTTATTTGTTGAGTCATCCCCAAGGAATGATTTGGATAGAAAAGGCTTGGAAAAATGGTTTACTCTCAGATTATTTTCCTGCAGCAACAGAAAATTTGGGAATAGGAAAAAAGGTAGAGATAGTAGTAGAAAAATTACAAAAAAATTGGTCTACTTTAAAAGTAGAGTTAGGGAGTGGGGTGCGCAATACAGTCAAAACGTCTTTATTGGCAATTGCTAAATTAGCAATATTAGTTAATTCTAACCCACAAAAAGCGGAAGTTGAACTAATGCGGTTAAAGTATAGCAATGCAGAAATTAGAAGTACAATTGCAGTTCTTAAAAGTTTAGAAAAACTGTCAGAAATAGAAGTTCTTCATATGTCTGTTAGAGAACAATATTTTTTCTTTCAACAAATAGGAAAAAATTTTCCTGCTTTAGCAGTTGTAGCAGTGGCAAAAGGAATATCGATGGAGGAAATTAATTGTTTAATTGAACGTTATATTAATCCAGATGATCTAGTTGCTCATCCCACAACTTTATTGAGTGGAAATGATTTAATTACAGCTCTAAAATTACCTAAAGGTCCCATAGTTGGTCAGCTTTTAACTGAGATTCAAATTGCACGAGCTGAAGAGAATATTTTAACTCAAGATGAAGCTATTAAATTAGCACAAAAATTAATTGCATTCAGGAATGATCCTTCTTCTTTCTAAATATGACGTACTTTTTTATTGGTGGATATCTTTGTTATGAAACTACATTTATGAAAAATTATTATTTGCTCCAATACCAAGGTTGATCCATTAATTGAATAAATAGATTATCTATATCATTTAGTTAATGTTCATAGTAAAGGTAAATAGGTAAAATTAATTTTGAAAGCCAAAGTAAATATTATTTTTCCGAACTAGCATAACTCATAAATTTTAGTGCTGAATTAGCCAATAATTTTTTTTTTAATATTTGAAAGCGTTATGCTGATAATACTAATATTGCCCTAAAATACCCTATTATGGGAGAGTTATTTCCAGATATTTATGACCTTGTCAAAAATGTAAAATTTATATTTATTATTCAAGAACTACGAGATACTATTGTGTCTTTAATTAAAGTAGGAAATAAAATGGCTATTTAGGGTTAAATTAGGCATTTAAAACCGATGTTTACAGAAATAAAATAATCATAATTTATAAATTTTTATTGTCGTACTTATCCACCTTAATACAATTGTCAATTACTAGGTTTTTAAATAATGGTTGGTTATATCAAATATAAATTTTAGTACTTAATCCTGAAAGGAGAATTAAGCAACTTCAAGACTTTACTGGTTTAAGTTTAGGTAGCTTTATAAAAAATTATAAATGCCAGGGAAGTAAAATTAGTTATAGTCAGTTAAGTGATACAGAAAAACCTTGGTATTCATAACTTTATGGCAAAGAAATATTAGCTGTAAGTGTGGGGCTTTATCTTCAGGTTTTGCGAAAGGAATAAATTTAATTTATTCATAAAGAGGGAACAGATATATTTATAATTTTTAGATATTAAAAAGTAGCGATCGCCTTTCATAGCAATTAGAAAAAATAATCTGAGAAATCTCAAACAAAATAGTTAGAAATTTTTGCCGAGGAGCTACCTATATTTCTACGTGCCAGTCAAAATTCAACTTCCCTAACCCCCATAATACAAAATTAATCTATGAATGAGATTCATAATTTACTGATGTCTGTATCTCTAAAAATCTTCAAATTTTACGTGAGGAATAAATTAAGTTGCTTCAGAGAGAAGGAATAGAGAAGGAATAGAAAAGGAATAAATATGTTCAGAATTTTTCCTTACTAAAATCTAACAATAACTAGCCATAAAAATGATGAGAAATTATCCCACAAAAAGCATTGTTCTTATTCCCTACTTCAATACCTAATTTTGACTAGACTGCCAATTTTGATAAGTTTCTGTATCACTAAGAATATTCACATCAAATAAATCTATTTCCTCTTGCTCCAATAAAGCTAATATTGCCAAATTTAATTGGTCATAAGCTCTCGAATAATTGTCTAAATCATTAGTAAATCCAATTACTCTAATCACACGAGCATTTTTTTCTAATCCATTAAATCTCACGACACAAGAGTCATATAAAAGGTCAATTGATTTGGGAATTCCTCGAATTTTATCGTTAAGATAAGCTATCTTTCTAGCTGAAATTCCATCAATCTTGATATACAAATCAATAGCTGCTTTCTTCTTTTCATTTGGCTGTTGGGATAAATTTTTAATATTACCATCAATCATTTTAGAGTTAGGAACTTTCAGGGTAGCTCCCTCAAAACCTATATAAATTGTTGTACTTCTAATACCAATATGTTTAACCTCTGCCCAACGACCACTTGGCAATAAAAGCCAATCATCTATGCGATACAAACTATCACTATAAATTATAATAGTAGCTAACCAATCACCTACGAAATCCTTAAATAATAGACCTAATGTAAGACCAGCACCACCGATTAAACCAAGTAATGCAGTAGCAGAAGCTCCCAGTAATAATTCTGCTACTTTTAAACCAAATATTACGATGGCAGTTAATCTTAGTAGTTTCGGAATATAGGGGCTAATAATATCATCCAATTCAGTGTCTGTTTGAGCTGATAAAATTATAAAAAATTCTCCTAAAATTGGAGATATACGGTAGATAATTAGAGCGAAATTACCTACTATTGCTAAATTAATAATTCCTGTGATTGTTTGATTTAATTGTGGAGAAATATAATCTGTCAATATTAATTGTATTATCCACAATCCTAGTAAATAGATAAACCATCCAATAGGCTTTTTAAGAACTGCAATTAATTGATCATCAAGGGTTGTTTTTGTCTTACTAGTTAAAGCCTCAATTCGTTTAATTACAATTATGCTTAATAATCTTTTGAAGACTAATGTTGTTATTAGTACCAGGCATATAAAAAGTATTGTTATGACTGGTATATTCATAATTTTGATAGTTGTGATATTGTTGATAATTACCGAAATTGCTTCCATAATTGGCTAATAATAATTAGGTTAAAGTAATTGAAAAAGTTTGTAGTTTTTAAGTTAATAGTCAATGTTATTAATTAATAAGAAGGTGGTAGATTTAGGTAGAGTGGTAGACTTTTGTAATCTGGACCTCATTTCCTACAACCTACTCATATATTCAGAGGATAATCCCTATAACTTATAAAGCTTCATAAAGCTTAAAAATCAACTCTGCTCTTACCCCTGATCTGAGAGAACTCATCCATTTATAGGTTTATATAGGATACATTTTTTAATACTACTGTAATTTTACCAAATTATTTCACATATATAGCACTTTGCACGACTAATTAGTACAGGATAATAGTAAGTAGAATAAGTTCTAATTTGCTCAAAGTTTATGATTCCAATTATTGAGCTTAACTTTTATGGAAAGGACTGTATGTTTGAAACTACTTGTGATATTTTCTTACTTTTCGTATTACTAGGTTATAAGTACTCAGAGTTTAACTATAAACTATCAGCTTCATTAGTTTTAAATCTCAGAGTAAATGCTAATAGCTGAATGCTTAAGCTAGATTATAAATGTTTAATATTTTTGTAAGTAAATAGGCAAATTTATATAGTAAATTTGAAATTTGAAATATTTAATAATATTCATAACCAATTACTTGTAAGAATTTTCAATTTTAGAAAAATAACAATTTTATAAAACTTTAAAGTATGATATAATTAAAATATATTAAAAAAACTAAATAACTGTATAATTAGGTTGTTAATGCTAAAGAAAATTTTACCTACATATAGTGTGTTTTTATAATACAATTAAAATCTGTCACTATAGGTAGAATGCATTATTCGATGAGCCCTAATACTGAACCACAAATTAGTTATTTCCGAGAATGGACTAATAGCTGTGTTGATGACCAATTAATCCACCTTAACGTTGTCCCATTAGAAGGACAACGAGCTTATGAATTTTTATTTTATTCTGATGCTATTCCTCGACGAAATGATGGTCGAGTCACAAGCGAAATATTAAACCGATACCAACATATTGAAGAAGGTGGGTGGTGGTGTTCTGGAATTGATTTATTATCAGGAGAAGAAGATTTTTGGGGTTGTTTTAAACCTAGTCAACCACGTCATAGTTACGACGAAAAAAAAATAATTAAATATGAGCACCCTCCCAAAACTCCTACTAGTTTATTTGCTCTAAAAATTCCCCTACATTTATGGCATAAAATAGCGAGTCATTATCAATTAACAATTTTGCCAGAAGATATTGATAATAATCAACCAGACTTTGGTTTTTGGCAGTGGTTTATCGCCCATCCTCAAATACCTTTATGTATTACTGAAGGGGCAAAAAAAGCAGGAGCTTTATTAACAGCATCCTATGTAGCTATTGCCTTACCAGGAGTATTTGGTGGATACCGAGTTTTGAGAGATGAATATGGTAACCGTATTGGTAAACAACATTTAATTCCCCAGTTAGAAAAGCTGATTAATAATACTCGAGAAATTTATATTGCATTTGACCAAGATACTAAAGCTAAAACTATTAAAAATGTTAATGCTGCCATTAGAAAAACTGGATATTTACTCATAAAAAAGGGATGTAAAGTTAAAGTAATTTCCTGGAATCCAGAATTAGGTAAAGGAGTAGATAATTTAATCGCTAATCATGGAAAAAATGTTTTTGATGAAGCTTATAAAAAGGCATTACCTTTAGAACTTTGGAAAGCTAAATCATTTATTCGTCTCACATATCCGGTAAATTTGAGAGTTAATAGTCGCTATCTTTCAGAACAAAATATATTTAATTCTATAGACAATAATAACAATAACTTACATAAATTAGACGACATTGATTTAGATTATAGTATAAATTTTCCCGCTAAACTTATAGGAATAAAATCTGCTAAAGGAACTGGAAAAACTAAGTTTTTAGAAAAAATAGTTTCTGAAGCTGTAGCTCGTAATCAAAAAGTTTTAGTTATCGGGCATCGGGTACAATTAGTACAGGAATTATGTCAACGTTTTGGATTAAAATATATTACAGAAGTTAACTCAAAATCCCCAGATAAATTATTAGGTTTAGGGTTATGTATTGACTCTTTACATCCTAATTCCCAAGCTAACTTTAATCCAGAAACTTGGTCAGATGGAATAGTAATTATTGATGAAATTGAGCAAGTAATTTGGCATGCTTTAAATTCTAATACTTGTAGGAAAAGTAGAGTAAAAATTCTCAGATGTTTTAAAGCGTTAATGCAAAATATTTTAGGGGGTGCAGGTAAAGTATTTATAGCTGATGCTGACCTCAGCGATATTTCTATAGATTATTTACAAGCTTTAGCAGGAGTAAAATTAGAACCTTTCATTGTTCAAAATGATTGGTTACCTGGAGAAAAAGAAGCTTGGAAAATTTTTAATTACCCAGAAACAACTCCCAAAAGATTAATAGCAGATTTACAAAAACATATTCGTGAAGGTGGCAAACCAATAGTTTGTTTATCAGCGCAAAAACTGACAAGTAAATGGGGGACTCGTGCCTTAGAAGCTTATCTGAAAAAACAGTTTCCCAAATTAAAAATTCTGAGAATAGATTCAGAATCTTTAGCAGAAGTAAATCATCCTGCTTATGGTTGTATTAAGTCATTAAATCAAGTATTACTAAAGTATGATATTGTTTTAGCTTCTCCCTCAATTGAAACTGGAGTTAGTATTGATGTTCAAGGGCATTTTACTTCAGTTTGGGCAATTGCTCAGGGGGTGCAGGGAGCCACTTCTGTTTGTCAATCTTTGGGTAGAGTTCGTGAGAATATTCCTAGATATTTGTGGGTAGCTAATTGTGGTTTTAATCAGGTAGGTAATGGTTCTACTTCTATAACTTCTTTGCTCAATTCTGAGCAACGTTTGACTCAATTAAATATTCGGTTATTACAACAATCTGATTTTGATAGTTTAGATGATTTGGAAGTAGGTTTTCAGGCAGAATCTTTTTTGTGTTGGGCAAAAATGGCGGTCCGCTTTAATGCTGGAATGAATCAATATAGAGAGTCAGTTTTAGAATTTTTACGAATAGAAGGACAGCAGATCATAGAAGTTTCTGCAGAAGCTTTACCTGAAAATTTAGAAGAAAAAAAATCATCAGAAACTCCTGAAGAAATTAATACTTTGCAGGAAGCTATAGCTATTGTAATTAAGCAAAACTATCAGACAGAATGTGAGGCGATCGCTACTGCGAAAAGTATTAGTTTATTTGAGTATCAAAAACTCACAAAAAGATTATCAAAACCAATTCAACAACAACGAGAACAACGTAAATTTGAGTTGATGTTACGTTATAGTATTCCCATAACTGCTGAATTAGTTCAGAAAGATGATCGGGGGTGGTACCAACAGTTGCAATTACATTATTTTATGACAGTAGGGCGACCGTATTTACCAGCCCGGGATGGGGAAGTAGTAAAAAAATTGTTGGAGTTAGGTAAAGGTAATATTTTTATTCCTGATTTTAATGACTCTTTATTAGGTGCAATTATTGGAGTAATAGAATTATTAAAAATACCTTCATTATTGAAGGATAAAAAACGAGAGTTGAAAAATATAGACCCAGATTTACAATTATTAGGAAAAACAGCTTTGTCAAACCGAACAGAAATTAAAACTATATTAGGAATAGGATTAGCTGCTAACTCTAGCCCCATTATAATTGTTAGGCGTTTTTTGGAGAAAATTGGCTATAGTTTGGAATGTTTACGAACAGAAACTCACCATAAAAAACGATTGCGAATTTATCGAATTTTTCATCCTGATGATGGTAGGTTTGAAGTATTTCAGCAATGGTTGAGCTCAAGCCATAACTCAAAGGTCAGAACTTGTGTATAACAAATTTATACTCAACAAAGCTTTATTGTTTTTGGGTTATTTTTTGGGATATTCCTCCGTTTACTAGACCCTATTTACCCTTATTGCAGCATTTTAGATGTGTCATTCAAGAGTGTTCCTAGAAACCATGTTTGGCACAGAAACTTGTCATTTTAAAATTGGTAATTTGGTAAGTATTTATGCTGTTAAAATTTCTTAGAAAAAGATTTAGCATAAATACTTACTTAATTTTTTATTTCATGTTTACCATTATAATTTTCTTCTAACTTATAACTCAGAAACTATTTATTTAAGACTACATTATGTCTGCAAAAATATAGGCTATAATATTGTTAACCTCGAGTTTTTACTTGTAGTTGATGACTTATACCTAGAGTTATATTAGTCACATTATTAGTCACATTTTTGTTCCTGATGCCACTAACGCAGACATAGGTAAAATTAATGTATTTTTATCAACATAAGGTTGTGATATTTGATGAAAAGCTGCTTTAATATCTGCAATATTTTCCTGAGCTTGACTCCGAAGTAAAGCACCTGTTCTAGGAGCACCTTTATAGAAAGCATCAAACCATTCATCAGCATTTGCTAACTCCCAGGCCAAAGAAAATTTACTTACTAAAGGACTAGAAAAGCCAGCATTTTTTAATCCATAAATACAGTTTTGCTCTTCACTAAAATAAAAAAATGGAGGCCCTTCAGGCAAAGATACTTCTAAATTTCCATGAGCTTTAACTACTTCATAAACTAGCTTCATACCAATACATTTATCCATTATATCCCAAGCAGTAAAAGCAAATTTTCCTGCATAACGCAAAACTCTAAATGCTTCATTGATTGCCTTTTGAGGTTCAGCCAAATGTAAAATACCAAAATTCATCACAACAGCATCAAACTCTTCATTTTCAAAAGGTAAAAATTCAGCTCCTCCTTGAATAAATTCTAGGTCAGGATTAAGTTGTTTAGCCTTATTTAACATCCCATCAGAAAAATCTAATCCAATTACATTACATTCACGTTTAGCAGCATCTGTAGCTACATAACCAGGTCCAGTAGCAATATCAAGTATTTTGTTTCCTTTTTTGGCGTTGACAGCATTCAGAAGTGGTTGAATCATTTGATTAGTTAGAGAAGCAAAAGAACTATCGTATTGGTCTACAGATTTTTGCCACGCATTATATTCAAATTCTCTAAATTTTTTGATTGAATTACTCATTTTAGTTATTAGCTATTAGTTTGACTGCTGATAATTATCCAGTAAATTTTATAATATAATTTATTGACATTAATTCTTTGGTATCAATTAATAAAAGTAAGTTTTTTTAGATTGGAGCTTAGACTAAATTTTGGGGCATTTAAATCATCTTCTCAAAAAGTTTTGAAAACTTGGAACTTAGAAACCTTGGGCAATAAATATAAGAGGTGTAGATGTTTTCGTAATCAGTTGATTATTTTTCTTTTTTGGCAAGTTTGAATATTTTAAATTTATCCAAACTATTTAAAATATCTTTCCAGAGCATAATTAAAATTACCTTATAGTAAAACCTGTAGATAATTGACTGAAAATTCCTGACAATATTACAAAAGAAATAGTTTCCCTGAAGGTAGGCTTCTCTCACTCCAGTTTCCTGTGGTTAAGTTTTCAGGCACCAAGAATAAAGTCTACACTCCAGTTCATAATATTATTTAGAGAATAACTTGAACAATAATTCAACTCACTTAAGGTTTTTATTACAAGGGCTATAATATAAATCTTTAAATTAGCTTATTACTTTGTAAAGTTTTACTTATCAATACAAATATTGGCGTTGGTGAATCAACATAAAATCTAAGTTTGGCCAAACATAATTTTTTTTCAGTGAATAGTTAGGGGAGCGCCATTAAATGAGAATCAGGCGCCAAAATTACCAACGCCCAGATATTGTTACCCTCATCCCTGTATTTTTATATAGTAGAGTCTTTTATGTAATAAATGCATTTTAACAATGCATAAATGTCATAAAAGACTCTATTTTGTTATATAAGCTACGAATTCTTTATTTCCTTTCCTTTAAATTGATAAATCAAGAAATTCAAATAAAATTAGTTCAACATAATATGTATTCAGAACATTTAATCTTTTAAAAAAGTTTTTTCTTCTAGTAAAGATCTTAAAAAAACAAACAATTCACTAAAAATTAGACATAGAAAATATATAAATCAAGGAAAAGTAGATGACTGAGACTATACAGCGCAAAATGAAACTAAATAGTTTTGATAAATTTAAGGCAGAAAAAGATGGTCTAGCAGTAAAAACAGAAATAGAACATTTTGCTAAAATAGGTTGGGAAGCAATAGACAAAACAGACCGCAACCACAGACTTAAATGGTTGGGTGTATTCTTTAGACCTGTAACTCCAGGCAAATTTATGTTACGGATGCGTATGCCTAATGGAATGCTCTCAAGTCAACAAATGCGAGTCTTGGCAGGAATAGTCCAACGCTACGGCGATGATGGCAATGCCGACATTACCACCCGACAAAATTTACAACTGCGAGGAATTGCAATTGAAGACATTCCAGACATTTTCAATAGACTTGAAAAAGTTGGCTTAACCAGTGTTCAATCTGGCATGGATAATGTGCGAAATATCACAGGTTCCCCAGTTGCTGGCATTGATGCTACCGAACTATACGATACCCGTGAGTTAATCAAGCAAGTCCAAGACATGATTACTGACAACAATAAAGGCAACTTTGAGTTTACTAATTTACCAAGAAAATTCAATATAGCGATCGCCGGATGTCGTGATAATTCAGTCCACGCCGAAATCAACGATATTGCATTTATTCCAGCCTACAAAAATGATAAATTTGGCTTCAACGTTCTGGTAGGTGGCTTCTTTTCCGCCAAACGGTGCGAAGCCGCTATACCTCTAAATGCTTGGGTAGAACCCAATCAAGTCATTGCCCTTTGTCGAGCTATCTTAGAAGTATATCGTGATTACGGACTCCGGGAAAATCGGCAAAAATCAAGGTTAATGTGGCTTATTGACGAGTGGGGGCTCACAAAGTTCCGCTCACAAGTTGAGAAACAAATAGGGCTAACTCTAGAAACAGAAGCCCTCAAAGATGAAATTCTCTGGGAAAAGCGTGACCACATTGGCATTTACAAACAAAAACAACCAGGGTTAAACTACATTGGGTTAAATATTCCTGTTGGCAGATTATATGCTGTCGATATGTTTGACCTAGCTCGTTTGGCTGAAGTTTATGGCAATGGAGAAATCCGTTTGACGGTAGAACAAAATGTCATCATTCCTAATGTTCCTGATTCTCGGCTGGAAACATTTAGAAGTGAACCCCTCCTGAAAAAATTTTCTTTTGAGCCTCAACCACTAACTAGAGCTGTAGTTTCTTGTACAGGATCACAATTTTGTAACTTTGCCTTGATAGAAACTAAAAATCGCGCCTTAGCAATAGCAAAAGAACTAGAAACGGAACTATCAATACCAAAACCAGTACGCATTCATTGGACTGGTTGCCCCAACTCTTGCGGACAACCACAGGTTGCAGACATTGGTCTGATGGGCACTAAAGTTCGCAAAAACGGGAAAATGGTCGATGGTGTTAATCTATATATGGGTGGGAAAGTTGGTAAAGATGCTCAACTTGGCAGTTGTGTTCAAAAAAGTATTCCTTGTGAAGACCTCAAGCCAATATTGCGGAGTTTGCTAATTAAAAATTTTGCTGCTCAACCAAAATAAGTCTGTGCTCAAAGTTATTGAACGAGTACACAGAGAGTTATTCAATTCTTACCCAGTAGTACCATCCTGCTTGATGTAAAGGATAGGTTATGGCTAAGGCCATGCTCCAAATTTTCCTTTGGTTATACTGCGTCAATTAAAAAGCGAAAATATCAACATATCATCAACACTGGAAAAAATTAAAAAAATAGAATAAAATAGATGACAGTGTTATTGATAAGGTAAGAAAAAGATGATATTGTATATGGTATTAGTACAGTAGACATTAGAAAAAGTTGTTAATAAACAAAAAATAATAGAAATAATATTAACAACCAGACCTACTCAAAAAGCATTTTCATTTTGATTTCATGGGGGCATTTCAGCTATAACATAGCTTTGGACCATTTCTGCAATTATCAATAAAAGTATGTTAACAAAACTCTGGTCTTTTCGCGGTCGTTACCGCATTCTCCATTTAACCTGGTTTGCTTTTTTTCTCTCCTTTGTTGTTTGGTTTAACTTAGCACCATTAGCAACAGCACTAAAAGAAGACTTAGGTTTAGAAACTTCTCAAATCAGAACTATTGCCATCTGTAATGTAGCACTCACAGTACCTGCCCGAATTATCATCGGAATGCTACTAGATAAATACGGACCAAGAATCACCTATTCACTCTTGCTCATGTATGCAGCCATTCCCTGTATTGGCTTTGCTTTAGCCCAAAACTTTAGCCATTTGGTAATCAGTCGTTTGGCATTAAGTATTGTAGGTGGTGGTTTCGTGATTGGTATCCGCATGGTAGCAGAGTGGTTTCCCCCTAAAGAAATAGGTTTGGCAGAAGGTATTTATGGCGGTTGGGGTAACTTTGGTTCTGCTGGCGCTGCCTTTACACTCCCAACTATAGCGGCTTGGTTAACTTTTGGTTCAGGCGATGTCTTAAATTGGCGGGTATCGATCGCTCTGACAGGTATTATTGCTGCACTCTATGGTGTGTTTTACTTCTTTAATGTTCTAGACACTCCTCCTGGTAAAACATATCAAAAACCGAAATGTGCCAGAGGCTTAGAAGTTACTACCCCAAAAGATTTCCTTTTTTTGGTTTTGATGAACATTCCTTTAACAGGAGTTCTGTGTTTGTTAGGTTGGCGTTTAAGTAAAGTAGGTTTCTTATCCACAAGTCAACTTTATATTGTCTGGCTAGTGCTATTAGGTTTATACGCTTTCCAAACTTATAACTGTTGGATAACCAACAAAGAGTTAATTGCTCAAGAAAAACACTATCCCCCTAGCGATCGCTATAAATTCTCTCAGGTAGCAATTTTAGAGTTAACTTATTTTGTGAATTTTGGTTCTGAATTAGCAGTAGTTTCTATGCTGCCTGCTTTCTTTGAAAATACTTTTGGTCTTAGTAAGACAATGGCAGGAATGATTGCTGCTAGTTATGCTTTTATGAACTTGGTATCTCGTCCTGGTGGTGGTTTAATTTCTGATAAGTTAGGTAGTCGTAAATTAACAATGACAGTATTGACTGTAGGGATGGCGATCGGCTATTTGACAATGGGTAACGTTAAAGGAAGTTGGTGGTTGCCTGCAGCGGTGTTGCTAACGATGCTTTGTTCTTTCTTTGTTCAAGCTGCAGAAGGTTCCACTTTTGCCATAGTTCCCCTAATAAAACGGCGAGTGACTGGTCAAATAGCAGGTAATGTAGGTGCTTATGGTAACGTAGGAGCAGTCTTATATCTGACTTTGTATAGTTTCCTGCCTGAAGGTGCTATTGGTGACAAGATTTTCTTTGAAGTTATTGGTGTGACATCAATGATCGTTGCTTTCATCTGTGCATTCTTTCTCAAAGAGCCAGAAGGTTCATTTGCTGAACACCATGAGGGAGAAGAGGAAGTACAGATAGAATCTCATACCTTATTCGCTGAGGAATAAGATTGAAAAGCCTTAATAAAAATGGGTTTTAGCGATTTTTATTGCCTTGTATTTACTGACATTTTCTCGGTTATGCTGCACCCTTGAGGTATTTTTTACCCCAGAAAATTTGTAAGTACTATTAGTAAGTTTCCAAAAAATTAAGTGCACTATGAAAACTACAAAAACTGCTTGCCCTTATTGTGGCGTAGGCTGCGGATTAGAAGTATCACCACCAGCAACCCCAGGAAAAGTAACAAATCGCGATAGTAAAGGTAATCCAACTTGGCAAGTACGGGGCGATCGCTCTCATCCATCAAGTCAAGGCAAAGTTTGTCTCAAAGGTGCTACCGTTGGCGAAGCATTGGATAAAAGTCGCCTTAAGTATCCAATGATGCGCAATACCCTAGATGAAGCTTTTCGTCGTGTTACTTGGGAAGAAGCCTTTCGGCGCATTGTTAACCAAATTCAAAAAGTACGTTTTTCTCAGGGACCAGATGCAATTTGTATGTATGGGTCTGGTCAGTTCCAAACAGAAGACTATTACGTTGCTCAAAAGTTGCTTAAAGGATGTCTGGGAACTAACAACTTTGATGCCAACTCTCGCCTCTGTATGTCTTCAGCAGTATCTGGATACATTCAAAGTTTTGGGTCTGATGGTCCTCCTTGTTGCTACGATGACTTAGAAAAGACAGACTGTGCATTTTTAATAGGTACTAATACAGCCGAATGTCATCCTATTATCTTTAACCGTCTCCGGGCATCTAAAAAAAGAAATAAAAAAGTCAAAATGATTGTGGTAGACCCCCGTCGTACCAAAACCGCAGAAGTAGCAGACCTACATTTGGCAATTCGACCAGGTACAGATATTGACTTACTTAATGGTATAGCTAATCTGCTCATACAGTGGGGTTTACTGGATGCAATGTTTATAGATGAGTGTACGAAGGGCTTCCCTGAATACGTAAATATCATTCGTCAGTATCCACCGGGGCTGGTAGCACGTCATTGTGGAATTCGCTTGGATGAGTTGGAAACAGCCGCTCGTTATTGGGGAAAATCCGAGAGAGTTTTATCTTTGTGGTCAATGGGGATGAATCAGTCATCAGAGGGTACAGCAAAAGTGCGAACCTTAATTAATCTTCATTTAATGACAGGTGATATAGGCAAACCAGGCACAGGTCCGTTTTCTCTTACTGGTCAACCAAATGCCATGGGTGGAAGGGAAGCAGGTGGACTAGCTCATCTTTTGCCTGGTTATCGAATGGTAAAAAATTCTCAACATCGTGCTGAGGTTGAAAAATTGTGGGAACTAACTCCCGGAAAAATTTCTGATGTACCTGGTCGCAGTGCTTGGGAAATGATTATGGCTTTGGAACGCAAAGAAATTGGTTGTTTGTGGATTGCGGCCACTAATCCTGCTGTGAGTATGCCTGATTTAAAACGGACTAAGGCTGCTTTGTTGCGATCGCCTTTTACTATTTATCAAGATGCTTATTATCCCACCGAAACAGCTGAATATGCTCACCTATTATTACCGGCAGCTCAGTGGGGAGAAAAAACAGGCACTATGACAAATTCGGAGCGAGTGGTGACTTTGTGTCCGGCATTTCGTGAACCTCTCAGAGAAGCTAAAGCAGATTGGGAAATCTTTGCCGAGGTAGGTCGCCGTTTAGGATTTACAAATCACTTTAATTTTGCTGACTCGGAAGCTGTCAGAGCTGAGTTTTTGGAATTGACACGGGATCGCCCCTGTGATATGACAGGCATTACCTATCAACGACTCCAAGAAAAAGGTCCGACTCAATGGCCTTGTCCTGATAGTAGTGGCGTATCTCAGGAGCGTCTGTATACTGACTTTCGATTTAATACTCCCGATGGCAGGGCGAGGTTTGCAGCATATTACTCTCAAGGACTAGCAGAACCACCTAATCCTGATTATCCATTCATTTTAACAACTGGACGATTATATGGTCATTGGCACACTCAAACCCGTACAGGGCGTATTGAAAAAATTCGCAAAATGTATCCCCTACCATTTATGGAAATTCATCCCCAGGATGCTCAGAGATTGGAGATTTCAGATAATGATTGGGTAGAAGTAAGGTCGCGAAGAGGTTATAGCAGATTTCCAGCCAAAATCACCAAAGCTATTACTCCAGGTACTGTATTTGTACCGATGCACTGGGGTGCATTATGGGCACATCAGGCAGAGGCAAATACTCTGACTCATCCTCAAGCTTGTCCTGAGTCTGGACAACCAGAGTTAAAAGCTTGTGCTGTACAGTTACAACCAGTTAAATTTCAAGCAGCTCCTATAGCGCTATGGGCAAGTAAAAAGTCAACCCCCTTGGGAGAAGTAAAAAGCTCAAAGTAATTTCTATTTCCTGTTTCCTAATTTATCCCTATTTCCCCACCATCCCACCTCTCTCTACTTTGGAGTGTTATAAGAAACCAGATTTATACAAAACAATGATTCCCTATTATTCGGAAATGATAGTCACCCCAGACTCAAAAAGGTTAATGTGTATTAGGGAATGACATATTTTGTCATAGCCCTGTTGTTTTGATGTTTTACAAATATCATGATCAAGTCTTTTAAAAAATACAGTTAATTCTAATAGAACCCTGAAATCATTAATATCAAAACCTTGAAATACCTGTATAAAAACTTAGTTTTCCCAAGAAGATGTTTAATATTTTTAATCTGCTTAATTCCAAAGCTTTTTCAAGGGCTTCTTTTTTTTATTGTTATTTTAAATGAGGAGAATGATCGTAAGTTCCAAAAAGAGACAAAGTAATGATAAGTCGATAGTTATACAATTTTTGCTTCACAGAACCTGAACGTCTAACTAAGATGATGTTTTGGCTTTGGTAATTTTGGCGCGTAATTATTCTTGAATTGCGATCGCCAAACTATTAACTAAAATTTTTTTTATTTTTGCCAAATTTAGATTTCATATTGATTCATCAACACCATATTTTTCACATTGATAAATAGTTGAGTTTCCTCAAAAGTGTTACTGTTTATATGGCTAATACTAGCGGCAAAAGTAATTTGATTAAAGTCATGAATTTTCAGGCTTGGTTTATGCTCAATTCACCAAAAGAAACTCATAAATAAGAAAAATTAATTGCTGATTAAACTAGATAAAATACACTATTTCTTTCTCTAAATGCTCAATTTAACCGCCAAATCTCTACAAGTATTTTCCTCTGGTTTCTAGAAAGGATATAATTTATTGGCGAGGTTTTCGTAAAAATACGATTTCTTTAGTTACAGAAGATTTAAGGATTAAAGAATAAAATAATGACTATGATCAAGTTGTGTGTATATTTGACCGTGATTCCTTTCTGGTAGAAAATTTTAATCAACCCATCAAATATGCTCAAGATAATAATATTAAGGTATCATATTCTAATTCAACTTTTTAACCTTGGTATTTGTTACATTTTGATGATTGTAATACTGCAATTTATCCCAAACCAGATAAACAACTTTTAACTTAAAAGTATGAATAAAAAATATGCTAAAAATAGCAACACAATATGTGAAAATAGTGCCTTTTTCACTCCACAAAAGTACCAGCTTTTGAGTAGCTTAAGATCATGTATATTAGTATTTTGGCCAAACAAAAACAGAGAAATCAAAGGACAACTCTGACTCCTACCTCGTAATTAATTTCTATTTATTCCTAATTCCTAACTTCACTCATAAGACTTTTTCCGTAAACTCTAAATAGGTGTGAAGCGATACATTTTCATCCTGTGAAGCACCACAAAAAATTTGCATCAATTAAGCTGGCATTCTCAAAGCAAATCTGATACTATAGATATTAAAGTACTTGCTTGCACATAAGCTAGATTTTTTATTCAACAAAAAAAATCTAGGTCAATTACCAAAAAATTGAGTCTAAAGCCTTGCCCTTTTGGGGTGACTGTTTAGTTATTTTTTTGAATAATGATTTTTTTTGATTCTGGGTGCTGACAATTAACTGTAAGTTATGGTTTATATATGGAAATGTTCATTAACATACAGTGTATAAATTTTTGATTAAAGGCAGAATGCAGAAGGTAAAAGTCAAAGAGCAGAAGTTTTTTTTAGTTATGAAGTAAAAACCGCTATACTTCTTATAAAAGTTATTAGATTAATTTTAAATTCGTTCAAGTTACTACATATAAAATTATCATTCTTGGAATTACTGAAAATATTCTTCAAAGCCCTATTGGATATTAAAGTTAATTGTTTTGATAAAATATCCTGAAAAAGCCCATAGTTAAGCTTAATAAATTTATATCTTACTTACTCAAAACTAAGAAAAACCATATTATTTTGAGCACTTCAAGAGCCAGAAATTATATAATTTATAATAGTAAAATTATATCATAATTGTCATCGTGGTTCCAAAAGAAGCCACAAACTTTATAAACAAAATAAATTTATTCACAATAAATGGGAATTCATATCCTCATATTAAACTATCATATTCATAATCTATACAGATAATTAAACCTGCTAGTAACTCTTCAAGAATAGAATTTGAAACTCGCCCAAGACATCTCACAAATCTTTCATTAGCAATACTACGAACTTGAAGCACATTACCAGCAGAATCGTTATCTAAACCATTTTCATCAGTTTTCGGTATCGAAATCATAAATAGACGGTTTTTAAATTTAGATTGCCATTTAGCTATAGGAACAATAATTTTAACACTTACTGATCTAAAAATGTTTGAACTAATCACAATTGCTGGGCGAGTTTTTTTTATTTCTTGACCTCTAGTAGGGTCTAATTTTACTAACCATACTTCTCCTCTTTTAGGGTTATTCATCTCCTGTTTCCCAATCTTCTCCATCAAGAATAAAAAACTCTGTTAATTCTGGATCATTCAAAAAATCTTCAGCAGTTTTATCTATTGATGGTGTTAATAATTTATGACGCTCTACTATAGGTAAACGGGCAATTTCTTTAAGAGATAACTGATTATTATAATTAACTTGAGAGTGGTTCAATTTATGTTGAATAAACTGAATAAAGTCTAGTACTTCCTGTTGTTTTTCTGGTGGTAATAATTTAAGATTATCCAAAATTACTTGCTCAATATTATTATTTGTTATTGTCGTCATAAAATCCATCTCCAACTGATAGAAAAAAGTGAGCATATTGTCTACCCCAAATTCAACTATATCAAAATAGGCATTCAAATATTTGGCCATAGAATGATAAGTGATGATCGCTGTTTTAGACTTTTCTAGACAAAATTATTCCTTTGCATTCTGATGCAGATTAATTTTTTTAGTCTGTAACAAGTCTAATTTTTTGAACTGCTCCTAAATATTGGGGCAACTTGGATAACTGAAAACATTTATCAACAAGCCAAAATATTGTCAATTCTCTGCAATACATCATTAGGGGCGTTTGAGGACAGAACATTATTTCGATAACTTCATGTTTATGGTCAGGGA
Organism: Trichodesmium erythraeum GBRTRLIN201; assembly: GCA_018457135.1. Taxonomy (GTDB): domain Bacteria; phylum Cyanobacteriota; class Cyanobacteriia; order Cyanobacteriales; family Microcoleaceae; genus Trichodesmium; species Trichodesmium erythraeum. The sequence goes on along the minus strand of JAGGDU010000031.1, from coordinate 18,269 downwards.
AATTTAACAACTTTAGCTTTTTATGATACCTCGTATTATCATAGCGGAAAATCAGGTTATTTGAGGTTAGTTAACTATTGTTGAAGATCTAATGTTTATTCACCATTAGTTTATATATATTGATCTAATTATACTGAATCAAGTTATATAAATTATGGTAAAATCATACAAACAGACTAATTTGTGGCGTCAAACCAGCCCACCGCTTAACCGAATTCTTGATAAATTACCATTTGTCCTATATCAAGTCATTGAAACTTTTGTGAATTTCGATCCACCAAGGGGAGGCTAGTTCTTAAAAGCGTCTAGAAGTTTTCTTATAGACATTGGGAGATATCCTCTCAGTCGGTCAATGTTGCTGTGGGTTGAATTGTTAGCACTCATAGTATTAGCTGTCTGATATTGATAAGAATATATAAGCACTTAAAACTTAATTGTTTACCTAACCTAGTTTTATATTAAATATGCAATATAAGAGATTAAGCTAAAAAAAATGTGCCATTAATTTTGTCAAGCTGCTTATCACCCTCTACAGTTATTTTTACATCTAAAAACTCGTAAAAGTAAAGTATTGAATTGTGTTTAAATCTAACTTTTCCCGGAAAAACTTTTATCTGCACTTTATTTTTAGGAATTAAATGTAAAATTTTGAATAACTGAAAATGTCTGAAGATTTTTAGCTACTTAATAAAAATCTTGTTGGATAAGCAAAATAAACTGATTTATATATTTATAATTTTTGATAATATCGTTCTCTCATTATTGATTATGTAATGTATTTATATAACTCTCAATTTTCTGAAAATTTATCATTTTATTATATTTTTATAATTCCAACATCTGCTGCCTATTCTTAATTGTAAATATACAATTTTTTGCACCATTAAAACATAGTTATTTATATTTTTTTCCTCGAATTATGCCTTTAAAATAACTTCATTAAGAGACTATCATCTAAAAATTATGTACTATTTAATAAAGTACTATTAAGTCGTGAAGTTGCTGCAAATAATCTTTAAATAACAAATTCAATATATCCCAATTTTTCGGTATTTTCTTCCAGTAGTTTCAACATCAAAGCTTCTCCTATCCATTCATCTAATTCTAATATTTCTTCAAATTAATCTTATAAGAGTATTTTTTTAGTTTTAGTAATTCCTAATTTTAGTAATTTTACTCGGTCAGAAATAAGACTGTCAATGTTATTTGTTAATGATTATGGATACTGGAATTTAACTTTAAATTCTGGCATGTTTATTATCTCCTTTGAAAGTCAGTGTAGGTTGGGTTGAAGGATAGTAAAACCTAACAAAGTTTTAGTATTATTAGGTTTTGTTTGGGTACCAAACCTACGCTTAAAAGATAACTAGTATCCAAAAAATAGACTTCTTTCATATTATACAAATAACGATCGCGATCGCTTACAGTATCCTTTACATAATATTCCACAGGATTTTTATATAAATCTCAAATGGAAGGTGTTTTTTAATGCTGATGATAATAATTTTCCCATTTTCTTGAATAACCTCAAATTATTAGCTTTCTCCTCATAATTCTTTAGGTATTAATAAACCTTGTTCTGTTGCTGTTAATTTTATGTTTGATTACCCTCATTAATTTTGTAGATTAATTCATGAAGATGACTTGATATCAAATATTATGAGAAATTATTCTGTAAATAACTGATATTTGGTCTCAAATTTCTGCAATTTTTTATTTAGTTTATTCAATACCATCAGACAAAAACTGTAACTATTTTTCTAATGCTGATTTTCAAAAGGTTATTAATAATTCTGGGTGCAGGTATTTAATTTTTAATTCTAGCATATTTATGAGCTCTTTTAAAAGTAATCAAATTTAAGATTTCTAGACATTGACAAGATAATAAAGATTAGTAATTTCTAGATTAATTTAGACAAGCGATCGCTCCTCCATTTCACAAAAAAATGAGGAGCGTCGCTATTTCTGTGTGAGCATATTGCCCACCCTAAATTCAACTACATCAAACTACGCACTAAAATACTTCGCCGCAGAATGATAAGTAACGATCGCCGTCGTAGACTGTTCAGGATACAACTGCTCACTCTCATCCATATACATATCAATTCTTTTAGTCTCCAACAAATCTAACTGCTTAAACTGATCCTGCATATTCGGACAAGCAGGATAACCAAAACTATAACGTGAACCTTGATAACGCTGTCTCAGAATATCCTTAATATTATCCGCATCCTTACTACCAAAACCCAACTCCCGACGAATACGAGCGTGTAACCACTCCGCCATCGCTTCCGCAGTTTGTACCGCCATACCGTGGAAATACAAATAATCTGTATATTGATTATCTGCAAACAATTTCTGAGCAAACTCAGTCGCTATTTCTCCCACTGTCACAGCGTGCATCGGAAACACATCAATAACTCCCGACTCCTTAGGAGCAAAAAAGTCAGTAATACACAACCGTCGCCCTGACTTTTGCCGTGGAAACTCAAAACTGTTGACAACTTTTGTTGCCTTTCCAGTCTGACTCATTTCCTCCGAGTCGTAAATTAAAAGTGTATTGCCTTCTGCTTGACAAGGGAAATAACCATAAATTGCTTGGGGATGTAGCAACTTTTCTGTAATTACCCGTGACTTCCAGGTTTCCAGAATAGGATAAACTTTCTCAGCTAAAAACTCATCATACTCTTCCCGCGACTGGTCTTTAGGTTTACGGAATTGCCATTGCCCCGCTATCAACGCTTGCAAATCTAAATACCAGAATAATTCCTCAAATGGCATATCCTCTGGTTGTAATAACTTGGTTCCCCAGAAAGGCGGAGTCGGGCGCTCAATATCAACTGGCACATCATCAGAACGTCGAGTATCTACTGGAGCAGCAGTTTGACTTTCCTCTTGATCTTCAGACTTAACTGAAGTAGCAACTTTACCATTACCATTACCATTACCATTACCATTACCATTACCATTACCATTACCATTACCATTTTCTTCCGCCAACTCATTTAAAAACCCTTGGATATCATCCCACTGCTTTTCTGCTTTTGCTGGCATTAACTTATCCATGAAATTCAAATCAGAAAAAGCATCTTTACCATAAACAACCTTACCTTTGTAAGTATTTTGGCAATCTTCATGGACAAACTTAGGAGTTAGTGCTGCACCACCTAAAATCACCGGAACAGTAATACCTTCTTGATTAAATGTTTCCAAATTATCTTTCATAAATGCAGTTGACTTCACCAATAAACCACTCATAGCAATACAGTCAACATTATGTTCTCGATAAGCAGTAATAATATTATCAACTGGCTGTTTAATTCCTAAGTTAATTACCCGATAACCATTATTTGACAAGATAATATCCACAAGATTTTTACCAATATCATGCACATCTCCCTTAACAGTAGCAATAAGGAAAGTTCCCTTAGAATTATCTCCTGACTCTTCCTTTTCCATATAAGGTTGTAGATAAGCAACAGCTGCTTTCATAGTTTGAGCAGACTGTAATACAAATGGTAATTGCATTTGTCCAGAACCGAATAATTCTCCTACTACTTTCATGCCATTTAATAAGAAGACATTGATAATATCTAGTGGCGGATATGTTTCTAAAGCTTTTCTCAAAGCATCTTCTAAACCAATACGTTCCCCATCAATAATATGTTGTTTTAAACGTTCTTCAATTGGTAAATTTTCTGTAGCAGAACGGTCTTTTTTAGTCGTTTTACCCTCAAACATTTTTGTCAATTCAGTTAGAGGATCATAAACACAAATATCCCCTTCAAATTGACGTTGGTCATATATTAGTTTCCGACAAATATCTTGATGTTTTGGTTCAATTTTTGCTAAAGGTAAAATCTTATTTGCACTAACAATTGCACCATCCAGCCCTACTGCCATTGATTCATGCAAAAACACTGAGTTCAACACTTGTCTAGCTGCAGGGTTTAAGCCAAATGAAACATTAGAAACTCCGAGCATTATATGACAGCCTGGCAACTCTTCTCGGATCCGTTTAATAGCTTCAATTGTTGCTTTTCCATTCTCCCTATCCTCTTCAATACCTGTAGAAATTGGCAAAGCTAGGGTATCAAAAAACAATTCACGGGCTGGAATGCCATATTCTATTGCTGCATCATAAGCTCGTTTAGCTATTTCAAATTTTTTGTCAGCTGTCCTAGCCATTCCATCTTCATCAATAGTTCCAACTACTACACCAGCACCATATTTTTTCGCCAATTCTAATACTTGATAAAAACGGGGTTCTCCATCTTCATAGTTAGTAGAATTAAGCAAACATTTACCACCAGCAACCTTTAAACCAGCCTCCATTTTTTCCCATTCTGTCGAATCTAACATCAGAGGCAAATTAACATTTGTGACCAAGCGAGATGCTAATTCGTGCATATCGCGCACCCCATCACGTCCCACATAATCAACATTAACATCAAGTATTTGTGCCCCTTCTTTTACCTGAGATTTTGCTAGGGCAACTAAGCCATCCCAGTCTTCATCATTTAGTAAAGTTCGGCATTTTTTAGAACCGCTAGCATTCAGTCTTTCACCAACAATTAAGAATGAGTTATCTTGTTCATAAGTTTCTGAAGAATAGATAGAAGCTGCTGCCGGAATATAGTTAGGTTTTCGTTCTTTTGGTTTGAGGGTTTCAGTAATTTCAGCTAATGCTTTAATATGGTCGGGGCGAGTACCACAACAACCACCGATGACTTGGACTCCTAAGTCTTCAACGAAGTGCATTAATGCCATTTTTAACTCTACAGGAGTTAGTTTATAGTGAGCTTGTCCCCCAATATTTTCTGGCAAACCAGCATTAGGAATACACGAAACAATAAAAGGCGAATTTTCTGACAAATAACGAATATGTTCTTTCATTAAATCTGGGCCTGTAGCGCAATTTAATCCCAGAATATCAATAGAATAAGGTTCTAAAATTGTCAGAGCAGCATTAATTTCTGAACCGACTAACATAGTTCCAAAAGATTCCATTGTTACTGATACCATGATAGGTCGGCGATCGCCTTTTTTCGCAAAGATTTCTTCTATGCCATTTAAAGCAGCTTTTATTTGCAAAACATCCTGACAAGTTTCGACAAGAAATAAGTCTACTCCTCCATCAAAAAGACCTTCAGCTTGTTCAGTAAAACTATCTTTTAGGGTAGCAAAATCAATATGTCCGAGGGTAGGTAATTTTGTTCCTGGTCCAATTGAACCAGCCACAAATCTAGGTTTTTCTGGGGTAGAATATTCAGCAGCAGCAGACTTGGCTAATTCCGCTGCTGTTTTATTCAGATAATAAGCCTGGTCTGCTAAGTCATATTCTGCTAAAACAATTTTTGTCCCACCAAAAGTATCAGTTTCTATCACATCCGCACCTGCTGCTAAGAAATCTCGATGAACTTTGGCTACTGCGTCTGGTTTAGTATGGACAAGATATTCATTACAACCTTCATATTCTTTTCCGCCAAAGTCTTCTGCTGTTAGGTTTTGGACTTGTAAGCTAGTACCCATAGCACCATCAAAGACGATCACTGGGCGTTCTGGACTATGGAGACGGTTTAAAAACTGGCTGTTCATCATCGTATATTTAATATTTTAGTGTTAGTATTTATACTACTATTTTGAGAGGTTCAAAGCAATTTATTTTTCAAATTATAATATAGATTGTATTGTGTTTATCAATTAAGTAGAAATAGAATCAAATCATAGAAACAGATTTTATCATTAAAGGGGTTATCTGTTAACTACTATCAGCTCTGGTGTTGCTATTCTCATCATTTTTCTCTCACTTTAACACAGTTAAATAATAACTAAAATCAACTTATAACCATTCAAAAAGTCATCGAAATATGCTAATTGATTATAACTTCTATAGTAATCCTAAATCATTTATGAAAAATTACTAGTATTTTGAAAAATAGCTTTAACCACTCTTACTTTTGGTTTCTCTATTCAGCATAAATACATTGTATTCGTTCCTCTCTTTCACTTTTCAGATAGGATTTTTATCTAAATTCTATTATCAATAATTACTAATTAATTAACATGCTGTATTTATGCAATAAATTATTCTACTTATTTCTTCCAAAGAATAATTATAGACGATCAATTATTTTGTATTTAATCTCTTGATTTTTTTTATGGGATTGCAACTACAACTTTATCCGTAAAGTAATTAAATACAATGAAATTAAAGTAATCATCATTAATAATAGCCAATAAAAATAATCTTAAAAAAATACGGCATTATTTAATATGAAAAATGAAATATAAATCAATCAACTAAAATGTCAAAAAAAAAATGAGCTCAATAGAATGCAAAAAAATAAAAAATAATAGTAATAAAAAATATCAAATAGCCTATAAAATCATGTAAAAATAGTTATTTTTTAGTGGAAATATAATAGTTATTATTTATGCTGTTATAGCTATAAAATTATTTAATTTTACATTTGATAAAATTGTTTATACAAGGTTAATTACACATTTATAAAACCTAAATTATTTGTTTTATGAAAAGCATAAATGATTAAAATCGGCAAATAATGCTCTGAGGTACTTAACTTGAAAATACAAGTTTTCTTTAAAGTACATATAAGAGCTAATAGTATTAATCAATGGCTTGTTAGTAGAAAATTGGAAATCCAAACTATAGAAAATACTTCTACCTTCCCAACTATGAACTGGTCAATAGTTACACCTTTCTTAAAATCCCAGCTCATGGAATAGCAAAATTTTTTTTACCATGATTAATCCTGATTTTTATTAAAATACTAGCAAAGTAAACCAAGATAAAACTAATCTCTAAAATTATAAGTACATTTGAAGTAGAATATTTTCTTATAAAATTTTCAGTAAAAAATAAGGGGTAAATTAATGACAAAAAAACTAAATTCAGAGCATATTTTAGTTGTAGATGATGTTCAAGCTAATCTTAAAGTAATAGTTAAAACTTTAACTAATGAAGGATATAAAGTTTCTACAGCAATTAGCAGTGACCAAGCGCTCAAGCAAATTTCCTATGACTTACCTGATTTAATTTTGCTAGATATACAAACCTCTGGTATTGATGGATTTGAAATTTGTCAAAGGTTAAAAGAAAATCCAGAAATGAAAGACATCCCAGTAATTTTAATGGCTGTTCCTTCAAACATTAAAAATATAGTTAAAGGTTTGACATTGGGAGCCGTAGATTATATTACCATACCATTTCAAACAATTGAAGTCCTTAGTAAAGTAAAAAATCACATACATTTACAACAGTTAAAAAAGAATCTCGAAAAAGAAGTAGCTAAGAAAACTTATGAACTTACTCAAGCTTTAGAGCAGTTAAAAGCATCTCAAGTCAAACCCATTAAAAGTGAAGAAATGTTAGTAACGGGAGAATTAATGGCTGGAGTAGCAAATGAATTTAATCACCCCATTGGTTCAATTTATAGTAATTCTTTTTATTTAGAAACATACATAAAAAATATTTTGGAACATCTATTTCTTTATCAAAAAAATTATCCTAATCCTGTAGCAGAAATTATTCAAAGTGCTGAAGATATTGATCTAGATTTTATTATAGAAGATTTCCCTAATATAATTACTTCTATAAAGACGAGCTCAGAAAGGATTAAATACCTGAGCTCATATTTACAAAAATTTCGTAAACAAAGTGTTATTACAGCCCATAAAAGTATTGATAGTGCTCTATTAATTTTGAAGCATCGCCTCAAAGCTAATCAGTATCGCTCCGGTATTAAAGTAGTCAAAAAATATGGAGATTTGCCTAAGATGAAATGTCTGCCTGGACAATTAATTCAGGTATTTATGAATATAATTTATAATGCTATTGATGAGATTGATGAGTTTGGTAAGAAAGTAGGTTTTTCTAATTGTAAATTTGAGCCTAAAATTGTAATTAATACTTTAATGAGTCATGATAAAAAAGAAGTAATTGTCACTATTAAAAACAATGGCATAGGAATGTCAGAAGAAGTTAAGAGAACAGTTTTTGATAAGCTTTCTAATACTAGAGCTTTAGCTAAAGGAACAAGTTTAAGTTTATCTATTGCTCATCAAATTGTGGTCAATAATTATCATGGTAAGCTTTGCTGTGAGTCAATTATAAATAAGGGGTCAAAATTTATTTTGCAATTACCAATAACAGAAATGAGTAAGAATATGAGATAATAATATAATATAAGGTAGACAAAAAGGAAAGTAAATAATCAAGTATAAATGCTGGAAAATTAAAATTCACAGCTAATTCTAATTTAGCTATCTATCAAATATTTTATATTTTTAGCAAACATTGATTAAGTTTGTATAAAAACTAAGACTTACCAAATATTGAATCTGGTTATTTTACTATAAATAAAGTATAGAAACTAGGGAAAGTATTAGATACTTGATCATATTGACATCCGTCCCCTATAAATTCGGTTTCTGATAAATACTTCAAAGTCAGTATATTTGATATAATATTACTCTGAAAAAAAAGAATGCAAAATTATAATTCATCTAAGATAGTTATTTCTATCCCAATCTCCTTTTTTTCAAGATTTACTTGCTCCTTTGCTCTGAGGGAGGTCTGTTGTATGCAAACTCCCTACTATTTGGTATAATAAAGTGTTATGGATTTTTATATTGTAGATGTATTTGCTGAAACTAAATATTCTGGTAATCAATTAGCTGTATTTACTGGCGCTGAAGTAGCTAATCTTTCTGATGAGAAAATGTTACAAATTGCTAGAGAAATGAATTATTCAGAAACTACTTTTCTTCTCTCTTCTGAACAACAAAATGGTGGTTACGATGTGCGAATATTTACCCCGACTAAAGAATTACCTTTTGCCGGGCATCCAACTTTAGGAACTGCTTATATTATTCAGCGAAAAATTATTAAAAGTCTGGTAGAACAAGTAGTTTTAAATCTGGGTGTAGGGCAAATTCCTGTGAGTTGGAAAGGTGAAGTTTTATGGATGAGCCAGAATGTTCCGACTTTTGCTCAAAAACATCAAGTTGAAACTGTGGCAGAGGTATTAAATTTAGAAGTAGTTGATATTGATACTAGATTTCCTATTCAGGAAGTTTCGACAGGGATACCTTTTATAATTGTACCTTTGAAAAGTCTGGTGGCATTGAAAAAAGCTAAGGTTAATTTGGATAAATATTATCAATTTATTCAAACAACAAAGGTAACAGAAATTTTGATATTTTGCCCAGAGACATACAAAGATATTGATGATTTAAGCGTGAGAATGTTTGCTCCCTATTTAGGAATTACTGAAGACCCGGCAACAGGTAGTGCTAATGGTTGTCTAGCAGGATATTTAGCTGAGTATAATTATTTTAATCAGAGGAAAATTGATATTAGAGTAGAACAAGGATATGAAATTAATCGACCATCTTTATTATTGTTACAGGCTGAGAAAAAAGCCGGCAAAATCGAAGTATTTGTGGGTGGAAATGTTGTGATGATTGCTCAAGGAAAATTTGTTGCTTGAAACAGGAAGCAATGAGACTGATTTTCAAAATGGATGTGATGATATTTATCAAGAAAAACAAATAAAAGAAAAGATAAAAAATAGAATGTAAATTAAATATTCAAAGCTCTATACTGCGGGGGGAAATTAAAAATCTATCACGATTAACAAAATTCTTTCTAGAGGTCATTACTAATATCAGTCTCATCAAATAATGCTACAAATAATAAAATAAATATTTTTACTACGAACAAAGATTTGTAAAAGCACTACAAAATCCCACTAAAACTGATAATTATAAAAATATCTATTTTGGGGCTATTATAATCATTTCTACTATGTTACCTATTTTTACTCATCTTTCTCTATATATTTATTTTGTGATTGGTTACTTAAGAAAAAAAGCAATACATTTATAGAGGTATAGGAAGATGAGGATATAAGAAGATTGAAAAACTCATAATTAGCATCTTTTATTATTCAAGCACCAGGAGACTAATGCTAGAAACAATTCCAGCTCAAAATGTAGACTTATGGAGTTAGTCGATAACTTTAATATTCAGTTAGTTGAAGATAATAATTTTCCCTCCGAGTCGCAAGAAAATTTTCCAGAAATAATAGACATAGAAAAAAACTTTTAGATAAAGTTAGAAGAGGATTTATTAACTTACTTAATTATCTACCACTTTAAGAATATGTAGTCAAAATGTAAGTTCTAGAACCGATTTTATTTATTGATGATTTTTATCTTACACCCTTCTATATTAAGTCATAAAATTAGATATAAATAGAGAGCGAAGATGATGGAATAATTATCAAAGTTAGAATTGAAATTCTAGTATTAAAAAAACAACTTTTGGTGATGGTAATTGAATAAAAAAATCTGCATCTTTTGTGGAAGTGAGACTAGATAAAATATTAGTATATATGCTGGGAAATTCTCACAAAAAAACTAGTTATGGTCTAATTACTACTGGCAAAAAAATCACTTTTATCAAGTTAGTTAAAGCTGAAAATCATAAGTATGGAATTTAAAGTTTATTTATAACTCGAAACCCTAGAGATTTGTATTGGGTTCTGCAAATTTTGAAGCATTTAAGTCAAATTGTTTTAAATAGCTAAATAGTAACTACTCAGCGGTCACCTACTAGCAATAAGTGAAAAGATATTCAAATTTATAGTAGTTTTCAGGTTGGGAACATAAAAAAAGAGAACCCTGTAGGGAAATTGCATAGAACCTCCCTACTTCTCTACTGTCTTACTCCCCTATTTCCTACATAAATTTACTGCCTTTTGGCCAACCATATAACTGTAATCTGTAGAAAAAGTTGGGAAACAAAGCGAATAGATACTTAAAAATCTTAAAGCCAAAAGGCTCATCATAAGTTCCCACCCATTCCTTACTATTTTCTATCCAATTAACTATTTTTTCGGCTACCTGATCCGCAGGTGGAGCAGAATTAACGCGATTTTCTCGAATCTTATAAGCTTTATCATTCAAACGATTTACAGGTGCCCAAGCAAACTTACCAGCAATTACGCCAGGGCGATATAACCGCAGGCGAATCATATTTTTACTAGAATGATAAACAATTGGTCCGACACCAGACCAAAAATAATGTAGGGCTATTTTACCAGAATGATAAACAGGTCCGAAACAAGAGGGACTCCCATCAGCAATTGAGCCAATGGCAATTACATCTAAACATCTGCTCCGAGCTAACTTTGCTGCTTCAGTACCAACAACAGCAGGCCAAGAATAATTAACCCTATTCATCGACTCCACTAACTCAACTACAGGGATGCCACCCTCTCCCACTTCCGTCTCAATTTGACCAGCATTCAAAATCACCACATCTGGGTCATACTCAAAGAGTTTTTTGGCATCCTCAATAGTTTCTTGGGGTGAAATACATAGCTCATCAAAAAAATTTCCCTCTAAATTAGGTTGACGAGTCACACCAACAACTTGCCACCCCCGTGACTTATATGCTTTACCCATCGCACTACCTAAAGTGCCAGAAATTCCAGTAATTACAACAGTCTTCATTTTATTTTTTTATAAACAACTAATATATATAGCTCAATAAGTTTAGGTTAGGTCTCAAAACGAAACTCAATCATAATACAATATGGTTCAGTTAAGGATTTTTTTTGGCACTCCTGTAATTTGAAAAGCTGATTTAACTGTTTCATAACTTATGAGTGGTCTGATCTGAACCGTATTAAATCATAGTAAGGTTGTGTTGAGTTTCACTAGTCGATAGAGATATCACGCCTCATATCCACCCACTGTACATGAGAGTTTCGCTCCTCATAGGGCTCCTAATAATAAAGATTGCCACCGAAAGGGTGCATATACTTTCTTTTACCCACCTTTATTTCCATCTAGGGTTTGCCAGATTTTCTTTTAATGGTAGTCTACTAAATTTAGCTTTTTAGGTATCGGCTTCTTGTTTATAGGGGGCAGAGCTTCCTCTTCGTACTAGGATAAAAGCTGTTTTTTCAAGTTCAATTTCTGCTTCCCGCCAACCTTTTTACTTCCCCAGCTACATTATCTAGTCGCGTCAATTTAGCACTAAAGTGACACATTATTTAAAATAGTGGGTGAAAACAGATTGTTAAATGCCTCTCACAGCATAAATTTTAACCTTTTAAAACATCCTATCAATTTTGCTGTCAAATTATAGCTTTTTGTAATATAGTATCCGCAACTCTCAGAGCATTTGCCGCAATAGTCAAAGCTGGACTAACACCCAAAGCATTAGGCATAAATCCACCATCCACAACAAAAACATTTTCATGCTCATGTAAACGACAATCTTTGTTAAGCACAGATGTATTAGGATCTGTACCAAACCTAGTTGTACCTACCTGGTGGGATGTATGAATATCATCTTTATCACCTGTTGCTCCAAAAGATAATATTGATCCTGCCAAGCGGAATACCTGTTTTAATTTGCTCTTATAGTATTGAGAACGGTAAACATCATAAGGATGAAATTTGTGAAATAGACGAATTTTGCCATCTTTACCTAATTCTATCCGATTTTCCTGTTGGGGTAAATCTTCCACAATGCCAGTTATTGCCAACATTCGCTTGAGCAGAAATTCGGCGATGGTTTTTGGTATTGGTATGGGGAAATTTTGTTGTAGGGAAAGAAGTCCTGGAATAGGAACTGTTTGAGCTAACCCCAATTTGTGAGTAAATTCTTTATTTCCCAGATACAGGTCTGTAAACCCTAATTGTTTAATGAATTTATCTGCCCCTCCTGTCTCTTGTTTGAATAAACCTGCCACTAAAGCACCACAATGATACATATAATTACGCCCTACTTGTCCGCTACGTCCTGTTAAGCCAGACTTCATCAAAATAATTGGACTACCTAAAGCTCCCGCAGAAAGAATATAAAGTTTAGCTGTCAGTTCTTGAACTTTGTTAGTTTTGCGACAACGGAGGCGAATACCTGTAACTTTTTGGTGACTGTTAGTAACTAAACGGTCTGCTTCTGTGAAAGTTTGAACTTGAAGGTGGTAATCAAGAGTGGCCTTATCAATAGTACGTACTACCGTAGAAGCACGAGCTTCATTTGGGCAGTAGAAACCAGGACATTTTGAACAACGCAGACAACTTTTGAAATCTATACCAAAGGGCAGATGAAATGGCATTAACCCGGCATCTTTTATACCTTTTTCCAATTGTTGGTTAATTGGCTCGAGTGGAGGAACTGTAGCTGGATAACCTTTGCTTGGTGTTCCTACATTGGGCATTTTATATGGCCGATCTCCAGCAACATGAAATAATGTTTCTGCTTGCTCGAAGTAGGGAGCCATATCATCGTAAGTAATGGGCCAATCCCACAGGTGACGGGGTAGCCATTGGTCATAGAATTTACCAGGGTGGAAGTCATAAGGACTTGGACGCATTAATACACCTCCATATAAAGATGTACCACCCCCTAATATTCCGGCAATATGAAGTTGGGCGTTACGTCCATTAACTTCAATTTGGCGATCGTCAAAAGCTTCTTTATTTATTAACATTCTTTGCTCATCTTGGAAAGCTTCAACATCACTAAATCTTGGACCACGTTCTACTATAAGAACCTGTTTACCAGCTTTTGCTAGAGTATGGGCGATCGTTCCTCCTCCTGCACCGCTGCCAATAATAATTGCATCAAAATCGTAACCCACTACTCTCTCCCAATATATTTTTTGATTTTTTGATAGGGTTTGTATGTGTAGTGATATTTAGAAGTCAACTCATTTCACTGTGAGAAGTCTAAATACAAAAATTACTACTTGTACACCACTACCGATAAATTAATGAGTTGATTGAGAAACTTTTCTAGTTCGGTTTTGCTACTGACTTTATTCTGCTAGAATTTAACTGTGAAAAATAGCAAAAATTAGTCTCTAAACAAAGGATAGGAACTAGAAAATATTAATAGATAAATATTCTCAAATCATCGACCAACTTCCCAACTTTTGACAATAAAATTAGGCCTTAAGCCTCCTACTGCAGTAGGAGGTATTGTTAATTATTAAGTATTAATTGTGAAGAAGATAACTAAAATGATTAGGTTGATGATGAAACTTTTTCTTTTTGATTTTCCTTGCCAAACAATTTTTCTAAACGGTCTTCCCAGTGTTTCTGATTAATATTTGCATCTTGAATATAGGGAGAAATTGCAATTATTTTCATCATTAATTCATTCAAAAATGAAAGAGGAAAACGCATTGGTCTCATGACATCTAAAAATAAAACAGCACGAACACCATCAGTTTCATTCCAAGCTTCATGAGGAAAAGAATCATCAAAAATCATACTCTTTCCTTCTTCCCAATGACGAGTTTCATTTCCGACGCGAATACGACATTTTTCTTTTGGTTCAGGTACTTTTAATGCTAATAAATAACGAATAACTCCTTTGTATGGACCTCGGTGTTCCGGAATATGTTTACCAGGCATTAAAATCGAAAAGAATGCAGTTTTCATTCCCGGAATTTTTTCAATTAAACGAGTTGTTTCTGGGCATCTTTGACAATTTTTTTCTGCTTTAATTCCATACCCATACATAAAATATGTTTTCCACAAATCGTCAGGGCTAGTATAATCAGCTTGGTCTGGAGAAATATCTTGAAAATTGGGTAAATCATCTCGATATTTGAGGAGTTCATCTAATTCCTTTCTAATCAATATCCAATTTGCATCTATCTCGTTCACCCACTCAAAGTGGTGAGGTTCCAAAAATGCTGTATTGCCAATTAAGGAATAACTAGGAATTAGCTTTTCATAATATCCAAGTAATTTGGCTCCAATTTTATATATTAATATTTTCCTAAATTTTGCCTTTATATTTTCTAAAGAAAGTTGAAGCATAGATTTTTTGTCACTATAATTTAACCTAATTGGACAGTTTTTAATCACTAGTTCCAAGATAATATAATATAAAATAAACTCTCTAGGATCTCCATTAATAATATCTAAAGTCTAATATGAGTAGCACTATTACACCTTCTCAAGAGAATATAAGTCAGTTGTCTGACGCTAAGACGACAACCTTTACTTCGGGTTCCCTAGTAGGAGATTTTTTTCAAGAAACTCTAGCATTAACCCGTCGGTTATTTATTCAACTGAAGCGACGACCTTCTACTTTAATTGCTGGAATTATTCAACCTCTGATGTGGTTAATTCTATTTGGGGCACTTTTCCAAAATGTACCTCAAGGCTTATTTGGTGAAAGTCAAAACTACGGACAGTTTCTCGGTGCTGGTATTATTGTCTTTACTGCTTTTGCTGGTGCCCTTAATGCAGGCTTACCAGTGATGTTTGACCGAGAGTTTGGTTTTCTCAACCGCCTATTGGTAGCGCCATTGACATCCCGCTTTTCTATTGTCTTAGCCTCAGCTACTTTTATCGTCACCCTGAGTTTACTTCAATCAGCTATTATCATTGGTGCAGGTGCATTTTTGGGTGCAGGATTACCTAATATATTGGGATTAGCTACGATCGCCCTGATTATTTTAATGTTAGTTTTGGGTGTGACTGGTTTAAGCTTGGGTCTGGCTTTTGCTTTACCAGGTCACATTGAACTTTTGGCCGTGATTTTTGTAACTAATTTACCTTTGTTATTTGCTAGCACTGCTCTGGCACCTCTATCTTTTATGCCGAGTTGGTTACAAGTAGTAGCTAGTTTAAATCCTTTGAGCTATGCGATCGAACCTATTCGTTATCTGTATCTACATCATAATTTCTCTTTTGGTAGTGTAGTTATGGAAGCGCCTTTTGGTGATATTTCCTTTGGGATAGCATTACTAGTGCTATTAGTTTTTGATATTGTGACTCTAGTCGCAATTCAACCTCTATTACGTCGTCGGTTTGCCTAGATGTGATATCCTCCAACCCTTAGCCTATAGGTAAAACAAAGACTGACCTATCTCACAAGTTCAGCATTCGGTACTATCATATTACTTGTCTAGTTCATAGACCTCTGACAGACTGGACCGGATCCAAAAACGGTATCCTTCATAGTATAGTGATGGTATATGTGAATTAATGATGCCTAGTAAGGGAGCAAAATGCTCCCATTGCCCAAGCCCAATATCAAAATAGTTATAATAGACCATCATTAGCATACACCACCACCCAAAAAACAAGTTTTTAAGCCTGCCATTTAAAAGTTCGGAAAAAAATCAACTTCAGTTTTAGGTAAAACAGTCGCCATTACTATCACGACATTCTTAAACTATCAAATTTAGTCAAAGTAATAATTTAACTTCTGACTTGTGAGAGCTGAATTTTGAATTAAACTATATATATTTTCTTGATCAAAAAATATTAAAAAAGTTGTATCCTAAATACATCTGATAAATTCCCTAAAAAACTAAAATACTACATTATGCCTGCCCAACTTTTCACTAAAATTCTTTTGAGTACCTTAACCACAGGAATAATCACGGTAGTCCTGCCTCAGGGTACTTTTGCTCAATCTTATAACAATAATACAGTTAATCCTTTAAAGGATTTACAAACAATAGATAACTCTGATCCTTTCACTGGTTCAGGTGGGATAGATATGTTCGATATTATTCATAACTCCAGACTGGGAAATAAGCAGAACATGAAGGAGTATATGCTCGAACAACGTGATAGTCTAAATGACGCAGCAACACAGTTCCGCAATAAACAAAAAGAACTTATAGAACAACCACAGAATACTACTGGTAACACTCTTACTCCTTCTACAAGTAGTATGGAAAATAATCCTTAAAATACTTGTTAGTATTAATAGACTGATGCGTATTCAATGTTGCCTTGTATCAAATCCGATAGCATGGTTTTTATTCAGTATTAAAGATAAAAGTCCATATTTAGGGGCGAATGGCTATTCCCTCTTACACACTGAAATATTCTCGTGGAGGCGGTGCTTTACATTTTATTAACGCACCCTACTCGATCTTTTGACTAGCTAATTAGACATCTCCAGAAAAGCTTCTTAAGCCCTTAACCCGCCATTTCCAAATCAGCATTTTTGGAGAGGTCTATTATGTATAATTAGAATTTGCTTTTCTTTGTCTTGTGAGGGTAGAAATTAGGAAGCATGCAATTAGCAATTACAGCGATTTTCAGATTGATAAACCACATCGTCACAACCAAAAAAAATCTTGTAGATACCTTCCTAGGATCCCTTACGGTGGTCTAATGAAATGAAAACTGCTGTAGGGAGCAGGTCGGCACAGATAAATGCCTTGGTCACCGCGGAGGTAGTGGTAAGAATTGTCTCCTGATTTTTCTGCCTAAGTCCTTGAGAAATCAGATCTATGCATGAGCTTAAGCTACCCAACTTCTGCTACTTTTTGTACTCGGCAAAATTTGGCTATGAGCATAATTTGTGCCCATCCTTTGAGAATTAATCAGCAAGCTCTAATTATGTCTAACTTTTTAACTTCTGTAGTTAGCACTTATTTTCTCATGAGGAAATCATCCTTACTAATAGATGGAATATTAGTTAGATTTATAAATTGACCACCAGTTCCAAATTCTGCTTCTATATCATTAGCATTGTAGAATAATTTGCCGTTGTTGCTATTGTAAACAATTACTGTTGCTGAGGTTTCGGCATTAGAATAGAGCAGCATCTTCCACAACATGAAATACCCTGTCATTAATTGCACTCTCACACCCCGCATCAATAAAAGCCTTTTATTCTCCCTTAGAAATAACCGTTATTTCTCCACCACTAGCAATAATATCTAAATCTCCTGTAGCAGCATCTTCCTTATTCTCTGAGATAGTCAAATTATATCTATGTTTCTCCTGCAGTCAGTCGAATAGCATCATTTTCCGGGGTACTGTTCGCTTCAATAATAGCTTTCCTTAGAGAAAGTAACACGATCACTATCATCCACTATATCATTAGTAGTATTCACCATAATATTTGCTAACACTCCGGCATAACTTGCCTTAACTTCTGGTGTAAATGCTAACGCCGACTTAAGTTGAGCAAATATTACCTCTAAATTCCAGTTACCACCTCTGCTAACATTTCCAGTCAGTGTTTACGAGGCAGCAATATTTGCTCGGTGTGAGTTGATGAAGTTATCGAACAAATTCTCTACCTTCTTTACCACTTGCTATCTCACAAGCATAAATCAATATTTTCCCATTAGCAGACAAATATTTACCCTTTTGCTGAATACCCTCAACATATAAATGAATATTAGAGTTGTTGGGAAATAAGGTAAAATAATTTCAGAAAAAATTTGCCATAA
>JAGGDU010000030.1 GCA_018457135.1 Trichodesmium erythraeum GBRTRLIN201 | reverse complement strand
AGAGGAAAGTAGATGATTTTCTCTGACTTTTTCCCAATTTTCTGCCGGAGTTTGAGCCGAGAATAAATTCTGGGTAAATAAAGTTGCTTTCTGCTGGGAAGCCTCCCCAGTTTTCCGACTCGAACTATCTGTTTTCTGAATATTATTTTCAGAACCACCTTTCAAAAACCAAGAGGAAGCAGGTAAATAACTTTCGCTAATTTCTTCTTTTTGTTGGCTAGACATTTGGTAGTTTTCCAATATATCAATAAACCGAGACCTATCGGAAATCCTAACAGAATTATCTGCCAGATAATAATCAATTTTTAAACTTCCCAAAAGCTGGCAAACTTGTGACAATAATTGAGGAGAAGAACCTGGATAATAAAGCAACTTTTTGCCATCAAAACCACCACTATCCCAGAGACCACGCAATAAATCTATTCGGTCTTTTTCCGAATAATCTAAAATATCTTCTGGTAAATGCTTGGCAACAGATTCTACCTGCCAATTTTGAGCGCCATAAATACCATCCAAAAACTCGGTTAGGGCTGTAGGTTTGGATTGAGTATTAAAGTTTAAATAAACCTGTCGGCGAGAAGTATCAAAATAATGTTTAGCTTCCCCACCCCAAGTTTCATCAATCAAATTTTTCCCCCAAGTAATAGCCCCTTGTGTGGAAAAGGAAACATTGGGAGTTGAGGAAATCAGATTACTCTTTCCTACTAATAACCCTAACAAATAAGCATCGTTTTTACGGAGTTGTTTCTGATTACTAGAAACTTGCCATTTTTCATAAACCGCAGAACCATAAATAAGAGCGTTCTTAACTCTCCCCACTTGAGGTTGTAACTCCCAGGCAAACTTATCTCCTTCTGGAGTTAAAAAGCGATGGTTTTTTCCCGAATAAATTACCGTCCCGCTAGACAAAGTAATCTTCAATATTTCCCTAACACCACTCCGCCATTGTTTAGCAACTTTTGCCTCCCAAACTTTTCTACCGTCCGAAGTTAAAATTACCTCTCCACTTTTAATATTTTCAATTGCTTCCCGGGAACCATCTGGTTGATCAATTAAAGTTCCCTTTGGTAAACACAAAACCCCATAAGTTTCTTTTAAAATTGGCTCTAACTTTGGATGTTGATATTCAATTTTTTCGCTGCCATGTTTCCTGTCAATAAACTTAGGAATTAAACCAGCATCCAAAGGTCCGGGGCGATACAAAGCTAAGATAGAAGAAATATCCTCAATAGAAGTAGGCTTCAATTTTTTCACTACATCTACCATCCCAGAAGATTCCAACTGAAATACTCCTTCTAAATCTCCAGATTTAATCAAGTCATAAGTCTTTTTCACATCCTCTGGCATTTTCTTAGTATTGCCTTTTGCTAAAATTTCTATTGCCTTTCTTTCATTAGCTGGTAAATCATCTGGAACCAACGGAAGATGATGATTTTTTTTAATTAACTCGGCAGTATTCTGGATAATAGTCAAGTTTTTCAATCCCAAAAAATCCATCTTCAACAAACCTAGAGATTCTATATCCTCCATATGATACTGAGTAATAACTGACCCATCATTATTTCTTTGCAAAGGCACAATTTCATCCAGAGGTTCTTTAGAAATTACTACTCCTGCTGCGTGTACTCCAAAAGTTTTATTTGTACCCTCAATTCTAATTGCCATATCTATCCATTGTCGGACAGAAATTGTACTAATTTTTCCCGCTTTATTATCTTCAATTGGTGTTTCTTGGTTATCATAAGCTTTTTTAAATTCTGGGGAAGGAGTTTCATCAGAAATCATTACTTTTAACTTTGCTGGTTTACCCCGTGCAACAGGAATTAACTTTGCCATTTTATTTGCTTCTCCAAAGGAAATACCTAATACTCTACCCACATCTTTTAATACTGCCTTAGATGTCATCCGGTTAAAAGTAATAATTTGAGCGACTCTTTCTTCTCCATACCTTTGAGTCACATATTTAATCATTACATCTCGGTTTTCAATACAGAAGTCCGTATCAATATCTGGCATTGATTTTCGTTCTGGATTTAAAAATCTTTCAAATAATAAACCATGATGCACCGGATCTATATTAGTAATTCGCAAAGAATAGGCAACTAATGAACCAGCAGCACTTCCCCTACCAGGTCCTACAGGAATATTATTATCTCTGGCATATTTTATATAATCCCAAACTACCAAAAAATATGTAGAAAAACCTTTATCCTGAAGAACTTTTAATTCAGTTTCCATCCGCTCTTTATAAATTGGGGAAATTTCACTTTTTTGTTTCAGTTTTAGCCTTTCTAATAATCCTGACCAAGCTAGTTTTTCCAGGTAAGTATCAGCATTATGATCTGGTGGAATTGGATAATCAGGAATTCTTGGTTCTCCTAAAATTCCTTCATAAGCTTTAACTTTATTTGCTACTTCTAATGTATTAGCGATCGCCTCTTCTATAACTTCATTTTCTAAGTGGTCTCTAAACAGTTGCTTCATTTCTTCAGCAGACTTTAAATATTCGGTGCCACTATAGCGCATCCGCTTTTCTTCAGCAATTAATTTTTGAGTGTTAATACACAACAAAGCGTCGTGTGCTTCTACATCTCTACAAGAAATAAAATGAGAGTCGTTTGTTGCTACTATTTTTATCTTTAATTTTTTAGCAATTGTGACAATTCCAGTATTTACAACTCTATCTTCCTGGAAGCCATGGTCTTGTATTTCTAGATAATAATCTTCCCCAAATAAATCTTTGTACCATTTAGCTATTTTCTTGGCTTCTTCTAATTCTCCCCGCATAATATTTTGAGGTACTTCTCCCGCCAAACACCCGCTAGTTACTATGAGACCTTCGTGATATTTTTCTAACAATTCTTTATTAATACAAGGCCGAGCAAATATACCTTTTCCTTGAAAACCATGGAGATGAGAAAGAGTTGTTAATTTGACTAAATTTTTATAGCCTTGAGTATTTTTTGCTAATACGACCTGATGAAATTTTTTCCCTCTTTGTTGTTTCTCAATATCTCCTTTTATCACATACATTTCATTCCCAATTATGGGTTTAATATTTTTGTTTCTACACAGTTTAATTAATTGAATAGCCCCATACATAACTCCGTGGTCTGTCAGGGCAATGGCTGGCATTCCTAGTTCTACTGCTCTATCTATTAATTGTGGTAATTGAGATGCTCCGTCTAATAGGCTATAGTCGCTATGAATATGTAGGCCAACAAATGACATTTTTTTAGATTTTAGATTAAATATTTGAGATAGCTTTATTTTATATATTAACGGTCAGCATTTAACTATTAGTTTGACTGAAAACTAATTGCTGCAAGGTTTTTAGGGTTTAGTGAATCAAATAAAAATCTTTATATTAGTTAGGCTTATGAAATATCATTAAATATATTTAAAATTTAAACTAATTTTTGCCAAAAAAGTTGAAATGAGCTATTTAGGGTGAAAATTGGGGGTAAAAAGGGTGCGATCGCGTTTGCATTGGCCATTTGTTAAAAGTTTTGATATATAAGAAACACAGGGTGGTTGCTTTTCAAGAAATTTTCGTGTATATTTGAAATATCCGGCTCGCTCTGCTTAGGTGCTTATTAAAATGAAAAAAAATTATTAAGTATGGAGTGTGATCGCGTCAAGGACTGCCATTAATTAATGAGCTTATGATAAATACCTCTTGTGAGAATATCCTCAATAATCACTTCTAGTTTATAAAGGAAGACCATAATACTCATTCCAAAAAGATGGAAAATTAGCAGACTTCATAACTTACCATAATCCATTGTTCACCCTATTCCTTTAGAAATTTGTTGTGTCGCTTTTCTTGCTACTTCAAAAAATATGTAATTTTATCCCAGGGCAAAATTCTTATAACACGATGTAATTTTGACACTTGTAAATTGTTCAATACTAGCAATTATATGTAATTAATTTGGCATAAATACTTAGGGTTTGCCAATAGTTAATATAAGATTTTGACCAAACTCATTTACTGTTGATTTTTGATAGTCAACTCAATAGCGATCGCTTACCCCCTAACTTTTAAATTCACCCAAAAAAAACCTCATAATTGTAGTAAATTCCCCCTCAAAAACTACAGAACTTTCCCTTATTATAAAGCATACATATGCGGGCAAGATGCCCGCACCACCTGATTTTCACTATTTACCCCATACCTTATATGACCAAAATATGCTGTATATAACTTTATCCCAGGGCAAAATTCCCATAGCACGATGTAATTTTGACACTTGTAAGTTGTTCAATACCAGCAATTATATATAATTAATTTGGCATAAATACTTAGGGTTTACCAATAGTTAATATAAGATTTTGACCAAACTCATTTACTTTTGCTTAAACAACCAACTCAATACAGAAACACCACTACGCTCTTTAGGTGTTTGAAGCCGTGGTTTAATTACTGAGGTTGATTTTGATAATTTGATAGAATCTACAGACTTAGCATCTGCTTTTTCTGGGGTTTCTGGTCTTGATTCTATTTGGGACCAAAACCCTAATAATCCAGCAGAAATTCCCCCAATAAAACCAAGTATAATACTTGATTTTATTGTATACTCTAGTAAGCTAAAACTAATACTAAAAAATAGAGTCGCTACTAGTCCTGTAATTAAGCCTGTTGATGTTGATGGTTTATCCATGCTTTGCTTTAGCCAAGGGATTAAGTGATTGATATTTTAAACATTGTATCAAGTCTACTTAACTATACACAATTAAATACTAAGTTTTAACTCCTGGTTTTCCTCAATTGCCTATTTAATAACCTAGCTAGATAAATTACCGAAAAATTAGGTGTAAAGCCAGACCCGAGCATCGGGTGACCTTTTTGTTTTTTTTGAATAGATGTATTATTGTACTATTAATTAATTATTATTCTTTGGGTAGTCCGAGACAAAAAAACAAACGCACCAGGCAAGGGCTAGTAACTGCTGTCTATCATAAGACCAGATTATAGACAGCAGTTACTAGCCGCCTATTTAAATCAGCAATAGTGTTCAATTAATAGTTATCCTCCCAAACCCAAAAGGTTTTGTAATAGCATTTGATCTTCACCTTTAAGTTGAAAGCGGCCACTTTCAATATCTCTAATCCAGCTTTGGCTTTTTCCCAGCATAGTTGCCAACTGTCTCTGGCTTAACTGTTGATTTTTCCTGGCCATCATAATTTGTTCGCCACAGATAACAGAAAGCTTCTTTGTTCTTTTGCGCTTAATAGTATAGCGTAGCTTATGTTTTTCAAATTCTGCTAAATGTCGATCCCATTCTTGGGGAAGTTGAAACCAAAGGATACGAGCGTTCATTAACATATTCCACTTACCCCTTGGACCATAATCTGTTAATCTACGATGGTTACTACCATCATCAATCCAAAAATCTAAAGCTGCATCACCATCATCAGGTAAAGATGCTAATTTTGCCCACATTGGTTGAATTTCCTGAGGGTAAGTTACAGGGTCAAATTCAGGTTTAATCCCATAATGGCTAAGAACTTCGAGATCACTCTCAAAAGTCTTCATGAGTCGTTTTCGATCATCTCTAAAAGAAGATGCTCGTCTCACCTTTTGTTCGCCATAAGCAACTCGCATTAATGTAGGTACAGTTAACCTTTGCTCCCGACCCATCTTAGTTTTGAATAGTAACCATAGTAGCATTCGAGCAGTTCCCTCATGTTGCTGCCAAATGCTCATCACAGTAGTCAATACAGACTTAGGTAAAATCCCATATTGATAAAATGCTGTACGGTCTTTGCAAGCTTCCTTGTTGAGAAAATACTTAGCCCAGATACCCGCTCTAACTTTAAAAGTCAGACCGACAAGATGTTTGCATCCTGTGGAATCTTCAGAAAAGTGATGTTGAATATCAATCATATGCCAGAGTTTGCTTTCTGGCAATGAAAAAGCATTTATTCTACCTTGTTGAGGCCAGTCAATAGTAGTGGTAATTCGGCAAGGCTGTTGAGCAAGATTTTTAATCAAACTCAGTTTAGTTGCTTTAGATAGGTCTTTACGTTTTTCTAGCCCCAGGTATCTTTCTATTTGCTGATCGCTGATAACAAATTCTTGCTCCCATGGCTTGTCAATAATTGTGGCATGAGCCGCATAAATTAGGTGTATACAGGCTGCTCTAATATCCATTTCTTGTAGAACAGTTGCATTATCAGTTTGGCATGAGTGCTCCAAATGTTGGAGGCTCAAACTAATTGAACCCTGACCTTGCTTAATAGAACGCTGATAAATAAACTTACCTTTTTCATCTATTGTCCAAAGTAGTGATTGTCTTTGCGCCAGAATATTGCAAGCTTCCCACATTACTATAGAAGAAGCAAAGGGACTGTGCTTGTTATCAGGAAATAAGTCAGAACTTGTAGGCGTTCTTGTCTCAACTTTATACCTACCTTTTTTAGGTTGGAGAGGAACAGGACTACTAATAGAACAGTGAACCACACACTGAGGCTCTTCATAATATCCTTCACAACCATTACACAGTTCAGGATTAATAGAATATTGTTCATTCTCGACAAAGATCGCACCTGTTGGGCACTGGATTTTGGGTAGACAGGTGGCACATCCGAGACAGTTTTCAGTCATTTTATGAGTCATAATATCAAGCCCCTGTTTTTACGCTTGAGCATTTAGGTGTTAGTCATACTGCTTGTCATCTTTTACTACCTATTAAATATTAAATAGTGATGCCTTGATTGCTGAATAACTAACGATCTAAGCAGTTACAATGTTAAACTTTACTAGAGTGATTTAATTATTTTCACTTAAGCCTTAATTTAAACTTTTAATAATAAATATTAATATTTCATAAATTTTTTAGCTCAAATGTTCGTAACGAGCAAATTAATATTTTCTTTATATTGTTAGTATAGAGTAATTATTAAATTATTTATTAAATAATTATATTTATACATTTAATTTGCAATAATTAGTGATTTGAAGCTTAATTTATGTACTAATTAAAAATAAAAAAAGCAAAGAAACAATGCTTAAATCATAAATTTAAAGATATATTTATCAATATTTACACTATATATCTTAATTATTTAGATGGACGACTAACATTTTTTCTATTATTTTTTCGCTCATAAAGTTGTACTCTACTTTTGGGAAGGCTAATATTTTTTTGTTTGAGAATTCTTCTGACTTGAGTACCACTAAGTTTAATTCCTGTTTGTTGAGCAAGATAATTTGCTAAACGTTCTCCACTCCAGTTACTACATTCATAACCTAATTGGTTAGGAGATTTTTTTGTAACTTCTATTAATAACTGAATATATTCTTCTGTCGCTTTACGAAAATTACCATGTTCTCGCTGATCTCGTAAACTATCTAATTTATCTGGGTCTCCATGTACACACCAATAAGCAACTGTTCTATAAGAACAACCGATAAATTCAGAAATCTCGGAATAAGTTTTTCCGTCATTTAATAGGAGTAACATCAATACTCTTTCTCGGAAATGACAGCAACCGCTCTCTCGCAAAGCTTTCTGCAATCTTTTCTTTTGAATTGAACTGAGAAAATCTTTTGCAGGCATAACAGCTACCTTCTTTTAACCACTTATAGGACTTAACCACACACGCGACCAGTTTCTAGGATAAATTGTGGCGTTAGTAAATTAAGAGATGAAACTTTAAGAGTAACCTGTCTATGATATCTCTAAATATCTTATTACGGTAAGTGATGGGTATCACCCATAGTAGAAAATCATTTTACTAATTACTAACGCCTAAATTGTTGTTTAATTCAATAGATATCTACCAAAAAACTGGGTTTTTAGGTCTGTGTGTGTAAGTCCTGAATTTAATACAACTTAGCCGTTGAATACGGTTCAGATCAGACCAAAACTATTATGGTATTGAACTATCATCACGAGCTTTTCAGATTAGATAATTGCCCAAACAAATCTTCACTAAACCGTATCAGTTTATAGTTAGCTAGCATACCACTCATATTTCAACTTTTTATCACAACGGTGCCGTGCTTTTTAGTTAAGTTTGTTGTCAATTTCTGACTATATAATTTAACTAATTTGATTGGCCCTTTATGTCAGTTGTTTGAGTGTTTAACTTTTTGAGTAAGCTCTACAAACTTTATATCAATACTTCTGAGTTAACATTTTTGCTAATTTATGCGGCTACAGAAGTATGAGTGAAGCATTTTTTACCGCAAATACTAGCGCAAGCTTCACATCCAATGCAGTCATCTGCATTAGCAATAGCCATTACTTTTCTTAATACTTCATCATCATCATCATCATCATCATCTATAAACTCTCCATGCTCATTAATGGGTCTAAGCTCTAGAACATTTCTATTACAAACTTTAAAGCAACGACCACAACCTAGACATTTATTCATGTCAATAGATTCAACATATTGAGGAGTCCAAGCTGTACCACCCTTAGTTAAAGCTGTTAATATTGCCATCAGTTCTTCTCCTTGATTAGTAGGCTAATTGTTTAGTTTTGTTTTGTTGCATCTTTTTATATAATAGCTATTCATTATTGCAAAAAAGTATTTTTTTATACTTTTTTTTCAAGGTTTTAGTCTAATACTTTTTTGACCATTTATTACTAATTTAATTATTAGAAATATTTTGCAATTGTTTATCTAAAAAACAGGTATATATCTTCCCAAAAAAAATCAACAAAGTTTGACAATATTTGGGGATCAATTTAGATATTTATAATCTTTAAACTTTCACTATAATGTAAGTATTTATCTCTTATATATCAATTATTATTTTCATTTATTAGTCGAGAATTTATGAATTAAAAATAACTAAAATTTACTCTAAAACCCTATAAAATTAACCTCAGATTTGATTTGAGCTTAAACCGGATATTAAATGGATAATAACACTAAATACTAGCATATAATGTCTATATTTTTTACAGATAAAACACTCAAAATATTAAAAGTAAAAAATAAATTTCTATTTATTTATCATCAATTACAATTTATTTTTTATATAAAAATATCAAAAATATTTTTTTTTAAGGATAAGTAGTTTTAGATAAATTATTATAAAAAATATATCTTTTAGCCTTTATTTTAATTTAAAATATCAATATATTTTCCGTAAATCATAAAACATATTATAGCCAAAATGTGATGAATTATTAGATAAGATTTAGTCGTAAATAAATGTTTGAAAAAAACTGTAAAACAAAGAGTTAAAATATAGCGACTCTGGTGAAGATAGATGAATACTTCCCGATCCAATTGACTCTCAGAAAATATTAGACAGAATTACTCAATAACGTAAGGCCTGGAAAACTCTCTGGCAAAGACTTAATTGCGACACAATTAATGCTGATGTTGCGAAGTTAGTACGTCAAGGTAAGAGTACCTTCCTATAAAACTAAAAAATGTAGCTGGACTGACAGATCAAGAGAATCAGTAAATTATTCCTAGTAGCGATCGCTTGCCTTGTACTACTTTTTAAAATAATATTTATCATCAGAAAGAAGATACTTATACTAAAGTTTATTTTCACTCTTAATCATCTTTTATTCAAGAGATTATTACACCGTATTATTGATAATTAAGCTGGAAAAATATTCTAAAAATATCAATTAATTTGCTAATTTGCCATCTCCTCCTAAGCACGATCCTACTAAAAATAAGGCTATTTATGAACATTTACGATACTTCATCACATTAATGCGATCGCCACTTTCATTGAACCTTAACTGACCCCTTAAATCTGTTTCTGCCCCAATTTGCTCATTAGTCTAAATTAGAGGACTTTCCTCTATGTCATCTATAGCCTTATAGTACATCCCCATAACAGAGCATTTAAAACAGTAAAGTTTTTGCTGTACAAATTTAGTAATGAAACAAACACCATTGATAGGAGTTTTCATAAAGATAAAAGACAATTATAGAAAATAGAAAAACTCAAATAAGCGATTATGAAACCCTATTCTATTTGAGCAATGTTGGTCAAGCCTTAAAGCCCATTTAAAAAACAATCAAGCAAAAACTCGTAAAGATTTGGAACAGGCGATCGCTACTTTGATCGCTCCTATCACTCCTAAAATATTGCGCAACTAGTTTGCTCATTTTTGTAACTGTAGTCTATTTTTGTGAAAACTGCTGGAATAAACTGATTTGGAATCACTTTCTATAGTTCTATAACGGCACTGGAAGCATTAATAATCAAAAAGAATTAGGTACAAGTCGCAAAGTAAAGGAAAAACAGTTTAGAGAAAACCCTTATTTGCAACATTTTATCAGTGTAGAATCTTATAGAACCCCTACAGGTATCTTTTCGTTCCAAGGTTATACTAAATAGCGATATTAGCTACCACCACCATCCTCCGCCAACGCTAATTACTTAACCAAGAGGTGGGTAAATGGTATATTCAAGTAGTTTAATAGAAAAAGAATAGGTTATGATTGAACCATTGTTGCAAAAAAAAAAGAAAACTTGCCCCATACATAGGGAGTAAAACACAAATATTAGACGGTGTACTCTCTTAACTGAAGAATGGTTGTAATTGGTCAAACATAATAAAGATTACCTCCTTACTCCATACCACAGTATTTTGGCATTATAAACAGTGGCGAGAATCAGAGATAATTGAACATATTAGAGATTTATTACACTATCAAGCACGTCAACAGGTAAAAAAACGCTCCGGGACAACTCTCATAATCATTAATTCCCAGGCAGTAAAAAAGACCTGTAATACTAATTTCAATTCCCAGGGATTCAGTTTCAAGTAAGCTAATAATAGAATTTACGAGGCACTGAGCAGTAAATAGTCTAGGCTCTAAGTACAAAAAAATAGTTGAATTAAGTTCCCGAAAGTGACTTCAATCTTAAGATCCCAACTGTAAGCAGTTAAAATTTCTGCTGCCGAAAGAGTGCTCTCATTTGAAAGCATAATTATTTGTTAGCTATCAAGCCATACAGCTACTGTAAAGCTTGGGTGTAGTAATTTTTGTTAGTCCCACAGCATTGAGATAGTTGCTAACTACCCGATGTTGGCTACAGAAAAGAATGCCCCAAATTAGCATAACAAACGATTCAAAAGTGTCATGAAAACTAAATACTGGATATAAGTTGGTCAAGATTTACTCTAGACTATATGTTATGTGCATCCCCAGAAATTAGCTAGTAACAATTTAGAATCATTAACTAGTATGCACCATTCCCTAACTTTTAGCAGGGAATATTTTTTTCTCCTAAGAACTTTGTACTGTTCAGTTAAAATCTTCTTCCTAATTGATAATTTGGAAATTATCTTCAGTAATAGTGGGCGCACCATTAAGAATAGCAAACTTAGTATACTCACCATCTGATTTGTAGAATAGATTTCCAGACTCTTCATTGTAAACAATAAAAGCATTAGAGTCATCTATACTATTATTAGTATTAACGATTTCAAAATCACTATCAACACTGAAACCAATACGAGTAGAACTACCAAGGTCAGTAAAGCTTGACTTGTCAAGAACAATTAAGTCACCTTGGCTTCCATCTTCATCAGGTCTGAGGTCTGGTTCAAAATTTTTGATAGTATCAATACCAAAATCATTGGAGTCAAATTTTTCATTACTATTAAAGATAAAACGGTCATTACCTCCACCACCAATAAGTATATCATTTCCAGCACCACCGTTGAGGCGGTCATTACCTCCACCACCGTTGAGGCGGTCATTACCTCCACCACCAGTAAGTATATCGTTGCCATTATTACCATTGAGGCGGTCATTACCTCCACCACCATTGAGGCGGTCATTACCTCCACCACCAGTAAGTATATCGTTGCCAGTATTACCGTTGAGGCGGTCATTACCTCCACCACCGTTGAGGCGGTCATTACCTCCACCACCAGTAAGTATATCGTTGCCAGTATTACCGTTGAGGCGGTCATTACCTCCACTACCGTTGAGGCGGTCATTACCTCCATCACCAGTAAGTGTATCGTTGCCAGTACCACCGTTCAAGCGATCGCGACCCCCACCGCCTTTTAGAATATCATCACCTGCTTCCCCTAACAAAGCATCATTACCAAAGCTACCTACTAAGAAGTCATTGCCAGATTTTCCCAAAAGTCTATCTTGACCAGAAGCTCCATTAATAGTATCGTTACCAATACCTCCTTTTATAGTATCATCACCCCTACTTCCCTCAAGTGATAAGGATGTAATGTCTGTAATAAATTCTATATAAGCTGAAACCCTGATATCAACACTGTATTCTCCGAAATTAGAATTACCACTTTCATCATCTACATCTGTATCATACATACCTGAAGAAAAACCATAGGATGTGATCCCAGCTATTTTCCCATCAATAAAGGCCGGACCCCCTGAATCTCCTGCTGTAGAATTAACCTCTTGATCCACTCCCAACTGATCCAAACCGTATTCACGACCAAAAGCATCCCTCCTTGGTTTCCCATTATCAAAGTCGAAGGCTAGCTGTGTACCTTTTATTATTGGAGTATCATAATCATAATCATTGAAAATCTCACCCAAGGCATCATAATAATTTTGTCCAAAACGCTTGACAGGGGGGTCTTCTCCTGAATCATCAATCTGACCGTCTCTACCAGTTCCAGGGAAACCGTAACCCACACGGGTAAAAACCTGATCCACCTCATCAGTATCACGATATATATCGTAGCTCTCAACATCAGGCGCTTCATTAGAGAGTTTAATGATAGCAATATCGTTATTACTATTTTCATCAGATGTCCACTCAGGATGAACAAAAATCTCTTCGACAAGTCTTGATTTAAGAGTACCATTAACTTCAAAAAAGACTTTATAATTATTAGGGTTAGGATTTAAGTTTGCCGAATCATTCTGCTTATTAAAGCAATGGGCAGCCGTCAAAATATAAAGGCCATTACTATCTAGTAAAGCCCCTGTGCAACTTACTTGCGTCTTAATATTTTCAAAATAGACAACTCCAGTAAATTCATCAAAAGAGGGGATAAATTTTTCATCGTTATAGTTATTGCTAGAAACTGCTACCATAAAAAATATACTCTGAATATTTGAAGCTTTTAATCATCTTTGACCTCACTCTTAACAGTAAGAACTAAAAACTTAAAGTCGCCAATTTTTTTTGGTTTTGTCATTAGTTCTTCACCACATCCGAATCGAAACTTGTAAAAATCCACGTCCAGATATGTATCTAAAAATAAACTAGTTAATCTCCTATTAACTCTATAATAAAAATTAGCAAAATTAGCTTTGAAACTGTTGATAGTTTTTTATTATTATTTGTAGCTAAAATATCAATTTAAATAATGAAACGGATCAACAAAACAGCTTTGGGGTAAGAAAACACAAAAAGAGAGAAAAAACTCTTTTCAATATCTTGTTTTATTCCAAAACTCTGGACATACAGGGGCCTGCTATTCAGTCGTTGATCCACTACCTGCATTTTAGCAGATATTCCGGTTCCTCAAATTCATTCCATCATTCAGAAACCCCAAAATAGTTTATATTCCTTAAAGAAGTTTTCTCAGGGGTTCTCACCAGACAGAAAAAGGGAGATATAGCCATGAAGAACTACCACATACAGTAACTATTCAACCTTTTTATATAAGTAAATATCCAATGACTCAAGAAAAATATCCAGTAATTATGAGCCATATTCTGACTTCAAGAAGTTGTTAAACGTTTCCTCATAGATTCTGCACGTCTTTTCGCAGTATCATTTTTGGAGTCATATTGCAGTGCTGACTCATAGGCTTCTAAAGCTTGAGCAGTTAATTTTTTTTTCTCATAAGCATGACCCAAATTATTATA
Source organism: Trichodesmium erythraeum GBRTRLIN201 (assembly GCA_018457135.1). Taxonomy (GTDB): domain Bacteria; phylum Cyanobacteriota; class Cyanobacteriia; order Cyanobacteriales; family Microcoleaceae; genus Trichodesmium; species Trichodesmium erythraeum. Next base: position 41,448 of record JAGGDU010000030.1, on the reverse strand, counting down.
AGCTGTCACATATTTAGGATCTATCTTTAATGCTTCTTTATATTGCCTAATAGCAATATCATACTGCTCTTGAGTGAAGTATGTAAAACCAAGAGCATTATAAATTTTTGCCATATTTTCTAGATTTTCTGGGTCTTTTAATCTCAGAGCTTTTTGCAACAGTTCAATTCCTTGAACATATAATTTTTTTTCTAAATATATACTGGCAAGTTGATAATATTCATCTACTGTTCCCTGTTCTTTTGTCAGTTTATCTTTCAATTTAGAAAGCTGACTTTCTGTTTTTCTTGTCTTCGTAATTTGACGGATAACAAATATAGATGTTATAGACAATAATAGTAACAGTATTAATAAGTATAAAACTGGTAGAGTGCTATCCATAATCTTTACCCAGGATTAATTTGAATTTTAGCTGGTAATGTATTCTAATGGTGGTTTATTGTGATTATTTTAGTCAAGGGGAATAGCAGTGGGACTAAGTAAATTCTCTCTCGGTTTGACTAAACTTATCCATACTTACCCTTGAGGCCTTTGGCAGGTCAGTTTCTATTTTACGGAAGAGCACTGAACCTAGTCTGTAGCTTACCTTCAAGAGCGGGCTGAAAAGTCCTTAAAACTCAAGCTACTGAGGTAGATAATTTTTTAGGTTGACAGCAGCATTCAACTCTCTATCTCTAATAGTAATAAAACCAGGAGTACTAAATCTGTCAGTTCCCTTAGTTTAAGAGCCTCCCCGACTTTTAGGGACTGGGGAGGTTCTAGGGTCTTATTACTCAAAGGCGTGTTGAGGTTTTGCACTTAGTACGCGCTCCGTGCTCCTTATGTTGGGAACTAAAGGGGTAGGTTACCCTTGCCTGCTGCCTCCATTTTTTTGTTTCGGACTGCCCGCCTAGGACTAATTAATTGCATTTTTAAATAACATATGTATTCAAAAAAAACAACTAAAAATAGTATATTTATGGGCAAAGCTTTAAACTCAATTTTTCGGCAATGGCATTCTTTCTTCATGCCTAAGGTGAGCATACAATTGAGGACTAGGAGTTATACTGATTTAGATACTGTTCGTAAATTAGACATAAATCTAGTGATATTCCCATAAATATTTAATTATGTCTAATTTTGTAAATTATTTTTCTACTGCTAATAGCTCTCTAGTTTCTATTATTTTTTGGCAAGACTAGCCAGCTCCAAAACTTTTGCAAAAGCTTCAGGATTTAAAACAGCTAATTGTGCTAACATTTTACGGTTAATTGCAATATTTGCTCTTTTCATATTGCAAATTAATTGACTATAAGTCATACCTTGTTGACGAGCTGCAGCATTGATGCGGGTAATCCACAAACGACGAAAGTCCCGTTTCCGTTTACGGCGATCGCGATAGGCATTCCGTAACGCCTGCATCACTCGTTGGTTAGCAACTTTAAATAATCTAGATTGTGCTCCTCTAAACCCTTTAGCTAATTTCAGTATTTTCTTTCGGCGTTTACGGGCAACATTACCTCTTTTGACTCTCGGCATAATTTTTCTCCTAAAATATTATAAAAATATTATAAATATGGAATCATCAAACGTACATTTTCTTCATTAGTCTTATGGACAAGAGTTGTTTTCGATAAATTGTTCTTACGAGTAGAACTTTTATGCTCCAAAAGATGACTCTTGAAGGCTTTACGACGTTTGATTTTGCCACTGCCTGTGGCTTTAAAGCGCCTAGCTGCTGCTTTGCGAGTTTTTAGTTTTGGCATGGATTTGCACTAATTTTACACACAAGCTGTTATTATATCATAAAATTTGCAAAAATCAAATGCCTACTAATAGATTTTAATAAATGTTAGAAGCAAAAAGTTAGAATTAAAATTCTTCTTGTGACTATATTTTATATACTTAATAATTTGATGGTGTCCTATAGTCCTACGCGCAATTTAAAAGTCCAAAATACAAAAATAATATATGACTCAGTTTTATAATTTAGAAATTTTCGTACCTTTTGCTTCAATGACTATAAAAAAAAAGAATGTTATAAATATTTTATTTTAATAATTAATAATTACCTCTTATTTTTAAGAACAGGATGAGCTAAATTTTTTTTATTTTTGAAATTCGAGGCTTTAAACCTTAATTATTGGAGAAGAAATTAGGAAGAGAAATCGAAAACTTGATCCTGAAGATGAAATCAAAAACTTTAGATTAAAAAGCATAACTTATCATTAAAAATTCCCATTTAAAGCTAACATTTATTAAATTGGTATTAAAGAGAATATATGATAGAAAAAATTAGGTTAGATAATTTCACCCTTTCTTGGGGAAGTTTTCTGACCATAATACAATCATGGTAAGAGTTAACGATACTAAATGTATAGTCTTTCTAGTAAAATTGAGGCAATTTTATATCTCAAGGGAAAAGCCCTCTCCATTTCTGAAATTGCTGAAATTGCTAAGTGCGAGCGTGGCCAAATAAAGGATGCCCTAATCGAATTAATGTCAGAATATGCCCATCGGCATACTGCTTTAGAAGTTGTCGAAACTGAAAAAGGCTATAGTCTTCAACTAAAACCAACTTTTACAGAGTTGATAGAAAGTTTGATTGAACCAGAATTAGGAGTCGGCGCTCTAAGGACTTTAGCAGCGATCGCTCTCAAAGGAGGAATTACCCAATCAGAATTAGTAGATATTCGTGGCTCGGGAGTTTATCAGCATGTTCCTGAACTTGTAAGTTTAGGTTTTATCCGTAAACGTCGTCAAAAAGAATCTCGCTCCTATTGGTTACAAGTCACAGATAAGTTTCATCAATATTTCCAACTTGATCAACTCCCCCAACAATTATCACTCGATCTATTTTCTTTATCTAATGGTAATGAAAATGAAGAAGAATAATCCAGTTATTTAGTGGCCATTTCAGTTGTCAGTTAGCCTCCTCCCGAGTAACTGGCTTTTTCATCTCACATAGGGAAATAGTTATCATTATCTCTAGCTGAAACAAAAGGCTTAAAAACCGGAATTTTTTTTTTCATCCCATTGAAAAGGAAGGCTTGATACCTTATTTTAAAGTACAATATCGAACAATTTGAGTATAAGTCTAAATAAATCATAACTTACTCATTTTACTTTTCTAATTATAATTTTAGTAGATTAATGATCAAAAAAGAATTAAGAAGCTCACTATTAAAAAAACGTCAGTCTATGGCTGAGATGGAATGGAAAGAAAAGAGCGATCGCCTCTGTTACTACTTACAAAATTTCTCCCTATTCCAAAAAGCTAAAACAGTTTTAGCTTATATTAGTTTCCGTCAGGAACCAGACCTAAGTTTATTATTTACAAATATTGGAGAACAAACAAAATTTTCTCAAAAAACTTGGGGGTTTCCACGCTGCGAAAAAAAGTCTCTATTTTGGCATATTTGGCAACCAGAAAATCCTCTACAAAAAGGTGCTTATGGTCTTCTAGAACCAGAGGTAAATGCACCATTATTACAGTCATCAAAAGTAGATTTAATTTTAGTTCCTGCTGTGGCTTGTAATCTTAATGGTTATCGTTTAGGCTATGGTGGAGGTTTTTATGACCGGATGCTAAGTCAACAAGAATGGGCATCAAAACCTACTATTGGCATTGTATTTGAATTTGCTTATTTACAAGACTTACCTATAGATTCCTGGGATAAACCTCTTGATTTTGTTTGTACAGAAAATGGTATAAAGTAGATTTATTACTGTAAGTATTCAGCAGTCATTTTAGTTATCAGTTATCAGTAACGACCTCCTTCAGCCAAAAGCTGGCAATAACAGAAAATCGTATAAAGTAGATTTATTACTGTAAGTATTCAGCGGTCATTTTAGTTATCGGTTATCAGTAACGACCTCCTTTAGCCAAAAGCTGGCAATACTAAACATAATTATTTCTTTTCATCCCTTAACATCCTCTTAAAAAAGAAGGGTTAAGACATTTTATGAATTTTCTTATCCTTTTATCAAAATAGATCGCAATTCTATCTGAAGAGTGAGAGAAATGGGCAGCTAAAAGGCAGAAAAAAAAGGATCAAGAGTTATTTTTTAATAAGGCTAGTGAATTTACATAATGACTTAAGACTACTATAGCTAGCAAAGATGCACCTACATGTTACTAAGTAAGTATAAAATCAACATTTTTACAAAAAAAATCTTAGTAGACAGGAAATTATCAAGTGCTTCCATTAAAATCTCTAATTTTCTTCTTATGAAAAAATTTTCCCTTTTGCTTTTCCCCTTATTACTTTTTGTCACTCCTAGTTTAGGAGTTCAGACAAAAGATGGTACTGTTTATTTTGCTCAACCACCTCGCCTAGTTAAAGCAGTGACTACCCGAAGCGAGACTTATGTCTGGGGAGCTACCTATTACTTTACTCTCAACTTATTACCTGATGCTGGAGTACCACTAAAACAGGTAACTATTAGCAAAACTGAGGGCCCTGACAATATTCGATATAATTCAAAGAAAATAATTGCCTTTAAAGGAACCCATCGGAATAAGGGTCAACAGTTAACAGTTGAAGAAGTAGGGATAGACAAAAAAACTAATACTATCTCAGTATTTTTTAACCCGGCCGTGCCTCCAGGTACAACTTTTACAATTGGCTTGCGTCCAGTGCGAACTCCCAGATATGGGGGGGTATACTTATTTGGAGTAACAGCTTTTCCTGTAGGAGAAAAACCTTATGGTTATTTTCTTGGCTATGGCAGACTTCATTTTTATGATGGCTCTGATAATTATGATTGATATAGATATTAAGCTAGTTATCAAAAAAACTTAATCTTGACCAAGATACCAAATGAATTATATAGAAAAATGAAAGCAGTTATTTTATTATCAGGAGGATTAGATTCCTCAACAGTTTTGTATCAAGCAAAAGCAGATGGTTGTGAATGTTATGCTATTTCCTTTGACTACCAACAACGCCACCTTCGAGAGTTAGACTCAGCCAAAAAAATTGCCGATACTGTAGGTGTGATAGAACATCATATTGTTAGTTTTGATTTAAGATCATGGGGAGGTTCGGCATTAACTGATAGTCAAATTGATTTGCCTAGCGATCGCGACCTTGAAGAAATGTCACAAAATATTCCTATTACTTATGTTCCAGCACGGAATACTATTTTTCTGAGTTTTGCCCTGGCTTACGCTGAGGTTGTAAATGCAAGTCGGGTTTATATTGGGGTGAATGCTTTAGACTATTCCGGTTATCCTGACTGTCGTCCTGATTATATTCTAGCAATGCAAGAAGTTTTTCGACTAGGTACTAGACAAGGGAGAGAGGGAGAAGCGATCGCTATTGTAGCTCCACTTATAGAGATGAAAAAAACTGAGATTATTCAATTGGGGAATAGTTTAGGAGTACCTTGGGAAAAAACTTGGTCATGTTATGCAGGTGGAGAGAAACCTTGTGGGATATGTGATTCTTGTAAGTTGCGGTTGACTGCTTTTCAGGAATTGGGGTTAACAGATCCCTTGATGTAGGAGAGTAGGAGAGGTCGGGAATGACCTCATGTTCCAAGCTCAGAGAATCACTCATCGAATAGGTTAATTTTTGAGAGTGCAACAACAAACAACTACTTTTTGATAATTCATGTAAAATAATGAGGTACAAATCTACTTAAATCTTGAGTCACAATTTCTTTGTCTTCCCTCAGACAAATACCAGCAGCTTCTCCACCAATAACCCAAGCACCAACCACAGGATAATAACTATCAAAATTCGGCAGTTGATAATAGGATTGATAAATTACAGGCTCATTCTCATATATTCCTTCGGTTTGATATTCTCTATCTCCAAAATAAACAGTAATATTTCCTCCTTCTCTAGAAAAAACTGGCTTGCTCAGATAGGGATGAGATAATTTGCTAGAGTCGAAATAGGCAGGCAATAAATTAGGATGATCGGGAAAAAATTCCCACAAAATTGGCAGAATAGCTTTATTACTCCAAATTAATTTCCAGGCAGGTTCAATCATTTTCATTGGTTCTAATAATAGATATTTCCCGAAATTTTCTCCCATCATCCATTCCCAAGGATACAACTTGAATAAGTGACGAATAATTTGATTATCCAAATCACAAAAAATTTCTAAATCTTCACTCCAACCAATATCATCAATATAAATATGTTGAGTATTTAATCCTGCTTGAATTGCCAAATCTCTCAAATATTCAACCGTTCCCAAATCTTCTAAAGTTTCTCTTTCACAACTGAAATATAAAGTCTCTCCCCCTAAACCATTCATTTCCAAAAAACTTGCCAATAACTTTTCATGCACAGAATTAAATTGATCCGCTTCAGGAAATATTTCTTCTAACCAAGTCCACTGTACCACACTAGTTTCCAAAAGAGCAGTGGGAGTATCAGCATTATATTCCAATAATTTCGGTGGGTTGATACCATCATAAGCAAGGTCAAAACGACCATAAAGACTCGGATCATCCCGTTCCCAAGACTGGCGACATAACTCCACAAACTCTGGCGGAATACACAATTGGGAAAAACGATCTTCTTGGATAATTAGCTCTGCTGCTTCAATATACAATTCTTGTAAAGCATTGGTTGCTACTTCCAGTTCATTTATTTCTGAAGTGCTAAAATGATAACAAGCCGACTCATACCAATATGGTTGACTGTACATATTATAAAAATGAAAGCCAACCGCTTCACATTTCTGCTGCCAGTTAGCACGAGGTTCAATATTTATGCGTTTCATTTGCTGTTTTATTTTGAAATTTTAATTTGGGGTTTGCTCAACCTTTGCCACCGCCTCTACCACCCAAACTGCTACCACTACCTCTACCACCTCTACTACCAAAACCACCTCTATTAACCGTACCAACAGAAGTTGTAGACTTTCCCGAAGGACTTTGGAGAATACCTGCATTACTAGGAACAGGTTGATAGCTACTATTACTATTTCGATAAAAGTATCTACCACTATACCCAGACTGATAGTAGTAAGGACCATAATAATACTCAGATGAATAACTTCCGTCTGTCACTGGTTCGCATTCAACTACAATTCCCCATTCTTTGTAACAGTCTTCAAGACTTCTATAGACTTCGCGCCTGTATCTACGAGATGCGCAGGCTATTAAAGAAATTGAGGATATTAATACTAGAGTAATAACAATGCTTCTCTTGATTTTTCTTGGCTCAGTCATTTCAGTTATCCGTTATCAGTTATCACTACCGACAGCCTCTAGTATCCGGCTTTCAATACTGATGTTCATTTTTTTCATTTTTCCAAAAGCTTAACATAAAACTTGATGAAAAAGAGAAATTATATATTAATTATAATATTTGCCATTAAATAGAGATGTCGGGAGAGTCAACGTCAATAAATACAGGCTTTTCTACCCCCATTCTCCTACTGAGAGGGATTAGGGTTAACTCCCCATTTCTCTCTAAAGTATTTTAGGAGTTTATAATCATGGTTCAGCTTGAAAAGGGCAGAATTAAGACCTTATTTATTTTTTAATCATGTGCTTAGGATGTTTATATTTTCATGATAGCTGTTCAACGAAAAAAAACTTTCAAATTGTCAAATATTATAACATTTAGTTGACGATAAGCGATCGCTTCTGGTATTGACTAGAGAACTAGGAAAAATAAAGGAATGGGGAAATAATTTTGCATTTTCCCCTAATCCTTAGCTCCTAAAACCTAGCCCCTGTATTAAAAAGAGGCATTCAAAAACATTTGATTTGAATCATTTGTTCCCGATAGCATAGCACTACCCATTTAGAGCGTAGACATTAGCAAATGTCCTTTGCAAAGCATTTCCACAATAAAAACTTACTCAGAGATTACTTTTAAATATTGACTTCCACCCCTAAATTACGAGGGTAAATTGACTGTTAACTTTTAACTTGCACGCAGCCCTATAGAACACTAAAAATTTATTAGCTCCTCATAGGTAAACGCCCTTCTGCTTCACCAAACTTAACGTAATGTTCTAAACCATTAATAAAAACACCATTTGCTACAGCACTAGCAACTCCTGGGTAAGTAGCCAAATAAAATTGCTCATCAAAAGCCAACTGAGGCGATCGCCCTTCCAAAAAACCAAACTCCAACCAATGCTCAAACCCACTATCAAAAAAACCGTTTGCCACAGCATTTGCCACACCAGGATTTTCTATTAAATAAAGATTTTCGTCGAAACTCTCACCAATATTAGGAGGAGTAACAAAGATCGGAAGATCAGGAGAGGAAGTACTGGCAGTAACTTTACCAATAAAGGCATCTTCATTATCTATATCTAAATCAGTATTAGGAATAGTCAAGCCGACAAAATAAGCATTACCAACTTCATCTACTTTAATATCATTACCAAATAACCCAATATTGTCATTTATCCGAAAGGGAATAGAATATTCTATAACTTGACCATCATTAGATATTTTACTCACAACAGTATTAAAAAGATTATTGTTGTTAACAATATAAATATTTCCTGCAGCATCAAGATCAATACTCTCAATAAAATCTAAATTTTCCGTACCTAAGTAAGTAGCATATTCAACAGAACGATAATCAATTTCCCTAAGTAATATTTCATCACTTTCACTATCACCAAAAGTAACTAAGCGCTCAGTATTGATCTTAATCAATATTCCATCACTTTCACCCCCACCAAAAGTATTGTACAAAGCATTAACAATAGGAAACTCACCAACTGCAGGTACTACCGCATCACCGCCCATAATTTGACTACCCGAACTTCCAGCTATATAGATACTACCCATATCATCTACAGCAATACCATTACCAATATCTCCATCTACAGCACCATAGTAAGAAGAAAAAATCAGGTCACTACCATCACTATTAAGCTGAGTAATAAATACATCTCCATCTCCTCCTATCGTATTTTGTACTGCATTTGCAGTTGGAAAATCAAAGGAACGAGTTTGACCAGTAATATAAGCATTACCATTATTGTCAACAGTAATATCCTGACTTATTTCTGTGTCATTTCCACCTAATAAAGTTGAGTAAATTAATTGATTTCCATCAGTAGATATCTTACTCACAAAACTATCTCGGTTAAGTTCATTAACAAGAGTCTTTTGTAGAGCATTTTCTGTAGTTGGAAAATCACCAACTCCAGGAATAGGTTGAATTGGAAAACGGAGTTGGGCACCAGTTTCTCCAGTTATATAAGCATCCCCATTATTATCTACAGCAATAGCACTACTATAATCGTTATCTTGCCCACCTAGATAAGTAGAATAAAGAATATTATTTCCATCATTAGATAGTTTGACCACAAAAGCATCCCCAGAAAAATCACCACCCCCATAAGTATTTTGCAAAGCATTTACTGTCGGAAAGTCAACAGAATTAGTACTACCCGTAATGTAAATATCTCCGGTTATAGTATCTAAAGCAATATCCGTACCAAAATCTCTACCACTTCCACCTATATATGTAGCATAAACTTGAGTTCCATCAGGGGAATATTTAGCAACAAAAGCATCACCATCCCGAAATTCATCACCTCCACCAAAGCTATTTTGTACCGCATTTGGAGTCACTTCAAAATCTGTAGATGTGGTACTACCAGTTATATAAATATTGCCTTCATTGTCAGTAGTTATTCCTATTCCTTCATCAAAGTTACTACCTCCTAACAAGTCAAAAATTTCAACCGAAGGCTCTGAAAAGTTAGACATTATTGAGGAGTTATCTCCTAAGAATTGTTCATCCATAATTTCTATCAAATTCTATTATTATTGTATATCATGTCCGCTTGAATACTTAACCTTTGGTGTTAAGAAGAAAAAAAGGAAAAAGTAAAAAATGTTAAGTTTTCCCAGTCATCAAGATCCTAGAAGTTTTAATAATAAATCTCAGGTTTTTCCTTGAAAATTTTTCACTTTCTGATCAACATAACACAAAAAAACACAAAAAAAAGCTGAACTAGCTCAGAAAGTTTCAACAGTTTCAGTTTTATCATGATCATATCAGTGAAAAATAATCCTTATGGATATTAATTGCTTAATGAAATTCAAACACCTCAAATATTCATTGTCTTCTTCAGTTTATTAGCGATCGCCTAACTTTTATCTAAATAATGGCCAACTAATTTTATTCAGTTTATCTAACCATTATTTGACATATTTACAAAATAATGATCTACATCATAGATCCATCATATTTATATATTTTCTCAATAGTTCATTTATCTAAAGAACAAATATCTTTATAACTAGCTGACCATTCCCACGTTGAACCAGAATAGTTTTTTTACTTAAAATCCTAAATATACTATAAATTACTGAATAACTGAAGTACTAACTAAATATAGTATTAACGTACAAGAATTAGTATGATTGTTTCCGAAATGAAAAACCCCCATACCCTGTGATTTTTCTGTGAAAACTTTGCGATATGTAAGTTATTTTCCCTTAAATAGTAATTGAAGCTGAGAAAATAGTTGGCAACTTATACAAGTTACATATTATCAACTCTAAAAGGTAAAAAAATTACAAGAACGGGGGCTTAATGAGGGTATCTCTAAACAAAAATTAAATCCTAGTATAAGATGGGTTAGGCGCAAATTCGTTCCCTTACCCATTAAACTTAAATTATATCTGTGATTCGTCATAAACCAGATACTTAGGCTGTGACCAGAGCTTAAAATTATTTTATACATACCTTCTCAATTATTGCCCCTTGTGTAGCTAATTTTTGAGCTGGAGTAGCATTAATTATCCATCGGTTATTACTAAGCATTCCCTGTGGGATTTTCAATTTGGAACCAATTTAGCAATCATAGATTTCTTTTATCAGAAAGGTACAATTAACTGAGTTTTCTATAGCTGATACAGAAATTAATCCCAATATTTTAACCCAAATATTATTAAATATACCACTACCATCATTCTTATTGACCTCAAACTGAGATAATTAAACATATTAAAAAATCGGATAGTATTCAGTTGAATATTTGATTCAAACTGAACACTTCCTTCTCCTTCCTTCTCACTTACTCCTAATTATAAACTATTAATTTTCATCCATTTGACTAAGATTGAAAATAAAAGGAACTCCTTGGGATTTTTCACTACCCATAACTAAAACTTTAGGCATCTGAGAACCACCTTTTTTCCAAGCTTCTATAGCCTCTTTCTGTAAAACCAGCTGACCACCCTGTGCTTTTAGTGTTTCGGCCAATAATTTTTGAGCTTCTGCCTTACCCTTAGCGCGGTTAATTTCCGCTTCAGCTTCTTGTTCCGCTTCCTCCGCAATATACACTGCCCTTTGAGCTCTTTGTTCAGCAATTTGCTTATCTTCAACCGCCCTAGCAAATTCAGGAGAAAAAGTTAAATCAATCACGCTAGTATCTAACACAATAATTCCATATTTATCCAAACGAGAACCTAAAGCATTATCAAAATCTGATTTTAATTCTTCCCTTTTTGTAATAGCTTCTTCAACAGTTCTTCTAGCTGCAGCAATTTTAAAAGATTCTTGAGTTTGTGGTGCAATTACTTTAGCAACCAAATTTTGTAGAGTACCTTGTTCTCTTCTAATTTTTACTACCAGCAGTGGATCTAAGCGAAAGTTAATGGCAAAACTAGCGGATAATTGTTGTAAATCTTTTGTCGAACTTTGCCCAGGAACTTCAAACTTTTGCACCGTTACATCATATACATCAACTTCAGAAATCAGGGGAGGTTTAAAGTGAATTCCTTCTAGTAAAGCTCCATCTTTAGCTTTACCTAAAACACTCAGAACACCAGCTTGACCAGGGTTAATAATTACAAAAGAATTGAAGCCAATTAGCAATATTAAAGATAACACAATTGCTAATATTAATGTTTGTAAACTTTGTTGTTGACTTTTCAATTTATCTACTCCGAAATTTGAGACTACCACTCATTAGTTAATTTTCTGTGTTAATCTTAGTTCTAGTTTAGAATTACCACTAAAATTATATAATATTTTTATAATTTCTTACTATTCCTAAAATCTAGCAATAAGCAAGTGTATTTAATTATCAGTACAATAAGAATCGAGATTTAAAACTTTGATAACTAGTTGATGATTTATTTATAGTTTTTTATTTTTTTGGTAAAACGTTTATTTATGCCTACCGAATTATACTTTTTCACAGAAGTTAAAAATCATGATTTCATAGATTAATATTTAAAGGAATCAAAACTTTGACAAGTTCAGTAATATCAAGAAGTTATTTCATATTTTAGCTATATTTAATCACCTATATTCAAGTAGTATCAACTAAGTTAATAAAATTGGTATCAGTTATTGATTATTAATTGCTGAAGCGCTAAATGCTAAGACCAAAACACTTGATCTGACCTTATGATATCCAATTTTTTACATTCTCTTTAAGTACAGAAAATTAAAGTTCATCAAGATTTAGCAATTATCAAAAAGTATTTAATGTCCCTTATCACAAAGATATACAATAAAATTTTTGAGAATTAACATTAGGCATCAATCTTGTCAAGATTTGCTTGAGTACTATAGCCGTCCAATCAATATCAGCTTCCGTTGTTTCTCTTCCTAATGTGAAACGGACACCCCTAATAGCATGCTCTTTTGTATACCCCATTGCTAGTAATATCGGACTCGGAGCTATTTTTCCACTATGACAAGCTGAACCCGTACTAATACCAATTCCAGCTAAGTTCAATTGTCGTACGAGAGTTTTACCAGTAACCTGATTATTCCCCTTAGGCATTTCAACCTCAGGAGGGACTATACAAAAACTAACATGATGAGGTAACCTGTACAATCGATCACCAGTAAAAATTACATAAGGATTATCTACCATATGCGCAAAGAAGCGATCGCGTAACCTACTCAACCTTGACGTTTCTGTAGCTATCTCTTCATTAGCTAATTCTGCTGCCACACCAAAACCAGCGATCGCTGCTACTGCCTGAGTACCAGAACGTAACTTCATCTCTTGACCTCCACCACTCAATAAAGGGACTAACTTTACACCCTGTCGTACATAAAGCGCCCCTACACCTTGAGGGCCATAAATTTTATGGCTAGACAAAGACAACAAATCTACTGGCAGTTTTTGTAAATCTATTGGTAAACGTCCCACCACCTGAACTGCATCAGTATGAAACAAAACCCCACGATCACGACAAATATTGCCCAATTCTGCAATAGGTTGGAGAGTCCCAACTTCACTTTGGCCATAAATTATTGAAACTAAAACTGTATTTGGTTGTAATGCAGCTTGTAGTTCTTGAGGATCTAACCTTCCTTGTCTATCCACAGGTAATCTGGTCACTTGCCAACCCCAGTTTTCTAATACCCTTGCTGGTTCTGAAATAGCAAAATGTTCCACACTAGAAATAATTATATGTTGAGGTTTTCCATAGCAAAGTGCTACTCCCATTATCGCCATATTATCAGCTTCAGTTCCCCCAGAAGTAAAAATAATTGATTCTGGCACTGTATTAATAAGATCTGCTACTTGAATTCTGGCCTTTTCCACTAATGTTGCCGATCTTTGGCCCCACATATGTAGGCTAGATGGATTACCCCATTGTTGAGTCAAAACTTGCTGCATAGTAGTGATTGCCTCTGGTCTTGTTGGTGTTGTCGCACTATAGTCCAGATAAATTTGCATCATCTTTCTCCTTTTGTTTTCTTTTAAGTTTTAGTGACTTAGGTTTTAGGGAGTAGCATGCATTAATGCTAGCTTTCTGTACAATTTATGAAACCCTTAGTAATAAACACAAAGGGAATAACCTTCAATCTCTCCACTTGCTCTCATTAATAGACCTCTCCCGCAAATAGTTTTTAAACCCTTTACTATCCTTCTCAAATTTTTATTTTTCCATAGGTCTAATACTAATTATTTTTATATTTTAGGGACGTTGTATGGAAAATCCCTACCTTCTCGATAGCCTAGTTGAAAAGTCCTTGATCAATGGTATAATCAATCTAGTTCTGTAGGCATAGAAAAGAATAAAAACAACTGTACCTAAATAAAAAGAATATCTCATCACTTATAAAATAAGTTAAATATTTGAACATACTTAAAACATCCAACGCATACTTATAATTTTTTATTTTTGTAGTCAACCTATTCCTAGTAAAGCATGGTATAGTGACTATAGTAAATTAGCAAAAGTAAGAATTACAACTTGATTCCAGACTTTCTTTAAAAACTATTTAAAAGTCTAATACTACTGTAATTCATCAACTAACGAATAAGCTCTAAGTATATCCAACTCAAACCTTTAAGGATTTAGTCTCAATAAAAAGAAATCTGAAAAACTCTTTAATTACCTTCTAATCTTGTTGTATTGCCTTTAATCTCTGAGGATTCAATTGCTCAAAAATGTATTTAGCATATTATAGTCTAATTGACTTTTTGAAGTGCTCACCTTATTACAGGAATCTTAATTATTCAAGAATATAGAAATTTTGACTTAAAAGAAGAAGGTAAAAGGGAGAAAACAGAAGTTTTGTATAAGAAAATTGAAAACCAAAGTATCCGCAAAATACAAAATTCAAAATCTAAAGTAATGCTCTCTATCTAGTTTAGCTAGGTAAACTTCTTACTCAAAGCATTAGCAATAATACCTTGAGTTTTTATCTTTTGATTTCCTTGTAGAGGGACTAAAAGCCAGCAAGGAGCAAAAAATAAATTATCCAATTTTTGAACTAGAACTATTTGTTTCACTATCTCTACTTCCTGCCCCCTAACTACTTGGGTTTACAAATATTATAATCCTCATGGGACATCACCTTCTGTGGCACAACAAAATTCCCATAATCTTGACAAATCATTCTATAATTACGAGTAACAGGTATACTCACAATAAAACGATTGTGGCGCAGCCGTTTACCTCCAAATTCTCGATAGCTTTGATTATTGTTTAACCCAGAAATAATTGCTCTAGCTTTAACCACTACATAGTCTGGTAGACCCTTCAAATCTATCAAATCACAATCGAAGGAAGCTTCCCACTCTAACCTTTTTTCTCGCTTTTCCGCTATTTCTTCCTCAGCTCTTTGCTGTACCATTTTCTCTTGTTCACAGCGATGACATTTTCTCCCATATCCTTTATGACCACACGGAAAAGTCCTTTTTCTTTTCGGCATAAAACAGCAAAGTTAGTTTTGACATCTTCCCTGGCCTACAGGCACAGGAATTCTACCGAGCCCAAGCTCCTCCGGGAGTTGACGTCTAATAGAATATTGCACCGAACCTGACCCACCCCCAAGAGATGGGTGAATAGGTACGTTGTAGGTTACATTTATCTCCACGTCGTTTTTTTCTCCAAATACCGAAAGAGTCAGCAATATACTTATCGCTTATTTATCCCTATATTTTCATCGCAGTCGTATTCATCATCAAGTGTTAAGACAAAACCATTCTTACTTGAAAGATCTAACTTTCCACCATTAAGTTTCACAACAATAGTAAAGTAAGAGATGTTATTTACCATCTATACAATGATTCTAAAGTCACAATTATATTTTTCTATTTTACCTTCTAGAAGTGTTCCTAATTGTAGCCTACCTATCTCACTTAACTACCATGGATCATCTACTGTTTTGTCGGGATTTCCCTTGCGACCATACTTTTCCCTAAGTAAAAATTTTTCATCATTCTAGAAGCATTCAAATTTCAGATCATGTCTCTGTTTGTGAATACCCAAATCATGGGAAAATTTCAGACAATTGGGAATTGGGGATTGGGAATTGGCAGCAATAAATTCCAGAAAAATATTTTCATTATGTTTAATTATAATACTTTACTTTTAGAGTACAATCACTTAACTTTTGTGCAAAATAATACTAGTTAATAATTTTTGTAGAAAGCTATATGTTGTATCTTTAAGTTAACCTTGAAAATTAGTAATTTTCCATTGATAACTTAACTAATTTTTAGACAACTACTGACTAAGTTGTTATTTTCAGAAAATGTTTTTCCTCAAAAATATGCTAGTTATTAATTACTTTTTTTCAATAGTTTTAGCGAATTAATTTTTGCTCATCATTTCAACATTGCAAAAGTTTTTATGCCCAAATATATACCTACATAATTATCGATTTTAAATAAAGATTATGGATTAATTTTTACGACAAAACCAATAAAATATCTCTTAGATTAAAATTAATGTAGTTGACAGAGCGAGGCAGACTAGGTAGTTATCTCAACAAATAATTTTGATTTTTATAACTTTAATTTTGCTAGAAAGTTGATGTTAACAAAATTTCAACCCACCTTTTCTTAACCTTGCAGTTCCCCTAGTGATTTCTGGCTTTTAAATTTATAAGCCTGAACAGACAGGCATTTTTTTATCAACCTAAAAGTAAGATAAAAAAATTGGGCATTGATGAAATATTGCTATGAAAACATTATTTTACTAAATCTAAAATATTTTTCAGTTAATAGTTAGGTTATCGGCAAATCAGAAAAACCATATTTACCTATGAATAATGCCGAATTTCATAAAGGCTACCTCAAATAATTCAAATATTTTGGCAAAGGAATATTAGAAATTTATGAGAGTCACTCCTGATATTCAATTTTTTTAGCTTGAGTCATAAAGAGTTTTTGTAACTTAGATAATAATAGTTTCTTTAAGCCTAATTTATACTTTTGTTGATAGCCATCTAGACTCTCATTTAAGACAAAATGGACAAAAACAAATAGCTTTGCCCCCTGGGTATTTTTGTCCCCATTTGGATATATACAGTACTTAAATCTAGCTTTCATAATCTGAGTTTACAAATTCTCTGAGTCCTCAAGAATAATTTTTCACGTGAGCCAAGGGTCTTTCAACCCTTTCTCAACCATCATATTTATAGGAATATTATATTTGAATCCAAGCTTAAAAAAAAGCTGATAGTTAAGTACTAAAAGCTGATAGCTATTTACAATCTTTAACATCATAACATAGATGAAAACAAAATATATTGACATTGTCCCTAGCTATTAAGCGCTTGGCGTAGGTGAATATCAAAGACTACTTACAAAGTTGCTCTGAGTTTTTCACTTCATTCTGATACCAATTACCATGCATTAATACTTTAGTTAAGTAAAACTTCAGTTGTTAAATAATTAATATATAATATAGAGAATAACTTTTTTATTAATTTAAGATAAGTTAATGTTAATGTTAATTATTATTATATTGTATGGATGTTTTTATGCAATGTCCCTAATTCCACTGCCCTACTCTCTTACTTTCCTACAAGAAAATGTCGAAAAGTTTTTGATAAATGGTATTATTTACTAAGAGATTATGGAATGAACAATACAAAAAACATCTCTACAAAAAATTAACAAAAAATCTAATCAAAACCCTTACTTGTATTTAAAAAGCTAGTGTGCCCAGGGTAAAAAGTTTAAATCAACTGACGAGGCCAACTGTACACTACATTAGGCAGGTCACAAAATGTCCAGTCCCAGCAATTATGTATTGGTACTTGAACCCTTGAAAAAACACCTAGCATCATGGGAACCAGCCTATGCTTGGTCATTAAATGTAAAAAAAGAGTCAAGTAAAAGTTTTGAAAGGAACTTGACAGTTAAATAAAAATTCACTATAGTTATCTAAATTTACACATACATAGTTGAGAAATATTGTAGCAGTATGAATAATGAGGGAAAACTATATGAATAATTTGGAGCTTCTTTAGTATTTTGTTCCTAAGTCATAGATTAAGTTATAGACTACTTTCAGTAGCATCAGAGTGAAACACCAAAGCTAGCTCCAAAGCTTATTTAATAATCCTTATGTAAATTTGGGAAAGTTTATTGGAACGACGACCTGTTCACAATAATTTTGAGTGGTAAACGAAGAAGAATATCAGGGGTTGCAATTAAACATTTACTCATCTTTCAAACAAACAAGATTTGCTTTGGTAAACCAAAGTACAAAACTTAATTTGGGCAATAATTTTAATCTATCGCCCTCAGCTATTCAATAATGCTTTAGAGCCAAAGAAGCAGTTAATAATAATAACTTCAAATTATTGGCTATTATGCCACAAGACTAATTTTTTTATGGCTCCCTCTTTTAGTCAAATTAATATTAATAAATATTTTAGCTATAACCCTAACCATAACTTTACAATACATCTAACTTTTTCAAGAAGCAATTATTAATGATCACTTCTTGTTTAATTACCATCAATTTTTGTTTAATAAAATACTTGATTTCCTAATATTAGTGCTACTTTATTCTTTGAAACTGCGATTTAGCTATGTTTTACTATTAACTTTGAACCTAACTGCTTGTCTGAATAAACCTCAAGAGTTAGTTCCTCCTCTATCCCCATTGCCACAAGAACCTCTAATTAAATGTTACTTTAATCAATCTCAAGCTTCAAGCTATACTGAAGTCCTACGCCAGCAAACCCGACTAGGAGATAATCTTGAAGAAATAATTGTTAATACTATTGCTGATGCTAATTCTACTGTGTATGTGGCGGTTCAAGAGTTAAGTTTACCAAGTATCACTCAGGCTTTGGCCGAAAGGTATCGAGCTGGGGTCAAAGTACGAGTTATTATTGAAAATACCTATAATCTTCCCTGGGAAAGTTTAAGTCCATCTGAAGTCTCTCAACTGCCTGAACGGGAGCGCGATCGCTACAATGAATTTATTAGTATCTCTAGCAATAACATAGATGGTGACATTAGTCAATATAAAGTGAATCATAGGGATGCTCTAATAATTTTAAGCAATGCAGGAGTTCCCTTGATCGATGATACTGCTGATGGCTCTAAGGGTAGTGGTTTGATGCACCATAAATTTTTAGTTGTGGATGGTAAAACCACCATTGTCACCTCGGCTAATTTTACTACCAGTGGTATTCATGGGGATTTTTCGGAGTCTCTGAGTCAAGGAAATACTAATAATCTCTTAAAAATAGAAAGTGTTGAATTAGCTGAACTATTCACAGAAGAATTTAATCTCTTATGGGGAGACGGACCTGGAGGTAAACTAGATAGTAAATTTGGCATCAAAAAACCATTTAGACAGACAAGAGAAGTATTGGTTGGTGATACAAAAGTTGCAGTACAATTTTCTCCTACTTCTAAGAGTCTATCTTGGCAAAAAAGTGTAAATGGTCTAATTAATCAAACATTAGAAAAAGCACAAAAATCTATTAATTTATCCCTATTTATATTTTCAGCACAACTATTAGTTAATACCCTAGAAAAAAAATCTCTACAAGGAGTATTAATTCAAGGTTTAATTGACCGTAGTTTTGCCTATCGTTACTATAGTGAAGGGTTAGATATAATGGGAATTGCTCTGCCAAATAAATGTAAATATGAAACTAATAATCAGACTTGGAAAAAACCTATATATACAGTAGGTGTACCTAACTTACCCCCTGGCGATCGCCTCCATCACAAATTTGGAATTATTGATAATTCAATTGTAATTACTGGTTCTCACAACTGGACTGAAGCAGCTAATAAAAACAATGATGAAACTTTATTAGTAATAGAAAGTTCCACAGTAGCAGCTCATTTTGAACGTGAGTTTCAAAGACTTTATCAAACAGCAACTATGGGTATACCATCATGGTTGATAAAAAAAGTTGAAAAACAACAACAAGAATGTGGTGATAGATTAACAAAAACTGAAATTTTCCTAACAAATACTAATAATAAAATTAATCTCAATACTGCTACTGCTGAAGAATTAGAAACACTTCCTGGAGTCGGACCAAAATTAGCAGAACGCATTATTCAAGCTAGGAAAAATAAACCTTTTACATCTTTAGCAGATCTAGATCAGATATCTGGTATTGGACCTAAAATATTAGATAAATTAAGCGATCGGGTAACTTGGTAATTTAGATCAAAAACTATAATTAGGTATTACCAAAACAGTCTTTTGAAGGAGTAGAGAAATAGGAGGATAGGTAGGAAGTTATATGCAATATCCCTAAAGAATAACCGGGAATGTACACATCCCTAATCCCAACAATAGAAGGCTTTTTTGACGATAAAAAAGCTTTAAATTTTTATCTGTTAATGCTTTGATATTTAATCAACAAGCTTTAATTACTTGTAGTTATTTGAATTATTTTTTACATTCTTTTTTCATAATTGATATGACTTGAAATATTATTGAATTTATTGCCTCTATCTCTAAGTATTTTTGATAATAAAAAGCTAAAAACCTGTTAATTATTCTTATGTTTATTTCTCTGCCCTACTTCCTATCCAACGAAAGGGTTACGGGTGAGTCTGCTACTCAATAAAAAGTAAAAAATATTGCTCATGGTTAGTATAAATTATAGCTTGCTTGTTACTCCGAATTAGTAAAACGAATCTCAATACGTCGCCTCTGTTGATCAGGGTTTTCATTAGGTTGAGCAAATTCTCCATTTTTTAAGGTTAATGGACCCGAAGAATATGCGCGAAAACCCTTCAACGGGTCAATACCTTTAAGTCTTCCCTCTGACTTTTGAATGTCTTGAAGTTTTCTAACGACTGCTAATGCTCTCATAATTCCTAAATCTATATTAGACCCTTCTTGTAATTCTTTTATAGATTTACTTCCACTAGCAACCTCTTCAACTAAGCCGTCAAGGTTACTGACAGGATCTGCAACAGGTTGTCCATCTGTATGACCAATTACAACTACGGTATTAACGTCATATTTTTGAATATTTTCCTCAATATTTTTAAGAAGTTTATTACGAATATATTTATTTAAAGCATCAGTTAGCTCGGCACTACCTGAAGGAAAATCATATCCTTCTGCAGCAGTAATAACAATATTAGGAGGAAATTGTGGAATTCTAGCAGAAGTTTCAGCAGTTAGTTTTTTATATAATTCTGAACTCTTTTCTTTTTCAAAATCTAGTGATTTTGTTAATTGCTTAACTCTATTTTCTGAAGATTCTAAAGATATTACTGATTCCTGATATTTAGTATTAATATCTTGATAAGCTCCAGCAGTAATCACCAACATTACTAATAGTATAGCAAGTAAGGAAACAATTAAATCGACTCCTGGACCGAAAGGATCTTCTTCATTACTAACAAAATTCCAAAGTTTTTTCATCCTCAAATAAAATTCTAATTTATGGTTAATTTATTATCTAATTAAATATGTTTTTAATTCTTTGTAGGAGTGGTTTATTCAAAGATTTATTGACTGTCCTCATCGTATATGTAATTTCTTCCATACGCTGAATTGCTTGATTAATTGTAGTTCGTAGTTTAGCATTGGCTTCTAACATGGAAAATGTATATTGAGAGTTTTCTATATTTCTCATAAAGTTGACTTGAGACGAGTCAAGTTGTCGTAAAAAATCTGCAAATTTGGCATTGGTTTCTGACAAAGTATTAATACCTGCATCAATGTGTTCTGTCTGTTGTTGAATACTATTTTCTGTCTCATCAAGTTTACTAGAAATTGTTTGCCCGGCAAATACTATTCCGTTTTTTATGTCATCTCTAAAACTTTTTAGAGAAAGTTCACTGTAAATTTCTTTTACTTCCTCAATAAAGTTATTTTGAACTTCACTTATTTCATTAATAAATCTATCAAAATCTACTTTAGTTTGCTTAATTTGTTCCATACCTTTTTGTATCTCATTGGTTTGTTCTCCAATTCTTTCTAGAACAGCACTAATACTACGTTGAATCTCTTGAGTATTTTCGTAAAACCTTTTTCCTAGCTGCTCTACAACGCTTTCAACTTTTGCTAATTCCCCTAAAATTCTTGATTGATCGTCATTATCAGCATTTCGAGCTAGCAAGAGAATAACTTCAACAGAACTTTCCATGTCTCGAAAATATTTCTCTTGACGTTTACGCAATATCATCAGTAAAAATCCAAGTAATATTGCAACTTCTAACCCTGCTATTGTCGTGCTAAATGATATAAATAAAGCTCCTGAAAGGTTTTTTATAGCTTCTATGGGAGTTACTTCAGAACCAATTTGACTGAGTTGAATTATTGCTTCGAGTAAACCTATAAATGTTCCGAAAATTCCTGCTCTTAGGGCAATTTTCTGAATATTTGTTATTGTAAAAAGACTGTCAAGAGATTCATCACGATATGGCTCAACAATATTAATACTTGACTCAAACCTCAAGTTTTTAGCTTCATTGCAAACATGACGAAAAAGGCGAGTCATAGCTAAAGTAGGTTCAGTTATATTTGCTGGCAAATAATTTTCTTCTAATTTGCTTAGGTCTACTTTTCTTTTTTTTCGGAGACCATCTTCACCTTGTTCTTTAGTTTCATTCGCGATCGCTCTATTTATTTCTACTGTAGCTATAGCTATAGCAGTAACAACAACCCCCCAAATACCTAAACAGTGGATCAAGAAATTGAAAACATTTGATATAGTTGAACCCTGAGAATATGTATATCTAAAAAAGGCAATTAAAATTAATATTGCTAATAATAATACAAAAATGAAATCTATCTGACTGTTAAGCCAAAATAAAGGGTTTTTAGTTAGATTCTGTGGAGAGGAACTAGCAATTTTATATCTACTTAAAATTTGTTTCATTGACTACACTCCTCTAAATATCAATTACTTAATTATCATTATCAACACTAGGCGAAGCTTGGTCGCGAGTTAATTTTTTCTGTGTATTTTCACTTGCTTGTAGTTCAAGTTCTACTTTATTAACTAAAGCATCAAAATCATCATCATCATCATCATTTACGCTAGGAGCTAATAAAGAATATTGTTGGGATGTAAGCTTATGAGCTTTCTCTTTATTAGTTTGTAAAAGTTCCGATAATTTCTGCTTTAATTCTTTTTCTTGTTGTCTATATTTATTTTTGCGTTTCTCATTGCCAGACTGACTACTTAGATCCTGAAGGTGTCCACGGAGTAGCTCAAGTTCTTTTTAAACAGTTTCAATTTCATCTAAAGATATACTTGTTTCAACTAGACGCAGCTTTTGATCTTGAGTTATCTGCTCTTGCGCCTTAATTAACTTCTTCGCTTGAATATTTAACGGAGTCTCTCGTTCAAGTAATTCTATCTAAAAAAATGTCTGAGTTTTTTCATCAATAATCACCAACTTTTTGGTATCTGATTTTTCTATTTGTTTTTTTATTTGAGAAGCTTCATTTTCACTAATTCTTTTAATCACATTCTCTAAAACGTAAACTTTAGGCATGATAATATCTCTAATTGTTAATGAAACTGTTGAGTCAGAATTCACAGGAGTTTCAACTTTATTTTTCTCCTCAATTAGAGTTGTTTGTTCTCCTAGTAAAAAACAAACAATGCGCTCAAAATCACTGATACTTAAACCTTGAAAGAATCTTGCTACATATAGTACAGTCTTGCGTAGAACGTCTACTTTCTCATGTAGTGCAGCACCATCTTCTTTTTCATAGATACCTATCTGTTGGTCTATATTTTCATTTGTAGCTTTTGACTCTACAAACGGAACTTCCAAGTGCGGGAATGACAGAGATTTAATCTGTTTCCTTTCTAGTGTACTTTTTAATACTTTTGATTGAGCTATACAGATGCAAAATCTTTGACTATTTCTTAACTGTTGTTTGATCTGCTCTGCCGTAGAAAATTCTACAGCCAGAGAATCTAAAAAAGTTTGTGCTTCATAGCTGTCTACAAGAATCAAGCTTGACTCTTTTCCAATAGCTGAATTAATAACAATGTTATCTATATTTATTGCGTAATCTAATTTTTTAGAAGCTCCTAGCCCTCCTGTAAACAACCTCTTGTTTGAGACTGAAATTTTCTCAGTCAAACTATAGGCAACTGAATATGCAGTTTTATTATCTGAACAAGTAACAACAACCAAATAGTCTTCTTGTAATTTCTGGGAATAATCAGATAAATCATCAATTCCGAC
Organism: Trichodesmium erythraeum GBRTRLIN201; assembly: GCA_018457135.1. Classification (GTDB taxonomy): domain Bacteria; phylum Cyanobacteriota; class Cyanobacteriia; order Cyanobacteriales; family Microcoleaceae; genus Trichodesmium; species Trichodesmium erythraeum. The sequence continues at coordinate 17,595 of JAGGDU010000030.1, read as the reverse complement.
ATCAGGAAGACTTTTTGACTTTGGAGGTAAAGGTTTTATTGGATCAATTACTTCTTGGTTTACATTGGATTAATTCTGGCTAAAGCCATCTTTTTTTTCATCCTTATATTGGGAATATTGATTTTGAACAAAAATTTCAACATAGTTTTGGTTGTTGTTATTACCATCTGTAGTTTGTTGAGTTGTTCTAGTTTCCCTTCCTGCATTTTTGCTCACAGCAGCTTGCTAATTTTGGCTCTGTTCTTGAGTGTTATTATTGCCTGATGCAGTTTATTGGAAAACAGCCCCTTGATTATCTTTAACGTTTTGTTCTATTCTAAGTCCATCATCAGATTCTGTTGGGTTTTGATCAGATAGCTCCTCTGGGTTTTTGCCTTGCTCTTGACCACTCTTACCTAGATTATCTAGACCATTTTCAGTTCCAGAATCTTTTCCCCATGGGTCCTCAATAGTTGGGTCCTTGTTCGGGTCTGTGCTCATAAATACAATACTTGTTTAACTGAGTAGAAATTACGAAAAAAAACTTTGGAGCTAATTTATTTACTCAATCTAGAGATACTTAATTTCTTTAAACGAAAAAGCTTTTACCATATTCAGTCGAATTTTCGTTTAGATGTATTTGAAATCCTCCTTTTTTGGAGTTTCATAAGTTTAAAAATCAGCTCTTAAATTAAAAACTTTAATAAGTTGTCCTGTAAAGTGCTGCTTGAGAAATTTATTCAGGTTTAATCCAACTTTTAACAATAGCTTTCCCCACATTAATATAAGGATTGTCCAAAAACTCTTCAATTGCAGCCTCACTACCAGATTTCAAGGCAGCAACAGCTCGACGTTTAAGACTGGGAGTCGTCTCATCATTAACATAAGCTACTATCTCAACTTCAGTAGCATTAGGATCGCTAACTTCTAGCTGCTTAAGAAGCCTTTGAATTTCTGTCGCTGCTTCTGCAAGAGTTTTCTGCTGCTCAGTCAAATGAACACTTTGGTTTATTAGTTGACTATTGTTGTTACCTCTTGCAGCTTGCTAAGAAACTCCATATGATCCACTAACAGATTGGGAAATTCTATGGGGTTGATTCAGAAATATATATGTATAAAGTATTCTTGTAAAGATAAATAAAAAGTTATTTTAGCACGTTAAACTTACAACTAAGCCTGTATAAAAACTTAAATAATTATTATATCACTTAATTATAGCTTTTTGGATTTATTATTATTAATAAATCATGTTGAATTTGATTTAATGTTATGAGAAATAGTGTTGTTGACAGAATATTTTTATAATTATTTCTAGGTTATTTTCCTTTCCAACTAATATTAATATTCCCATTGTGAACCTAAACTATTCCACATCATAAAAATCAATAAAAAAAAGATGACAATTATTGAGAGTTACCTAAGATGTCCACCCTTATCAAACTTCAACTAGCCCAGGAACTATGGAAACCTACGAATAGCAACACTTTTAGGTCGTAGAGTATGTCAATGATAGTAAATTATAGATTACAATTATAATATGATAGGAATCTATATATTTATTCCCAAAGCAAAGCCATTTTAATTTGAGTAAAAAAAACTTGACTCATCTATGGTTTAACGGAATAAATTCTGGCATAAAATTCATGTTGCTTAAACAAAATCAATTCACAATTATATTTTGGGGCGTCAGAGGCAGTATTGCCTGCCCTGGTACAGAAACGGTAAGATATGGAGGAAACACACCTTGTTTAGAAATGCGAGTTGGTGGACATCGCCTCATCTTTGATGGTGGTACTGGCCTACGAGTTTTAGGTCAGTCCCTTATATCTCACATGCCAGTAGATGCCCATATGTTATTTACTCATACACACTGGGATCATATTCAAGGTTTTCCTTTTTTTGCACCTGCCTTTGTTAAAAATAATCGTTTCCACATATATGGACCAGTAGCTCCTAATGGAGCTACTATTCAACAAAGACTTAATGACCAAATGCTTAACCCTAATTTTCCGGTCCCTCTGCAAATTATGGGTGCTGAACTAAAATTTTTTGATCTGGAAACAGGTAGGTCAATCAAAATTGATGATGTACTTATAGAAAATGCTTTACTTAATCATCCAGGAGAAGCCGTGGGATATCGTGTAAATTGGCAAGGTTATTCCGCTGCTTATGTTTCTGACACAGAACATTTTCCAGATCGCTTGGATGAAAATGTTTTATTTTTGGCTCGTCATGCAGATGTTTTAATCTACGATGCAACCTATACAGATGAAGAATATTACTCGAAAAAGTCTAGTAAAATAGGTTGGGGCCACTCCACTTGGCAGGAAGCTATAAAAATTGCTAAAACAGCTCAAGTCAAAAAATTGGTTATTTTTCACCATGACCCCTTGCACAATGATGATTTTTTAGATAATGTAGGGGAGAAAGTAGCAGAAAAATTTCCTAATAGTTTGATGGCAAGGGAAGGTCTGTCAATTCAATTAATTCCTCCGGATAATGATCAGGAAGAAAACTTAGAAGTAAAGACCGTTGTAAAAGAACTTAAAATTTCTGCTTAATTGAAATTTTGTAAGTAAACTAACAAAAAACTTATAAAAAATCAGATTAGATCTGGTAAAAGGTGAGTAAATTAATACAAATATAAAGTGTGTGGATAACTTCTTCTTTAGCTACAGCTCTAACTCCAACAGCAGTTGCCTTAGGAAACTTTGATGGTTTACATCAAGGACATAGGCAAGTAATAGAACCAATTTTAAACTTAAAGGGTAGATCAAAGTTACTTTCTGTTTGTCCATCAGAATTGACAAGAACTACAGAAGTAGATGAAGATACAAAGCTTAAATTATGGCATCAAGATTCAAAATTATCATCATGGCATTTTGAAAATGAATTGGGAAAAAATGATGATTACCTAAGGCAAAAAATTTATTCCACTGTTGTTACTTTTAATCCTCATCCACAAGAGTTTTTTAGTGGAAAACCAAAAAAATTGTTAGCTCCACTAGAAGAAAAATTGGCAATATTTAAACATATCGGAGTTGAACAAGTAGTATTATTGCCATTTGATCGAAATTTGGCCGATCTAACTCCTAATAAATTTGTAGAAGAAATTTTAGTAAAAGGCTTACAAGTACATCAAATAAGCGTGGGGTGTGATTTTTGTTTTGGACAAAAAAGAGCAGGAAAGGCCAAAGATTTGCAGGCGATCGCTGGTTACTATGATATAGATGTAACAACTGTACCTCTATATCATAGTGAAAATGGAGAGCGTATTAGTAGTTCTATAATTCGTCAAGCTTTAGAAAAAGGAGATCTAGATAAATCAAATCGTTTATTAGGTCGTCCTTACAGTTTAATTGGTGAAGTGGTGCATGGACAACAACTAGGTAGAACTTTAGGATTTCCTACAGCAAATCTTCAGCTAGCAGCACAAAAATTCTTGCCTCGTTTTGGGGTTTATGCTGTGGAAGTCTATCTTTCTCGACAAAAACAACCTCAAGAAATACTTCATGCTGAGAGCCCCTATTTAGGAGTAATGAACGTTGGTTGCCGCCCTACATTAAATAGTTTAGATCCAACTGTTGAAGTTCACCTATTAGATATGTCTCAAGATTTATATGGTCAAACTTTAACTGTAAATTTGATAGAGTTTTTGCGACCTGAACAAAAATTCGCTTCTCTAGATTTACTGAAAGCTCAAATATATGAAGATTGTAGAATTGCTAGAAGTATACTTAAAAATCAAACTATATAATACCAAGCAGATTAGAATCTTTATTACATAAGGTAGGGATGTTTTATAAAACATCCCTAAGTCAGAAGAAAGACCCAATAGGAAAGTAAGTCTTGAAAAATAAGGGGTATATGGATAAAAATAACTACTTTTTTATGAATTAGATACGCTCTTTTTAAGCAACTATAATTAAGATGCACCATGGACTGTGTATTATTTTTTTCTCTTTGGTATAAGAGATTGAATATATCAGGAAATATCACAAAGAAGGCAGGGAATAGGGGAAAAAAGAATTATTTATTACCTATTTTTTACGATGACTTTATGAGTATGAATACTAAGAACCACTAGCTGTAGACTGATTTCAATACTTGACCTTATTCAAATAATAATATTTAGTTGCTCAACAAGTTCCTTAATACTTATTTTTAAATTAATTATTTCTATAGCATGATACTGATAATTATACCAAACTTACAAAATATAAAATATAGCACTCCTAATTTTAATTTTTAGATGTCATTGAAAATTTAGTAAAGATTTTATATAACTAGAATATCAAAAACTTTATTGTTAGTTTTCAATTAGATGAAAGTTTTATAGTATTTCTCCAATTACTGAGGTACGATTGTTTTTGTTCTATTCTAGTCCCTACTCCCGTGCTACAAAAGAATTTTGTATCTCATTCAGAGATAAGAATTGCTATTACTTATATAATTTTGAAGCCAAACTATCTATGATAAAATCTAGTTTGAGAATAGGTATAGGTTGCAGTTTTTGCTTTCAGTGATGAGCTTTTTGATGATATTTCATCTGGCATTACTGGCCTTCCGAAATCTCTCTATATTAAATTCCTATTTTGGAGGTCAATCATGTCGGTTTACGTTGGAAACCTTTCCTATGATGCAACAGATGAGGATCTAAAGACTGCCTTTGCTAAATATGGTAATGTTAAGCGAGTTCAAGTCCCTAATGATCGTGAAACTGGTCGCCCCCGGGGCTTTGCTTTTGTAGAAATGGAGAGTGAAGATGAAGAGACAGCAGCAATTGAGGGACTGGATGGTTCTGAATTAATGGGACGTATTCTCAAAGTTAATAAGGCCAGGCCACGAGAAGAACGAGGTAGTGGTGGTAGAAGATAGAGCTTCTCTAGTGACCAATAACAAAGTCAGAAGTCAGAAGTTGTTTTTGTAATGATATAGGAGTGAGCAACCCTCCAGAAATATTTTGCCATTCAAGGTGGAGTGGCAATACCCAATTATTTTGAGAAATTATGTAAGTAAAATCAGATTTAATTTAAGGGATGGGAATTAATCCTATTCCTTTTATATTCTTAGGTAATCACAATTTGATTCATGGTTTTTGTGTTCTGCATAGCGATCGCACAAAGTTTGTTAGTACTATAAAACATTTTTACTGAAGCTCGCAAAGCTTCCTCCTATAATTTAGTAGGGACGTTTCATGGTTAATCTTGATTCATGGAAACTATAGTTATTTCAGTTAAGATTGAAAGAAAGCTTTCTTACTCTGAAAAGGTTTTAGGTGAAAAAGTATTTTATTCTTATTTGAAATGACTACATTAATAATTTTATGATAGAAAGTATTGAAAAGCTAAAAGAAAATCTGAGTCAAGCTATTGTGGGCAAAGAAGATGGCATCAAGTTAGTATTAGTAGCTCTACTTTCAGGGGGTCATGTTCTTCTAGAAGATGTTCCCGGTGTAGGTAAAACCTTACTAGCAAAATCTTTAGCTTATTCGATCGCTGGAAAGTTTCAGCGAATTCAATGTACTCCTGACTTACTACCCACTGATATTACTGGTACTAATATTTGGAATCCTCGCAGTGGAGAATTTGAATTTCTACCCGGCCCGGTCTTTGCAAACGTCCTATTGACGGATGAAATTAATCGTGCAACACCTCGTACTCAGTCTGCTCTTTTGGAAGTAATGGAGGAAAAACAGGTTACCATAGATGGGGTGTCGCGTTCTGTTCCTAACCCATTTTTTGTAATTGCAACTCAGAACCCAATTGAGTATCAGGGAACATTTCCATTGCCAGAAGCACAAATGGATCGTTTTACTTTATCTCTAACATTAGGCTATCCTACAGAGTCGGAAGAGCTTCAGATGCTACAAAGAATTTCTGAAGGTTCAGGAGTTAAGACACTAAAAGCTTGCATTACTTTGGAGGAAGTACAGGAGTTACGTCGTTTATGCAGCTTAGTCAAAGTAGATGAGTCTTTGAAAAAGTATATTCTCAAACTGGTTAGAGCAACAAGGGAAGATGAAGAAATTACACTAGGTGTTAGTCCTCGTGGAACAGTTACTTTACATCAAGCAACTCAAGCTTTAGGTTTTCTATCCGGAAGAAATTATGCTATTCCTGATGATGTCAAGTTTCTTGTTCCTTATGTACTTTCCCATCGTTTAATAACCGTAGGAGGAAGACAGACGAAAACAGTTGTGGAAAGGTTACTGGGTTCTATCACAGTTTCCTAGTTGAAATTTTTGGGATATTGGGAGTAGGAGAGTAGGGAAAGTTGAAGTAATTATAGAATTATAAACTTATGATAACTAAGCTAGGCATATCAAATCATAGACTATATCTAGGGGTTTTCCGGCGGGAAACCCCCTACTAGATATTGTAGATATGTTAGTTATGTGTAACCCTTGTATTGATTATATAATCAATTGGATTAGGGTTGCTCTAGTGTGGGTATGATTAGTATTTTTGGTAATTGCTAAACTATTGAATAACAAATAGTTTAGATTGTTCAATTTTGATTTTCATACTTTGATATAGCAAGGCCATCAGATTCTATATTACAGCAGTTTGGTGTTGCTGGTAAGGTACATTTTCAGCATTTACCCTATAGATCCGGTAGTTCCCTCATCTGCTGCAAAAGTAATTTGTGAGCAAAAAACTAGGTCTCCTGCCTATTTTAAGGAGGAAAAAAATGTTCGCGATATGTATTTTAAGGCTTGACTTCAGGGATCAGTACTGATAATAACTAAAATTACTTAGTTTTTGGTGCTCAAATGCTAGGCAAACAGAATTTACCAATGTTCATACCCTAAATGCCTAGTATTATAAAAAATAATCCTAACCAGATTAAAAAACAGTAACGAGTTAACTGTAATGCCCGATCAATAGTTTCTGCTGTAATTGGATGAGTCGCTTCTCCCAATAGTGGTTTATATTTAACCGTCCCCTTGTAAGAGTTGGCACCACCCATTTGTACTCCCAATGTTGCAGCATAGGCACATTCACTCCAACCAGCATTAGGACTTGGGTCTTTGACTGCATCCCTTTGACATATTTTGCAAACATATAGAGGTTTGCCAGAGAGGAACGCTATAGTCAATACATTTAAGCGACAAGGTAACCAGGTTAAAATATCTTCTAGTTTGGCACTAAACCATCCTATATGAGTATAAGGTGCTTCTTTGTAGCCTACCATTGAGTCTAATGTACTGGCAGCTTTGTACGCAAAGGCCAAAGGTATACTGCCTACATCAGGTATTATTGCTCCTACTAAAGCATAAAATAATGGTGCTATTACCCCATCTGTAGCATTTTCTGTGACTGTTTCCAAAACTGCGCGAAATATTTCTGAAATTGATAAATTTTCTGTATCTCTACCTACATATAAACTTAAATTTTGGCGTGCTTGAATTAAATTACCACCTAGGGCAGGTTTAAGTACGTCTTTAGCTGCAGTATTTAAACTTTTACCAGCAAAACAGCTAGCTAATAGAATGCTTTCTAATATTACAGTTAATAAAGGAAATTGGACAAAATTTATTCGTAAAGCTTGAACAATTAACCAACTGATAACTCCACTACCGAAAACAAGAGTGATTGTTAGTAAAATACCAGCAAATCTCAGTACAAAGCTAGGGAAGTTCTCTCTATAATTTTTACTGAGTTGAAAAATCATTTGAGTGTAATGAGTAATTATCCATCCCATAACTTTTACAGGATGTGGCCAACTCCAAGGATCGCCAATCAAATAATCTAGACAAGCAGCTATAAAAATAACAATGAAAGTATAGTTATAAGTCACAGTAATTCAATAATTGTAAATTTATTTGAGTGAATAATTCTTGCTAATCATTTAACCACTGATTAACTTTTACAACTTTAGACTTAAACTATCAAAAACTAAACCACAAAATTTGTTTCTTCTCCTACTACAGTTTGCCAACTACGAACATCGTAGTATAAATCTTCTAGGGAAATATTGTAAAGAGCTTCAGAAAGTTTTTTATGGATCCGATGCCAGATACAATAAGTAACCCAGTCTTCTGCATGGCTAGCATTAGGAGTATATTTAAACAAAGGTTCAATTGTTTCACCAACAGATTCTAGTATTTCTCCTAAAGATATTTGAGCTGGTAATTTAGCTAGTTGATATCCACCTTGAGCCCCACGAAATGATACAACTAAACCTCCACGACGCATCTCTATTAGTAACTTTTCAAGATAGGCTACAGGTATGTTTTGACGTACTGCTATTTCTTTGACAGATACTGGTGTATTACTTTGTTGTAAGCTTAAATCTAAAAGTGCCTTAACACTATAATGTCCACGAGTAGTTAACTTCATTGTATACTACCTTAATTCAAAGGAGCTAGAGTAATTTATAGTTGTAACTATATCAAATGGCCACTCAACTAAATAGGTTAATAGTTGATAGTTAATCTCTCAACGCTTATATTACATACTATATAGATGATTGCTGAATTTAATCAATCACTATTCTTAGATTTTTATATTAAAAATTTAATTGAATAAATGAAATATTTGGATAATTAGTGTAATATAGTTTTACAAGCAAACATCAAGCTATTGTTTATTGGAATTAAAAAAAGCCAAGACAAAAGTTGATAAATGTAGTAAAGTTATATAGGAATGAAAACATGTCAAAAAAGAAAAATCCTGATCCCTTACAAGGGGAAGATTTACTTACAAAAGTAAAAGACTTAGGTAATAAAACTAAGGAAGATAAAGCTAGGGCATGTGGCTACTACACCGTTACAAAAAATGGTGTTGAACGAGTTAACATGATGAAATTTTTGAATGCTTTGATTGATGCTGAAGGTATTAAATTAGATGGGAAACAAAATGGTAATGGGCGCGGGGGACGTTCTGCTAGTTATAGGATTAGCGTACAATCTAATGGTAATTTACTAATTGGTGCAGCTTATACTAAACAAATGGATTTACAACCAGGAGATGAGTTTGAAATTTCCTTAGGACGTAAACATATTCATTTGCGTCAAGTAGATGGGAATGTGGATGTTGAAGAAGAGGAGTTAGAAGAGGAAATGGCAATAACATGATTTTAAGTTAAGACTAAATATTGTCATATTTATCATGAGAAATCCCCATCTCTTTTTGAGGGGGGAAAATAAGTAGATTCAATCAAGCAGCTCAAGGAATTGTGGCTTTTCTCTGCTATTATTTCTGACTCCAACTCAGAAAAAGTTTTAGTAAAATGAATCTTTGTTAGTAGGAGCAAAGTTTTTCTGAATACTCAGGCTAAAGACTTGCAGGGAAGAAGGATATTATTTGATTTATAGCTCCTTGGCTCAAAATATACTGTTCAGCAGATGTAGAGCAAAAATAAACGCAATGTATTTTGTGTCAATCATAACCATTTGCCCTACTCTCTCTGAAGGGTAGGGTTATTTCAGCATATTTCTCTCTAAGAAAATCTAGGAAACTAATAGGAATTAAACTGTTCGATTTATCAAATATTTAGTTACCGTTGTTTATGAGATTATTCGAGAGAAATATCATCTAAAAAATATATCAGTTTGATCCAAAATATAGCTCCAATACGGACTATTTAAGGATTTCCTTTAACAGTTCTGTAACCTAAAAAGCTGACCTCATAGTTCTATAGCATTTTTTACTTTGTCCAAAATCTGGTAGCTTTGTGCTAATAAAGAATCAAAGTATTACTGGAAAATGCTTACAGCACCTACAGTTCAAGTTGAGTTAATTTATGACTGAGAACATTGTTATAAGTCAAAGCTCGCAAGAGTTATTCCCAGAACTTTTACTATCTAGTTTATTAGCTGAATGTCTGATAATTTTTACTGAAAGGCTGATTAGACAATAGCCAAGACCAGGCTAATTGAAGAAATGATGATTAATGCTATGAAAAATAAGAAAATACTCTTTAAAACTATATTAATGTCCAGTTGTTATACAATATAAAGGCTAATGGCATTAATAAATGATGATAGAAAATTTTACTATTGTCCTTATTTTTATTTAAACTAAAAATACGATAAAATACTCATAGAATAAAAACAAATTTACAAAGTCGCCCACTTATGGGGGACGTTTCAGACCAATTTTTTTTGGTGAATAAATGAGCAAGACAGTAGAAATTTTATCGGCAAAAGAGTTACGGCGTAGTGTTACTCGTCTGGCTTCCCAAGTAATTGAAAAGTCAGGAGATTTATCTCAATTGCTGTTATTAGGTATTCATACTAGAGGAGTGCCACTAGCAAAAGTTTTAGGAAATCAAATTGAATTACTAGAACAAGTTAAAGTACCTGTGGGAGCATTAGATATTACCTTTTATCGAGATGATTTGGACCAAGTGGGAATGCGAACCCCGGCAAAAACAGAAATTCCTGTGGATATTACTGGTAAGATTGTGGTGTTAGTTGATGATGTGATTTATAAAGGTCGAACAGTTCGAGCTGCTTTGAATGCAGTTGTTGAGTATGGTCGCCCAGAGGTAATTAGATTAGTTGTTTTAGTGGATAGGGGTCATCGAGAGTTGCCTATTCATCCAGATTTTACAGGTAAAAAATTACCCACTTCTAAGGAAGAACAGGTGAAGGTTTATATGCAAGCTATTGATGGAAGAGATGGGGTAGAGTTATTTCGATAGACAGCAGGAAATTGGGAGGAAGGAAAGTAGCATAGGAAACAACCAAAGAAGATTTACCGAAAAATTGGGGGTTACAGCCTCAACAACTTGCTGTAGCTGTATTCACATTCAAGATATGCTGTTAAGCCTAGAATTTATGATTGTCCTAAATAGGGATCTTGGAGTCAGTCAAAGAGTAAATTTTGTGGTCGCCTTGAGGTTTGATGCTTGTAAGTTAGTAGCCGGCAACGGCCTCAGTAGAAGGAGAAAATAAACATTAAAATGTTACTTATTTTGACGTTTGATATTGGTTTTATCAAGCAGTGCTACCTAATATCATGTCTCTTTGAATACTCACTGTGGGAAAATATTACGAAATTGGAAATTGGGAATTGGAAGAAATTGATGTGATCAAATCATTTTGAGCATGGCTAATTAATGAGATTTGATTATAGTCGGGAAATTTTTCTTTCAAGTTTTTCCTGGTTTCCTATTCTCTAATCTCTATATTAAAGGTCTGATGAATCAATTTTGGCTTCAACTTCATTTTTTTCTAAAAGATTAATTTTATTAATAGAATCTTCCCCTAATCTAATGGTCAAATCAGAACCTATCTCACCTGTAGAAGTTGGTTCAATATTACCAAAACCCAAAGTATTTTGCAAAACTTCTGCTAAATCTAAATAACCCCCTTGAACAATAACTTGAGTCAAATGTTGTTTGTCAGACCAGTCAGGAACTACATAAACATTGTCAAATCCTTCGTTACGCAAATACTGAGCAAATTTTGTTGCTACTTGAGGGTGACTAGAGGCATTTTGCACGGCTATTTTCTTTTCTTGTGGCAAAATTTCATTTTTATATTTTTTATATATATTGTCATAATTAAACTTGTCTAACTTGAAATCGAAATATTGTTCTAGGACACGATCGCGACCCGCCTGATCTATAATCCAATAACTAGCAAAATACTCATTTCTAGAACTAGGTCTTCCTGGCAACATTACCATTTTTAAATCATCTCGCTCCAAGTCAAGACTAAAACTGATCAAAGCCAGCATTTCCGGAAAACTTAAATTAGTATCAACATACTTCTGCATCACCCGAATAATTTGAGGTAGGCGAGGTAAAACTGTCACATTAGTAATACGACTTCGCAGGGCCTTTAGCAAAACTTGTTGTCTTTGCACCCTCCCAATATCGCCATAAACTTCGTCTCGGAAACGAGCAAATTGCTGCGCTTGTTCTCCATTGAGAGTTTGCCAACCTGGCTGTAAATCTATTTTTAACTGCTGAGTATTGTCAATATAAAACATAGGTTGAGAAATAAAAACTTCTACCCCACCCAATTGTTCTACTAATTCTCGAAACCCCTTTTTGCTTACTCGCACATAACGATCAACCTCAACATTATTCAGAGTATTTTTTAAAATATTTTTTGCCAGTTTTGGTCCCCCATATAGATTAGCTTCATTAATTTTAGCAAGACCTATTCCAGGAATTTGGACTTTAGTATCTCGTGGTACAGAAAGTAAACTTACAGTCTTCTTCCTAGGATTAGCTCGTACTAATAGTAAAGTATCACTACGGCCTTCAAATACATTAGGAGAATCTTCTGTTACCCCAGGAACTTCATCAATTCCCATCACTAGGATATTCATAGGTCGTGAAAGTTGGTAAGGTAAGCGTTTACGCCAAACAATAATATCTGGAATAAACTCTTGGAGTAGCTGAGTTATAAATTCTGGTTCAACAGGGGCAAACAAAGCAGTTATTGCTCCCAAAGAAGTAGTTATGGTTCCACTTAACAGTAATATAAGTATCCAGAACCACAATTTCAAGAAAATAGGCTGGGAGTTATTAGAAGAACTATTATTCATAAATTATTGAAAAATAAAAACATAAACTTATAAGTAAGATTATTGCTCTAACTAAGACCTTGCAGTTTAAAAGTTTACTAATCTACTTAATAATTTTGGAGAAACTGACAATCAAAACTTAAAATGGAATTATTTAAGTCTATTAAATAATCTAGAATCTGATGATACCTGTTATTCTTGCTGGTGGAAAAGGAGAACGTTTTTGGCCCCTGAGTCGTAAGCATCGGCCTAAACAGTTTCTTTCTCTTGACGGTAGTGGTAAAAGTTTGTTACAAACCACAGCACAGAGACTACTCCCATTATCTAATGATTGGGGTGGTTTATGGGTTGTGACTTCGGCAATGTTGGCCGCAGGTGTGGCACAACAGTTACCCCAAATACCACAGGAAAATATATTGGCAGAACCGGAAGGAAGGGATACTGCTCCTGCTGTTGCTTGGACAACAATAGAAGCGGCACATCGTTATGGGGAAGATATAGTTGTTGGATTTTTTCCAGCTGACCATTGGATCGGTGAGCCAGAAATATTCCATAAGACTCTGGAGGCAGCAGCAGAATTGGCCACTAACCAGGAGGCTATTGTCACCCTAGGTGTGAAACCTTCTTTTCCTTCTACTGGTTATGGGTATATTGAACAGGGAAAAAAAGCAGGAAATTTTGGCGGGTTTGACGTTTATCAGGTGGCACGGTTTACAGAAAAGCCTAACCGAGAGAAGGCGGAGGAGTTTTTAGCAACGGGGCGTTTTAGTTGGAATGGCGGTATTTTTGTTTTCAGGGTGGGGGTGATGTTGGCGGAGTTGCGAAAATATGTGCCAACAATGATGACTGTTTTGGAGACGATGGGTCCTGGGGGTTATTCTCAGTTGGAGAAAAAGAGTATTGACTATGCAGTGATGGAGAAGACTGATAAGGCTTTTGTGTTACCTGTGGCTTTTGGTTGGGATGATTTGGGTGACTGGAATGGTTTGGAACGTTTGGTTAAGGGGGATAGTGTGAATGTGGAGTTGGCTAATCATTTGGGGTTGGATACGAAGAGGTCGATTTTTTTTGCTACCGATGATGATGATACTATTGTAACTATTGGTTTGGAGGATGTGGTTGTTGTTAGGGATGGGAATGTGACTTTGATTGTTAAAAAGGAGCGATCGCAGGATATTAAGAAGGTTTTGAAGAGTTTGGCTAATCATCCTAAGTTTAAGGATTTATTGTAGGGGAGGAGAAAGGAAGAAGGAAGCAGGAGGGAATAGTTGTAGGAATAGGTGTAGGTTTGGTTGCGCTGTCGCTTAACCTAACAAAAACTTATATGAAAGTATTTTTTTTAGCTAGTAGGGATATTCCATCGAACATCCCTACAATATTTTGCGGTGTTGCTGAATTTAGGGATGAATATAATTGGAGCAGACATTCTACTAGCCCAAAAATATCAGGAACAGGCAAGATGCTCATTTGACAAAAGTACTAAAATTATTCTCTATTTATGCAACGCCTATTTTGCTTCTGACGTGAGATCATTAATTTGAAAAGTACTATAAGATAATAAATTTTGGTTGAAAAAACATTGGAATATTAATAGTAGGATATCCCAATTTTAGTGGGTTGTGCTATATATTTTTGGTTTTGTTATCTCAACCCAACCTACAAATAGTGAAATGGTTTGATTTACCATACTAGAAATGCCTCTATTTTACTGCGAATAAGTGTACATTGATACAAACAAGTTACATCAATTATGATTAAGGATGTTTTCTCCACAATCAATTGTTAAAGGGGTAACTATCCATTATCAATTCAATAAGGGAGCAAGAGACTCTCGCTAACATTGTCGTGACAAAAATAAGAATAATTAGAATAAATGATGCATCATATTATTACATATCTAATTGATAAATATCAGTAGCATTTTTTCTAAGAACATCTACAGCTATTTCCTCAGCTTCATTAATAGTTAAATCTCCATCTTTGACTGATTCCTCTAACACGTATGCCAAAATTTTTCGCCCCCATTTAGCACCTAAATAATACAGGTCAGGAATCAAATGAGCATCTGAAGAATACATCAATTTACTAATAGGTGCTACATCCATTAATTGTCTGACTACATGTTTCATTCCAGCAATACTTAAGGAAGGTATAGCTAACCCAAAACTAATATAAACATTAGGATAAACTGATGCTAAATAACCTGCTTCACGGCTATAAGGATAGGAAGCATGTAATAAAATAATGGGAGTATTTTGAAAGCGATTATCTTCTAATAAAAATCGCAAATGTAGAGGATTTGATTGACGTAAATCTAAGTCTGGATCGCCAAATCCTGTGTGAAATTGTATTGGCATTTTATATTTTGCAGCTATTTCCAATGTCTGGATTATTAAAAAGTCAATTAAAGATTTATGATTGAGACGTGGTAATTTTTCTCCTGAATTTTTTTTAATAGTATTAAATTGAGATTTTGCTAATTCTATATTGACTGGTTGAATCTCTAAACCTGTGCGATAGGCTGCAATACTTTTAAAACCCACTACTTCTTGGGACGGGGGGTCAATTTCTACTCTAAATCTTTCCAAAAATTCGCCAAAACTATTTACTTGAGGAATTAGATTTTGGGCGAGATTTTCGATTCTTAATAATCTTTTTACACCTACAAATTGTTGATGCCATTGCCAAGGTAAAATTTCTTCTGGGAGAAAACCATCATCTAATAAAATAGTCTCTAGGTTGGCTGCGTTAAAACAAGTTTTGGTTAGATTTTCTAACCCTAAATTATCTCGTTTTGCTAATATTTCTGATTCTTGCGGTTCACATTTTAATAAGTCTGCCATATCCCGTAAACTTCGACGATAAAATAGGGTATTACAGCTATGGTAATTAATAATATCGGTATGATGGGCTTCGGTAAAAGCAGCAGCATAAGGATAATGAGCGATCGCTTTTGGTTGTAACAAATTATGAGCGTGTTGGTCAATAGCAGGAATATTCCAAAGTTCCATTTTTATTTATATTTTTAATGAACAATATTTTGGGATTATAACTAATAATAATAGATACCAGGAAACCAAAAAAGTAGGTAAATATTTAGCTATTGAATTATTACAAAATTAGAGTAGCTAAATTTTTGAGGAATATATTTTAATAAAGGGATTTTCTGGTTTATTATTATTGCTAATGATATAATTATACAAAACTTCTATTTTTAAAAATATGATTGCTAACTAAAACACAAATTACATTCCTCCTGAAGAATATTTAAAAGAAGAATTTAGCCCTATTAAACACAAATATATTGATGGACAATTATATGCAATGGCAGGTGCTAGTGATGGCTATGTTACCATTGCTGGCAACTTATTTGCACTGTTAATAAATTATCTCGGACACAGTGGTGGTCGCACCTATATGTCGGACATGAAGGCTCATATAGAAATTACTAATACATTCTTCTATCCTGATATTATGGTAATTTGCGACGCCAGAGATAAAGCTTTGCCAAATCATAAAAAATATATTTGTTTAATAGTGGAAATTTTATTTGATCAAAAACTTGCTAATTATTTTGTTTTTCCAACTATTTAAATAATTTCCCGTTGGCTATTACATTCTATTAATGGTTTATATTCACTGGGAGTAAGCCAAGATAAATTCACGGGTTTTCCTAAGGCGATCGCTAAAAATTATTTCTTTCCTAAGTCGTCAAACCTAAAATTTGTCTGACTAACATCTTGACCGACCTAAGAATTTTATTGAGACAGTATAGGCAGTTTTTTTTTATTATAGAAATTGGTGCAAAAGCAGAAGATAGACAGAGCAATTTTTGCTCACATTGACTACGATTTAATAATAACCAAGACTGAAGCCAAAGGTCTAATTGTAGTTTAAATATCTAAATAAATTACTAAACAAACTGTAA
This sequence comes from Trichodesmium erythraeum GBRTRLIN201, assembly GCA_018457135.1. Lineage (GTDB taxonomy): Bacteria > Cyanobacteriota > Cyanobacteriia > Cyanobacteriales > Microcoleaceae > Trichodesmium > Trichodesmium erythraeum. Next base: position 1,197 of record JAGGDU010000030.1, on the reverse strand, counting down.
TTATTTTTACTAGCAATATTGGAGCATCAGATTTAACTAATAATCACACAGGATAAACAATTTGTAGTGGTATTATGGAGTCATTTAGTGAAGGTAATATTCCTGATTATTCAGAGATATAACGTCATTTTGATACTGAAGTTAGATGGTATTTTAGTAATTATATAGGCAGAACAGAATTACTGGGAAGACTTGGGGATAATATTGTTGTTTTTGATTTACTTCCCTTGGAATTTGTCATCGCAATTGGACAGAATTTTTTGCAACAATACATTGAACTAACGAAAGAAAAATATAATTTAATAATTGAATTTCAACCCTCTATTTTAGATGTTTTATCAATTCGTATGAAAGAAAAAAGGAACTTAATGCTTGGGGGGAGGCGAATTAAGTCTTTATTAGAAACTCTCCTAGAGAAGCCACTAAATAGCTGGATATTTCAAAACTTTCCTGATACAGCTTTTCTAAACAATTAAACTTTATTAGTTGAATTTGATGAAAATAAATGTATAAAAATTAGAAATAGACTAGAGGAATAAAGACAATTATGATTAGTTTTTGAAGGCGATCGCTTGTTCTCCGAACTGAGCCCAAACTCTTCTTCTAGATATAGGCTTTAACCCTAAGGGATGTTTATCCGTTGCCCAGAATTCAACTGTCACTCCTGGGTGTTTTTAACTTACTTCTTGGACTTTTTGGTAGTAATTTATATTTGGGAATTAATATCTTCTCTGGGTTTTAGGTACGGGGGGACTTCTACTGAGCCAAAGTTCCGAACCTTTTACTCTGTTCCCAAAATGGGACGAAAGCGGAATAGGGTAAGTTACCCTGGTCTAGTCTGTCCGTTTTTTGTCTTGGGCTGTTCCCCCACAACTAATTAATGAATAAAATGACAAGATATATATTCAAAACAAACAAATAAAAAGTTGCCCGATGGGCGGACAAGGTAAACTTAATCTTTCGATAAATATCAAAAAATACTCCTAATTACCTAATACTAAACCAAGGAGTAATTGACTAATTTAATAAATTTAACTGAGGATAACTTAGCTAAAAATTTAACTTAGATAATTAGCAATTTAAATAAATAAAGTTGTTAGAAAGTACAATGGTAAGACTTCAATTTAGACAAAAGTTTAAATTACTATAGCAATCCCATATTGGTCGCAACAGATATAATAGTAAGAATAACAGATC
>JAGGDU010000029.1:7212-55304 GCA_018457135.1 Trichodesmium erythraeum GBRTRLIN201 | reverse complement strand
TTATGCCAGAATCTCAAATTCTTCCGGTTGGTATAGTCAGACTAATACTCCTTATGAATTAGAAATGTCTGCAGTATCTATTGCAGATAATTCAGGTAATACGATAGGAGAAGCAAAAGATGTTGGTATTCTTAAAGGCAATAAAACTTTTCAAGATTGGGTAGGAGATATTGATAGGTACGATTATTATCAATTTGAGTTGAAGGAAGATAGCAGAATTAATTTCCATCTTTCTGGTTTAGATGATGCAGCTTACATTCATCTTTATAACCAGAATAATGAATCATTAAGAAGCGAATATTTTTCTGGTCAAGATACAGATGAACCTATGAATTTTAACCTGGACTCAGGGACCTATTATGCCAGAATTTCAAATTCTTCCGGTTGGTATAGTCAAACTAATACTCCCTACAATCTAGAAATGTCTGCTGTGGAAATAGTAGATAAAGCTGGGAACTCTTTCAACACTGCCCGGGACTTAAATATTCTTGTTGGCAACCACAGTTTTAATGACTTCCTCAGCGATATTGATACTTTTGATTACTATCGTTTTGAACTTAATAAAGACAGCAGTTTTGAGTTAGAAATAGAAAATTTAGACAGAAATGCTGGAGTAATTTTATATGATAATCATGGTCAAGTTATTAAATCTGTAACTGCCACTTCTTGGAATGGTGCGTCTTTTAATCAGGGGTTAGAAGCGGGTGATTATTTCGTGCGGGTGGCCAACTTTGGGGACGATAATTTCTACACTCTCAACCTGGAGGCAACTCCTAATGAAGAAGAGTTGCCTTTAAAAATTTCTGACATTACTCCTGAAACTGGCAGTAATAGTGGTGAAACTACTATTAGTTTACAGGGTTCGTCTTTTTCCTTGGCAAGTCAAGTTAGTTTGGTTGGTAATGGCTCGTCTACAAATGCTGATGAGATAGTCTGGCAGAATGAACGTAACTTACAGGCGACTTTTGATTTGGGAGGTCTCCCACCTGGTAAATATCAGGTTAAAGTTACAGATGAGGGGGAAACTGCGACTGCTCAAGAAACTTTTAGTGTAAATGAGGTACCCCAAGGAGAATTAACTATTAATTTAAATGTACCAGAACGTGTGCGTCCTTGGTGGCAAGGAGATGTGGTTATTCACTACACTAATGATACTGATAGTAATTTTCCTGCTCCTTTACTTAATTTGGTGGCAGAGGGGGCTGAATTACAAGACCCATTTACAGGGGAATGGACTGATGAACCTGTACAATTTTTGGCTATTAATAGTCAGGGGGTGGCAGGGGTTTTGCCTCCTGGGGCGAAGGATAGTTTTAATATCCTGGTGAAACCAACTGTGGGTGTTGGAGAACAAATTAATTTTACTGTTAATGCGGTGACTCCTGATGAGGAGGTTGACTGGAATAGTTTTAAGGAAAGGTTACGTCCTGATAATGTGCCTGACTCTGCGTGGGATGAGGTTTGGAATAATTTTGTGGCTTCTATTGGGAACACTGCCGCAGACTATGAAAGAGTTTTGGCAGAAAATGCGACGACTCTGAGCAAGTTGGGGGAATATACTAATGATGCTGGTCGCTTACTGGGTTTTGAGTTGCAGCAGGCGAGTAATAATCAGGATATTGTCGTTCGCTATCGTTTGGGTTCCCTTGGTCGTGGTCAGACTTTCTTTGGGGATATTCGAGCGGTGCTTGATGAGGATGGCAATGTTGCTATTGAAAATGGCCCTAGTCGTCTGGTTTTTGAGTCCCAGGATGATGGTAGTTTTGCTAGTCCCCCTAATATAACTATGGTTCTGACTAAGGTGGAAGATGTTTATCAGCTCCGACAGAGTGATGGTACTATTATTAGATTCCGGTCTAATGGTCGTCTGGACTATCTGGAGAATACTAATGGCGATCGCCTCCAAACAACTTACACTAATGGCCACCTCACCAGTTGGGAGAATAGTAATGGGGAGAAAACGGATTTTGTTTACAATAGTCAAGGTCGAATTATTCGGACAACTGACAGTAGTGGATGGGTGACAAATTATGGTTATGATGGTACTGGTGAGAAGTTGTTGAGTGTGACCACACCGGATGGAACGGTTAGCTATACTTACAATGATAGTTTTGCTATTACTTCTGTGACTGATATTGATGGTACGAAAAGTCTGTTTAAGTATGACGGACAGGGGCGGTTGATAGAAGAAAGTTGGGGTGATGGCAGCGAGAAGGTTGAGTATACTTATCGGGATGATGGTAGTGTACAGGTGAGGGATGCTAATGGTGCCACTACTAATATGCTGTTGAATGACCGGGGTCAAGTTGGGCAAATGACTGATGCTCTGGGGCGACAAACACAGATGCGTTATGACCAGAATGGCAATTTGAGTCAGGTTGTTGCTCCTGATGGTAGTGTGACTGGTTTTATTTATTGTGGCTGTGGTAGTCTTCTCGCTCAGACGGGAGCTGATGGGAATACTACTAATTTTGAATATGAACCGAATTTTAATCAGTTGTCCGTGGTGACGGATGCTAAGGATAATCAGCTTAAGTATAGTTATGATGACCGGGGGAATGCCACGGATATTATTTATGCTGATGGGAGTCGCGATCGCTTTAAGTATGACAGTGAAGGAAATCTGATTTTGACTACTAACCGTCGAGAAGGACAGGTTGGTTATAGTTATGATGATGTAGACCGTCTGATTCACAAGCAGTTTGGTAATGGTGATTCATTAAATTATGAGTATGATGACCGTGGTAATTTGATTAAGGTTACTGATGAGTCTGGGGAAACTGTGATGGTTTATGATGATGCAGACCGTCTGACTAAGATTACTTATCCTACGGAGCGGTGGTTGGAATTTACTTATGAAAATAATCGTCGCAGCAGTATGGTTGATGATTCTGGGGGGATAGTTAAGTATGGTTATGATGGTGTGGGTCGTTTACGGAAGTTGACTGATGGGGAGAATGAGTTAATTGTTCAATACAGTTATGATAATATCGGGCGTTTGGCAAAGGAGGAAAATGGTAATGGTACTGCTACTGTTTATGAATATGATGATGTGGGGCAGTTGGTTAAGTTAACTAATTTTGATGCGGATAATCAGGTTAATTCTCAGTTTGAATACAGCTATGATGATTTGGGGCGGCGCAGTACAGCGAAAACTTTGGATGGTGATTGGGAATATGGTTATGATGCTGTGGGGCAGTTGATTTCTGCTAAGTTTGATTCTAGTAATTCGGAAATTCCTGACCAGAATTTAAGTTACACTTACGATGCTGTGGGTAATCGTATTTCGACTAAGGTTAATGGTCAGAATACTGATTACGAGACTAATAATCTCAACCAGTATGGTCAGGTGGGTGATATTGAGTATGAATATGATGCCGATGGGAATTTAATTGAGAAGACTGAGGGGGGTAATGTTTGGCAATATGAATATAATGTGGAAAATCGTTTGGTGAAGGTGGTTGAACCTGATGGTATTGAGACTGAGTATGAATATGATGTTTTGGGTAATCGCATTGCAACGGTTTATGATGGCAACCGCACGGAATATTTGGTAGACCCTTTTGGTTTTGGGAATGTGGTCGGTGAGTTTCAAGATGGAGATTTGGTGGCTCGTTATGTCCATGGTTTGGGTTTGGTGAGTCGGGTTGATAGTGATGGTGAGGGGAATTTTTATGATTTTAATGCTATTGGTTCGACGGTGGGTTTGAGTGATGGTCAGGGAGATTATGTGAATCGTTATCATTATGCGCCTTTTGGTAAGGATGTGTTTGAGCAGGAGCAGGTGGCGAATCAGTTTGAGTTTGTGGGGCAGTTTGGGGTGATGGAGGAGGCTAATGGTCTTGATTTTATGCGGGCAAGGTTTTATGATGGGGAGACTGGGCGGTTTGTTTCTATGGACCCTATTGGGTTGAATGGGGGGGATGAGAATTTGTATCGGTATGTTGGAAATGGTCCGGTAGATTATATTGATCCGGAGGGATTGAAAAGTAAAGATAAAAATGATTCCATAAAACGGATGATAGAGCGTGCAAAAAAGCTAAGAGAAAGAGAAAAAAAGTATTTGGGAAATGGTGGAAAATCTGGGTTACTTACTAGGGGTGCTGCTATTGATATGGTTAATGACAAGAACTTGAAAGACAGCGAAAGGGGAAAGAGAGCAAAAGATTTAGATTTTGACTCTGCAGACAAAAGGGCAGGAACAGGAGCAGAATTTTTGTCTGATGCTACAGGTATTTTTGCTCCTACAACACCAATAGGTACCCCTGGCTACATAATTGGACTATGTATAACTGGTGCTTGCAATACAGTCGAGCGACAAGAACTACCAATAGGAGGAGCGGTGGATCCCAACGACATAATAGGCCCTGCAGGAGTAGGGGAGGAAAACTGGCTCACATCCCCACAAACCCTCCCCTACACCATCCGCTTTGAAAACGACGCCGAAAAAGCAGACGCCCCCGCAGTCTTCGTCACCGTCACCCAACAACTAGACAGCGACCTAGACTGGAACAGCTTTGAACTAGGCAACTTTGGCTTCGGGGACATCAACATCGAAATCCCCCCTGGCTATCAAAACTACACCGAAAGAATAGACCTGACAGAAACCATCGGCTATTTCGTAGACTTCAACGCGGAAATGAACGCCGAAACCGGAGCAGTCAAATACACCCTAGAAACCATCGACCCGGAAACCGGAGAATATCCCACAGACTTCGACGCCGGGTTCCTACCACCCAACGTCAACCCACCCGAAGGAGATGGTTTTATATCCTACACCATCAGTCCCGGGCAGGATGTTCAGACGGGGGATGTCATCGACGCGGAAGCCAGCATAGTATTCGACACCAACGACCCCATAGCAACCCCCCCCGTATTCAACACCATTGATATTACAGCACCCACCAGCAAAGTAGAGGAACTCCCAGAAACGACATCCGGTGCAGAAATCGAAGTTACCTGGACAGGAGAAGACCAAGGCAGTGGTGTAGCAACCTATGATATATACGTCTCGGAAAACGGAGGTGACTTTGAATTATGGTTAGACGACACCACAGAAACCTCAGCCACTTACACGGGAGAAATTGACAAAACCTACGCCTTCTACAGCGTAGCCACAGACAAGGTCGGTCAAGTAGAAACAACAACAGCTCAAGCTCAAGCAACGACAAAAGTTAAAGAGAGCAACAAAGCTCCCACAGCTCTGGAGCTTGACAAAGAAACCATTGACGAAAACGTAGCAGCCAATAGTGTAGTTGGAACATTTTCCACAACCGACCCCGACCCTGGAGACACCTTTACTTATGCATTAGTAGCAGGAGAGGGAGATACAGATAACCAAACCTTCACCATTGAAGGTAACCAACTGAAAATCAATAGTTCTCCAGATTTTGAAACTAAGCCTACTTATAATATCCGAGTTCAGACTACTGATAGAAACGTAGCCAGCTATCAAGAACAGTTGACCATTAATGTTAACGATATTAATGAAGCTCCCACTGACCTCGACCTTGGCAACAAAAATATTGACGAAAACGTAGCACCTAACAGCGTAGTTGGTGAATTTTACACCGTCGACCCCGACTCAGGAGATAGCTTTACTTATGAATTAGTAACAGGTGAGGGAGATAAAGATAACCAAGCCTTCACTATTGAGGCTGACCAACTAAGAATCAATGATTCCCCAGACTATGAAAGTCAGTCTAGTTATAATATCCGAGTTCAAACTACTGATAGAAACGTAGCCAGCTATCAAGAACAGTTGACCATTAATGTTAACGATATCGACGAAAGTGAACCAGTCCAGTTTGATTTCAATGCTGATGGAGTGGCAGACATTCTCTGGCGTCATAAAAGTCATAAAAATGGACCAAACAGGATTTGGCTGATGAATGATGACGGTACACGTAATCAAACAGTTAACCCCGGAAGTTTTGGTTCAGCTTGGGATGTAGCCGGAGTAGCAGATTTCAATACTGATGGAGTGGCAGACATTCTCTGGCGTCATCAAAGTCATAAAAATGGACCAAACAGGATTTGGCTGATGAATGATGACGGCACACGTAATCAAACAGTTAACCCCGGAAATTTCCATTCAGCTTGGGATGTAGCCGGAGTAGCAGATTTCAATACTGATGGAGTAGATGACATTCTCTGGCGTCATCAAAGTCATAAAAATGGACCAAACAGGATTTGGTTGATGAATGATGACGGTACACGTAATCAAACAGTTAACCCCGGAAGTTTTCGTTCAGCTTGGGATGTAGCCGGAGTAGCAGATTTCAATGCCGATGGAGTGGATGACATTCTCTGGCGTCATCAAAGTCATAACAATGGACAAAACAGGATTTGGTTGATGAATGATGACGGTACACGTAATCAAACAGTTCACCCCGGAATCCTTGGTTTAGCTTGGGATGTAGCCGGAGTAGCAGATTTCAATGCCGATGGAGTGGATGACATTCTCTGGCGTCATCAAAGTCATAACAATGGACAAAACAGGATTTGGTTGATGAATGATGACGGTACACGTAATCAAACAGTTCACCCCGGAATCCTTGGTTTAGCTTGGGATGTAGCCGGAGTAGCAGATTTCAATACTGATGGAGTGGCAGACATTCACTGGCGTGATCAAAGTGGAGCTAACAGGATTTGGTTGATGAATGATGACGGCACACCTAATCAAACAGTTAACCCCGGAGGTTTTGGCTCAGCTTGGGACGTAGCGGGAATGTAATTTATTGAATAGACATCTCTGGAAACATTGAATCCGAAGGTACAGCAACTTTTGCCAAAGATGCAGAGCATACCTACTAGATAATCAATGGAGACCAGGAATTACAGCGACAACACTACCCCCAGTTGGGAAGGTGTTGTCGTTGAAGCTAATAACTCAGGAGGTTCTCGCTTCCTACTCCAAGGTCAGAATAACCTGAGTGAGCAAGGTTATATCTGGACTACCAATTCTCAGGGTGTCATTACTCGCGGTTCTGGTTGGAAATCAGGAGATGCTCTGTTGCAATGGGAAGAGGAGTTTGATATTGACCTGAATGGAGATAGTATAATTGCCTGACTCTGACAAATCTTATTAAATATCTGCAAAAATCAAGACTTAATCACCTTTTTTATTCTAATATTTAGATATTTTCATAGAAAAAAAGAGATAATATTAAATCCGTTAGTGTCGTTATAAATAAAGCAGAGAAACCGGGTTGATATGAAATACCCATTCTGATATCTGTCTCCCATAAACCCGGTTTCTTGTAAAACTTCCATTGCAAGCAGACTGGATATTACTCGAAAAGCAATGTATTTTATCTGAAAACCCCCTAATTTTTAAGGGGAGTGGAAGGGGATATAAAACTGTACCTCGTAGATAAAAAAAAATACTTTATTTAAACTGTCAGAGGTAACTTTTTAACATCAGGCTTTAAACCATTAAATAACCTCTCCCAATTTTCAACAGTTGCTTGATTTTCCTTATCCCCTTTCGCCTCAAAAGTTGTATTGCAAGCCTGATTTTCTTCCAAAACCTTGACACAAAGTTCAGCAATATCATCCCGACTAACAATACCCTTAATATTATCCCCTTGGTCAAATATTAAAGCTTGACCACCAGGTTGTTCAGTCATTCCACAAGGTCGAATTATAGTATAAGGAATACCACTAGAACGAACAACCTCCTCACCTTTGAATTTCCAATTTAATAAACCTTTTAATTGGTCATTAAGCTGCACTATTTTAATTTGTTCATCTAAATTTAATCCTGGTCGTCCTGGACGAGTTACACCCGCCGAACTAACCAAAACAAACCTAGGTAATTCGTCACTACCATAAGTTTTAATATACTCAATTTCTAACTGAAAAAATCCTGGTGCAAATCTAGAATTAAGTTCTTTATTATATTCAAATTTACTCAACATTAATTGGTAAGAATAAACTTGACTAGGATTAAAAGGTTGAGCATTTTCTACAACTTTAGCACGAAATACTGGAATTAAATCTTTAAATGGAATGCGAATAGTTGTCCAGATATTATAAACAGTATCAAAAGAATAGCTATAACCAACCCCATCCCATTTATCTTCGCAGCGCAGGAAAAACTTATAACGCTTGCCATCTCCTTTCACCCGCAGCTCTATACCAGCAGAACCAAATAAATTCGTTGGGGGATCAAAATTGCGGGTACGGACAGATACGAAACCACCAGAGTTTTCTGTAGAGACATTACCAGAGAAAAGAGCACCACTATCTGTAAGACAAATAGAACTTTCGCTAACTCCCCCCATCACAACATCATCTAATGCACCCCAGGTTTCTTTGAGGTCTTGGGTAGGGTTTTTGAAGTCAAACAAAATTTTGTTATTTTTTGGTTGTAGTTGTGGTTTTGCTGCTGCTACTAGATTTTTCATCCCTTCGTATTCCACAAGTTGGGGGTCTTCAACAACTTCTGGCATGAAAAATTTGATGCCTTGATAATATTTCTCCCGGTTTGGGTTATCTTTCTCTACAGTTTCGACTCTTGTACCTGTACAACAGATAATTTTGCTCACATCTTTGAAGATCTCAGGAGTGAGAGTTTCTGGTTGGGTAATGTCGGCAGTTACTATTTCCACATCATTACCGAGAACTTCTTGAGCTTTTTTCGCATCTCGAACCAGCGATCGCACCTGATAACCCTGCTTCAGTAGTCTAGGTACAACTCGCTTACCAACTCCACCATTAGCACCTACTACTAATACAACTTCTGATGTGTCTGGCGGTAATAATGTCTTTTTACCAAATAACTTTTCTAACCATTTCACACTACCGATAAATGGAATAACCCCAAAATAGCCTAGGGTTTGAAATAATTTACTTGGCTTCCATTTGGATGTTTGCTTATCAGTCACGGCCATATCCTTCAACTCTTCTTTTACATATATTAAGATATATTAAGAAAAATTGCAAAATAACCTTACACCACTTTAATTTAGGGAACTCAAAAATCAAAAGTCAAAATTCAACCCCCACCTTTATCCCTAGGGACATTGTATGTAAAAGGCCTAGGCCAGAAAGAAAAAAAAATTAGTAACCTTTAAGAAAAGGAGTAAATATAGAAAAAACAGACAATTTTTATGGTTTTTTTGTAGTTGAAAAAAGTGGCGATCGCGAGCTTTTACAAAATAGTCTCCACAAATTATAACTGCTCCTTCAACACGTCACAAAAAGAACAATTTTTTTGCTTAATTTAATATTTTTTGATAAATCTTAATATAATCACATAGTAATTAATAACAAGGTATAATTGGCAAGATATCCTGACTAAATTAATTAGGGAGTACATGGAAACAACTGACTGGCAAACTGTAATTCCTGCTGGAATGGCAATTACAATTTTTATTGGAGGAATGCTAATGATGTTTACAAATTTCTGGACTGATGGAGTTTATAAAAAGCAAAAAAGGAAAAAATAAACAGCTATTTTATGAAATTTAATCTTATTAAATTAAATTCGGTAATATCAGTAAAAATAAAATATAGAAACACAGAGATTGTATAAGATATTCAACCAGAGTAAAATCCTTCTAATCTCAATAAATTTTGATAACATTCAACTGAAAAACCAATGTGATATTACCCTCAAATAAAACCCCAGAATTAATCAACCATAAACAGAAATTTATCAACAGAATTATAATATGTTTGACTTTAATAACATCATCGAATTTTCACACCTATATTGTGTAGAAATTTGTGGATTTATAGTACCTACAAATGTACTAGCAAGTTTACAACCAATAATTTTTACAGTCCTCCATCGACCCAAAAAAGAAATTAACTTAATGGCATTAGTAGCCAGTTTTTATGCCTTAATAATTATCCTCCATGTCGGAAGCTGGTTTATTGTTGGAGTAGTTAGAATCCAAACATTTATTCTTTTGGGGTTTGCTACCTGTTGTTTAATAACAAATATTTGGGCAGTAACTCATAATTCTAGCATGAGAGAAACCATTAAATTTTTACAAAAATTGATAGTTAAACTTATTAAACGTATAACTATCCATAGTCAAGATATGCTCCCAGAAACAAAATAGAATTGTCGTCAAGAGAGAGGAGAATAGTGTAGAGATTAGCCTAAATTTTTTTAGCAAAACACAAATAATTAAAATCCCTACACTAAACTCTTCATCTATTTTTTTTGAGAACTCAAGGCAGCAACTGCCACTCCAATTAATAAAATAACTGCTCCCAATAAAGTAATTAGAGAAGGCACCTCACCGAACAATAAATAACCCAAAAAACTGGCTCCAACAGGTTCAAATAAAACCGCCAAAGTAACCAAAGTAGGAGAAACCCAACCCATTGCCCAATTAAAACTTGTATGCCCTATTAATTGAGGCAATAACCCCATTAACAATAAATAAAAATAGACCGAACCAGAATAACCAAAGTAGCCAACACCCGAAACAAAAGGAATAGGCAATAATACAACTGCAGCTATGCCATATACTACCACAATATAGCCTCCAATACCAAACCCCTTAGTTCGAGCTTGATATCCCAGAAATATATATAAACTACCTGCCCAAGCCCCCAGAAGAGCTAAAAAATTTCCCAGAACAGGGTTACTAACTGTAGTTGCCCCACCAATATCTGCTAAACCAATTATTAGTCCTCCTGTTATAGCTACTAAAATGCCAATAACTGTGCGACGAGAAAGCCTTTCCTTTAACCACCACCACGACAACAAAGCTACCCAGATGGGGTTAGTTGTGACCAAGGCAGTCGAAGCTGCGATCGAAGTGTAAGATAAAGAAGTAACCCAAAGAACAAAATGAGCCGCAAGGCAAACCCCCGCTGCACCTGCATAGAGTATTGCCCTTAGTTCGATAGTTTGCCACTTAATTTTTGACCATGTTGGTACTAATAATAAAGAGGCGATCGCCAGCCGTGAGGCAGCTATTACCAAACTAAACTCTATCCCACTCATTCGCGCAGATAGACTCGCCAACCTAATTAATATTGCACCAGTAGATATTGCTAAAACACCAATAGTGAGAACTAATATAATCAACCAGTTAGAAGGTTTCATAACTAAATAAAAAATGGTATTATTAAGATTACCCAATTATTAGTTGAGTATGCTCAAGCTAATTATTATAGTTTTAATTATTCTTATAGGTTCTGCCCTTTGTTCTGCTACTGAAACAGCTTTACTTTCTGTTTCTCCTATTAAAGTACAGCAGTTAGCCCAATCTAAAAAAACAGCAGCATTAGCACTGTGGGTAATTAAGAAAAAAATTAACCGCCCTATTGCCACTGTTGTGATTATTAATAACATTTTTAATATTGTTGGTAGTATCTTAATTGGTAATATTGCAGCCTCAGTTTTTGGAAGTACTTGGTTAGGATTTTTTTCAGCTATTTTGACATTTTTAGTAATAGTTTTTGGCGAAATTATTCCTAAAACTTTAGGAGAACGCTATGCCATGAAATTTTCATTAATAATCGCTTTACCTGTAAAAGGTTTAACTTTTATTTTTACTCCCATAGTTTGGTTCATGGAAAAAATTACATCACCTTTTACTCAAGGAAAAAAATTACCTACTACTAATGAAGCAGAAATAATGTTTTTGACCAGAATAGGATATAAAGAGGGAGTTATTGAAGGTGATGAAGCTGAAATGATTGGAAGAGTATTTCGGCTAAATGATAAAAGTGCATGGGATATTATGACACCTCGAATAGCGACTACTTATTTATACAGTGACTCAATTATAGCTGAGGTAAAATCAGATATTATTAGTTCTCAACATAGTCGAATTATTGTCATAAGAGATTCTATTGATGATGTAGTTGGCATGGTTTTAAAAAATGAATTACTTAAAGGCATAATTGAAGGAAAGGAGAATCAAAAAGTTGCTGACTTTATGCGAGATATTAGATTTATTCCAGATACACTGAGAGTAGATTTCTTATTAAAAGAATTTCAGAAATATAGTCAACAGTTGATGGTTGTTTTAGATGAATATGGAGGAGTTTCAGGAGTGGTGAGCCTAGAAGATGTATTAGAAGAATTAACTGGTGAAATTGTGGATGAAACAGATCAAAGTGTTGACTTACAAATTGTGGCAAGAATGAGAAGAAAGATCAAATTAAAGGATAAGTAATTTCAGTTATTAGTTATCAATTTATCACTATCTACCAGTTTAGTCAGAGCCCTAAAAAAAAACGTAGAAATATTCCTACATAAGTGATAGAAAATGGTTCTTGATTTTCGGCAAATTTATCATCAAGAATATTCATTAACTATATAAATATAATTACTATTATTAGTTCTCAATTTATCACTATCTCCCGGTTCAGTCAGAGCCCTAAAAAAAACGTAGAAATATTCCTACATAGGTGATAGAAAATGGTTCTTGATTTTCGGCAAATTTATCATAAAGAATATTCATTAACTATATAAATATAATTACTATGAATAATTTTTTCGGTAAACTTTTATTTTCCCAGAGAATTACATTACAATAATTCCTATAAATCTATAATTATAATTGACCTAAAAAAAATTATGCTGCCTACTGTTTTAATTACTGGTGCTTCTCAAGGTTGTGGTAGAGAAACAGCACTTTTATTTGCCAGAAAAGGATATAATATTGTCTTAGCTGCTAGGAAATTAGATAGATTAGCCACAACAGCAAATGAAGTCAGAGAAACTGGTAAATCTGCCTTGGCTATTCCTACTGATGTTACTGATGCTAAACAAGTAGAATATTTAGTAAAAAAAGCTATAGAATTATATGAAAAAATTGATGTATTAGTTAATAATGCTGGTATCTGTCTGACCGGTGGAATAGAATATACAACTTTAGAAGATTTTCAGCAGTTAATGAATATCAATTTTTTTGGTTATGTGAATACAATTAAAGCTTTATTACCCCATTTTTTATCAAGAAAATCTGGTACAATTATTAATGTTGGTTCCTTTGGTGGTAAAATGCCCTTACCACAAATGACTGCTTATTGTGCTAGTAAATATGCAGTTACTGGATTAACTGATACTTTGCGTTTGGAATTACAATCAAAAGGAATTAATATTAGTTCTGTACAACCAGGGGTTATTAATAGTAATTTTATGGAAAGGGCAAAGTTTCGTGGTGGAGATAATTCTGAAGTAGAAAATCGTCGTCAACAAATGAATTATGTTTTAGAATCTAATTTCGTCAGTCAGCCAAAAGATATTGCTGAAGCCATCTGGAATGTTTACAAAAATAACCAGTCTGAAATAGTAGTAGGTCCGGCTGTTTTAGCTACAGAAACTTATCGACTATTTCCTGGTTTAACTCAGTTTTTGATGGGGAAAAGTGTGGAGTAATTTATAGCTAATAAAGAGCTACTTATGAAAATATTTTTCAGGTAAGTATCAATAAAATTATTTTTTATTGTTACCTATTCCTAATATTATAGGACTATACAAATAGTTGAGAAAATTGATAAAAACCTAAATTTAGTTAAAGACTACTTTGAAGCTATTATCCATTTAATAGAATGAAAAAAACTCGGCTCTTTAAATCCAGTTATCTAAAGAAAACATGGGAAAATCTTAAACAACAAAATTGGTTTGTTGATCTATCTGTAATAAACCAATAATTTTCAAAAAAGTTAGGCAAAAATTTTCAATAACTATAACTTGCAGAACTTAGACATAACTACCGCATCTAGGTATCCCTCAATTTTTTTTTTTGATAAAACATTACCAATTAATTCTTTTCTTTTTTGTGTTTTATTTTAGGTTGAAAAATATCTAGTTTTTCTGCTGATAATTTAGGTTTTATATTTCGTCCTACAGGCTAGGTTGAGTATAGTCTAAATAGTAGGAGATTACCTACTATTTTTAAGTTTTCTATTTCAATTACATCTAAGTATATTGTTTGCTTTAATTTACTCATTCACCAGTTATTTGCACGACCTTGAAAAGCTAAATTTTAATTGTAATTTTGGCCGTATAAAAATAATTTCTGGCGTCAATATTTGAGTTATAAAAAGGGGAGAAAAATTTTTCTAAATTTGGGCAAGCTTTTCCATAATAATTTACATTCCTGATGATTTGTTTCTGAAGACTTTAGGAATAGAGAATATTGATGAAATGCTAATAAGAGAATTGTAAAATTTTTTATTTTTCAACCTAACCTACAAATTAGTGGCTGTTATATACAATTTTCTATAGCTATTAATATGAGAGTTTTAATATGAGAGTTGTTAGATTTTATTTTTCAACCTAACCTACCTACTTAGTGGCTGTGAAATTATCATGTATCACATATAGTTTCTTGGGGTAAGTCCTGTATATATTTGTCTTTAGAGTTATTTCAGTTATCAGTTATCAGTACCGACCGCTGAAGCCAGAAACTGGAAATACTAAATAGAATTTTTTCTCTTTGAAAGGATAGACTATTGACCTAAATTTTTTCTCAAATAGGGATGACTCAAAATTCAGTTATATAAATAGTATATCCTTATAATTCTATAATTCCTTCAATATTAAACTTCCCCATCTCCCCATATTCCTATCTACCCAGCTATACAATAGATTTTTTGGGGTCAGTTTGGCGATCGCTCTTAAAGCAATAGTCAAAAAGAGAGCACACTACAGATGCCCAGATAATTTTTTGGGCAAGTAATGTAGCTCCAAAATATGACCAACACATAGATATAACAGTTACTAACCCTTTTGGTGCAATAGAACATCAAAAAGCTTCTCATTATCCGTCGCCCCTATAGACAACTCTTCAATACTATTCAAAACAACTTTTGCCCCTGCCTCCAATAACTTACCAAGATAAACATACTGTCTTTCGTCATTTTCCTGCACATGAGGTGGCAACACACCCACTCCGACCCAAGTTCTCAATGGCCTCTGCTGACGAGCATTCTGTACCGTATATAGATCTCCAACTGTATCACCAGCATAAATGACAGGTAGATTTTCAGGCAAACCATGTCGTTTTTCCAACTCCTCTACTACAGCCAGCAACCCTGTCGGGTCAGGTTTTCCTGGCGCATCTTCCATCCCTACCACCACTGGAGAACTCAACCCTAACTTTCTCTCCAAAACATAAGCTATTTCCGGTCTCATTGCTCCACTAAAAAACCCCCAAAACAAACCAGCTTCCGTCAAACCCTCAAAATAACTAGAACTTATTAACAAAGGTTCCGAACAAATATAACCATTCCAGTTATTCTCATCCACCCCCCGATAACGAGCCTGAAAAAAAGCTACTAACTTTTGATAATCTAAATCTATATCCTCCCGTTTTTTACCTTGACCCTCAAAATACCTATAGACTAATTCTTGGGAAGCTTCCCAGTCATTATTCCAAACTCCCTCAGACTTAAGCTCATCAATATCTACCAAAGTGGGGCAAAACGCCCCCCATGTAAAATGCTTTACCGTATCCGCGATCGCCCGTCGATAAGACCTACCCACATCTCGAATTACACCATCAACATCGAAAACTAAAATTGCTTTATTCATCATCAAATTTCTATGGTAAAATAAAATTTTATGTGTAAAGTTTTAAATTTAGCCTAAAATTGGCCAGGAGGTAAATTGTCCAAATTCATATTAAAAGTAGTTTGGTTAGACGATAATGTAGCACTTGCTGTAGATCAAGTGGTAGGAAATGGTACGAGTCCTCTAACTTGTTACTTTTTCTGGCCTCGGAATGATGCTTGGGAGCAACTCAAAAAAGAATTAGAAGGTAAACATTGGATTTCAGAAGCAGATCGGGTGGCTCTTTTGAATAAGGCCACTGAAATAATTAGCTATTGGCAAGAAGAGGGAAGAAGAAGGCCCTTCTTAGAAGCTCAGGCAAAGTTTCCAGAAATAGTTTTTACAGGTACTAATTAGTAATAGTAAGTCAAAAATTAAAAAATAAAAGTCAAAAATTAAAAGTCAAAAATTAAAAGTTAAAAGTTAAAAGTTAACTAAGAATCAAGATCGATAAGACCAACATTACTAGTTTAAAGCAAAAACAGAAATAAATAAGCAAAGAACTAGATAATTATAGATATTATAGATTTTTGTATATTTCTGCAAAGAGCAAGTTGACTATCTTAACAATTAATTTGATATATCAAAGTAAAATCTGTTGATGAACCAGGAACAGACATTTCCCATAAGTGACCAACTAACTTATGTAACTTCTCCAGCTATTCTCAAAAAAGCTATTTTATACAAGCTTGATAGCTATATTTCAGGTTGTGGTGAGTTGGTGCTTCCATGTCTGCCTGGTATGCTGGACTATTACATGAATGTTGTAGAAAAATTATTTTCTCATCTGGGTAGACCAATGCCCAGAGAAAGACAGCAACAGTTCAGTCAAATGCTCCAAAAGAAGCTAGCAGAAGGATATAATATTTCTGCAACTGCAATGTTGGTTATTCAATATGAATTGCTAAAATCTCCAGAAAAAGGTATGGCTTGTCAAGTAATTCTTCGCACTCCAACCCTGGGAGAACATTATAAATCTTGGGTAGATCATAGAAAACCTCCTTTATTTGGTTCCTACCCTGATGCTAAGGTCTTAGCAACTGTCGCAGAATTTGGGGAAAACTCTACTAAAATCTTAGACGTCGGGGGAGCTACAGGTAGAAATGCTTTACCCTTGGCCCGTATGGGTCATTATGTAGATGTTTTAGAGTTAACCCCTGTTTTTGTTGAACAGTTACAAACAGCAATAGCTACAGAAAATTTATCAATTAATGTGATCAAGGGAGATATTCTTGATCCACTGATCAGGTTACGACCAGCCTTTTATCAGTTAGCGATCGCTACAGAGGTAGTATCTCATTTTCGCGATGTAGAAGACTTGCGGTTATTTCTAGCAAAAATGTCTGATTTTATTTGTTCTGGTGGTTTGCTTTTGTTCAATATATTTTTGACAGTAAATGAATATGTTCCAGATAAATTAGTACAAGACACAGCGCAGTTATGTTGGTCGACTTTGTTTACATCTGAAGAATTAACAAAAGCGATGGAAGGTTTACCCTTAGTCAGTGTTTCTAATGAATTAGTTATTGAATATGAACGTCAGCATTTACCAAAAACAGAATGGCCTCCCACAAGTTGGTTTGAAAGTTGGGCGACTGGTAGAGATGTTTTTCCTTTGGCGAATGGTAAACCCCCTTTAGAGTTACGGTGGATACTATGTCGGCGTTTGTAGTCAACTATGAAGTGGATGCTTTCCACTTATGAGTATATTCTTTTTTTCAGTCTATGGTTAATAAACCTAATACTAATTCCTAAAATTCATGCTACCTTGAAGAATATTTCAGTTATTAAGTAATTTACACAAAATCAAGAACTTTATTGCTAATATATATCTTGATTTTGTAATTGCATTAATATCATCAATTGATTAACCATTAAAAAATTATAGAAAAAATCTAAGAGTAAATAGAAAATGGTGATAAATTAGGCTGTTGAATTAATTGGTAGCAGGTCAGCAGGTTGAAATTTATCCAATTGGTAGTGAATAAGTATAAATTATAGTAATTCACAGTAAGTATAGGAATCAATATTTTACCTAAATTTATTTTACATTTAATAATAATTTGATAAATAATTACAATTATTTTTAGTCATATGTTTAATAAACCTAACACTAATTAAGAACAATTATATCATCTTTGCAAAGATTTTAGTTATTCAGTAATTCACACAAAATTAATAACTTTTAAATCACTTTACTGCTAATTTTAGTTGATTTAATATTAATTATTATTATGCTGCACCGACCTTTTATAAAAACTTTATACCTACCTCCCTCTTGTCTAAATTATATTGAGTGCACACTTTTTTTACTAGAATTTGGCATTAAAGTCTTACAAAATTAAAAAAAATGAAAGAATTTATCAAAACTGCAAAAGTTTTCATCTCTACTTACTACGCTTTTAATGTAGAATATAGAGCCGAATTATTATTATGGGTATTATCGTCTTCTTTACCTTTTATTATGATGGGTCTCTGGATAGAAGCTGCAGTTAAAGGTGAATTTCCATTAGATAAATTACAGTTTTCTCGTTATTTCTTGGCAGTATTTATTGTTGAGTCTATAACTCCTGTTTGGGTAATTTTTAATTTTGAAGTGGAAGTTCTTAAGGGAAAGTTATCTCTAAAATTATTACAACCAATAGATCCAGTATTCCATCATATAGCAGATCATATTTCAGAAAGATTTGCTAAAGGATTTTTTGTTTTAGGTTTAGTCTTGTTATTTTTTGTTCTCTATCCACAGTCATTTTGGTTGCCTAATTTGAGTAGTTTTTTGTTATTTTTAATCACAGTTTTCATGGGGTTTATATTGCGATTTTTAATTCAATATACATTAGCTATGTGTGCATTTTGGACTGAAAGAGCCAGCGCGATGGAGCAACTTTGGTTATTACCTTATATCTTTTTATCGGGAACAACTGCTCCACTAGAAGTATTTCCAGAATTAGCGCTTAAAATAGTCTTATGGACTCCATTTCCTTATCTGGTTTATTTTCCTGCCTCTGTCTTAGTAGGGTTACCCGTCGATATTGGTAGAGGGTTATTAGTTCTTTTGCTTTGGAGTGGTATTTTTTTTGGGTTAAACCGTTGGTTGTGGCGACTAGGGTTAAAGCAATATTCAGGGATGGGTGCTTAGTCTTTTGTCAATTTTTAAAGGATGAATTAAAACTAAATTTAGAAGACAAGACAAGAAAATTAATTTGAGGAAAATTTTGATCAATTTCCCATAAAATAAATTTTGACAGACTATAATTTTTGTCTTAATGTTTAAGGAAAATCAGAATTTTTTAGATCTTACATGAGCTCCACAGAATGCAAACTGAAAGTTTTTGTCTAAGCATAGTTCTTTAAGTCTATTTTCTCCTAATTTTGAGCAGCGCAACTGGGGTCAGGCAGACCGCGACGCGCCCTCAACCTTGCAGCAACAAATACTTTTCAAGCAACGGCGACTATTTCTGAAGCAGTAGCTATTGGCATAAAGTTGCACAGTCTTGAGTGACAGAAAAGTTCTTTCTGTCCTTATAATAGCAACTGTTGGGATGTGAAATTGAAATTTTGTAACCCAGATAATACCAGGAGAGCCAAGAAAGTTTATCGTTTTACTATTGATGTGTCAGACTGAATACCTGTAACTTTAGATAAAGTGCGGTCTTGGTATGTACCTAAATGAAAACAGGAATTTTTGTTTGTAGTTTTAGCCCTACCCCAAATAGTATATCTGGCTTGAACCAAACTACAAGAATAATCAAAGAAACATTCGACAAAACCTGATTACACCAAAAATTTCACCTCATTTTTATGAGAGGGCAGAAAAGAGAAGCTTTATATGTGAAAACCGTTATAGTGCGAGTTAACTAACTACTTGTTAATTAGCTAACCAGTTTTCCAAATCTATCATCACTGCCAAATCAAAAATTTCTTCTCCTAAAAAATCTAAATTTTCCAAAGATAACTGCTCTATCTGAGTTTTAACTTCTGGAGCTATCTCTCCAAACTTTCTGTGAACTTGACCTAAGAACTCTTTCACCACTTGCTCCCGTCCAATTTATATTCCAATTTTTATTCCTTCCTCTTAGATTTAATTAGGTTCCAGATCGCTGATGTTATCGCTGATGTTGATGTACTGCAATTATTTTTGTTCCGACTCCAGTCTTTGGCATTGCTGAGTAGGGAAGTTGTATTTAACCTCCCCACAACTCAATCTAACTTCAATTATCCACACCCTCTATAGGTGCAAAACCTTGCCTTTGTATATTCTCAGTTATCGTGCGCGGTTCCAAAAACTGCAGTAAATAATCCGGTCCTCCCGCCTTTGAACCCACCCCAGACAACTTAAACCCACCAAATGGTTGTCGAGAAACGATCGCTCCAGTAATTCCACGATTAATATATAAATTCCCCACTTCAAACTCTGCTTTTGCTTGTTCAATATGAGAAGGAGTACGGGAATATAACCCCCCAGTTAAAGCAAAATTAGTCCCATTAGCAATTTCCAAAGCTTGAGTAAAATTATCCGCCTTCATTACTGCCAACACAGGACCAAATATTTCTTCCTGAGCAATAGTTGCACTTGGCGACACATCCTTAAATATCACAGGACCAACAAAATAACCATCCTTCGGCGCACTCATCTCAATAGCAACTTCTGCTTCCTGCTTACCTTTCACAATATATTCCTGAATCCGCTTTTGCGCTTTCTCATCAATTACCGGACCAACTTGTGTACTTGGCTTCTCCGCATCCCCTATATTGAGCGATCGCGTAGCCTCCACCAAACGATTCACAAAACTATCATAAATTGTTGCCAATACTACAACCCGCGAACAAGCCGAACATTTCTGTCCACTATATCCAAAAGCAGAATAAACAACACCAGCAACTGCTTGGTCAAGATCTGCACTTTCATCTACAATAATCGCATTTTTACCACCCATTTCAGCAATAACTCGCTTCAAATGTTTTTGCCTTGGTTGCAAAACTGCAGCTTGAGCATAAATGTGACAACCCACTTCCATCGAACCAGTAAAAGTAATACTATTAACACTTGGGTGCTTCACCATAAAATCACCCACAGTGGAACCATTTCCCGGAACAAATTGAAATACCCCCTTAGGAAAACCAGCTTCTAGCAAAATCTCAGAAATTTTAGAAGCAATAACCGATGATACTGCTGCTGGCTTCAACAAAGTACAATTACCTGTCACCAGAGACGAAACAGTCATTCCAGTAGGAATAGCCAGAGGAAAATTCCAAGGAGAAATTACTAAAGAAATACCACGAGGTTGATAATAATAACGGTCAGTTTCTCCAGCGACATCATAATTATAGCCCTGCTCTAACCGTTCCATCTCATCAGCATAATAACGACAAAAATCTATCGCCTCAGAAACTTCTGCATTACCTTGGTTAAGAGGTTTACCAACCTCTAAAACCATCCATGCTGCCAACTCATGACGACGTTTTTCCATTAAGTCAGCAGCTTTGCGCAATATCCTTGTCCGTTCTCGAACTGGTGTTTTCTTCCAACTTGGAAACGCTGCTTTGGCTGCTTGAATTGCCTGCTCTGCTTGTTCTACCGATATTAAACCAATTTTGCCAACAACCTCCTTAGAATTTGATGGGTTCAGTGAATCAACTATTTGTGCTGTGTTTGTGTATTCACCATTAATAATTGGCAGATAGGTTTTTCCTAACTCTAGTCGTATTTGACCAATAGTATTCAAAGCTTGTTGCCGTTGTTGGAAATTAGCGTAGTCGCTATCGGCAGCATTAGGGAAAACTGGTTTGACCACATCGTGAATTGTAGTTTTACCATTAATACTTGGTGCTGCCAATAATTCTTCTAAAGGCCGGTTTTCTAAACTTTGTTTGAGAAATGAACTGTTAGCAGTATTTTCTAGGAGGCGACGAATTAAATATGCCATTCCTGGTAAAAGATCACCGTAGGGGCAATAAACTCGGACGCGATAACCCTTTTCTGCTAATATTGTAGCTATTTTGTCACCCATACCATAGAGTACCTGCATCTCAAAGCACCGCCGAGGAACTTTTAGAGTTTCAGCAATAGCGATCGCTCTCGCTTGAGAACGAACATTATGACTACCAATAGCTGAGTAAATATATTCATGATTTTCTAGCATCATATAAGTCAGCTTTTCAAAGTTGGCATCAGTTTCAGGTTTATCATTAAATACTGGTTGGGGCCAGTCATGTTGTAAAGCCTTGATAGTTTCCTGATCCCAATAGGCTCCTTTTACAAGTCGAACAGTAACGGGACGACCTCTAATTTTTGCCCATTCAATAATGCCTTGCAGATCTTTTTCACTATCCCGCAAATATGCTTGAATTGTCACACCGATATCATTACGGTTGCGAAATTCTTCTTCCATCAACAATTCTTTAAGAATATCAATAGTCAGGTCTTTATAAGTATATTGTTCCATGTCAAAGTGAACTGCTACACCCAGTTTTTGAGCATGTCTGAGTAGAGTGCGTACATGATCACTCACTCTTTCCTGACTACCTTTAACATCAAGAGGATCAAACTGAGAATAAAATGCTGTAAGTTTTACCGATACTTGTACTCGTGGTAGTTTTTCCCCTTCTGCTTCATCTATTTGGGGAATTGATGACCAGCTATTAGCAGCTTGGGAAAGTTGAGTCATCAGTTCAAGATAACGGTCTAAATATAACTGTGCTTCAGTTTCAGTGATGACTGCTTCTCCAAGGAGGTCGACAGTAAAGCACATTTTATCTTTCCGTAGTTTTTCTAGGGTTTTGATGATTTGCTTAACATTTTCCCCAGCAATATATTTATGAGCGAGAGTTTCCACTGCAGGTGCAACAGTAGTCGCTGCAAGTTGACCAGGAACAGAGTCTGGGTTAGCAAAATTGAGTAGTTTTTTGAGAGTTTCTGGAAGTTCGACTTCTTGAGTAGTCAGATATTCTTGGAGGTGAGCAGCTATTTCTGGTTTACTCCGTAATGCTGGTAAACAGTCAATAAAACGAAATAGTTGGACTCGCAAACCAGGACTTGCCATTGCCCAGTCAAGGAGCTTATCATCCCACCGCATTTGATTTTGCAATTGAGCCAAGAAAGAACGATTTTTTTCCTGAGTTGCTTTCAAGAGTTGTTTAGCTATTTCTTGAGTTTTAGTTTCGTAGTTAGTATGGGATATTTGTTCAACCATTTTTTTTCTAAAGTTAATTAAAAGTAATTGGGTTTATATTGGATGATTTAAGTATTTATCACTAAAATTGATTTAAAATTTAGTGTTTTTCCGATATCCTATTCGGGTACTTTCCGTACAATATGTTTTTGTATTTTAATTCTACTTTAAAAAGTTTTCTGTGACGATACTTTTATTTTAATTTATAAAAATTAATCAATCGTACTATATCTTAAGCTAATTTACCCATAATCTCTACAGCTATGATTAATTGATTATATTTAGTTACCTTATTCTACAATTTTGCTAGTTCTTTTCCTGCTTTACTTTTACACCACATATAGATATTCCAATACAGATTATTATCTAGTTATATTCAAAAAAAAATTTTTGATAAATATATTGATTTAAGGAAGATCATTAGAAGCATAAATTGTCAAAATTAAAGCTAGAGAAATAATTAAAATTAAACATTTTAACTGATATAAATTTACTATTAATACATCACTCAAACTTTCACTTTCTGTAATTTTTTAACCCGGCATATTTGTCTGGGAAAAGTTGAAATTTTTATAAAGATATCCCCATAACCTTTCACATAAGTTAAAAGTCAACCCCCCACTTACTACCTAAGACGACAGGGTTGTCCCAAAAAGCAATAGGTAGAGATTTTGGAATTCTATAGCCAGGCCGGAGTATGAAAAATCTAAGTACAGAACAAAACTTGCAAAAGTTGAGAGGAAAAGGGTTTCATAAAAATTAGAATAAGCATGAATGAAACCCTATGAGCCAGGTATAACTTACTCAAACAAACATTTAAACCTGAGCTCAAATGCCATGGAGCTAGACTAAGTTTTTTAGCTATTTTATGGCCATATTTAGAGGCAAAACAGTGAATCTCGCATAAATAGTAATAGGATCCATTGGTAACAACAAAAATGAATCAAACTACAAACATTTACAAACACTATGGGCGGGAATTTGAACTAAATTACTTTAGAACCGCAAAATTAACTCTAATACCAATGAACTAGTAGATTTGTTTAAAGATTTTATAGAACTATTGTGGCAACTCAAAATTACTTATGTACAAACAGATAGAAAGTTTTTCATCCTATTCCCATTCATGAAAGGGAGAACTTAAGTGAAGAAAACACACTCTTTATCCGAGTATTATTTTTTCCCACCTTTCTTATCATGGGTCGATATATACTACTTTTTGCTTTCAATCGCGAAAACTTCTGTATGATCATTGGGTTAATATTACTAATGTAGCCCTTTATAATAACCCTTTATTAATAGAAATTTTTCTATAACCGTAATATTAAAATTTCTTTTTAATCGGAGCGGCGGGATTTGAACCCACGACCCCCACTACCCCAAAGTGGTGCGCTACCAAGCTGCGCTACGCCCCGTTATAGCAATATAAACAAACAAATAATAAGCCAGAAAGAACAAAGTTAAAAGTAGTATTTAACAAAACTGAGTTTCAGTATTTAGTAACATCCATGCCCTTAGCTTATATCAATAGTACATCTTAAATCACATTTTGACAAGTTATTTTACTAAAAACATTTTAAAGCATATTTTTAAATCATAACATATTACCACAGATATATACCAAGTCTGATTCAGTATAGCTTGCTGATTAACTCTCAAAGGATTTAGTCTTTTTTTTTAGTCCAGCTTTTCCATAGCTCTTGCTCACATAAGTTAGGATTTTAGCTAGACAAGGGCAGAGGGTAGTAACGAAGAATTCTTAAATCCTACTTCCTTTATATAATTCCCATTTTTCCTAACCAGTCCCTTCTCAAAAAAAAATTTTCAAAAATGTTTTTTAGCAAACCCTAAATTAGCCATAATCAAAAATGTTTTTCTTTTTCCAATTGCTCCCTATTTTTTAAACCCTATTACCTATTTCCTAAAATTTTTGTTTTGAGCATTCCAAAAGACATGATATTAATCAAAAAATCTTCAACATTTCTGCTGCTTCGACTAAACTAGGTACAGCATCTACAGGCCATTTTCCCTCGCCCCTGCGCCCTTGATTTAAAATAAACTGAACGGTATAACTTTCAGGAAAACCTTCCACCTGCATCCATAGCAAATCACTTTCAGCTTCACATACTATTCTTTCCTCATCCATCAACTCGTCCGCCATTTGGCTAATAGTTTTGCTTAACTGGTGTAATAATCGACAAAAATCATCTAATTCTCCTGCACTCAGTTCTATTGACCAATTATCCCCACCCACTAAACCTTGAAACTCTGGTGCTTCAGGGTTCCAACCTAAGCGCCAACCAACTCCACTTTTGACTATTCGTTCCATAACTTAAACTATTACTCAGCAATTACAGTAATCAGCTTCTCAAAGTTTATAGTTAAAAAAATACTCAGTAATTAGTAATCAATAATCAGTTTCTCAAAGTTCATAATAGGGAGCTTAAGTCCCTTTCATAGACATCAGCAGCTTTGTAAAATGACCTTTGCCGATGGGTTGCTATGATTTTTCTTTAAATAGCGATAATACTCTTCATCATTACCAAATTTTATGTCCTTTAGTGTTTTATTTCGGCAACAGCCCAAAACACCTAACAAAAGCATTGAAGATTTGGCCAAATAATAGTTTCATAGCTTGATTCAGCAATGCCTTCAAAACGTGGGACTGTTACCCCTGAATTTTTATGTGATAGCAGAATGGCCATTTATAGACAATTTTCAGAGAAAAGCTGATAGCTAGTTAAGGTTTAAGTAAATCTGCACCTTCTTGTTTAAGAATAACTGGTACCCTAGGAGCTACCTGCTCAGAGTCACCTCTGTATTCCATTTTTGGAATAGATGGAGGGTTAGAGTCGCCTCCAAAAATATCTACTAACCTATTAACTAAAGCATTTCTTTGAGAACGAGTTAAATTTTGAATTGCTTGGCGATCGCCCTTCATTGGATTTTCTGTCAAAGAATCATTACCAGGATATACAGATGACCGTAGATAATCATTAGCCCCCAAATAATCTGCTAATGTTAATTTCCAATCAAATCTATAATTAGGCGCACGACCTTTGACATAGAAATGATACCTAATTAGACGCGATACCAAAGTATCCTCAGTATTTACTTTCCCCGTTTCCTTAGATATGTAATAATTTTCCAATGGCAAATCTGGTATTTTTTCATAGACAAATGGCCAGACTTCTTTAGGTTGAACCAGCTGTTGGACAATTTTTATGGGGTACTGAGAATTGTCTTGGCTTGTAATTTTTTTAAACTGGTATTTAAATAAATAAGTAGAAGGGTGTGCTGCACTAATTAAAGAAGTCCACAATAACCCTATACTAACCCAAACCATTGCTGTTATAAAAGTAATATTGAAATATTTGAGCCATTGCTTATTGCTCATGGCTATTAACTACCAAATATTATTATTAATAATTTATCTATCTATATTATTGCCAACTTCACTAATTATTTCTGGTTGCATCAACTCATCAGACATTTCCAATACAGCACGAATGACTGGCTTGACTGCTTGCTCATCAAAATTATCAAAATCTTCATAACGACGACGCTTGGCACGATTAGCTACTTGTACCACAGCCCGATAGCGATTAGAAGAAGCTTTGATTAGCTCCTCAGACTTACGGCTTAGTTCTACCGAATTAATATTAGATTGCTTTTGCATATAGAATAGGGAATAGGATAGGGAATAAATAAAAAAAATATTTACCCTAATTAAAGACGTTACTAAAATAACTATACCATATTAATCACCAAATCTGCTTGTAATTAGAATTTACTGAAAAAGTCTTTTGAGGGAGTAGGTTGGAAGGATAAACAGGAATTTTATATAAGGATATAGGTGGATATAGGTAAAAATTGTCCCTGGATGCCTTCTGGAATGAGCGCCCAAAACCCTAAATTATTTGAGCCCTGAAACTTGTGAAAAGCTGATATTTTTTTCCCAAAAAGGCTAAAGCCTTTATCTGTCAATACTTTTACCCTTAAATCAACTAGTAATAATTAATTAGTACAACTATTTACACGAATACTAAATTTTTGTAGTTAAAACTTCATAAATATTAATTAATTATAATAAATTATAATAAAACTGATCTAAATTTTTTAAAATTATATTTGTTATTTATGTTAACATCAGTCCTTGATACTTCAAAGCAAAACCACTTTTCTGGGTCCTATCATCATCCTCTAAAAATAGTTGCATTAGGAGATAGCTTAGTTTATGGTTTTGGTGATTATGAAGGTGGTGGATGGGTAGAAAGACTACGACGACATTGGATGTTACCAGATAGTCCTGGTCATGTACTATATAATTTGGGAGTCCGGGGAAACCGAGTTTTACAAGTGGAACAACGCTTGGAGGATGAGTTTCGTCATCGGGGAGAATTAAAAAATCGTCAGCCAGATATTATTCTTCTTTCTGTTGGGGTAAATGATTCTGCTAGAGTCCAAAGACCAGATGGACGTTATTATACAGATTTTTCCAGATTTCAAAAAATTTTAGATAAGTTATTAGATACATCAAAGCAACTTTGCCCTGTAATATTTGTAGGAATGGTTCCTGTTGACCAAGCTAAAATGCCTTTCCAGAATTGTTTATATTATAGTCACGATGACCAATACATATATAAGGAGGCAACTCGTTTAGCTTGTTTAAAGCGACAAATACCTTATTTAGATGTCTTTGAAAAATGGTTAATTCGGGGGGAAAGTTGGTGGCGATCACGTCTCTGTAATGATGGGATTCATCCTAATGTTAGAGGTTATCAATCCCTTTTAGAAGATGTACTAAACTGGGAATCTCTTTATTTATTAACTACTTAGATAAAAAAGGATGACCAAATATTTCTAAGTAATCAAAACCATTGAGATAAAAAAATATGAACATATCATGTTCTTTAGAGAATTGCACAATCTTAAAAGAAATTAAACAACGTCCAAAAATTTTTCTTTCCTATCTATGACTAAAAAATAAGGTCTTAAAGCTCCTGCTCTTTTACAGGTTTTTTTGATGATTAGTAAACCACAAAGAAAGTAGGGACGTTCCATTCTAAATTCCCCACGACAAAATATAGTATGAGAAATCAGGAGTTAGGAGTCGTAGTGGCCATTCACCACTCCCCCGCACAAGAATCAGGAGAAAATTATAGTGGTTATAATTGAGTACACAATCAAGTATTTATGCTTAATATTTTCCTGATAATTTGACTTCTGAGAAAGGTTAATAAAGATGATTTATATAGTATAAGTACTTACTAAACTACTGATTAGTATATTACTTTTAATGTTACAATTTGGATTTATGGAACGTGGGTGGCATGCAAAGTCCCTAAAGGATAATCATTTTTTTTATTTTCCCCAGCTGAAAACTATTTATTTGGGGATGAAAAAAATAAACTTTAGTATTTCAAAGCTCTGGCTTCATTTAGAAGTACTAATAACTGATAACTGATAACTCATAAGTTAAATGACAAGAAGCATACCAGAACTACCAACAAAATACGACCCCTTTGTCACTGAAGCTAAATGGCAGAGATATTGGGAAGAAAACAATACTTTCAAAGCAGACCCTAAGCAAGCAGGCGACCCCTACTGCATAGTCATTCCTCCACCAAATGTTACAGGTAGTCTCCATGCAGGCCATGCTTTCAATAATTCTCTTATTGATGCCCTTATCCGTTACCATCGGATGCGTGGTGACAATACCCTCTACCTCCCAGGCACAGATCACGCTAGTATCGCAGTTCAAACTATTCTGGAACGCAAACTCAAAGCGGATGGCCAAACTCGCTACGATGTCGGGCGGGAAAAATTTCTCAAACTTGCCTGGGAATGGAAAGCAGAGTCTGGTGGCACTATTGTTAATCAACTGCGTCGCTTAGGAGTTTCTACAGACTGGACACGGGAACGTTTTACCCTGGATGAAGGCTTATCAAAAGCTGTCATTGAGGCATTCATGCGTCTCTACGAACAAGGTCTCATCTATCGTGGTAATTATTTGGTCAACTGGTGTCCGGCTAGTCAGTCTGCTGTTTCTGACTTAGAGGTAGAAAATAAAGAAGTTAATGGGAACCTCTGGCATTTCCGTTATCCTCTCACTGATGGCAGTGGTTATGTGGAAGTCGCTACTACTCGCCCAGAAACAATGTTGGGAGATACTGGTGTTGCTGTTAACCCTAATGACGATCGCTACAAAGATA
Source organism: Trichodesmium erythraeum GBRTRLIN201 (assembly GCA_018457135.1). Lineage (GTDB taxonomy): Bacteria > Cyanobacteriota > Cyanobacteriia > Cyanobacteriales > Microcoleaceae > Trichodesmium > Trichodesmium erythraeum. The sequence continues at coordinate 26,379 of JAGGDU010000029.1, read as the reverse complement.
TTATCGGCAAAACTGTTATGCTACCAATAATGAAACGGGAAATACCTATTATTGCTGATGAGTTGGTTGATCCTGAGTTTGGTACTGGTTGTGTTAAAGTTACTCCCGCTCACGACCCTAATGATTTTGAAATGGGTAAACGTCATAACTTGCCGTTAATCAATATTATGAATAAAGATGGTAGCTTGAATGAAAATGCGGGAGTGTTTGTTGAGCAAGACCGTTTTGAGGCGCGGAAAAATGTTGTCCAACGGTTAAAGGAAGAAGGGGTTTTAGTAAAAGTAGAAGATTATAGTCATAGTGTTCCCTATAGTGATCGTGGCAAAGTACCTGTAGAACCACTGCTCTCAACTCAGTGGTTTGTTAAAATTAAACCCTTGGCGGAGAAAACACTGGAATTATTGGATAGGCACAACCAACCCAAATTTGTTCCTGAACGTTGGACGAAAGTTTATCGCGACTGGTTGGTAAAAATTCAAGACTGGTGTATTTCCCGACAACTCTGGTGGGGTCATCAAATTCCGGCTTGGTATGTTATTAGTGAAACTAATGGAGAAATTGCCGATAATACTCCTTTTGTTGTGGCTCGCTTTGAAGCGGAAGCGTTAGAAGTAGCAAAGAAAAAATTTGGCGACCATGTCAAAATTCAACAAGACCCAGATGTTCTTGATACTTGGTTTTCATCTAGTTTATGGCCGTTTTCCACATTGGGCTGGCCGGAAAATACTCCAGACTTAGAAAAATATTATCCTACTAGCACTCTTTCTACTGGTTTTGATATCATCTTTTTTTGGGTAGCTAGAATGACAATGATGGGAGTACATTTGACTGGAAAAATGCCATTTGAAACTGTTTATATTCACGGTTTAATGTTAGATGAAAACGGTAAAAAACAATCTAAATCTGCTGGAAATGGTATTAACCCATTATTATTAATTGAAAAGTATGGTACCGATGCTTTACGTTACACTTTGATGCGAGAAACTGCTGGAGCAGGACAAGATGTGAGGATGGATTATAATAGAGAAACTGATGAGTCTGCATCAGTAGAAGCTTCTCGAAATTTTACTAATAAAATTTGGAATGCTGCTAGGTTTGTCATGATGAAATTAGAGGGTAAAACTCCTGAAGAATTAGGGAAACCAGAGGTAGATAAATTAGAATTAGTTGACCGTTGGATTTTGTCTCACTTCTATCAGACTGTGCAACAAACTTGCGATTATTTAGATAATTATGGTTTGGGAGAAGCTGCTAAAGGTCTTTATGAATTTATTTGGGGATATTTTTGTGATTGGTATCTTGAATTAGTTAAGTCTCGTTTACAGGGTGAAGATGAAAATTCTCGGTTGGTGGCACAGCAAACTTTAGCTTATGTTTTGGATGGAATTTTAAGGTTATTACATCCTTTTATGCCTCATATTACTGAAGAAATTTGGCATACTTTGAATCAAGTTGGAGAAGAAAATTGTTTGGCTTTACAGTCTTATCCAAAGTTAGATAAATCTTTAATTAATTCTGATTTGGAGCATGAGTTTGAGTTATTAATTGGGGTAATTCGGAGTCTCAGAAATTTACGGGCGGAGGTTGATATTAAGCCAAAGGTAAAAATTACGGCAATTTTGCAGAGTCAGAATGAACAGGAACGTGAAATTTTGAGGAAAGGAGAGAATTATATTCAGGATTTAATTAAAATTGAAAAGTTGAATATTACTTCTAGTGTTGATTTAAAGGTTGGTCAAACTATTGCTGGTGTTATTGGTACTGTACAAGTTTTAATTCCATTATCAGGAGTAGTAGATATTGAAGCTTTATCTGCTAGACTGAACAAAAAGTTAGAGAAGTTGGAAAAAGAGATAGGATCTACTAAAAAACGGTTGAGTAAACCAGATTTTGTGAAGAAGGCAGACCCTAAATTTGTGGAGGAAACTAGAAATAATTTGGCAGAGGCAGAAAAGCAGGCAGAATTTTTGCGCGATCGCTTGGATAAGTTCCAGTCAAATTAAGTCAAAAATTAACTAAATTTGTGCAGAAAGTAGGTTTTTGTCATTTCAAATGACGACATTTGATAATCTAATATGAAATCCAATTAATTCGGTGAAAAAAATGTTTCATTCTAATTTTAGAAGTAATGTGCGGAGATGCGATTCATATTCCTCTAAATGCTGGTTTTGCTAGTAGTACAGATATGATTTTGATACCCGAAATTCCTGATAAAATAGATAATATTTGTAACTATATTAGCAAACGTTCTAATTTAGACAAAAACTACTCTTTGATAGTTTTAGCAGAGGCCGTGAGGACGGAAAGTGATACAAGATGATTTATTTGTTAAGTCTCATTTTGGCAGTACTGAACATTATCTAGCAGATAAAGTCTATGTTTGTCCTGGTGCGGAAACTCGTTTTACATTGTTAGATAATATTTAACCAGGCGGTTTTTCTTCCCCCCCACCGACCCTTTACTTGCTTCAGCTTTTGGAGTAGTAGCAGTCGATATAATTGCTGAAGGAAAATATGACCAGATAATAACTTGGCCAAATCTACAAGTTTCAGTGTGCCTATTGTAGAGGCGATCGCTAAGTACAGAGCAGTAGAGCCTAATGATACTTTAGTCAAAACTGCTCGAAGCTTATGTCTTTGTTTCAGAGATTAAGTCAAATTATTTTTCCTCAACTATAACACTACAGTTTTTCAGACTTTTAGCCCCAGAGTTAGCAAGAAACTTTGTAGAAGTTTGGTATGTAAAACTTCTACAGTTTTTCCCGTATAATTTCTAATACAAAATCTCCTTGATTAACACAATGGTTTGTTGAATTATCTAAAATTAAACCATCTGTTTGTGCAAAAACATCTACAACTTTTGGCAAATCTTGATTTTTGTTAAAATTTAGTATTTGATAAAGACGCTGATTTTTTTTAACAATTGTACCAGGCTCCATTCGATTTTGAATCATACCACCTACAGGAGCATAATAAGGCTTCATCTCTTGTCTAGTAGTAAAAACTATTTGATGATCTGCTAATTCCTTCAAGGGAAATTCAGGAATTTTTAATAACTTTTTATTAGCTAAATAATTTTTCAATCCCCGAATACCTTTTGTCACTGATTCGGGGTTCATTTTCATTCCTGAACCTAATTCTAATGTCCATGATTCTATATCAAATTGAATTGGTTTTCCTAACTTTTTCAAATGCCTTTCTAAAGCTAACCAAGGTTTCAAAAAACCCTCATCAAAAGTATTTCCTTCATATTCACCCTCAAGCACTAAAATTCCATAATCAAAAAGAAATGACTTAGCACTTTCTTCCCTACCATGAAAGCAATAAAAATAATCTAAACTTTGATTACTTGAACTATGTAAATCTATCACATAATCTGCATCTAAACATAACGATTGTAGTTGATATCTATATTGTTTATAGAAAGGTGTACTACTAGGGGAATTAATTTTTTCTAACTGTTGATTAAAACTACGTAAAATTTCCTGGCGATAATTATTTTTTATTTCTGTTTCTGACAAGTTGATTTGAGCTTTAGCAAAAGCTTCGATATCTACATTTTCCTTTTCATAATCCCAAAATATCCGGTTCCAATCTTTACCATCATAGCTATTATATCTACCTGATGAAAATTGATGCGATCGCACATTAACTCCTTCAGGATTACAAACAGGGACTAACCATATTTCTCCTATTAATTGATTATTATCCAGATTCATTAAAAACTCTATCAAGTGATAAATAACAGCATTACCACTAATCTCAGCTCCATGTAAATTTGCTTGAATATAAGCTTTTTTTCCTGCTTGATTTCCAATGAATTTATAAACTTGTAAATACAGAAAATCCCCAGAAGCAAATTGTCTTAAAGGTATAGTATAAATCTTTGGTTTCATCAATTTTTTAAAGTAGCTAATAACTGATAGCTAATACCTGAATGCTTACAATATTTTGAAAGATGGAATTATGTTATTAAAAAGTTAGTGATAGGTTGCTGAAGTGCGATTTTTTAATTAACTCAAAGAAGAGTTAGTAAGATGCTATTTGACAAACAAACCTAAAAATCAGGAGTTAAAAGTCAAATTTGTTAATGACCCTAAACTAAAAAAACTGCACGTTAGAGTCCACCTTCTTCAGCTAACACATCCTAATCAATTGTTTTACCTTAAATGTTGCTTTAGGACTTCTGATATACCCATAATAGACAGGGGGCAATTTTCTACCTCAAAAAGCTTCCTAAATAACATTAGTGTATTCTAAATATAACTTTTCAACCGAGCTAATATTAGATGATTTGCCGACCGGATGAATTCTCCTCAGCAAATAGTTAGTTATATTATATAATTTACCTCAATCAGAACCTCAGACACAACTGAGGCTTCATTCAACCTAACTATAATACTTTATCTTGTAAATATTACCTGTATCCTGCGACACCACCATAACGTCACACGAACCATAACCAAAACCAAAACTCTTTCCCAAAATAAAAGGTACTGTTACTGTTCTAGCTTGTGCTGGTTAAGCTAACAAGGTAACAGTTAACACTACCATCAACTAAGGTAAAGTTACTAGCAAAATACTAGAAGAAAGTGCTAACAAAGAAGATTCTATAAAAGGTTTAATTTATTTCATCATAGTTTTCTCTCAACTTAATTTGTAAGTTTTGTTGTTAGCCGGAAATGTTTTTCCTAGCTAGAAATAAATTTATCTTAGTAGAGCCAGAAGTTTTTTAGTTTAGCCATAGCTACCAAAAACTTATGTAAGTTAATGACAATGGAAGACTTAATCTTACACTTCAAGATAATTGAAATTATAATTAAGAATATTTTTTGTTAACTACAAATCCCAATTTATTCCCATGAAAAGCTACAGAACTAGTGTTTGGCTTTTTGGTTTTTTACTAGTTATTTCGGTGTAAATCAGTTTTACATCCTATTGAAATGATTATATTTACAGATAATGTAAAATTATAGATAACAGTTAAAAACCCCCATCTACATTAAATACTTGAGCCGTAATATAACTCGCCGCATCATCAGCAGCTAAAAACCTAATCATACCTGCTACCTCTTCTGGTTTACCATAACGACCTAGAGGAATAAACTTAATAATTTCCTCAGAATTTTTCAGGTCTTTAGTCATATCAGTCTCAATAAACCCAGGAGCAACCACATTTGCTGTAATTCCTCTATTAGCAAGTTCTTTGGCCACAGTTTTAGTAAAGCCAATTACTCCTGCTTTTGCTGCGCTATAATTAGCTTGACCAGGATTACCCATTTGCCCGGACACTGAAGCAACATTAATAATGCGCCCACTTTTTTGTTTGAGCATAATTTTACTCACAGCACGAGTACAAAGAAATACTCCTGTCAAATTTAAGTCTATTACTGACTGCCAGTCTTCTAGTTTCATCCGCAGCAGTAATGTATCGCGAGTAATACCAGCATTATTAACTAAGATATCAACACGACTCCACTTTTCCATCACTTCTTTAATTAAGTTATCCACTTCCTCAACTTGAGAAACATCTGCTTGTAGTGCCAGACCGTTACCACCCGCCGCAACTATTTCTGCTACTACTTCCTCAGCAGTATCACTAGATTTAGCATAGTTAACAACTACATTTGCCCCTTCCATTGCTAATGCTAAAGCTGTTGCTCGGCCAATTCCTCTGGATGCACCTGTAACTATTGCTACTTTTCCTTTTAAACGTTGTAATGTTTCTGGCAATGCTTCCATAATCAAATCCTTTTGTTTTATATCAAGCTTAAACTAGCTTATACTAAATGCTAAAGAGCAAAAATTTAAATATTCCAGGAATTTTGGTTATTTAACTATTACTGATTTGCTGACATCTATAAATCTAAGTTTATATATACTGATATAGCTATACTTATCAAGGTTAACTAATTGTGTTATAATTAGACAATAAGACTAGTTTGTGCTATGGAACTAGCCCACTAAGTAACCACTATACTAATAAGTTAACGTTACTGCCGGGCCTTGTAATTCAACTTCTGTGAACACCTAGCCACCAAGGCAATGTAAGTACTTAAAAGCGTCGACAGGTTTTCAAAGTAGGCATTGGGAAATACCCCCTCAGTGAGTTAATCTTACTGTGCATTGTTAATAATTATTAGCAATCATAATATCAGTTCTAATAAATTTTTTTATTATGGCAATTAAAAAGAAGTTTAATAATTTTGATGAATTACTTGCTGGTTCAGATCTACCCGTTTTAGTCGATTTTTATGCCACCTGGTGTGGCCCTTGCAAGATGATGACCCCTATTCTAGAACAGGTAAATCAACAAATCAAAGATAAACTGCGAATAGTTAAAATTGATACAGATAAATATCCTCAGTTAGCATCTCGTTATCATATTGAATCCCTACCCACTTTAGTCCTGTTTAAAAATGGTCAGCCAGTAGACAGAATAGAAGGAGTAATACAATCACCACAATTAGTGGAACGCTTAAATAAGATGACCTCAATTTAATTAAATTTTCTTGCAGAATATAGAGATAATTTTCACTAAGTATTTAAGATAACTGCTCCTGACAATAGAAGTAAAAATATGCTAAAATTAGATTATAAATGATATAATTATAGCGAAAAAATAAAAATCTTATTCATTCTTAAATAAGTGCAACTTGTGATCAAAGATATAAAAATTAGATTAGATTGCTAATATCATTTATAGTAAGCATTCAGCTATCCCAATTCAGCAAACAGCTTTTGAAAAAGTCAAGGAATTAGTAAGTTTATATTTCAGACTAATTTCATTCATAACTCTTAATTATTGTTTGAGATTAATTTGTCACAAACATGACAATAAGTTAATCACTCATAGTTGAATGGTTGAAGTTTTCACCCAGAAGGCTAGCTGATAGGTGAGGGTTGAATGCTTACTATTTATGTATGGTAATCTATTTCAATTTATCAGAATCTAATAAATATGGCTATTTCTCCCTGGAAGCAATTTAAACTGTCTGTACTGAATGCTAACCAGTGGTTCCGAAAAACTCCTGAAAGAGCTTTGAACATGGCTTATGATGCTGCTAACAAGATTAGGTCTATTGAAGAGGAACATTTTGAAGGCCGAAAAATTTCTAATGTATCAATTAGTTATAGTAATAGTACTAAATCTTATTTTAATTCTCAACTTAATCGATACTTAAAAATTATTCAAGTTAGATTAGCTGAATTTAATACAAGTATTTCAGTAGTAGGAACTCTTGATCAAAATAAAGTTGACAAACAAAAAGATAAATTTGATCAAAATTACCAGCAAGAATTTCCAGGGCGATCATCAATCATTTTAGACAAACTAGAGTTTATCGATCAAGTATCTAGTCGATATTATAAATCCTCAAACCATGAAGCACAAGAATTAAATACAGATCTAGAAATTCCTCATTCTTCATCATCTATAGCTATAGTCTCTAGTAACGTTAATGTTAATAATTATCCTAATAATGTTCGAGCCGGTTCTTCACAGAATCAAAATAATTTAGCTGAACTGAAAAGTAATATTCCTAACACTAACTTTTTGCCCCGTTCCTTGTTAAAGACTTTCAAAAAAATCAAACAAGAATTAGATCCTGAAGCTGAAACAGAAGTCATTAGAAAGTTCAGGAAATCCCAGATTAAGACTCTTACTTCAGTTAGATTTATTTTGCTGGTGATTTTAGTCCCTTTACTTATACACCAGTTATCAAAAATAACTTTTGTGGGTTATTTGGTTGATAATTTTATGTCACTACCTCATCAACAAGCAGAATTATTTCTTAATTCTAACATGGAAGAGGAAGCTTTAGTAAAACTACATCAATATGAGGAAAAACTTCATTTTAAAATGTATTTAGGTCAAGCTCCAGAGCTATTTCCAGAGTTATATGAATCTGGGAAAGAAATTACCGAAATACCTAAATCAGAACGGGAAGAATTGATTGAACATAAAGTCGAAAAAAAGGCTCAAGAAATAGCTTTGGAATACAAAGCCAAGGGTAATAATGGGATTAAAAATATTTTTTGTGATTTCATATCTTTGATAACTTTTGTTATTATTATTTCTACTCGTAAAAGAGAACTTGAGGTTTTAAAATCTTTCATGGATGATGTTGTATATGGTCTTAGTGATAGTGCTAAAGCGTTTATCATTATTTTGTTAACAGATATGTTTGTGGGATTTCACTCTCCTCACGGTTGGGAAGTAATTTTAGAAAATATTACTAGACATTTTGGATTACCAGAAAGTAGAGATTTTAACTTCTTATTTATTGCAACTTTTCCAGTAATTTTGGATGCTGTTTTTAAGTATTGGATATTCCGCTACTTGAACCGTAGTTCACCTTCTGCTGTAGCAACTTATAAGAATATGAATGAGTAAAAGATTTGAAATTAAGGAATTGGAAATTGGGAAATATAAAAAAAAGAAAATATATATCTGGTTTATTTATTAGTCATATTAAATATGAAGCTAACTACTAACTCTTAACTACTAACTTCTAACTTCTAACTTCTAACTCCTTCCTTCCTATATCTTTAATTTTTCTTTGGTAACGAGGTTCACAAGGTGTTCCTAAACAAACTTGGCCTGGAGGCATATCTTTAAAAACACTACTCCTAGCACCAATAACTGCATTAGCACCAATTTTAACACCAAGGCCAACAAAACAATCTGCTGCTACCCAAGTACCATTGCCAATAGTAATACCTGCTGTTTGTAAACCAAATGTAGGGTCTTCTATATTATGACTACCAGTACAAAGGTAACTTTTTTGAGATATAATACAATGCTTACCTATTTCGATACGCTCAAGACTATATAAAACTACATCGTCTCCGATCCAACTATAATCACCGATCACTATTTTCCAAGGATAAGTAAATCTGGCAGTAGGGCGAATTAAAACTCCTTGACCTATTCTAGCTCCAAAAAGATTTAATATTAGTCGTCTCACACCATATAAAGGCTGAGGAGTTAAGGGAAAAATAATTGCTTGTACTAACCACCACAGCAATACAAACCAACCTGGTTTACCTCGGTCATACCAAGATTGGTTGTATTTGCGAAGATCGACCCAAGATTCTGTTTGTTGTTTATTTGTCATAATGTCCACTACTATGTGTTTTTAAGCAGAACAATAAGTTTTGACATCGCTGCTTTTTACGTTTTCTCAATAAATATTGTTTTCGACTGCTATACTAGTACTAAAGTTTTATGATAAAGACACATTTCTTGCAAGGCATTCATCCCGATACTAAATTAAAACTTATGGTGCGGTTCTTCTGCCAGTATTTAGATAAAAATGAGAGATACAGAAAACAGATTTTAGACACTTCTATTTTCTATATTCTGCTTCATATTTTCCCCCATAGAGATGCTCAAACATTCTTAAGGACGACAAATTTACCATGTTTGAACTTTTACGATGTTACTGTTGCCAATGATTCTTTATCAATTCAAGAATGACAAAATTCAACCAGATATTTTTAATGAGCCTAACTTCTATTACTACTAGCTATTACTATCTGAATCTATTTCAACAACTAACTCGTTCAGAATTAGTATTTTGTCGTTTCTTTTGAGCAACATTCAACTGACCATTACAGTCTTTAAGCTCATAAAGCTTAACACCAATTTGATACTCATATTGACTCAATAACCTACCATAAATATATCCTGCTTTACCATCCAAAAATCCTAGTTGAATAAAATAGAATAAAATAAATCTCAAGAAAGGTTTAAATGGTAGTCTCACCCATATTTTTTTGAGAAAACGCTTGCGCTTTACTGCATCTCCAAATAAACTACCGCCAATAGTTTCATTATCACCTTGACCAGTTAGTACATTGTAATATACCTGCGCTTCCCAATTAGAATAACGGTTATGTCTTTCGATCCAGCAAAATAAATCACGAAAATCTTCGTGAAGCATATCATTTTTTAAATAGCCTGCATTGCCAGTTAAAATAACGTGTTCATGTACCTCATTATCCCCAATATTCTGCACACTCTCAGTTTTTAGGTTTTCGTAGCGACCTTCTTTGTGTTTAAATAATCTGAGGTTCCAATCAGGATATTTCCCTCCATGACGAATCCATTTGCCTAGAAAAAATACTTTCCGGTTGATATAATAACCATTATAATTTGGATCCTGAATTGCTCTATCAATTTCATCCCAAAGTTTTGAAGTAATACGTTCATCACAATCAACTATTAATACCCACTCGTTCCGAAATTGTAAATTCTCCAAAGACCAATTTTTCTTTTTCGGCCAAGTTCCATTAAAATGAAACTGTACTAAATTTGCTCCATAACTTTCAACTATTTCAGTAGACTGATCACTACTTTGAGAATCTACCACAAATATTTCATCTGCTATTGCTACACTTTCTAGACAAGCAGGTAAATTTTTCTCTTCATTCTTAGCAGGAATTAGAACTGATACTGGTATCTTAGGTGATATCATAGTAAATAATTTTTAATATTGGGAATTACTATTATTGTTGTCCCTACCCTTTAAAAGTTTTAGGCCTTAGGTATTAGGTAATAAGGTTTTTTTCCTCATCCTAGACCCCATCCTTATAAAAAAGGTCTTTGACTTTCTAGTCGTAACAATACTAAGACAAAGTCAACCTGCGCGCACCCTTAGGCTTTAGGCTTCGGTCGGCAAGAACGCTCCATCCCTAACAGCCGGGGAGGATGTTGAGTATCATACCCTGAATAGCTGCTCCTAAATAGCCAATTTGGCCATAAGCGTACACAAAATTATCAAAACGCTTTGCCGGGTCTGTAATATTTTTTAGAGACTTATACAGACCTCTAATCATTCTCTCCCCTCCCCGGGATAATTGGCCGAAACCTGCTTGACCAGCTAGCTGTTCTCGGTAACATTCACTGATACCTTGCCACCAACCTCTTTCAATAAACCAAGAAGGTTTTACCCTCTCTGGTGCTACGTTATGAGCAACTAATGCTTCTGGTAGATAGGCTACTTGCCAACCTTGCTTTATGGCTAATTCTGTGCTGTGTAACTCTTCATTTGATAATAATTTTTTGCCGACTCGACCCAAATTAGTATTAAAACCACCAATTTGTTCCAGAAATGTTCGACGAATTGAATAGTTTAGACCTCTAGGAGTTAAGCTTGGTTGGTCAATATATACAACAGAATTACCAAGATCATAGTAACCTAAGTTGCCTGATAATTCTACAGACAGCCATTTGGGAGGATAAATTTCTTTGGGCCAAATTAAAGTGACTTTGCCCCCAGCAATAGCTAGTTTATTGTTACTTTGATAGGCTTCGTATAGTACTCTTAACCATTGGGAACTAGCAACAGCATCATCATCAAGATAAGCTAAAATTTCAGCACTGGCTGTTTTTGCCCCCGTATTTCTGGCCACAGATAACCCTGTGACTGGTTCATAGATATATTCCAGTTTGGGGTTCGTAAGTCTTGCTTCTACTACTTTGCGAGTGTTATCTTTTGAAGCATTATCTACTACTAATACTTCAAAGTTACCAGGAAAATCCTGTGCTAACAAGCTATCTATTGCAGCTCCTAAATAATTGTCCCGATTATGAGTACATATAATAGCAGAGATTAAGACCATAGTTTAGTTATGATTTTTTGAATATCGACATAATTGCTTTTCCTAAATTTATTATCCTTCCTAGTTGAACATTTAGTTTTATTCTCCATGAATTTTTCTACAGCTAATTCTGATAAGTTAATTTTAGTTACTGGCCCTGCTCGTTCTGGTAAAAGTGAGTGGGCAGAAAGTTTAGCCACTAATTCTGGAAAAAAAGTAATATATATAGCTACTTCTCAAATTAATGCTAGTGATTTAGAATGGCAAGCTCGAATTAAACAACATAAAAATCGTCGTCCTTCTGACTGGATAATTTTAGAAATACCTGTAAAATTATCAGAAGCTTTGATTAATTATAGCGATGAAGATTCTTGTATTTTGGTAGATTCTTTAGGTACTTGGTTAGCTAATATTTTGGCACAGGATGAACAGACTTGGAATGAAACTTTAGAAACAGTAATTGAATGTTTATTAAAAGTTAAGGGTAATGTCATTTTAGTCGCTGAAGAAACAGGTTGGGGAGTTGTTCCTTCTTTTCCTTCTGGACGTTTGTTTCGCGATCGCCTTGGTAGTCTTATTCGTCGGTTAGGAGTTATTTCTGACTCTGTTTATCTAGTTACTGCAGGTTACATTTTGCCTCTAAGTGATTTAGGAATACCTTTAAAACTTTAATTTCATCTTGTAATTCTTAATAAATTCTCAATAACTAAATGCTTCAACTTTATACTACACTTAAATTATGCACAATGTATTAATTCTAATAAAATTAGATCTTAGAAAATTAAATTGTTTTAAATATTAAATATTTCTATTGACTATAAGTAAAAAATTATCGGACATTTAAGTTATGGCATCTCACGATCAAGTTAGAAAATACATTGCCTATTGGTTTCAATTAGGTAAGAAAATGTTAACTAGAAATGGCCAAGAATCTTTCGTCCCTCAAGTTATACTATCAGGCGATCGCTACACTCAAGAATTTGAAGAATGCTGGCAGAAAATTTTATCATCTGAATCAGGAGATTGTTATTTAGAAGGAACTAATCAGACAACTGAAGAATTATTATCTCCACAATGGGATATTTGTTCTTGCGCTCGTTGTTCGATGCCAATTCCATTTCATGTTAAAGGAATGCCTCCTGAGTACTGTCCATGTTTCGATCTTCCTAACTGGCCTGACACTGAAACACCATTGCCACGAGCACCTATCAGTAGTAAATTATATCTGCTAAGTATTTGTGAGCGACTGTTAAGTGGCAAGAAGAAAGAAAACGTTGATACTTATCATCACAATTCTCCAAGATGAAAAGTTGAAATTATATTAATCAATAGCGTTTCTCTAGAGAGTATGATACTTATCCCTCAAATAGAGACAATAATCAAATCAATAATGGCCTTCCAGACCAAAATGATTATTAATAACGTCCAAAATCAGATAACAGATCATCCATAATCGGGCCCACCATATTTGTTTTTGACATAGTCATCAATCAACTTCATTATACCCCTAGTTGAAATTGATCCCCAAATACAGTTTTTTTAATCATTCTATCAATGTTTCAATCTTCTCAAACTATTACTTAGTTTTCGTATTTTGTTTGAGTAGATAATTTATGCCAAAAATTTATCCTTATGTTTTCAGTTAGTCATGAAATTTAGTAGCCCTTAATCCCTATTTTTGATATCCTTTAAAACCTCTAGTTTTTCCGCGAGAATGATTTGCTTATTTTGCGTCTTTTACAGCTTCTTTGAAACAGGCTACTTAATTAATCAGTTTTTTGAGGGGCTGGGGTTCAGGATAATCAGTTTTTTTTACTATTCTCAAAGCAGCAAAAGTTTTAATTCCTGTTCCTAAATCTATACCTATTGAATTATTATTTTGAGGTTTTAATATTTAACTAGCAAGCCACAATTAAACCTCATTTTGTCTCAACTATATAATCGATAAAAATAAAATAGTAGTACTTTTTTCTTCACTCCTAGAAAATTTTTTCAGGTTTTCAGCTCTCCAAGTAGAATAATTCGGAAAATTTTCAAGTTTGTGTTTGTTGAAAATTAATTTATCTGAGGTTAATAATATTTACCCCCTGAAAAGTAACTACTACAAAAAAGCTTTTAGATAGTTTTTGGCAATTTATAAAAGCTGTAAAACAACAATTGAATGTTCCATAACAGGAACAAGAATTTTACCTTTATAATACTTACCATTTTCTACAAAAGCAGACTTACTCGTGTCAATAATAATTACCCAATTTCTATCTTGAAACCTAGGAGGAATCGTAAATTCTATTAATTCATAATGAGCATTAAAAAAAATCATAAAACTATCATCAATAATTCTTTCCCCACGCCTACCACTAGCAGGAATTTCCTCTCCATTTAAAAAGATGCCAACAGCTTTAGCAAAATCAATATTCCATTGTTCTTCAGTCATTTCTCCACCATCAGGATTATACCAACCTATATCACTCACATCCGAACCATGAATAGCACGACCTTGAAACCACTTACGTCTATAAAATACTGGATGTTGAAAACGAAAATAAATTAATTCCCTAGTAAAATCTAATAAATCTAAATTTTCTACTTGTAAATTCCAATTTACCCAAGAAATTTCATTATCCTGACAATAAGCATTATTATTACCTTTTTGTGTTCGACCAAATTCATCCCCACCTAACAACATAGGTACACCTTGAGACAACATTAAAGTTACTAAAAAATTACGTCTTTGACGGTTTCTTAAACTTAGTATTTCCGGGTCATTAGTTTCTCCTTCTTCTCCAGAATTCCAAGAACGATTATGTTTTTCTCCATCATTATTATCCTCCCCATTTGCCTCATTATGTTTCTCGTTATAACTAACTAAATCATTTAAAGTAAAACCATCATGAGCAGTTACAAAATTAATACTCGCATGAGGCAACCTACCATTAGAAGCATATAAGTCAGAACTACCCGTAAAACGATAAGCAAATTCAGCTAATGTTTCCTTTTCCCCTCGCCAAAAATCTCTAACTGTATCTCTATATTTACCATTCCATTCTGACCACAATAGAGGAAAATTACCAACTTGATAACCACCTTCTCCCACATCCCAAGGTTCAGCAATTAATTTCACGTTTGAAATAACCGGGTCCTGATGAACAATATCAAAAAAAGCTGCCAAACTATCTACTTCATATAATTCTCGCGCTAAAGCTGAAGCTAAATCAAATCGAAAACCATCAACATGCATTTCCGTCACCCAATAGCGCAGACTATCCATAATTAATTTTAATATTTGGGGGTGACGAACGTTGAGAGAATTACCACAACCAGTGAAGTCCATATAGTAGCGGGGGTCATCTTCTACTAGGCGATAATAAGCGGCATTATCAATACCTTTAAAGGATAAAGTTGGACCCAGATGATTGCCTTCTCCAGTATGGTTATAAACTACATCTAATATTACTTCAATACCACCATTGTGCAATGCCTTCACCATTTGTTTAAATTCTCTAACTTGCCCCCCTGCTTTACTGCTAGAACTATAGCCACTATAGGGAGCAAAATAATTAATTGAGTCATAACCCCAATAATTAGATAGTTCCTTATCAACTAAATGCCCTGGGTATCGGAGAAAATGATGTATTGGCATTAGCTCTACTGCTGTAATACCTAGAGACTGAAGATAAGCGATCGCCGTAGGATGCGCCAACCCAGCATAAGTACCTCTCAAATTTTCTGGAATTTCAGGATGTAGTTTTGTAAACCCTTTAAGATTAATTTCGTAAATTACACTTTCGTGGTTAGGAATATTTAATAATTTGTCATCTCCCCAATCAAAACTTTCATCTATTACCACAGATTTTGGCATTAGATGAGCATCATCGTCTAATATACAGACTAAGTCTTTTTCTGGATTATCCCAAGAATAGGCAAATATTTCTTGACCGTAGAGTATATTCCCATCTATTGCTTTTGCGTAAGGGTCAATTAGTAATTTATTCGGGTTAAACCGATGGCCTTGGGATGGTTCGTAGGGACCATGTACTCGAAATCCATATTTTTGGCCGGGACTTATGCCTGGTAGATAGCCGTGCCAGATAAAGTTACTAACTTCTGTTAAAGTGAGCCGTGTTTCTTTGTTTTGCTTGTCAAATAGGCAAAGCTCTACGCTAGTAGCATTTTCAGAGAATATAGCAAAGTTAGTGCCTTTACCATTCCAGGATGATCCTAAGGGATATGGTTTTCCAGGCCAAAGAGGTACATACATAAGTAAATAAACTGAGAACTCTTCAGAATTAGATAACTATTTTTATAGTTATATCTTAAAGTTAGTTTAGCAAAGTATTCATTTTATAGTTTTTTTTTGGAACTTATTCCATCAGGACTTATCGCAAAAAGCTATGTAGCAACTTCAAATAGCTTATAATATTTTTAAACCTAGAGTTTTTTGGTGTTTAAATAGGATTTAAACTTCGGTTTTAAAACTAAAATATTACATTTTTGAACATAAATTATTTAGCATTAATATAGATAAATTGAGGTTTTTTTATCTTCATTTTAGTTTTTTTTATTAAAGAGAAACAAAAAAAAGTATACGGCTAATTATGTAGTTTATTCAGTACAGTAGTACTAACAAGTTTTTCAATATTGTTTTTAAGTCTTGATTCCTAGAAAAATTCTAAGTATTTTATTTAAAATAATCCCATGTTTATCTGATTAATTACAAGATAAATATGATTCTTATCAATGCAAAAAAAATGCCATTAAAATCATGAACAAATATCCTGCTATAAATTTATACAATCTGCTTATTTAAACATATTTGTTACTTAGAAAAGATTTAAATTAAACCTATAAACACCATAAGTATTAAGCTATTAGCAGTCATTTATCAGCTTTTCCTAGGTCATGCTGCACAAAAATATACATGAAGGTAATAAGATACTTACATAAAGCTTATCATCTTTTTTCTCTCAAACTTTTAATTCTTATTGTAGGCTAATTATTCATTCGATAGCTGATAGCTGAATGCTTACTAAATCAAAGTATTTATTTTCAATTAATTCTGATTTTAACCAACAAAAATATGATTTTTTTTCCTTGTAATTATTCGAAATAATTTATATTTTGAAGTTTTTTTCCAAGAATCATAAGATTGCTAAATTATAAGTATTATTTGCAGTATTAAAAGCCATAATTTATTTACATATTTATTCCCATTTTTTGAGAATAATTAAAATTATTATAGTGCTAGATTGTAGTTCACTAAAAATCCTGAAAACTGAAAAAGTTGATAGCCGATAACCGAAATGACTCAATGTTTAAATCTTAACTGTTGAAGAGTTAACCAAGGAAAAAAAATCTCAAAGTTGTGGTGAAAAGTTAGTTTTAGTCGAAGGTTATCGCTCTCTAAAAATTATCGGGCAAGGAGGTTTTGGCAGAACTTTTCAAGTAGTAGATGAATATAAACTTTCAAAGCCTTTTGTGTAATTAAGCAATTCTTTACTCAAGTACAAGGAAATCAAACGTTATCAAAAGCTGCGGAATTATTTGCTCAAGAAGCTGAATGTTTAGATAGTTTAAGTATACATCCACAAATTTCAGAAATTTTCGCATATTTTACTCATAATAATTGACAGTATTTATTACAATGGTTTATCAACGGTAAAATTTACAAATTCAGAAGGAATTATAATACTCCGGATATTTTAATATAAGTCAATTTTTTTTATCATAATAATCGACAGTATTTATTACAATAGTTTGTCAATGGTAAAAATTTACAGAAGGAATTAAAATACTCCGGAATTTTAATGTAAGTCAAATTTTATAGTTGTTAAAATGTTTATTACTTGTGTTCAAATTTATTCATTATAAGCAGGTAATTTATCGATATATTAAATCCGAGAATATTATTAGGAAAAGTAAAGATAATCAATTAGTATTAGTGGATTTTGGTGCAGCTAAATTTGCCACTATGAATGCTTTAGGACAAACAGGAACTATTATTGTTCAGCATCCTATGTGGCGCAGAAAAATTAGTAATAAAAGCAACTTTTGCTAGTGATATTTATAGTCTTGGTGTGACTTGCATTTATTTATTAGCCTGAGTAGAGCCTTTGAATTTATTTGATGTGACTCAAGGTGAGTGGGTATGGGGAGATTATTGAAAGTCAAAGGTGAAGGATAAAGTTGAAAAAATCTTGGATAAAATGATTGTTGGAGCTACTAAGAAAAGGTTGAAAAATGTAGGAGAAATTTTGTTGCTAATTCAGTCTACTTATAAAATAAAACAACGGTCTATTTATACACCAAAATATCTCAAGTATCAACAGCATAATTAGAAAAAGAAGAGCTATTTACTTTTGAAGTTTTTATTTTCGACAACTCTAAATATTTTACTAACTATATCTAGAGAAGTGTGAGGCAAAAAATAGAAGATTTAATTATATTACTTAAATTAGAAATGCTTTATATTCCTGGGGAAAGTTTTCTCATGGATTCGCCAGAAAATGAAGAGGGAATAACAAAAATTGAAGGTCCGCGACACAAGGTTGTCCTCCAACCTTTTTATATGAGTAAATACTGCATTACTCCGGAACAAGATCAAGTCATTATGGGCAAAAACTCCTCTCACTTTAAAGAAAGAAAACTATTTGGAAAAAACTCTTAAGGAGGAAAGCGTCCAGTCGAATGTGTGGCATGGCATGATGCAATTGAATTTTACCAAAAACTATCTATAAAAATTGGAAAAGCTTATATGCTAACCAGAGAGAGTCAGTGAGAATATGCTTGTCGTGCTGGTACAACTACTTCTTTCTATTTTACTCCGAGTATGATCCCTAGTTTAGTTAACTACAACAGTAAATCTACTTGTAATGTGGGAAGTTTTCCTCCCAATGCTTTTGGTTTATACGATATGCACGGCAATGTCTGGGAATGGTTTAAGGATATTTGGCACGATAACTTAGTGCTCTTAGTAATGGTAGTCCTTGGGAAACCCCAGAAAAGGGATTTTTCAAATCTATTTTTGGTGGAGGCCGAGTGCTCTGCGACGGTAACTGGCTCGTCAATTCTATTTATTGCCGGAGTGCCAGGCGTGTCTATGACTATGCCGGCGGCCTCTTCTACAATGGGGGTTTTCGAGTCATCTCGTCTTCCCCGGTGGTTTCTGGCTTTCGTTCCTAGGACTCTTACCCTCTTTTCTTTTCCCTTTTTTTCCTTTGTCCTGGAGCTTAGTTAAGCCAGGAAAATAATTCCACTGTTCTCCACCCAAACCAACAACTCCTTTTCTCAATCATTCTGTGAAGCTCCAAAAAAACGGCGGCTCTCAGGATTTTTCCCTTTCATTTTCCCTCAAATTTTGATACTATATAAATATAAGGGTAACCTTGCCTTTGTGTATGATTATTTATTCAATACAAAAAAATAGCCCCCACTAATTTAGGAATTTGCCTAGGGGAGGCGATCGCCACTCGTTTCCATTCACAACTCCTTTTCTTAATTATTCTGTGGAGCTCCAAAAAAACGGCGGCTCTCAGGATTTTTCCCTTTCATTTTCCCTCAAATT
>JAGGDU010000029.1:0-7112 GCA_018457135.1 Trichodesmium erythraeum GBRTRLIN201 | reverse complement strand
TTAGGAATTTGCCTAGGGGAGGCGATCGCCACTCGTTTCCATTCACAACTCCTTTCTGTAATCATTCTGTGAAGCTCCAAAAAATCAGCAACGCTCAGGATTTTCCCTGACCTTTTCCGTCAAATTCATATATCGTTAATTTATAAAGTTATCCTTGATTATATTTATGACTATTTATTCAACATAATAAAAGTATTTTTTATAATAAAACTGACTTTTGAGTTTAACTATAATTTCACATCCTCCCCGGCCTAAAGGCGCAGAGATTTCTGAGCCTTAACCTCTAGCCGGGTTTATGTTTTATAGGAGGCTGCTACTTTGGCAGTATCTTAGACTTACCTTCACCCCCGTTAAAAGTCTCGGAATACTTCACCGCGACTTAGAAAAAATTCTTATGAGTGTTTATTTGTGCCTTCAAGGTACAAAATACTCCGAAGCCTAAAAGCTTCTCAAGTTTTGCACTCAACTTTATGAGTTTCAACAAACCTCTTCTTTTCTAAAGTATTTATGAGACAAGGCGGATTTTTCAAGCAATCTCATTTAAACATAGAAAGTCCAAACATGGAAGTCCCCCGATGGGTGGGCAAGGCTTTAAAACCAACCAACAAGGAAGTCGTCCTACATCATCTTGTCGAGTCTATCAATACGCTTCAAAAGTCGTATAAAAGCAAACCCCATCACCACAACCAACAAAACTAAAACCAAAGCCAAGCCACCTTGATTATTAACATATAAAATAGTCGCCGACAAAGTAAAACCACTAATCAACAAAGCATAATTAGTACCCATTTGTACATTACTAACTCGGCGAACCAACCTATCCGTTTCTACCGCCCGAACCCGAACCTTAATATCCCCCTGCTCTAACTTATCAATTGCATCCTCAATACGACCAGGCAAACCCAAAGCAGTAGAGCTAACCTGAGCTGCTTGACGACCAAGTTCATTAAAAATAGTCTTTTGAGAATCTTCATCAGACATAAGCTGCATGGCAAAAGGCTGTGCCACCTCCATAAAACTAAAATCTGGGTCTAAACCCTTACCAACCCCCTCCAAAGTAGAGAAAGCCCGCATAACAAAAGTAAAAGTTGCCGGAAAACGGAAAGGTTGGTCATAAGCAACCTCATACAAATCATCACTAATAGCAGTAATTGACTGAGCTTCAAATGGCTTATCCATAAAATTATCCAACATATATTGGATAGAACGCCTTACTGGCCCCATATCTCCAGTAGGTTTCAATGCTCCTAGATCAGTTAGAGATATAATTACCCTTTCAGCATCTTTAGAAGCAATGCCATAAAGAGTTTCCATAAGTTTTTCACGGATATTAGACTTAATTTGTCCCATCATCCCAAAATCATAGAAAATTAATCCTCCTTCTGGACTAACAGCAATATTACCCGGATGAGGGTCAGCATGGAAAAAACCATCATTCAAAAGTTGCTGTAAGTAAGCTTCAGCACCCATCCTAGCCAAAGCCTTTCTATCTTGCCCTGATGCTTCGAGAGCTTCATAATTACTAATTTTAATGCCTGGGATATATTCTAATGTGAGTACCCGTGGCGCTGAATACCGCCAATAAACTCTAGGAACTCTTACCCAATTACAGCTACGAAAATTCCGACGAAAAGTATCAGCATTGCGACCTTCATTGAGATAATCTATTTCTAGCCAGAGAATTCGGCAACATTCTTCATAAATACCTAACCAGTCCCGACCCCTACCCCATTGGGGGTGACTTTGAAAATAACGAGCTATTCCTTTGAGAATAGCCAAATCAATTTGGAATAGTTTTTTCAGCCCTGGTCTTTGTACTTTGACGACTACATCTTCACCAGAGTGGAGTTGTGCCCTATGAACTTGACCCAAACTGGCCGCAGCTAAAGGAACTGGATCAAAACTTGAGTATAGTTCTTCTACCTTTTTGCCGAGATCTTCTTCAATAATTGTCTCAATTTGTTCATAATTAAAAGCAGGGACTTTATCTTGAAGTTTTGAAAGCTCTTCTACATACTCTGAAGGAAATAAATCAGCACGGGTAGAGAATAGCTGTCCTAATTTGATAAAGGTAGGGCCTAACTCTAGCATAGTCTCTCGGACCCAAATAGCTTGTTTGCGTCGTCTGAGATTTTTCTTTTCTTCTGTTACTCCCCCCCGGTAACTCCAATCTTTTTTATCTACCCAAAGCCAAGTTAGCCAAAGGAGAACGAAACTCCAAATATCAATGTAACGGCGCTGGCGAGAATAACTTTCTCTATTCCAGCGATAAGCTTTCTGACTATAGGGTTTACTGGAGCCTTTAGTCATTGAGCCTCCAGTTGTATAGTTAGCTTGTTTATTATGGTTAATAATGTCATCCAGGAGAACAGACACAGTAGCAGTATGTTATAATCTATTATTCATTTATTAGTTATTAGTACCCCCAGCTTCAGCAAGAGGCAAGAAAATCAAAAATTTTCTTTTTTTATCCCCTCTTGAAAGGGGAAGCTTTTAGCCTTTTAACGATTACGATATTTTTTCAATTCCTCCCTAACTTGAGCAACTTCATACCTTAAATCATCAATTATGGCTTGTAGATCTTTGCTTTGAAAGTCAAAGTCGCTAGGATGACTATTGTTACTAGTGTTATTTCCTACCTGAGCTTCTCTATCTGCTTTTTCTGAAACTTGGTCAATAAAGTTGCGCAAGTTTTCTCTTTGCTCTGCATCAAATTTACCTAACCCACTTAGGGTATTTGTGATACCATTTTCTAGTTGCTCATAGATTCCCTCTGCAATGGCTCTCCCCAAAAAGAAAGCATGAATTGGTGGCTTACTCATAATAAAATAGTTTGTTTTGATAATTTACAAATCAATTTAGATGTTTTTTTAGTGATTTGAAGTTATTTTTTTATCTGCTTCATAAACTGTCTATTGAACTTTAAGTTTGGTCAATTAGTCAGCCATTTCTTAAATTTCAACAGAGTCATATTGTAAAGTATTGTATCACATTATTTAATAAGTGTCTTACCTATTTTATTAAAAGATGTTTATCTTTCACTGCAGCGGTTTTTCTCCCAGTAAGGTATGCCCATAACTGACAAGATGTCTTTACTACAATGTTTTCACAATTTATTCTGTACATCATTTGCTCCCTCATCTGATGTAATTTTTTTAGATATGGACTTTGAGAAAAATTATTGATTTAATTTTCATACATATAGATTCCGAGTATTTTGTTTTACAAATGTTTACAATCAGGCTTTTGTAGCGCGGGTATCAAGCCTTATCAAGCTTGACCTGACCATTGATCAAATCCTGTTTGTGTGTATAGAAAGCATCTGGTATCTTTTTTAGTTAAAGATGCTAATTAATAGAGCTATTTCGGGTACTTGTAATAGCTGAGTAGTAACTATTTATGCCAATATAAACCAAGAAACTGTAAGGCTGATAGTTAGGCAAGCAAATATAAAATGGTTTCTATATACTATATTTAGGGCGAGGTAATAAAGATTAGTCATTTCACAATATGGGAGATTTTAACAAGTGTAAAACCCTCATTTGAATCTACACTGAAATGATTATATATTTCATTTAATCAATAAACTAAGTAGTTATATCTATATTATTCTAGGAGTATCGTTAGCACTCAATAGTCAAGATTCAAGTCAACTTATAACTTATGATTATTAGTATTTTAGTATAGCCGATCGGTTTAGTGCTAATAAGTTTTACTAAGTTATAGTATAAAGAATTGGTGAAAATATTTACTTAAAATATTAACTTATCTTAAAAATATTAACAGTGGCAAAATCTAGGAGAATGGAATAATTATAATATCCTTTACTTTAAATATTTTATGAATACTAAAAAATTAAATTAATAGTAGTCATTTAGGTTCTAATTTTGCTGTTAATATTTAAATTTATAATCAGAAGGAATATATGATTTGTCTACTAAATTAACTTCTTCATCATAAAAATTATTTTCCGGAGAAAATTTAGTTTTCATATCAGCAGAATAATCTGCTTTTTCTGACCAATATTCATCATCATTAGAGACAGAAAAATCATTTTGTAGCAAATCATCCTGTTGAAAAGATTGCTTCGGCAATTTATTCAATTTTGGTGGAGTGAGAGAATAATTTTTGACTGAAGGAGAATCAAAAAGAGAAGTAGAAGGGTCGTGATTTCGGAAAGTGTAATTTTGATATTGCTTGAGATTCTCTAATAAATTATCCTTTGTCAAAGATGCAATGTTGTTGTTATTTGCTTTTCTATAACTATAACGCAGAGTAATATCAAAACCTATCCATCCAAAAGTTCCAGCAGTAAATAAAAATAACCAAAAAATTATCAGTTGCAAATATAATTGATTAATCCCACTCAATTTATAGTCTCTATCACTAGGGCTAAAAAAATCAAACTTATTTGATCCTAGACTTTTTATCTTAACCGTTTTACTTTTGACTTCATTGGAACAATAATTACCTCTTTTTAGATCAACACTTGATTCTGATTTCATCATAATTAATTGATCATTATTGTTAAATCTAGATACTTTTTCTGTTAAACAACTATTTGGTTTTTTGACCTCTAAAATATTTGATTTATTTAAAAGAAGTACCAACCAACCTTCTACAGTTTGAGGTCGCTTTTGAGGGTCTATTGCTAATCCTCTAACAATAGTCTCTTCAATATTAGAAGAAAGATTAGGTAAAATATCTTTCAGTTCTTTTTCAGAAAATTTAAGTGTTTGAGGAACAGTTTGACTTAATCTTAAAGCAGCGGGAGTAGGAATATTACCAGTAAGTAGATAGTATAATGTAGCGGTTAAAGCATAAATGTCTGTTGAAGGACTTAACTTTTCTTGTGGATTATACTGTTCTGGTGGTGAATATCCCACGGAAAATAAATTAGCATGAGTTTGCTTAATTCCATCAGTTAAGTCACAGGTAATACCAAAATCAGTTAGTACAACTGTGTTACTTTTAGCTCGCTTAATGATATTTTTTGGTTGTATATCCCGATGTAAAAACCCATTTTTATGAACTACTGAAAGAGCTGAGGCAATTTGGTATATATAATTAACAGCTTGGCCGGGATGGAGATTATGGCCAGATTGTATTAAATCAGCCAAATTTTGACCTGGTATATAGTCCATGACCATAAAGAAAAGCTGTTCTTCTTCAAAAAAGTCCCGTACATTGACAATATTGGGGTGTCGAAGGTTAGCCAGGAGATGAGCCTCAGCCATAAATTGACGTTGAAATTTAGCAAAATCTTGATGCTGGTGTAGACTTTCATTCAGAGTTTTCAGTACAACAATTTTGTTCAATTGATCATAAATAGCTCGGTAAGTTGTACCAAATCCTCCTTGACCTAAAATACTATGAATAATATATTTTCCTTTTTGAAGGACCATTCCTGCTTTGAGGTTCATAAATACTAATTTTTAATTTTTATAAAAGCATTACTGGTCAGAATACAACAAGATTTTTGTAGTTAATTCTGCTCGATTGATTATAGATGAATTTCGTGAATACTCCCACGGTAACTTTACAATATGACGTGGGCTTTTTTGCCTCCTAGTCCCATTATTCTGTCCAACTCCACGAAGCTCTAAATAATACTAATTCTGCTTATCAATTCATTTCGTTTTTCAAATTCCTCTCTAGCCCTTCTTTCTTCTGCCTTACCTTCGTAAATATTGGTTCTGGCTCATCTGAATTTAGTATAATAAAATACTATACAGCTTGATTTTTTATATTTTTGCGAGAGTTTTATATGATATTATTATTAATTTTTGAACTTTTGACAAAAAAGAATATTTATAAGTAAATTGGGCATTAAACTCCATTATTAATTAATAACTATGATTTAACAGAAAGCCACAAAATTCAAATTTTCCTTTTTTATCCCCTATTTGAGAGGTATTGCTCACTCTGAAATGGTCAGAGAATATTTGTGAACCCATACTTTATGTTGAGTAACTTTGAACAAAACAGGATTGTTGTAATTAGTTACTATCAGATTTTACATAGAGTGAAAATAGACCCTACCTTTAAAGGGGAAGCTATTAACCTTATTTTTTGGTTAAAGAAAATGGTTAAGTACTAGCTGGAAATACCCGAATCAGTTAATGTAACTCAGTAAGTATTTTAAAGATTATCAATTGTCAAAAACAAAAATCCATAAATATAAAATAGAATATCTATGACCAAAAAAAATTTTGGGTCTGGACTTAGTCCACTTTCCCGCAATCTAGTGCTAGGTCTACCAGTACATTGTCTAGATGATTATTCTAGTTGCTTACTTTCTCGATATGAAGCAGGAGTAGGAACTCATGTCGTGACACTAAATGCAGAAATGGTCATGCAAAGTGAGAAAAATTATGTATTAGCTCAGATAATTCGTCAAGCTGATCTGGTCGTTCCTGATGGAGCTGGGGTAGTTTTATCTTTGAGACTTAAGGGTATATGTGTACAGCGTTGTCCTGGTATTGAATTAGCAGAAAGTATTTTGTGGCAAGCACCGAAACAAAATTTAGATAATTTAGTATTTTTCTATGGAGGAAAACCGGGGGTAGCCATGAAAGCTGCACATATTTGGCAAGAGAAACTCCCAGAGTTATCCATCGCTTGCCAGCATGGTTATCTATCTCCAGCAGAAGAGAGGGAACTTTTACAGACTTTAGCAGAACTACAACCAAGATTGATATTTGTGGGTTTAGGGGCGCCTCGTCAAGAGTTGTGGATAGCAGAAAATAAACATATTTGTCCCAAGGCAATTTGGATTGGTATTGGTGGTAGTTTGGATATATGGGCTGGTTTAAAGAAAAGGGCGCCTGCTTGGTTTTCGGACAATTCTTTGGAGTGGTTGTATCGACTGTACCAGGAACCTTGGCGTTGGCGACGAATGTTGGCTCTACCACAATTTGTTTGGAAAACTTTGATGGATGTTAATTTTTAAAGCAATAATATCTCCAACCTGTTTTTTTAAGGGGATGAAAAAATTTTCGGCATAAGTATTTTAAGGATATGACTTCAGCAGTTGTTGCTGATAACTGAAATTATCTATAGCAATCCTAAGTAGGTTGCGGCAAAATTTTATACTGAAAAAGTTTTGGGAA
>JAGGDU010000028.1 GCA_018457135.1 Trichodesmium erythraeum GBRTRLIN201 | reverse complement strand
TATTCTGATTTTGATTTTTATCTGCCCAAATTTCCTTAGCTTTATGGTAATAAATAACTGCTTCATCCCATCTTCCGAGACATTTTAATCCCAAACTAAGATTATAGTAAACTGTACCCAAATTAGGATTTAACTCTATAGAATTTTGATAACAAGATACTGCCTGAGCAATTTTTCCTTTCTCATACAATTTATTTCCTAAATTAAAATGGTCATTAGCAGTTACTTTTTTAGGTTCTAAAGAGTAAGCTTGGTACCAAAAATCTAGAACTCCTAATGTTTCACCTAACTCAGTCAAAACCATCGCTAATTTGTAATAATTCTCAGCCACCTTTAGTTTTATTTCTAACGCTTTTTCATAACAATAAATCACCAAATTCAAAATTTTATACTCAACATATAAATTGCCTAATACTATATAAATTAAACCATAACTTTGCTGAATTTCCAGAGCTGTTTTGTAACTGCTCTCAGCTTGTTTTATTTCCCCAATTTTTTTCTGAGAATCTCCGATAATTATGTAAGCTGCTGCTACATCTATTTTAAGAGAAATCGCTTGCTGACATTGAGAAATTGCTTTTTCATAAAATCCCTCCTCATAATATTTTTGAGCTTCCTGAATATAAACATTAGGAATATTTCTCACACCATTAGATGTCATATCTTTTAAAAGAAACGTTGAATTTATTTGTTTTACCTCATTGACTTTGGAAATTTCTTTCAGTTTTAAAGTGGAGTGAATAATCTGATTATTATTAGCTTTTTTTGGACTATTCATAACGGTTTTTTCTCCCTCTATATTCCCATAAACATTAGTGACATCTGCTTCGATGATTAGAGGTTTATTGGGAGCTAAAGTTTTCGTAATTTCCTTATAGTTTGTAACCCTTTTATCCTGACTATTTTCTAACACAGATAAAGATGATTCTAGATAATTAACAGAGTCCGATAAATCACTTTTTAAATCAAAAGTTGATATCACTCTACTAACTCCTTTACTAACAACTCTTTGAAAATTTTCAGGTTTCTGAATAATATGAATTGTATCATCAGCCCGAACCTGCTGAATTATTCCCTGACTATTTTGGTGATTTTCTCCTATTAGTAAATTGAGAGAATTTTCGAGATTTTGCCAATAATTAGGAAACACTTTTGTAGTAGGTTTCTTTGTTCCTTGCAGTTTTAATGCTTCCCCTAAACTTTCATAAGCTCCTAATAAATTAGGATTTAATTCTATCGCCCGACAATAGCACGATATTGCTTGAGAAATTACCTTTTGTTGCAGCAGACTATTTCCTAATATTAAATGTTCTTCTGCTGTAGCTTTTCCAGGCTCTAAACTGTAGGCTTGATACAAACAGTTATCACCTTTTGTCTTCTTACCAACTTTTCTCCAAGCTATAGCTAGTTGACGGTAAGCATCAGCATAATTTGGCTGGATAACCAAAGATTTTTGATAACATTTAATTGCTTCTATCCATTGTTCCTGTTGAGCATATAAACTACCGATATTCAGATAAATTTCTGGGTCATTTTTTTCTAAAGAAAGAAATTTTTTATAGGACTGCCAAGCTGCTTCTACTTCCCCTTGAGATTGCAATCTTTTGCCTAACTTTTTGTAGTATAAAGTTAATTTTATGGCTTGATTTTCTGGAGTTATTTTTTGATTAACAGGTTCTAAATATTCAGCCTTTATCGAAAATTTTTCCGCCTCAGTATAGCTGCCAATTTTTTGATAAATTCTGGCTAAGTTTCGGTAAACTCCGGCAAATTTTGGTTGAATTTTTAGAGCTTTTTGATAATAACTTATTGCTTCTTGCCACTGTTCTTTTTTTACAGATAATGTGCCTAAGTTAGCATAAGCTTCTGCAAAATTTGGCTGATATTCTATAGCTTTTGTATACCAATACCAGGCGGTTTCTATTTGACCTTGAGCATAAAAAACATTCCCTAAAGTTTTACAAGCTGGGCTATAATCTGGTTGAGATTTTAAGGCTTGAGTACAGGTAGTTTTGGCTAATTCTAATTCTTTTTGCTTTAAGTATAATTCTGCTTGTTTATTTAACTGACCAGCTATTTCTTGGGAGTTAACTTTTAATGATATTTTTTGACCTACCTGTTTCATCGGTAGCTTCTTCTTTTCCTGAGATATTTTTTTCCTAATACCTACTTGTTGTTCTTTCTGAATAGACGCTTTTATCTCACTACTGAAAACTGTTTCTAGTATTTTTTTCTTCTCAATAATGCCAAGAACTTTTAGAGCTTTTTCTAAAGAATTAAGATTCAGGATAATATCTTCTGTCAGAGGATTTTGATACATTAATTTCCGGATGGGAGCACAACCAAAATCTTCTCCTTTTAAATAGTAATGTTCCAGTCCTATTTTTTGGCTAATCCCACAATAATAATGTCTAATATAGTTAGGTGATACTAATTCTATAACTTTAGTTCCTCTAGGAGAAAATATAATATTTGTCAGTCCACTACCATGAGCTCCAATAATCACTTTGGCATGAGAAAATATGGCTATCTGCTCTTTCAAATTCATTGAGTCTGGCTGAATACAAACAAAACCTATTTCACTTAATTTTAAGAGTACTTCTTCTTCATTGAAAACTCGTCTATATCGTGAATTATTTCTACTTATATATATCCTTTCTGGATAGAATGAGCTGGTTTTATTTTCTGTAAATATCTCCTGTTTTATTCTTGATAAAAATACCTGACGGTGAAATTCTAAACTCCAGGATGTTAGCCTACCTAAATCTCCAGGAAATGAGGGAACAATTAATTTTTTAGCTTGGATATAAGGGTGCTGTTCGCTGGAGATAATTTTATTTTGGGGAATACCTAATACATTCAAACTTTCCCTTTGAAATGGCATCTGATAATTACTAACTAAAAAAAAATCTATTTCTTTTAAGTCTATGCCATGAAGCTTTAGAATTTCTAACCTCGGCAATATATCTACCATCCAATGAAAATATACATGGTCATATAATCCTGATAATACTGCTACTTTACCATCTATTTTTTCTAATTCTGGTAGTTCTTCTAAGTCAAAAATTTCTTGTTTATTTTCATCAGAATTTTGACATCCTAGCTGACCTGCTTCGTTCCAGGAAAGCTCTTTTACAAGTTGATTATCTTGATTGATAATTGCTATTGCATTATTAATCATCCCATATTTTTTCTGGGGTACAACCCATGCCCTACCTGATAGTAGTTGAGCTACAAATGTTTCTGTTTCTGCTCTTTTTAATGAGTTATTTTGGCTGAGAATATTTGTCGTTGTTTGATTTTCTGAACAGCTATAAATTCTACTGCCTAAGTGGAGCATATTAAATTCTTGAAAATTTTGTTCCCACCATGGTCTACTGTTTAATCTTTCACAGGATGATGATAAAAATTTCGGCTTTTTCTGAGCTTTTTTTGATTTTGATAAACTCTGCAAATTCTCTAATATTTCGGGATGCTCTGGATAAGTTTCTAATCCTAGATTAGTAATAATAATTGCTGAATTTATCAGATTTTGCTTGACTAAACTATTACCTAGCTTGACATAATCTTCTGCTGTTACTTGTTCCAGTTCTAAAGCTTTTTTATAATAAATTTTTGCTTGTTCATCCAGGTCAGATTCTCCTGATACATTCCCTAGATGTAGATAGATTTCTATCAGGTATTGAGAAATTTCTTTCAGAGATAATGAATTGGGAAAATTAGAGTTTTTTAGAGCTTTTAAAAAGTTGGCGCCGGCTACTTTCCCTTTGTCTAATTCATCTGTACTTTCTGCTAATAAATTACTCCATTTACAGTAACCTTCCACAAAAGAATTGTTCTGAATAGCTTTTTGTAAATTAGTCATGGCTTCTGAGAGTTTTCCTTGTTCCATTAGGGAATAAAAACTCTCACTATAAGCTGTTAGATTTTCTGGTTCTAGTTCTATGATTTGCTGAAAATATTTAACTGCTTTTTCATGTAATCCCTGACTTTGATATACTTGACCAAGATGATAAAGAGATATGGTAAATTGAGGTTCTAACTTTAGGGATTTTTTCAAGTAAGTTATTGCCTGGTCTAATTGACTTTTTTGTAATAGGGCTTGACCAATATTATTGTAGATAGTAAAGTCGTCTGGTTTCAGCAATAAAGCTTCTTTAAATACAGCAATTGCTGCATCTGATTGACCTTGATGCAATAAAATACAACCCCAATTACTGTAACAATTAACTATAGTTTCATGAGAGTTACTTTTCTCACTTTTTGATAAGTTTATTGCTTGCTGATAACTATCAATTGCTGAAATTAATAAACCTTGATTTTGCAAGACAATGCCCAGATTATAATAAGCGTTAATATCGTCTGGTTTTAGGGCAATTGCTTTTTTATAGCTCTGATATGCTCCTAATAAATCTCCCTGTTGATAGTGTATAATCCCTAAGTTATAGTTAACTTGTTGTAAATTTGGATTCTGATTTAGTGCCTGTTGATAATAAAATGCTGCTTCTTCTAATTGGCCTTTTTCCTGGCACAATGAACCTTTAATTGCGATGTTTTTAGCTTCATCTATCAGTTGAATAACAGGAGTATTTTGCATGTATTATTTTTCTCCATTATTTTCTAAATATGTTTAGTCATAACTGAACCATAACTACTGTCTTTAGTTGGTGTTTAATAGC
>JAGGDU010000027.1 GCA_018457135.1 Trichodesmium erythraeum GBRTRLIN201 | reverse complement strand
CCAAAACTTTTTCAGTATGAAATTTTGCCGCAACCTACTTAGGATTGCTATAGTTCATATCAGACGAAATTTATAAGGCATAAAACCATGATGTTCAGCTTTTCAAATTACATAATTGCAAAAAAAAATAATTAACTGAACCATATTAAATTAATTAGGAAATTTCCATAATATCAATTTCCAAAATAATAGTATATTTAAATAGCACTTTAAATATTAATTAATCAATCCTAATTGCTATTTATTAAAACTAATTTTTTTTCAAAATTTAGTTATTAAATAATTCATATAACAGGAATATTTTTTCCTCTCTCGCACTAAGTTAATGTTAATTATTATTATATTTACTTCTCCTCGACTCCCATACTAATCCACCTTCTGGGTCAATAAAATGTAAAAATTTTTTTGAGAAATAGTAATACAAATGACTAATAACTTTTCTTGTGATAATTAATAGAGAACTAAGTTTGTTAATTATTTTTATGTTGTATAGACACAATTATGCAATATCCCTAACCCTCTTCCCCTACTCTCCTACTCGAAAGCCAGGGTAGAAAAGTTTTTGAGAAATGGTATAAAAATTGTCCCTTAATTTTTATGCTTTTGTCGTTCTAAAATGTTAAGGTGCTTGAACTTAGAAAAACCGAAAGTTAGCATTTTTTTTTGACTCCAAAATACTAAAGTCCCTAACCCCCTAACAGAGAATTTAGCATTTTTTTTTTGCTCCAAAATACTAAAGTCTCTAACCCCCTAACAGAGAATAAAGGAAAAATTAAATTAAGTAGGATCAATAATAAAAAGCTTTTTAATAACTAATTGAGTAAATATACTAGAAAAATTTTATTTTCAAATAGTACTTCTCAAATAATGTGAAGTAAACTTTTATCTTCCTTTTCTTTTTAATCAAAATTTATAAAAATTTGAGCTAGTCAAAACTTGGATATCTTCTTCATCTAAATCTACTGGTTTTCCACTGCGAATTAGTTCTGCAAAGTCTTCATTTGGCACCATAATACACAAGGCATAAAGACGAGTGGAACCAGTATTTTCTATAATATGATTACCCGTTGGTGGCATAAGAATACTATCACCAGCACAAATATTAATAGATTTTCCATCACAGCTTGCTTTTCCTTCTCCTTTGAGAATAAAAAACATTTCTACAGCGAAATGATGTTGATGTAAAGGTGTTTTTCCTCCTACATCAAAAACTTCTAAACATACAGTTAAAGAAGCATTGGCATTGGCTGGGCTGAAAATAATTGCTAGTCTATTATTATCATTAGGACTAATGCGATATGCTTGATAGTCTTGGGGAGACTTAACAACTGGAATCATGCAACGAGTAATCATTTTCTTATAAGTAATAGTGTTAATTTATTTAGATAATTATTGATTATTATAGCTACATTTTAAAGGTTTTGACTTTTAGCTTTAGGTAGCACAGTAAACTTTTTTTACTTATTACTTATTACCCTTTTAAATTAATGTAGCACTACTCATTTATAGCAGCGCGGACATTAGGAAATTATGAAGCTTGCTCAGGTTTGGGAGTAAACCTTGATAACTGTGAAATAGGCGATCGCCTATTTTAATTAAATTTTTGTTCATAGTCTATCAGGAAAATAGAATAGCACAGAGGGAAGGTTTGGCGTTGACGGAGCTGATGGGCAGCTATATCGCTCCTTAGAACTGGTATCAATTAATTCTTATCCCACACTTTGCACTCTCCACTACTAAAATCTTTTAGTGGGAAGCCTAGCAGTGTTTATAATTTATAAATGTTATCTCTTCTGGGGATATCTTTTGGATTATATTTGAGGAATAACCGATAACTATCCCATTCTCTGTTTTACCAATTTATCGCAAATATTTATTTGCCAACGACTTCAGTAAAATTATCACTTTTTCTATTTCCAGAATTGTCAATTATCAGAGCAAACCCATTTATAATTCTAGTTTGATTATGTCGATTTATAGTTTTTTATGCAACACTCATTTATCGAATCTTCTTGTCATTTAGCATACCTAATAAAATGATATATATTATAGTATGAAAAGACAATAATGTTTTCACTCATTTGAGCAATATTTTTCCTTTTTGTTTTTCTTAATGTTGCGGTGATGTACAAGATTAATCAAAGGGTAGGGCGTTTACTCAAGGCATTTGCTACTCTTATTAAGTTTTATTCAGATATCACACTAATTCTTAAAGGCAGAGATACTATTTTTTCTTCTAAAAATTTTATTGCTAAAACCGGTAAAGTCGCACTTAATGATACAAAGATGGAAATAATAAAATCTAGAATTATTTGTTTTGGTCAAAATCTTTCTTTTAGGTAACTTATCAGTATAGCGGTTACTTAGTAGGATGCTTTCACACCACAAACTACTCTTATGTTCTAATTTGACCAAAATTTGTAGAGCTTGATAATTATAGCTATATCATCACCATAAACTTGTATCAGCAATTCAGTAATAGTTAAATAATCTCCCCATTCATTTTTTTTTACTACCTACCAAGCTACTAAAAAATTTATATTTATCCTAGCATATTTCTTAAAAAAAACAACTAAAAAGTTGCCCCTTTATGCAAGGCAAGCTCATATAAAATTTTCTTGACAAATCAATGTTTTTATTATCTGCTTGCAATACAAGCTTTTCAAGGAATTATAAATATTACATAATTTTCATATTATCGGTTTTCACGGCTTAACAATTAGAATGTATTTTCCTTACTAAATTAATCTCAAAATCTTTTAGGGCAATAGGATTAGAAAATATACTATTTGTCAATAATTGTTAAGATGAGCTGACCCTGTCCCTTTATGGGCAAAGCAATAGAGACCAGATTTTTTGGTAATTTAGGTTTTCTTCCTTTCAGAGTATTGAAGTTCCTATTATAATAATTGTACTGGCCTAAGGAGAAAGTAATATCTATTTCTATTAGAACAGCTTAAATTTTAATTTAAAGGTAAAACATGACTACTTTTTTTGTCATTAATACCAATTAACAATCAAGATTAACCTAATTTTAGAGGAAGACTATGCAATTAACAACTACTCAGTTAGATAACTCAAATATAGACACCCCAAAACATGGTTTACCAGTGACAATAATTACAGGTTTTCTGGGGAGTGGGAAGACTACTTTACTTAACCATATATTGCAAAACCAAGAGGGTGTTAAAACTGCTGTTTTGGTAAATGAATTTGGAGAAATTGGGATTGATAATGAGTTAATTGTTTCTACCAATGCAGATGACACAATGGTAGAACTTAGTAATGGTTGTGTTTGTTGCACTATTAATGAGGACTTGGTTAATGCAGTTTATAAGATTTTAGGAAAATCAGAAAAATTTGATTATATGGTAGTAGAAACTACTGGTTTAGCTGACCCATTGCCAGTAGCTTTAACCTTTTTAGGCACTGAGTTAAGAGATATGACTCGCTTAGATTCAATTATTACTTTGGTAGATGCTGCTAACTATAGTGTTGATTTGTTTAAGAGTCAAGCAGCACATAGTCAAATTGTCTATAGTGATATTATTTTGTTGAATAAAACTGACTTGGCAGATGAAGCATATTTAGATTTATTGGAAGTGAAAATTAGAAATCTTAAAAAAGATGCTAGAATTATTAGAACTAAGAAATCACAAGTAGCTTTACCATTAGTTCTGAGTGTTGGTCTATTCGAGTCAGATAAGTATTTTGAGTTGGCAGAAGTTGATCAGCACCATAATCATGGCCATGACCATCATGATCATGATCATGAACACGAACATCATCACCATGACCATGAACACGAACATCATCACCATGACCATGGACATGAACATCATCACCATGACCATGGACATGAGCATCATCACCATGAACACGATCACTATCATTCTAACCATTTAGAAAATGATGGATTTACTTCTATTTCTTTTCAAAGTGATAAACCTCTTTCAATGAAGAAATTTCAACATTTTTTAGATAATAAATTACCAGCAAATGTTTTCCGAGCTAAGGGTATTTTATGGTTTCAAGAAAGCTCTTTACGACACATATTTCACTTAAGTGGTAAGCGGTTTAGTATTGAAGATGATCAGTGGAATGGTAATAATCATAAAAATCAGTTAGTTTTCATTGGTCAGAACTTAGACCATGAGAAGTTGCGATCGCAATTAAAAGATTGTGTTATCTCCTAAAAAGTAATAAATAATGGCAATGGTGAAAAACCAATTTGTTCAAGTAATAAGGGCAGTAAAAAAAACTTGATTATGGGTGTTTATCAGACAAATAGGATAAGTTATGAACTGAAAAATAGCAGAAAAAGTATTTTCATTTAACTTCTTATTTATAACTCCTAAAAAAAACTCTAGTTGTTTGTAGCCAAAATTTATCACCTAAGGAATAAGGTAATAAATATAGGATTCAGCACTTAGTAATCACTACATATTTGAAAGCTGAGTGCTGAACCCTGAAGATTATCAAGAGCGGGCAGTTAAATTTAAAAATATATTCCTTGATTAAGTATAGCAATCAAATAAAAGCTCAGGAAGCTGAACTATTCTGGGTTTGCTCATATAACCAAGGTTAATGTCTTAACCTATGCTTTAATTTGCTTATAAAAAATTCCTATAAATCAAAATAAATAATGATTTTTGACTTTTGACTTAAATAAATTATGCGAGTTGTTATCCAAAGAGTTAATTTTTCTCAGGTAAAAGTAAATGAAGAAATTGTTGGTAAAATTGGCAAAGGATTAAATTTGCTTGTCGCTATTTCCACAACTGATACAGAAGCAGAAATAGATTGGATAGTACGTAAATGTCTAGATCTGCGTTTATTTCCTGACCCAGATAGTAATAATAACTTTTGGGAAAAATCTGTCAAAGATATAGATGGTGAATTGTTAATAGTTAGTCAGTTTACTCTATATGGAGATTGCCGTAAAGGTCGTCGCCCATCTTTCGATAACTCTGCATCTCCTGAAGTTGCTAAACAACTTTATCAACTATTTGTAGAAAAATTAAAATTGAGTGGTTTAAAAGTAGCAACTGGTATTTTTGGAGCAATGATGCAAGTTGAAATTGATAATGATGGTCCCGTAACTTTCTTGTTAGAAAAAGAAGCTAATAATAAATAATTATTATCAGTTAATAATATGGTAAAGGAAAATATAAATATTAAAATAGTAATTAATTTGTGAGAATAATCTAGTCATAAATTATCTAATAAAAAATGTAGTTATTATTTATAAAGCATTGATTCATGCTAATAATAGTATACTAAATAAATTTGAATAATGGCAGTGAAAAAAATTGGAATATTGAGATTTTCTACCTACTTATAGAAACCAAATATAATATCAATATTCTAGATATTTATTAAATATAAATGGATTAAAGTAGAGACAATTAACCACTATAAAAGCTGATTTTAATGAGTCAAAAAAGTGCTTAATAAAAAACGGAATGGAATATGTAATTAATTTGGCTTCTGTACTTATCAAATATCATTAATTAGCTATAATCAAAAATGCTTTTCTTACATCAATTGCTATCTTTTTCCAATTCCTAATTTCCGATTACCTGATTTTTTTCCACAGTGGGTATTCAAAGAGACATGATATTAGCAGTCAACTAACAGCAAATTAATGAATAATTCTTTCTAAAGCTAAAGTACGCTACTTTAGTAGTAACTTTTAATTCTCTGTGAATTTCTAAATTGCTGTAGTTGCTCCCAAATTAATAGCTAATAGGAGATGACTGAATGTTGATACTACTATAAATAGAATTTATGGTTTTACGAACTCAGATATAGGTATTTCCACACCATACTATTCTGGTTCAATATCTAGGGAAAATTAATGTTATACTTAATAATAAGTAACAATACTAAACTGTTTAGTTTTTGCCTCAAATTGATGTCATAATCGTCAAATGTGGTATTGGCTTCCAGTCTGTAACCCAAGTTTATAGCCTGCCGGTCAAAATTTAGTTGATATAATTTTTATTTTAGAAAAGGAAAGTTATGGGTTTTTTTGATTCAGAAGTAGTGCAAAAAGAAGCCAAGCAACTATTTGAGGATTATCAATCCTTAATTATGCTAGGAAGTAATTATGGCAAATTTGACCGAGAAGGTAAGAAAATGTACATTGAGCAAATGGAAGCTATGATGGATAGGTATAAGATTTTTATGAAACGATTTGAACTGTCGGAAGATTTCATGGCTAAAATGACTATGGAACAACTTAAAACTCAGTTAAATCAATTCGGAATTACTCCTCAACAAATGTTTCATCAAATGAATGTAACTCTAGAAAGAATGAAATCAGAATTGAATCATCAGTCCTAATTTAATTAAGATAAATAACCGCTTATTAATTGCAATTTCAGGTAGTACTCCATAAGTAACTATAAATATAAATTAGTAAAAGTCACTGCGGATATTATCCATTTTTGTCTACCTGTCCAAAGTTTACGTCTTTAAAAAACCTTCAAAAATGGTTATGTCCACAACAGTAAACAGATATTTTTGTGCTACTAATGTGGACAACAATTTTTTGGGAAACTCTTCCCAAAAACTGATTGACTAAGCTACTTACCTGCTGGTTCACTGACTGTTAAGATAAAAATTTAACTTGCTGTAATCTCTCGTTATGGAGAAGGCAAAAGCCATTGATAAATTGAGAAAGAATTAAGATTTACTTCAAAGCTCAGGCTCCTTTAAGCACAAGAAGTATTCATTTAAATCTCGTCTCGCCTTTAAAGCAGGAAGTATGATTGCTGAAGCCTTGAGGTCTGAGAGCCGAATACTTACTCTTTTGTGAAACTGACATAATGGGACTTGAGAAAAAAATAGGTTAAAAATAAGCTAACAACTTTATACAGCAATTTTTTTACCCTCAAATCGTATTTTTTTATAGATCTATATTTCTAATTATTCTTAGCTTTTTAGCGGTATTTATGGATTTAACTGGACTTGGTTTGAGGTTATTTTTGATGTATTTAATTTAAATCTTAAAGTACCGATAACATATCTCTACTGAACTAATTCAATACAAAAACACTAGGGCCTATCAAACTTATATGCCGGAGGAAAATATTCTTTGCGCATACCACTCATGGCTTGATTCATAAAATCACGCCAGATAGGTGCAACAGTAGTACCACCAGTAGCTCCATAGTTGAGTGGTCGGTAATCATCGTTACCTACCCAAACGGCAGTTGACAACTGAGGAGTATAGCCAACAAACCAAACATCCCTTTCTGAAGAAGTCGTACCAGTTTTTCCAGCAGCTTGACGACTTATTCTCGCCCTAGTAGCCGTACCTTGTTCAATTACTCCCACCAATATACTATTAAGTGATGCTACAGCCCACTGATTGAGAACCAATTTAGGTTTAGGAGTATTGTCCAATAAGACATTTCCACTAGTATCTGTCACCTGGACAATAAACGTCGTATCAGAATGCCAGCCATTATTAGCAAAAGTGGCATAGGCACCCGCCATTTCTAGAGGTGTCAAGTCAACAGAACCCAATGGTAAAGAAATCACGGGTTCCATGGGACTTTTAATTCCCAAGATTCGACAAACCTCAATCACCTTATTAAGCCCTACAACCTGACCAATTTTAACAGCAGGTATGTTCAGAGAAGATTGTAAAGCCTTACGAATACTTACTGCTCCAGAATATCCGCCACCATAATTTCGAGGAGAATAATAACCGGTACCATCTCGATAATTAACAGGAGCATCTATAACCACTGAAGATGGGGTAAATCTACCCGAAGCAAAAGCAGTATAGTAAACAAAAGGTTTAAACGAAGAACCAGGTTGCCTGAAAGCTTGAACAGCGCGATTATATTGACTTGTTTTAAAATCTGCCCCACCAACCATCGCTTTGACAAAATGAGTGCGTGGGTCAACTGCTACTAATGCTAATTGACCTTTGTCCCAACTCCGATAAAGCCCACGATAATATAAGATTTTATGCCATTCACTTACAGTTTTCTCTGCCATCTTTTGGAAGTTCATATCAATAGTAGTTTGTATGCGCATTCCTCCCTTCAGAACAGCATCTTTACCGAACCTCTCAGTTAATTCCTGAATAACTGCACTGGTAATATAAGGAAGTTTACTCTTACCAAAAGAAGTAACTTTACCTACATACAATGGTTGTTTGAGAGCTTCTGCTTCCTCTTGAGCGGTAATCCAATTTAGTTCTCGCATCCTGGCTAGAACTGTTGCCTGACGCTGTTTAGACTTTTTGTAGTTAATAAAAGGGCTATATTCCTCTGGCGCAGGAATCATACCTGCCATCAAGGCCGCTTCCGCCAAGGTTAAATCTTCGGAAGACTTATTAAAATAGCTTCGAGCTGCAGTTTCAACTCCATATAAATTATGGCCCCAGTAAATTTGGTTGAGGTATAATTCTAAAATTTCATCTTTGGCCATAATTTGTTCCATTCTAATTGCCAAAACTGCTTCAGCTACTTTCCTACTAAGTTTGGCTGTTGGGGAGAGAAACAAATTTTTTACCAATTGCATGGTCACAGTAGAACCACCTTCAACGGTTTTACCCCGCTCTAAGTTAGCTACAAGAGCACGCATAATTCCAATGGGATAAATCCCTAGGTGATTGTAGAAATTACTATCTTCGATTGCCAAAACTGCTCGTTTGAGGTCTGGAGAAATTTGCTTTAGAGGCATGACTTCTCGGTTGGCCTCATCATGGAGACTTGCCAGGGGCCTACCTTTGATATCATATATACGAGTTGTTTCTGAAGGTGTATAATTTTTGAGCAGCCTTACATCTGGCAGATTACGAAAGCTAATGGCTAAACCTACTAATCCACCAGCAACTAATGAGCTAGTCAGCATAGTAATGCCTAATACTGTACCTGTTGTAACTTTACCGACAGACTGAACAAACTCGAAGACTGGTGCAGATTTAGATAATGGTTTTTTAGTTTGCTTGTTTGGGAGAGTGTTGGTGGACACTTTGATTTCACTTCCTTGGATAGACTTCATATTTTTGATCAGTATAATTAGACTTCTCAGAGAAGACTAATAACTGAAATGACCCTCAGAGTTAAGCTGTATATATTCATTAAGACTAGATGATGACTGATAAATTTACATGGCTGCATCGTGGTATTAGCGAAATATTCCCAGATCAACCATATTCTCAAGACCCTAATGAAAACTTAATCCTGAAATTAACCACATTAGACCGTCCTTTGCGGGTTAAGTTAGGAATTGACCCGACAGGAGTTGATGTCCATTTAGGCCATAGTATTCCGGTGAGAAAACTCCGGGCATTTCAAGATGCTGGACATACAGCAGTATTAATAATAGGAGATTTTACCGCAAGAGTTGGTGATCCGACTGGAAAATCTGAAGCCCGACGCCAGTTGACTCCAGAGCAGGTACAGGAAAATGCCAAAACTTACTTAGATCAAGTCCGACCAATATTGGATTTTGATACCCCAGGACGGCTAGAAATTCGCTACAACTCAGAATGGCTATCTAAACTAGATTTGGCAGATATTCTTGAGCTTCTGGCGACTATGACTGTGGGGCAGATGTTGGCGAAGGAAGGTTTTGCCCTTCGTTATCAACAGGAAAATCCTATATATATCCATGAGTTTCTTTATCCTCTGATGCAAGGTTATGATTCTGTAGCTGTGGATGCTGATGTGGAATTGGGTGGTACTGACCAAAAGTTTAATATTGCGGTGGGGCGAGATTTACAACGTCATTTTGGTAAGAGGACTCAGTTTGGTTTGTTAATGCCAATTTTGTTGGGGACTGATGGAGTCCAGAAAATGTCTAAGTCTCTGGGAAATTATGTGGGTTTGTCGGAGGACCCTTTGAGTATGTATTCTAAGTTGGAGAAAATTCCTGATGACCAGGTAGAAAACTATTTTGAATTATTGACAAATTTAAATATTAATGATATAGATAAAAATCCTCGTGAAAGACAAAAATTGTTGGCTTTGGATATCGTGTCTCAGTATCACAGTCAGGAAGCTGCTTTGGAAGCTCAACAAACTGCAGTGAAAATGGTAATTAAGGGGGATATGAGTCAAACTGAGGCAGTACCAGAATTTTCTTTGGCTTCTGTGGAGTTTCCAGCGAAGTTGTTTTATGTTGTTAGCGCTAGTGGTTTGTGTAAGAGTAGCTCTGAAGCTAGGAAAAAAATTGCTGGGGGTGCTGTACGTTTGGATGATGAGCGTATTTCAGATCAGAATTTTACTTTAGATTCCCCAGCAGACCTTGATGGTAAGGTTTTACGGGTTGGTAAAAAGAATTTTGTTCGCCTGGTAAAAAATTAACTAATACTTTTGCTTAAGCTCAAACTCAAAGAAAAACTTCTTAGTTTTATAGCTTGACTGCTCAGAAATAGAAATGTGAGAATTTTTCAGACTTTGGTCTAGACTTTATAGCACTTTCCTTTAACAGAATTTTCACAATTTACTTTGTACCTAATATTCCCGAAATATGCTGTAAGTTACAAAAAATTCAAGGAGGGAAAATTTCGGAGGAGAAGGGAAGTAAAAGTACCTAAAATTTCTCACTCTTTGGGAAAGTCTTGAGACGGAAATTATTCAAAAGTACAACGTCTTAGTTTTATAGTTTGACTGCTCAAAAATAGAAATGTGAGAATTTTTCAGGCTTCAGTCTAGACTTTAAGTCAACAAAATTCAAGAAGGGAAATATTCTGATTGAATTTCTCTGGTCTAAAACTATAGATAGATATTTGGGAAAATTTTGGTAAATAAAATACCTACTTAGATTGATAAGACTTACGCAGTCAAACTATATATAATATATTTTTGGTAATTGTTTCAAATGTTTATACTACGATTAGTACCTTTGCATAATTGCTGATTAAGTTTGAAAGTCTTTGGTCTCTACAGCAGTTTTTGTCGGAGGCTCAGATTAAGCTAGAAATTTTATGGTCTCCTATATCGTTTCCTGAAATTGATGAATATTGATAATATTATAGTCCCTTTGGATGTTCCGAATGAGGCAGCAGCGATCGCTCTGATAGAAGAACTACCTGAAATAATCTGGTGGAAGGTTGGTCTAGAATTGTTTGTTAGTTGTGGCCCTCAGATTTTCTCAATTCTTAAACAACGCCAGAAAAGGATTTTTCTAGATTTAAAGTTCCATGATATCCCTAATACTGTTGCTGGAGTTTGTCGATCTGCTGCTAGTTATGGGGTTGATTTGTTGACTATTCATGCTACTGCTGGTAGAGTAGCTCTGAGTAGGGCACAGCAAGCTGTTCTGGAAGGGGCAAAAATTATAGGGCAAAAGCCACCAAGGTTAATAGCTATTACTATTTTGACAAGTTTGACTTCTCGTGATTTAGCTTTTGACCTCAAAATTCCTTTGGAGTTACCAGAATATGTTTTACAGATGGCATTGTTGGCTCAGGAATCTGGTTTAAGTGGGGCAGTTTGTTCTCCCCAAGAGGTAGAACAGTTGAGGCGGGTTTGTGGAGATGATTTTTTGTTAGTTTGTCCAGGAGTGAGGCCAAGTTGGGCTGAAGTAGGAGACCAGAAGCGATCGCTAACTCCTGCTCAGGCCATTAAGGCTGGTGCTAATTATCTGGTTATAGGCCGACCTATTACTGCTACTGCTGACCCAAGAGAAGCTTTGAGGCGCATTTGTCAGGAAATTTCAGGTGATCAGAAAGAGGGGAGTTAGAAGTTTAGTCCTCAGTTATTAGTGCCTTTGGCTAAAGTATTGGGATTGAAATTAGTATTACATTCAATAAAGATAGATTATCTCACCTGGTAAAAAAACCTTGTAATGACATTCCATGAATTTTTTCTACTGTGGTATACCCATCAAAAAAAATCACTGTATATTAACAGTTGAAAAGTTTTCTTTGTGAATTCTTTGGAGTAATTTTTTTTAAATATGATATTAGTAGAAAATGGAAAATACTGGGAATAACTATTGCAAGCTAAGGCTTTTAGCTATATCAAGGTTATAAAATTTATATTCTCAACTAGTCAGATAAGCTAATGCTTTTGTATAAAAACTTTGATGAGCTGCAATGATATTATAATTACGTTTTTATTTTTTTCTAAAATGTTTTGATTTTTTGGGAAGAGGGGTTTAGAAATAATAGGCAATTAGCAAGATTTTCAAAGTTAGTTTATATGTTTTTAAATTTGATAACTATTTCATAAGAATTTGAGAACTAATTAGGTGATTTATTAAGTACATTAGCATTAGCTTTTTTTATATTTTTTGAAGTATTAAATTAAGTTTTATTCTCTTTATTTTTCAATCTACTATAATTGCTTGAGCAAACTTTTATGGAATAGACTATATAATTTTGAAAGACTGTTCAAAATAAAAATAATAGAACCGAATGTTATTTTATTTAAAAATATTTATTTTCTTAGTCACAATTAGTAGTACAGTTAGTTTAGATTTATTTTCACCTAACTCTATATTGGTTACTATCAACAATAAAATAATTGTAAGAAGTAGAAAACCTAGACGACCTAGAAGAAAAATAAGAGAACAAATACAACCTGCTGAAATGGAAAAAAAAAATCTGTTTGCCCTGAAAATTCTGATAATTTAGAAATTTTAGTAGCAGCTTTAATTTTAGATTTACCTAGTTATGTTAATCGAGAAATTCAACGCGATCGCCAACCAAATCAGAATTATATAAAAAGGAATATAGTTATTGCAGGTCGTCCTGAGTTTGAGAATTTACCCAGATCTTATACGCCTTCTATACAGGAAGATATTAAGCAAATATTTTTAACAACTCTAGAAAGACAATATCAAGGTACTCAGGTAGTTGAATTACAAAGATTTCATTGGTTATTTATGAAGCAAAATGAGACACAATGGAAACTAATTAATATGTTTTCTATAGAAGAAAGTTTATCAGAAAATATTCTACTCCAACCAGAAGATACAAGTGATGGAGTATTTGCTAAAGGTATTAGAGCTTGGTTAACAAAATGTTATTTTTAGGAATAAAATAAGAGTTAGCATATAGATAGGGTGGCTTAATTCATAAACTCAAATATACACCGTAAGTTTTAAGGTTTTACTTCAGGAACTCAACTTTGATGCAAAGTAGTAATTTTTCTAAGATATCTCTTGGTTTTTCAAACTCACTAATACAAGTTTTTATTCCTATTTATAATCATGGTAGACTAACCACAGGTTCTTGGTTAGTTTTGTTTTATTTATTTATTTATTTATTTATTGTTGTTGACTTTTAGTATTAAAATATTTGATTATTATGCTTTGGTATATAAACCATCGGAGCGAATATTATATAAACAAGACATTAATTATAAAACTCTTGTATTGCGTTTATTTAGCTCCCTAAATTTATACATCTTCAGCAGAGTGTAATTCGACCTGTATAAAAATTTAAAGTGAACTTTTTTTTACTTATAAATATTATAACTGATAATCAGTAAATTTTCAATATTTGTTGAGATAGATCTAATTTTGTCTAATTATTTGACTTCTTATTTTACTTCTGTAATTAGCTCTATTACTTACTTCCTAAATGACTGAATTTTTGTATATTGCCTCCCACTTTATTTATCTGATCAATCATTTGATATAGTCTGCCTATGTCCTTGTGGTTAAAATGCATAACTAAACGTGGTAAGTGAAAGGTTTTATCTGCGGACTCTTCTGGTAATACTTGACTTTTCTCTATATTTCCTACAGTTAAAATATCCCTAAATTCTTGATTCAAAAAGTCTACATCTTTGTCTGAAATTTCTGATTTAAGACGAATTACAAACTTTTCTCCTACATAACGACTAGAATGATA
The DNA here is from genome assembly GCA_018457135.1 of Trichodesmium erythraeum GBRTRLIN201. Classification (GTDB taxonomy): domain Bacteria; phylum Cyanobacteriota; class Cyanobacteriia; order Cyanobacteriales; family Microcoleaceae; genus Trichodesmium; species Trichodesmium erythraeum. The sequence goes on along the minus strand of JAGGDU010000027.1, from coordinate 41,835 downwards.
AACTCTATAAAAATTGGCGATCGCTTCATAAGCTGATTCTAAGTTATCTGTAATAGTGTAAAAATTATAATCATTTGGACTTATCAAACCTCGTAGGAGTAATTGTTTATTTATAAAATCATTCCAGTCATACCAATAGTTTCCACCAGGATAATCTATTAATATTACAGGAGCGGGGCCAAATTTACCTGTTTGTACTAGTGTTAAAGTTTCAAATGCCTCATCTAGGGTACCAAAACCACCTGGAAATAAAGCTATAGCATCAGTTTCTTTCAGGAAAAATAATTTACGAGTAAAAAAGTATTTAAAGTTAATTAATTTATTGTTACCTCTTATAAATGGATTAGACTCTTGCTCAAAAGGTAACTGAATATTGAGACCGAAAGATTTGTTGCTTCCTGCTCCCTCATTACCAGCTTGCATTATCCCAGGACCTGCACCGGTCATTACCATAAAACCTTGTTTAGTCATATGATGAGCAAATTCTACTGCCATTTTATACTCTGGGGTATCTGAGGATACTCGTGCAGAACCAAATATAGTAATTTTAGGTATATGGCGATAGGGATAAAATGTTTTAAATCCATTTTCCATGTCTTGTAAGGAGGCCGCTAATATCTTCCAGTCCAGGTACTCAAGTTCTTCTCCTGCGATATTAACTATAGTGGAAAGCGATCGCCTTATCCATTTTTGCTGTTTCAAGTTGGGCAAATTTTTGAGTAATTTGCTTACTTCTTGCTCAATGAACTCAATTGTAGATTTGTCAAGATTTGAGGCCATAGATTGTTTCTATATCCTAGACAACTTTATTTATTTATACCAGAACAAAGAGAGCACAAAAAAGAAAATTAATTATTAATATCCTGTTGCAACTCTTGTACATAAATAATTTGTTGAAAAAACTGTAGGGTCAATTAATGACAAATAGAGAGCGATATCTCTGTTGAGTTATCAATTCTCAGCTCAAGTCAAAACTATTAGTTATAAATGATTTCAATTTTATTAATGTCTTAATACCTTTTTCTAGTATTATATATATAATCAAAAAAAATATATATAAGTTCGTGTATTGGCTGATAACTTTTCTGACACAATTCTTTTTACTCCGAAGGCTCTTTTAATTTATTTTATCTCTTTTTTATAAACTATAAAATAATCTAGTTCAAGCTCGAATATTCATTGTTTTTCTTTTCTGAAAAGATGTTATTATTAATATTGTAACTATTACAATTTATTTATAAATATTATATTATATATTTATCTTAAGGATTGTAATTTTCAACAGTATATTAGGTTATATTTATTTCCACTAATTTACTATACTAAATTTATGAAAAATTGATGAAATTAATTCAATGTATTCTGGGTTAAAATATATTAAAAAGAAATATGGAGATAATATTTATTGTTCCAAAATATTTATTTTAATAAAACTTTATAGCTAAATATTAATATGTAAATTTCTGATTTTTTTCAATAAAATCTCAATTATTTAATAATAACATTTTATATTTTATTTAGTTGAAAAACTAGTAAAAAAAAAAGAGGGTTTTTTAGTGGCATTCACATTATAATAAACATATTTTTACTTGAGAAAAGCTACAGGATTAAATGTTTTTATTGATTCGAGGCTAAAGTAATCAAATATCATCCATAATCACTCTGTTATCATAATTATTTAAACTCTTTTTTTCTATTGTCACTGAGCTCGAAATACTACTCCCTCATCCCTAAATTAAACAAATTTTTGACCTCACTCTTGATAAGATAATAACTAGATTTAATCTTAGACAAATTTTAAAGCTTTCCTATTGCTAGAGAACCTCTTTAATTAGAGGAAATTTTAGAAATGTTTAAATTAGATAGTTATTTTGATGAAGCTCCGAAATACTACTCCCTCATCCCTAAATTTTATCGGGAATTTTGTCGGGAATTTCTATTTCAACTTCATTCTTAACAGGATTATAAATTGAGATATTAGTTTCTAGAGCTTCAAAACTCACAACAAGAGAATATGGAACATCAGCATGTGGATCGTTATTCCATCCTTCATGTCCGACTACTGCAATACAAAAAGCTTCTCTAAGGTTATATGAATTAACAGTTGCCCAATCTTTTTGAAGAGTTCCTGCAGTTCTAGAAACACCCTTAACTTGACCATAATTTCCCTGTTTACCGAGAGTCCATTTAAATGGATCTTCTCCCTTGTCTGAATCTTCTGGAGCATTATCATCCTTTAAAATTCTTGCTAAAAATCTATCAGGATCTTCTCCTTTTTTGCTACACTCCCAATCAAGCCATGTTGAAAGATATCTTCTTCTATTTCGTCTAGTGCGACGGGGTTGAGCTTTGTAGGAAAGTGTAATTTCTACTAGAATTTCTAACTCTTCCCCCTGAGAAAGTAATTTTTCTGGTAATTTCACTTGATAAACATGAGCTTGTTTAGCTTTAATTCTTTGTTCTCCTCTTGTAATTAAAGTGATACGGTTGGCAGAATTTCCTAAAGCACGGTCAATATTAGGAATTCCATAACCAATTTGACGTATAATATTTAACTTGTCGATATTTTCATCTCTTGTCCATTCAGGCCATCTAGCTGACTGCACAATTAAAGCACGATATAAAAGACAATTCTCATTGGGTAATTCAGCAGCTAGACAAGCTGCAATATGGCTAACTTTTGGTGCCGCAAAAGAGGTTCCTACTTGGTTAGAAGATATAGCAGGGCCACCGCTCGGGGTTGAACGTACCAACTCAGGACAAATTACAGATTCAAAATAAGTAATCTTTGGGGGTGTACTTTCATCCTTGACTAGATCGCCACCATACTCAACTACTTCTGGTTTAATTGTCTGCCAAATTCCCCATCCTGAACAGGAAAAAGCTGAGGGCATATCTGTTTTTGATATTGAACTATAAGGTGGAGAGTTGTAGTAAATGGAAGCAACTGAACCAACAGTTAGCGCTTGGAAGCTTTGAGCAGGGTTAGCAATTCTGCAAGAGTCTTCTAAAAGATAATCAGGATAGGGGCGGTTTGCTTTGAAGTGATCTGTAACTGACAATCTTGTAATACCTATCTTGCTATCTGAAGGTTTATCTAAAGGTAAATTACCAGCAGAAACAATAAATAGAATATCATTAAGCCAAGTAAGTTGGTCGATAGCAGCTGCCCAAGCACTCATGTAGACTTGGCGACTAGGAACTGCTCCAGTAATTGAATGATTAAATATTCGTGTTTCTGTTTTCTTGTATAACTCAACTATTTCACTCAGTAAACTAGGTGGAAATAACTTTTCTGGAAGCTTACAATATTGATTTAAAACTCTAGCATTTTGAATCCAGCAAATAGCTTTTTGAGTACCATTCCGAGGTATATTTCTGGGATAGAGAATAGCACCCGCTACTCTTGTTCCATGTCCGCCATTTTTAACGTAGTCAGAAGTTTGATCAGTTTCCCCAGGAACCCAGCCAGAGGAGTTTTGTTGATCAATAGCTGATTTTAACAAAGGATGTCTTTCTTCAATACCACTGTCTATTACGCAGACTTTTGGCGCATTTAATTCAGGTGCTTCTAAAACAAAAGAAGGCTTATCCGTTTCAGATGAGCCTGAGTTTTGAATTAATTCACTAAATTCATCAGGTTCACTAACATCAAATATATAAGGAAAGTTCAAAACTAGATCCTTTAAACCTTTACCTGAAATCTTCATTCGACATGAAAAGCTATCTGGTAACGATGCTCCTGCTACAATTTTCCCGTCTATGAAACTTTGAATGTCTGCGTTGTAAAAACTCACAAACTTTTCCAGTTCATCTTGACGTTTTAGTTGTAGTTCATCCCAAGATTCATAAGTCATATCACGCTTGTCCATCCAAGTCTTGACTCTTTTTTTATATTTATCTTTACTTTCATCATATTTTCGATTCGGATGCTTGGGCAACATTGATTTCGTTCCCAGACAAGCAATTCCTACATCAACTGTATAAATTTGGTCGCCCTTTACTCTATCCCAGTGAGAACAAAGTTCAGGAGAAAGAATCAACTCTGGTTTCTTAGTACCATCAATTATTTCCCATATTCCAGCAACTGCACCACTTTTATTTTCTTCTGCAATAAATTTCTCTATTTTTGTCTGTAATTCACTAAGCTCTAAATCTACTGAAGCACCAATGATATATCCTTCTTCTAATTCGGCAATTAACTCTATTCCATAACCCTATTGTCTTTCTACCATTTGAACTTTATTTGACCCTATTTTTAAACTTTAACTCCAATAAGCTTTTATTTCTGCAACAACTTCCTCCAAATGTTCGTGAATCACCAACTCTTCCCTTTCCAGGATAGCTCTTTTAGCTGCATTTTGACCTACTTTAACAGCTTGAGCAGCAGAAAAATTACTCATTTGTTTAACAATTAAATCCCATTTAATAGAACCAACTGCCACAACAGATAAAGTTTGTTTTAATATTCTCTGAAGCTCATTTTCCCCTGGTTTTGGAACTAAAATTAAATCGTCAAATCTTCTCCAAAGAGCAGTATCTAAAGACTTATTTAGATTTGTTGCTGCTACTACAAGACCAGAATTTGAGCTATACTCATCAAGAACTTGTAGAAATGTATTCACCACCCGCTTAATCTCTCCTACTTCCTGACTATCTTCCCGCGATCTAGCAATAGAGTCACATTCGTCTAAAAATAGCAAACACGGACTTTCATTCGCCATATCAAAAACCGATCTTAAATTGCTGGCCGTCTCACCTAAGTAAGACGAGATCATTGCATCAAAGCGAACTTTTACCAAAGGTAAACCTGTATTCCACGCTAAACGTTCAGCACCTAAAGTTTTACCACAACCTGGTGGCCCATACAACAGAATTTTTTGTCTATAGGGCAAACCATAATGGGCCAGTCTATCTCTGGCAACATACTCACGTTCAATTCGCCGGAAACGTTTTTCTACAGTTTCCGGTAAAATCATATAATGCTGCAACTTATCCCTAGATATATAAGAGACCAAGGGATTTTCAAACCTCTTACTTTTGGGAAGTTCACTTAGAGGTCGTAACTCATTCGAGTTCTGTGATAACGTAGTTCCTGGCTTGGAGGTACTAGACTTCTTTCTATTTTTAGTAATATTCTCTAACTGTTCAGCAATTCGGGTATGTCCTTTTTTGCGTTCCTCTTCTATTGCCAGAAACATCAATTTCTCAACCGCTTCGTTATCTGAACTAGCGATCGCTCTAAACAGTCTTTTGAGAAGCTCTGCTTTCATTTTGCCCCTCAATATTTAGTAATATTGCCTTCAATAAACATTATAACTTGATTATTTTATCAATAACAATAAGAATATTTTAAACCACATTCGGGACGTCAACTTGTAACATTAAAAGTAGTAGCTTGCTAAGTATTTATAATATATAAATCATCTTTTTTATGAAGTTAACAATTTGTTATCCATAACCTCGCACCTGTTGTTGTCATTAGGTTATTTTATATTAGAAAAAATTAAAATCAATTGCCTGATATTTCCTTCATTTTTAGTAAAAAGTTTAGCCAACCTTGGTGCATTAGCCAAAACATATAAAACCCTACTAAAAAATTACTAATAATAATCAGAGAAAAACTTCTAATTTGCCATGCTATAGCTATCAACACACCCAATAGCAAAGAAATTACAATTACAGTATACAGCTCCAGCATTATTTAAATTTTCCTTCATGAAATCTAAAAGGTTCCCTATTTCTAGAGAACCTTTTAATTATAATTGATAATTTGAGATAGCTAATAGGCAGATATAGCAAGCACTACAATTAAGGCATAAAACTTTACAGATAATAGCTTAAAAATTTAAACCCTAACTGATAGCCGATCGCTATAAACAACCCACCATCAAAATTAACCCAACAATGCCTTAGCCTTAGCTACAATGTTATCAACAGTAAATCCAAACTTTTCCAGTACCACACCGCCAGGAGCAGAAGCACCAAAAGTATCAACACTCAAAGTCGCACCTTCATCAGTCACATAACGATGCCAACCAAAACTAACACCTGCTTCCACTGCCAAACGCTTCTTCACAGACGCAGGGAACACAGACTCCTTATAAGCTGCATCCTGCTCTTCAAATAATTCCCAACATGGCATAGAAACTACCCGAACCTTCTTACCTTCAGCACGAAGTTTTTCACCAGCTTCCACACATTGGTAAGTTTCACCACCAGTACCAATAAGAATAATGTCAGGAGTACCCTCGCTGTCACTAAGCACATAAGCACCTTTAGCAACCGCATCAATAGAACTACCAGCTAAATTAGGTAAACCTTGACGAGATAATGCTAACAGAGTCGGTTGAGGATGACTTGCTTTAGCTTTTTCTACTGCAATCTTATAAGCCCCAGAAGTTTCATTACCATCTGCTGGACGAATAACTATCAGTTGTGGAATCAAACGTAAGGATGCAATATGTTCAACTGGTTGGTGAGTCGGTCCGTCTTCACCCAAAGCGATGGAGTCGTGAGTCATTACCCAAATAACACCAGCTTCAGCTAAAGCAGATAAACGGATAGAGTTCCGCATATAGTCAGTAAACACCAAGAAAGTTGCACCATAAGAAATTAACCCAGAACCGTGTAGAGCAATACCGTTACAAATTGCTCCCATTCCATGTTCCCGAACCCCAAAGCGCACATTTCGGTTTTGGTATTGACCTTTTTGAAAATCTCCTAAACCCTTGAGTAAAGTTTTGTTAGAAGGAGCCAAGTCAGCAGAACCACCAATTAATTCTGGTAAAACTCCAGCTATTGCGTTGAGTGTTGCACCAGACTGGTTACGAGTAGCATCTTTCTTACTTTCAGGAGTATATTTAGGTAGTGCATCCGCCCAACCTTCAGGTAGTTTACCACTTACCATCCGTTCTAAAGTAGCTGCATCTTCAGGATACTTAGACTTATACTCAGAGAATAATTGATTCCATTCTTCCTCATATTTAGCTCCTCGCTCAACTGCTTTGCGGAAGTGACTGAGAGCATCTGGTGGAACCTCAAACTCTGGATATTCCCAACCAAGATGTTTCCGAGTTGCTGCCACCTCATCAGGACCTAGTGCCGCACCATGTACATCGTGAGTATCAGCTTTATTAGGAGAACCGTAACCAATAATAGTAGTAACTTTAATTAGGGAAGGTTTGTCAGTAACTGCTTTTGCTTTTTCAATAGCTTCAGCGATCGCTTCTAAATTAGTATTACCATCGCTAACGTGCTGAACGTGCCAACCATAAGCTTCAAAACGTTTACCTACATCTTCAGTAAAAGAAATATCAGTGTGACCATCAATAGAGATATGGTTATCATCATAGAAAGCAATTAACTTACCTAAACCCCAGTGTCCGGCAAGGGAGCAAGCTTCACCAGAAATCCCCTCCATATTACAACCATCACCCACAATTACATAAGTATAATGGTCAATGAGATTACAATCTGGCTTATTAAATACAGCAGCTAAATGAGCTTCAGCTGCAGCTAATCCTACAGCATTAGCAATACCTTGTCCTAGTGGCCCAGTAGTAACTTCAATACCTTCAGTAATATGATTTTCTGGATGGCCAGGAGTTTTAGAATTCCACTGACGGAATTGTTTAATTTCCTCTATAGGTACACTGTCATAACCAGTCAAGTGCATCAAAGCATACTGTAACATACAGCCGTGGCCAGCAGAGAGAACAAAGCGATCGCGATTTAACCATTTAGGATTTTTGGGGTTAAACCGCATCAACTTATCCCAAAGGACAAAGGCCATTGGTGCCGCACCCATTGGTAGTCCTGGATGGCCAGAATTAGCTTTTTGGACTGCATCAATTGCTAAAAAGCGAATAGAGTTAATGCAAAGTTCTTCAAGTGATTGAGTTGCAACAGCCATAGTTATCGTTATCTATATAATTAATCAAGTGTGTAAATGCCAGAGCTGATCAACCAGATATTTTTCTACAGTGATATTTGTCTGGAATGTTTCTCAAGCCATATACATTACAGATCATCTCACCTGTGGGGAACTCTAGGCAAGAGAAGTTATCAAGTTAAAATTTTTCCGGCCATCTGCAGTTAAACTTATGATATTGACTATACTTATTATTGTTAAATGAAAAGTTAATTAACTGTTGCTTAAGTTACTTTGGAGAGTATTTGTCAAGCAAATATTAAGAAGGTTAGAAAACTTTCCTTGCAATACTTATGGAGTTTTTGGAGGTTTTTCCTACGACAATATTTTTTCGTATCTTTTACTGGTTGAGTGAAAAAAAGTTACATTTGGCTTTGATGTATCATAAAGCATCAGAATTAATACTTACATACCCAAACAATCAACTGGGTTTATTGTCCTAATTATTTTTGTTCTCTCTCCTCACCTTCTGCTGATAACCTGGTTTCTACATAATTCCTACCTAATGATCATATTGATTATCTAAAATTGTAGTGAAGTAAATTCTAATTAATACTGTCTATATCACCCTACTTTTGCAACTCTTATCAAATATTCAGTAAATATATATTTTGCTAGTTTGATAATATAAACTCATGTAGTAAATTTTATAAAATCTGATACTTCAATAACTATCCCATTAAACTAGAGTTTCTAAAATATACAAAAAACACAGGGGATGACTTTCTAAATTTAACGCTAAAATTAAATATGTTTGTGCCTATTTTAGACATAGTTTTTATATTAATTTAGTCATAAAATGTTAAATAATTTTGCTATAAATATCATATTTTCTGGTATAATAATCATCATATCTAAACCCCAATATCTTTTTGATAAAAGCTTTCATGGTTTATATCATTAATTTATATGGGAGAAAATTTGCGGAATCGAACTGAAGCTAAGTTTGATAAATATAGTATATAATTTATAGTTATAAACATATAATAAACCACAAAAATAAAACATAGATTTTGTAGATTGAAAGGTATAAATAAAGAGTTAAATGTTAAGAAATTAAATTATTTTAACTTCAGTTCATTCCATGATAGAGATATTAATGAAACTATTAACATTTTGAATATAGCTTCACCCAAAATCTAGGTTGAAATAATCAAGAAAATAAGATAAAAAAAAACCAGTTCAACTATTACTTTTTGTTTGTCTAATAGAACAGAGTTCTATGTTCTATCCAGTCGCAGAGGGACAAACCGAGATAATTAAATAGAAAAGGAGGAAACGTCAGACTGCCTCTAAGTCAACAGATTTTAATAAGTCGTCAACTGACCCTGACTTTAGCCAACTTTAGTTATTTTGATGAATAGGACCCTCTGTTGTCTCCTAGAATAACCGAGGGAGAATATAAATCTAAATGCTACTCCCCGATCCAATTGTCGTTATTCCCAGTATTCCTAATTGCAGCATTAAAGTTATTAGGCCATTCATACTTTATAGTCAGTGGACTTATCAAAATTATGGAATTCTTGACAGAATACATCTGAGATTTTTTATCGAAAAATTGGGTTTAAAGCTTCCTCCATAAGCAGGGGATTTTTAGTTGTTTTTTTTGAATGTATATATTAAAGTTTTGCTAATTAATCTTGTGCCTATATTCTAGTATGGGGTTTTGTGGTTAATGAAAAACAATCCTTTTTCATTGCTTCTCAAATCTCTGAAGTCTAAGATAAAATTTCCCATTACTATTAGACTTATATAAGCTTTTAGTTTAGATTAAACCCAAAAATTGCTATCCTGCCTGAGGTATTATTATCTATTAGTAGTATGCTTTATTTGATTGTGAATACTGTGGCTTAATTTGTGAAGCGTGACTTAAATGCTACGTGACTTAAATGCTAATTGAAATCTAATTATGGAGTTCATTAACTAAAGGTTTGCCAGGGAAGTTTGATAATGCCGATGTAGCTAGGTTAAAGCAGGAAAAGAACTCATATCAGCAAGCATCTTCAGAGATTTATGTAAATAATTGTAAGTTTCTTAGAACAGTAGTAGTTATGCATAAAATGGGCATGGAGTCAAGTATAAGGCTAGGATCAAGTTTCCTCTCATCGGAATGAAAAGTATTAACTTTTTACACATCAAGGGACTGAAGACTTTCTACTGTCAAGAACCCCTCCGGGTCTAACAGCTAGGGAGTATCAAAAAATTGTATAGCAGATATATTTTTGTCTGATTTGAAACCTATTGTTCCATAACACTTATACCCCATGTCAAAATTTAGTATTTCGTATGAACCATTCTTTGCTTTGTCTGAAGATAACTATGAAAATTATAGGTTAAAATATTTATGACATTTTAATAATAATAATTTTTGTTATTATTAATAATAGAAGCGGTAATAATTTTTTTTCTAACAACTGATACGCAGCAACCTAACTTAATCCTTAACAACCTATACTATTACTTTTAGTGCTAAACATACCTTGAAAATTCACCGTATAAATTTATCTACTGAGAGGTTATCTTAGAGAAAACCTATCTAAATTTGCTTGTAAGTACTATAATTTTAAGTAAAGTATATTGTTAAAAAGCAAGGGTATACCAAGTTTATTGAGATTACCCCAGGTTTATTAACAATATGCATTGGCCCTGGGGAGTATATCCGAATTTTGACAAGCTATTCTTGTAAGCCTTTGACTACATATGTCCTTAAAGTGATCGGCACTAAGAGAAGCTCATTAGCAAAACTCAGGCACGGAAAATACTTAAAATACTTATCAGGGATTAGGCCACAAGATGATTTGATCGTCAGCATCCCTAATCACGAGCTAAATGTTATATTCAGGTATGATTATTAGCTTTAGATTCCAAACTATAAACCTTCTTTTAGTATTTATCGATATTTTTTAAATGCCAGAGTCACATTATGGCCTCCAAATCCAAATGAATTAGATAAAGCTACTTCTATTATTTGAGAGCGACTTTTTTTGGGGACATAATCTAGGTCACACTCTGGATCAGGATTATCCAAATTAATAGTTGGTGGGATTTTATCATTGGCGATCGCCATTACTGTAGCGATCGCTTCAATACCTCCAGAGCCACCCAATAAATGGCCAGTCATTGACTTAGTTGAACTAATTGCTACCTGAGAGGCACTTTCTCCTAGTACCTTTTTGATGGCTTTTGTTTCTGTTGTATCGTTTGCTCGTGTACTGGTACCATGAGCATTTATATAACTAATTTGTGCAGGAGTTAAGCCAGCGTCTTTCATTGCTAATTGGATAGCTCTAGTTGCCCCCTCTCCATCAGGTACTGGGGAAGTCATGTGATAGGCATCACAGGTCATACCATAACCGACCATCTCTGCATATATTCTTGCTCCCCTACTAAGAGCACATTCTAATTCTTCTAAGATTAGAATACCTGCACCTTCACCCATGACAAAGCCATCGCGATCGCGGTCAAAAGGACGACTGGCAGAAGTGGGGTCATCATTACGAGTAGACAAAGCCTTAACAGAAGAAAATCCTGCTAATCCCAAAGGTGTTACTGGAGATTCAGTTCCACCACAAATCATTGCTTGAGCATATCCTCTTTGGATCAAACGGAAAGCATCTCCTATAGCATTTGACCCAGAAGCACAAGCAGTCATAGTACAAGAATTTGGTCCTTTAGCCCCAGTATGAATTGCTGTTAGACCTGCGGCCATATTAGCAATCATCATCGGAATCATAAAAGGACTACACTTATTAGGGCCACGATTTAAATATATTTCTTGCTGGTCTTCTAAGACTTTAATGCCACCCACCCCAGTACCAATAATTACTCCCACCTGTTCTGCGTTTAGATCGTTGATTTCAAATTTTGCATCAGCAATTGTCTGTTTGCTGGCTGCAACTGCAAACTGAGTAAAGCGGTCCATGTGTTTTGCCTGTTTGCGATCCATATGTTCAAGAGGGTCAAAGCCTTTGACCTCTGCCGCAATACAACATTTGTGTTTAGAACTATCAAATAGGGTTATTTTGTCTACACCACTTTTACCGTTTAATAAACCATCCCAATATTCAGACAGAGTGTTGCCAATTGGTGTTATTGCACCCATTCCTGTGACAACTACCCGTTTAAGCTCTTTGTTTGTCATATTTTTTTTATTTTTAGTTTTCAGAAATTCCACACGTAGAACCCAGAACCCAGAAACTTTGGGCTTAGACGTTTTATAGCGTTATACTTCTTGAACTGGACTTACACATTACTGCTATATATAGTGTATTTTTTGTAATTATTTCAGATATTTCTACTATGATTAGTGTCTTTGCACAACTACTGTTGAGGTATAACCCTAGTTATCTCAACCTTATAGCTCTCTGCTTCAAAAGTTGAAAAAAGCTATGGTCTCCACAGATAGAAAGAATTAAATCTACCACCTTCTTGTATCAGAAATTCTTTGACTCACCTAACACCAATAGAGAGTTTTAGATATTCATGCCTTAAGGCATGAATATCGGAATTTAAGGCTATACTCTATCTTAATTATTAATATTTTGTGAGAGAGTTTCATAGTTACTACTACTGAGTAAGTTTAATATCATAGCATTAATCGTCAATAGAAAAGGACTTACCTATCCAAATAATGAACAGTATTTATTGACCTAATTATTATTTTTTTTGCTCTGGCGGATATTTTGTGGATCAACTAGGTTTCTGGGTAAGTCCTATCTAAAAAAACACTCAAATCTTGGCTACCCTTTAATTTTCTGAGTCCCCAGAAACTAATAGCCCGTTAAGCTAAAGCTATAACGGGATACTATTTTCCAACACATTTAAAGTAGTAAATAATTATTTTTCCAGTTTTATTTTTCCATCATCCATCTTGTTTTGAATATAATCCACAGCAGCTTGGACAGTAGTAATTTTTTCTGCTTCTTCATCTGGAATCTCTGTACCAAATTCTTCTTCCAATGCCATGACTAATTCTACAGTATCTAAAGAATCAGCTCCTAGATCGTTAGCAAAACTCGATTCTGGCGTGACTTCTTTTTGGTCTTTTTCCAGTTGTTTAGCCACAATTTCCATGACTTTCGCCGGAACACTATCGTTGGTCATAAAATTTTCTCCTTACTTGAAATTATTTAAATGTTGCGTTTCCAATTTTATCTGAAACTAGGTTAAAACTAACAATTAATTATGGCAATTGAGTATCTTTGACATCGTTTCCAGCTTAAAGCTAAGGAGATTACTATCGCTCCTTAACTATTGGGTAGGCTAACGCTTTAGGCGATACTGCTAATTGGCATTAGTCTTTCCTTTTCCTGTAGGTCTATTTTTTTATTCTCAATGCTTTCGAGAGACTCAACAAAATCTGTTGCAGCATTTTGGTGTTTATCATGTTTGCTGCCATATTTCAAACATTTCAACTAAAGTTTCTCTACAACAGAGAAGCTGAAAACCTATTTTTCAGTTAATTTCTTTAATTTTTTACTATTATCACAAGCTTATTACTTTTGTCAAAGTATTTTCTTGGTTTTGGCGCAAATTATTTATGATAATCATAAACCTATATTATAAATCAATATAGAATAGATTAATATCATTAAAATCATCACATATATTTTAACAGCTAATTTTTTAGTTAATGTAATGTCTGCTCAAATACTCAAATATGCTTACTTTCCTGGTTGTGTAGCTCAAGGTGCTTGCCGAGAGCTTTATCAGTCTACCCAAGTTCTTACCCAAGTCCTGGGAATAGAGCTAGTAGAACTCAAAAAGGCTGCTTGTTGTGGGTCTGGTACTTTTAAAGAAGACTCTCAACTATTAGAAGATACTGTTAACGCTCGTAACATAGCTTTGGCTGAGGAACTAAATTTACCCTTATTAACCCATTGTAGCACTTGTCAAGGGGTTATTGGACATGTGGATGAGCGTCTTAAAGAATCCCAACAAACTGAACCAGCTTACTTAGAACAAATCAATGGCCTCTTACAAAAACAAAGTTGTTCTCCTTATCAAGGCAGTACAGAGGTTAAACATCTACTATGGGCATTAGTGGCAGATTATGGTCTTAAGGAAATCCAAAGTCGTGTCACTCGTAAGCTCTCCGGCCTCAAATGCGCTGCTTTCTATGGTTGCTATTTACTTAGAGGTCAAAGTAATTTACTTTATGATGACCCTTATCAACCAGAGTCTATGGAAAATGTGTTTCGGGCTATTGGAGCTACCCCAATTTATTATCGAGGACGGACTCAATGTTGTGGTTGGCCTCTTTCTAGTTATGCTACTAATCAGGCTTTCCAGATGGCCGGAAATCATATTAGTGAAGCTATTGACAAAGGTGCAGATTGTATGGTAACCCCTTGTCCTTTATGTCACTTAAATTTAGATTCCCGTCAACCAGAAGTAGAGAGAGTGATTGGCCATAAGTTAGGTTTACCAGTATTACACTTACCCCAATTAATAGCTTTAGCTTTAGGCATTTCTCCAAAGGAACTAGGATTAGATCGTCATATAGTTTCAACTCGTCCAGTATTAGAAAAGTTGGAACTTTAAATAATTCACTAGTTACTACTAGATAATTGAGATACTTTAAGTTTTTCAACAATGTTTATCAGTGATCAGAACCAGTAAGGTAAACTAAATCGAGGCATTAACATCTAAAAACTTGCTGTTATATCTGCCTTTGAGTAGATAAACCAGAAAAATTTTTTTGGGAGAACTTATTTCATGTCTCATTCAGTAAAAATTTACGACACTTGCATTGGTTGTACTCAGTGTGTCCGTGCTTGTCCATTAGACGTTCTAGAAATGGTACCTTGGGATGGTTGTAAAGCAGGTCAAATTGCTTCATCTCCTCGTACTGAAGATTGTATTGGTTGTAAGCGTTGTGAGACTGCTTGCCCTACTGACTTTTTGAGTGTCCGGGTTTATCTGGGTGCTGAAACTACTCGCAGTATGGGCCTAGCTTACTAATACTAACTTCCCTCTATTAATTTTTGGTTGGAAATTTAATAGGAGGGAGGGAAAACCTTATGTGACATACTCCCGCACTAAGCTGAGGCTATAGTGTGGGCTTTTTGTTTCCCAGTACTCCTCAATAGGTTAAATAAACTCCAAGATTTTTCAGGACTCAACGCCCTGTCGCTGTATTTTTTATATTTATTGCCACCTTTAGATCGTGGTCTATATACTATGGCACAAGGCCAAAATTAGTTTTGTGGGATACAGCATTTGGCCACAGTTAGAGCGGAGAATGCTTAACTATTTCTTTAAAAATAACAAAAAAAGTTTAGTTATTCAAAGTAAAATTTGCTTCGTTTGAATTGAAGGATATTTCAATTCACCAATGGGCATATATTTTTAGTTAATTTACTTAATAAAATTAAACCATGTTTTTTCTAATTTTTTTTCTGATTACCACTAGAAAATGACTGGTATTAAAAATTAGGTAAAAGTAAGACTAGGGTCAAGTCTGCCGATCGCTACTTAAGTTGCATAAACTCTGTGAAAAGTCAACTCCTATCACACCTTTGAGTGGCTATAACTCCTCACGGCTAATAGCTCGGGAGGATGTTAAATGAAACATAAATTCTGTGATTCTTAAATGGAGAATGGTTTGAGCTATTTGCATCTATTTTCCGGCCCTAAAATAATCAACTGGCAGATGGTGTTGTAGTTCACTCTCTAGTTAGGGATGCTGGAGCCCTTGCTCCTATAAGTGGCCTAATTTCTGATAAGTCAAAACCGATCTGGGTTTTGCCAATTAACTGTTTTGAGTGGTAAAAGCACTTACAAAAAGAGCTTGTCAACTTTGGGAGATACCCTATCAGTAGACAGCTTTCTACTGTGTATTGTTAAAAATTTAGAGGACACTAATACTATCGGGACTAATTTACCCCTATTTTTTGATTTTTTTGGCCATTGGTCATAATTCCATAAACATTTAACTTATCCTGTGGAATAAGTAAATTTGAGGGAATATATCTTAAATAGTGATTAAAAATTAATAGGAGTAAAAAATTAAATGTGTGGAATTGTTGGTTATGTTGGTACACAGTTAGCTACAGAAATTTTACTATCAGGATTAGAAAAACTAGAATATCGGGGTTATGATTCTGCTGGTGTGGCCACTATTTGTAATGGTCAAGTTAAATCTGTTCGTGCTAAAGGTAAGCTATACAACCTACGGGAAAAATTGGCAGGAGTGGAAATGTTAGCTAATGTTGGCATTGGTCATACTCGTTGGGCAACTCATGGTAAACCGGAAGAATATAATGCTCACCCCCATACGGATGATACGGAGCGAGTCGCAGTAGTAGAAAATGGAATTGTAGAAAATTATCGGGAGTTACGCAAAGAATTGGAAAGTCAGGGGCATAAGTTTGTTTCTGAGACGGATACGGAAGTTATTCCTCATTTAATTGCAGAATTTTTATCTAATTTTGCGGGAAACGAGAAAGGGAGAACGAAGAACAGGGAAAATTTTTTAGAGGCAGTGCGTCAGACTGTGAATAAGTTGGATGGGGCATTTGCGATCGCTGTTGTTTGTGCAGACTATCCGAATGAAATTATTGTTGCTAGACAGCAAGCACCTATATCTATCGGTTTAGGTCAAGGGGAGTTTTTTTGTGCTTCTGATACTCCTGCTCTTATATCTCATACTCAAGTTGTTGTCAGTTTGGACAATGGAGAAATGGCACGGTTAACTCCTCTGGGAGTCGAAGTTTATAATTTTGATGGCGATCGTATCAATAAACTACCTCGTATTCTTAATTGGAGTCCAAATTTAGTTGACAAAAACATTTTTAAGCATTTTATGCTTAAGGAAATACATGAGCAACCAAATGTTATTAGGAATTGTTTAGAAACTTATATTAATAGTGATTGGGATGTGAAAAATATTCAGATTTCTCCTACTAATTTAAACTTGTCGTCATCTTTATATAAAAATTTGGAACAGGTGGAAATTTTTGCCTGTGGTACTAGTTGGCATGCGAGTTTGATTGGTAAGTATTTATTAGAACAATTAGCAGGAATTTCGACTACGGTAAATTATGCTTCTGAAGCTCGTTATGCTCCTTCTCCTCTGAGAGCAAATACTCTAACAATTGGTGTTACTCAGTCTGGTGAGACGGCTGATACTTTGGCAGCTTTAGCAATAGAACAACAGCGTCGTTTAGATAAACCTGTTGAATTCACGTCAAGATTATTAGGAATTACTAACCGGGTAGAAAGTTCTATTGCTAGTTTAGTGCATCAAATTATTGATATTCGGGCAGGTGTTGAAATTGGGGTTGCTGCAACTAAAACATTTGTGGCACAGGTAATAGCTTTTTATTTTTTAGCTATAGATTTAGGATGGCAACGAAAATATTTATCTGGGGAAAAAATCGCAGAAATTATTAATGGTTTACAAAAAATTCCGGCACAGATGGAACAGATTTTAGATTCTCAAAATAGTCAAATTGAAGATTTTGCTCACCAGTTTAATAACACTCAAGATTTGATTTTTATAGGTAGGGGAATTAATTATCCAATTGCTTTAGAGGGTGCTTTGAAATTGAAGGAAATTAGTTATATTCATGCGGAGGGATATCCAGCGGGTGAGATGAAACATGGTCCGATCGCTTTGTTGGATGATCAAGTACCTGTGGTGGCGATCGCTATGCCTGGTTTGGTTTATGAAAAGGTGCTTTCTAATGCTCAGGAAGCTAAGGCGAGGGATGCGCAGTTAATTGGGGTGACTCCTGAAAGTACGGAGGTGGATATGTTTGATAATGTGTTGGCGGTGCCGGCAGTGGATGAGTTGTTGTCGCCGATGTTAACTGTTATTCCTTTGCAGTTGTTAGCTTATCATATTGCTGCTCATCGTGGTTTGGATGTGGATCAGCCACGGAATTTGGCGAAGTCGGTGACAGTGGAGTAATATTTTGTTAATTTGCGTTACTGATGTGGGAGGATAGACATATTCCCTAGTGTAAACGCGCGGGGAATATGTCAACAAAACTGGTGTTTTCTTTAAGTGATAAAGCATGAAATGGGAGTAAATGCAAGTAGCAATGGGGGGTTAAAGTTAGTTTTTTGCACTCTGTGGGAATTTGCTGAATAGTTTGATCAATATATAAAATTTTTCCCAGCAGATGGAGGCAAGTTATTAGGTGATGCTGCCAATAATTTTATTGTTATAGGCTTTCAGGTGGTTGCGTGTCCATTGCTCTATTTTGCTGATCAAATCATCTGATAAAATAGTAGGCTGGTTAGTTTGCTTAGTAATAATGAAAATAAGTAGCTTATCGGTTGTGATATAACACTGAATAATTGCTACACGATCGCTTAAATTTGAACTACATGGCTCAAATTGAAAACCTGAAATAATAGGCTGGTATTGGTTTTGCAGTTTGTTATGCTCTTGTCGAAGTTGTTGGAGATGTTGAGCTAAGTTTGTTGTGTTTCACTTTGTTCTACAAGGGCTGATATTTTTCTTGAGATACTCACTGCATTTTTCTTGACATACTCACTGCATTGGCTTTAATATTATAATGTGGGGTTATGAGCTCAGATAATCAGGACTTGAGTATAGTCGCAGGTAGTGCGTTATTTATGGGTTGGTGTAAGTTCTGACTATTAGACTTTGTTTGGTTTCACTTTTTCTGCCTAACCTACACATAAAATTACAGATAAGACTCTTGAAAATATGGTTCAAAATATTCAATAAGGGCTAATAGTAATTTGTTTATAGTTGATGATATTTGAGGGTGAACTTTTGCTCAGATATTATTTATAATTGTTATATATGATAGACTAGGATAAATGTAAATTTTTTTTATCAATATAAGTCTATTGAAAGTAAAATGACTAATTACACAAGCTTACACAGTGATAAAGAATGGTGGACTCAGCAATGGATAGATTTGTTAAATTCTTATCGGTATAAAAAACGATTAGAACGAGCTAGAAATTATGCTCGGCAAGGCAATGTTCTCAGCTTAGAATTTAAGGATCAAAAAATTATTGCTGAAGTTCAAGGTACAGCACCTGAACCCTACAAGTTATTTTTATGGTTAGATACTTTTACTGATGAAGACTGGAGTTATATTATTCAAACTATGTCAGAAAGAGCAATTTTTACTGCTAAATTATTGGCTGGAGAAATGCCTCAAGATATAGAAGAAGTTTTTGCTGCTAATGGTTTAAGATTATTTCCTTTTACATTAGATGAAATTCATTCTAAATGTAGCTGCCCAGACCCAGCTAAAGTTTGTAAACATATTGGAGCAGTTTATTATTTATTAGGCGATCGCTTCAGTGATGACCCATTTTTATTGTTTCAATTAAGGGGTCGTACTAAAGAAAGAATTTTAGAAGAATTACGTCAAAAACGTGGTCAAAGTGAAGATGAAAAAGTTCCAGAAGCGAAAAATTTTAAGTCTAAAAAAACCAAGGTTTCGGATTCCTTAACTGTGGCTTCAGCTACTCAAGAATCTCTAAGTTTTGAGAATTTTTGGCAATATAATCAACAGTTAGATCCTTCCTTAGTAGTGATTAGTCCATCCCCTAGTAATGAAATAGTTTTAGATGTTTTGGGGGATGTTCCTTTCGGTTCATCTGCTAATGTTGTTATGAATTATTTCCAGAAAATTTATCAGAATATTAGTCAACAGGCGGTAATGACAGCGTTAAACCAGGGAGAAGATAAAAAAAGAGGTTTTTAATAGGATAGCTAAAAAAAACTTAAAAAAAATAAAAGCGCTTTTTTTTATATCAATAAAAAAAGAACGCTTGCTTTATTTTATATTACCCAGATATTTGAATGTACTTATAGTACTGGAATATTTTAAAAAAGTCAAATCTTTTTCCCAAAAAATTAAGTAAAGTTATGTGAGGAAAAAAGTCCAAATCAATTATATTAAAATTCAGTAATATTAAGGACCAAAATAAAATTGCTTTACCCAAAATTAACTACTGGTTTTGGAGGGTTAAAAGCCTCTATCTCTAAGGTTATATTTGATTAATATTTTTGTTTTTTTGAACATAAAAATTGACAAAGGCAAGAAAATATGTTAGCTGCTATTAAACAAATATTTCAGAAGAGTAAATATATGGAAAAAAATGGTTTGAAATATATGTTTTCTCCCATACTATAATTTGACGCTTTCTTTACCGCCTACCCCCCCATTCCCTGGGCAGATAAGGGAAGTAGTGGGGATATTTTAAACCAACTACAAAAATGAACAAACTATTAATTTGTCACTTCCTCATCAACTCCCCTTAATACACCAAACCCTTCCCTATTTTTTTGATTAAGTTAATACTTTCATTTTCAATTTAACCAAGGGCGAGTAATTTGTTCTAATTGATTAAATTCTTCTTGAGTCATTTCCCAACCTATTGCTCCAATATTTTGTCGAACTTGCTCAGAATTTTTACAGCCAGCAATAGGAATTACACTATCTTGAAAAACTAACCAATTAAGTGCAACTTGTGCCGGAGTTTTGTTATATTTTTCCCCAATTTGGTTTAACAAAGACATAACGGGAGCAATTTTTTCTAAACCACTCTTTTGAAAACGAAAATCAAATTGGCGAGCCCCAGTAGGTGACTTTTCTAAAGTGTATTTTCCAGTTAATAACCCTTGAGCTAAAGGACTATAAGCTAAAATTGTAATTCCTAATTTTTTGGCTGTATTTAAAATTCCTTTAGTTTCTATTTTACGGGAAAGCAAAGAATATTTCACTTGATTTGTGGCTAATATTACCCCTCGTTTTTCCAAAATTTTATGAGCTTGACTCATCTCTTCCTCAGAATAATTACTAACACCAACCGCTTCAATTCTACCCTGCTTAACTTCATCTGCTAAAGCATTTAATAATGTTTCCTGACTCATCAAAAATGTAAAAGGCCAATGTACTTGATAAAGAGTAACTTTGGGAACTATTAATCGTTTTAGACTAGCAGTCACAGCATCAGCAACTGAGTCTGGAAAAAGTCGCCAAGGTAGAGGACCATATTTAGTAGCAATTTGCACAGGTCTTTCAGTTTCTTGCATAAATTTTCCCAGCAATTCTTCTGATAAACCATTGCCATAAACTTCGGCAGTATCAAAGAAATTTACCCCAGCTTCTAGGGAGGTTTTAAAAGCGGCTTCTACTTCATTTGCTCCATAATTACTGCCATAATTCCAAAAAAGTTTATCCCCCCAAGCCCAAGTGCCGATACAAATTGGGTTAACAGTTATTCCTGTTGTACCTAGAGTAGTTGTTGCCATGGTAAAAGTTTTCCTAATTACTGTATAATGTCTGGAAATTGACGATGAATTGTCGGTTATATTTCCATCTAAATAGATGTTAATTCAGTTCTCTTAATATGGCTATGGCTAAAAAGTAGGTTCTGAGGTTTTTCCTTTTACCTAAAGCAGTTGTTGCCATTGTAAAATTTTTATTAATTAATTTTCTCAATTACTGTATAATGTCTGGAAATTGACGATAAGTTGTCGGTTATGTTTCTATCTATAGATGTTAATTCAGTGCTCTTAATATAGCTATGACTAAAAGGTAGGCTCTGAGGTTTTCTCTTAGATAGGAGATAAAAAAAATAAGCTTCTATATTTTTAGCTGATGATTTTAGCTAGAAATGCTTATAAATAATGACTGATAACTGATAACTGATAACTAATAGCTGATAACTCATAAATGAAATGACAAGTAAAGATTTAAAAGGTACAAAAATCGATAATATTGATATGGAAAAAAATTTTCCTAAACTTAATTTATTCACTATGTTTAGATTGGGTTTCTATCAAATGGGATTAGGAACAATGTCAGTTTTAACTCTTGGAGTTTTAAACCGAGTTATGATTGCTGAATTAAAAATTCCTGCCACAATAGTAGCCATAACTTTATCGTTATATCAATTTATGGCTCCAGCAAGGGTTTGGTTTGGTCA
Source organism: Trichodesmium erythraeum GBRTRLIN201 (assembly GCA_018457135.1). Classification (GTDB taxonomy): domain Bacteria; phylum Cyanobacteriota; class Cyanobacteriia; order Cyanobacteriales; family Microcoleaceae; genus Trichodesmium; species Trichodesmium erythraeum. Next base: position 19,970 of record JAGGDU010000027.1, on the reverse strand, counting down.
AATGTCTGATACTAAGCCTTTGCTTGGTAAACATCGCACTGGTTATATGTGGATAGGAGCGGTTTTTTTTACGGTAACTGCTTTTTTTGCTGTGCAAGCTATGTGGCAGGTTGGTGATAGTTTAAGGGTTAATGGTTGGTCTAATTCTACTTATTTTTGGATTGGTATTTTAGGCTTAATGTTTATATTTTATGGTTTGGCTTTAAGTGCAAGTTCTACACCTTTTGCTGCTTTATTAGTAGATATTTCTGATGAAGATAATCGTTCTAAGGTTGTCGGTATAGTCTGGTCAATGTTGATGGTGGGAATTATTATTGGGGCTATTACTAGTAGTTTTTTATTGAAACAAGTTGGTGTGGATGCTCCGTTAGAAACTGTTCAAGTTTCTATTAATAATTTGTTTATTATAATACCGGCAATTGTTTTGGTTTTTGCTTTTATTGGTACTGTGGGAGTTGAGGAAAAATACTCTCGTTATGGCAGTCGTTCAACTATTGCTAACCGGGAGGATCAAGTTACTATGGGAACAACTTTAAAAATTTTAAAGGCTAATAGACAAACTGGTTTGTTTTTTACTTTTGTGTTTGTATTAATTATTAGTTTGTTTATGCAGGATGCTGTTTTGGAGCCTTATGCTGGGGAAATATTTCTGATGCCAATTTCTGAAAGTACTAGGTTGAATGCTGTTTCGGGAATAGGAACTTTAATTGGGTTAGGTACAACGGGTTTTTTAGTAGTACCAAGGTTGGGAAAGAAAAATTCTTTGAAGGTTGGATGTGTGGCAACAACAATTAGTTTTATTTTGATAGTTATGTCTGGGTTTACTGGTAAGCTTTCTTTGTTTTTAAGTGCTTTATTTTTGTATGGTTTGGCTGCAGGTTTAACTACTACTGCTGCTCTTAGTTTAATGTTAGATTTAACGGCGGCGGAAACGGCGGGAACTTTTATTGGGGCTTGGGGTTTAGCACAGGCAATGGCACGAGGTTTATCTACGGTTATTGGTGGTGTGACTTTGGATGTTGGTCGCCGTTTATTTAATGTTTCAATGTTGGCTTATGGGTTGGTTTTTCTATTAGCAGGAGTGGGAATGATACTTTCTATTTTCTTGCTCAATAGGGTTAATGTTAGAGAATTTCAAGATAATGCTAGTGTGGCGATCGCTACTATTTTAGAGGGAGAATTAGATTAGAAAGTTAGGGTTTTAATTTGCTGGGAGTTTTACTTTTCTCAGACTTATTTTGTTTGTTTATTTCTGACTCTGGATATGGCAAAGAATGGGTTGAAAATTGTTGAGGTTAAGTTTAAGTATGAAGGCTATAACTAGACTGTTTTTTTCTGATATTTTTTGTCTCTGAGGGTTTTTGGTCTGGTGATGATCTTGCTGACAATGTTCAGGGTCAACACCATGACTCTGCTTTTCCTGACTATACAAATGACTATGGTTTTGACTCTAATATTTCACTACCTAGCTATGTGGGTGATATTGACTGTCTTTTTTATTTCTTAAATTGAATTTAGAGGACGACGACTACAGGGCTGATGGTTTCAGCGACTATGGTTGGGTAAATAATGATTTTGACTCTGGTTCTTTTTCTGGTCATTTTTTGATATTACAAGGGCAAGTTATGAAACGGATGTCTATTTAGATATTGAGAATAATTGAGTTCAGGTTCGCGATAGTCCTGTTCTCTGCTTCAGGGAGGGGTTAGCTGCTGTTGTAGGTCGTTGCTATTACTATCCCCAGAAAATACTTTTAGATAATTCTTGGGAAAATGGTGGTGATGGTTACTGATCATAGTATCGCCTCTGCTTTGAATATTTCTTTTTGAGTAACTGCTGTTAAGTCTTCCGGAGTCGGTTGTAGAAAATCTCAAGTATTGGCAGAATTTTCTGAAAAAGCAGGGTCTAAAATGACTATTACCCTCTTGGTGGTCGGTCTTGTAGCAGCGATCGCCTGTTTATTTTGGGAGTTGTCGGCTTTTCTTGAGCCCTCCAGTTTTCTTCTAAAGTTTCAGTCAGACTTTGCCTAGGCATCACCATTCGTTTTTCTCACTCACTTTTCCCCATGTTCTTTTTGATCAAATATTCAGGCTTTAACTGCCATAGCTGTGAACCCCTCTTTCTATCTAGATGTTTTGTATAATTTGCTACATTGTCTCTGAGTCTAAAAAAATTTTTCCCGCAGAGCGGGAAGGAACCACAAAGGGCAAGAGGGCAAAAGGGCAAAGGGCTATTCAAAAGTCCTGGGGGGGAAACTCACAAGACGAAAACCAATACCGATGTAGTCCGCCCCGACCGAGTCATAGTTGATGCGGTCCGCAGAGCGACACCTCCCAGGATAGTTGACCCAGGAGCCGCCACGACAGACTCTTCTACTACTATCACCTCCAGTTTCCCAGGCACTGCCATCAGTAGGTGCTCCATTATAGTTTTCATGCCCAACATCCTGACACCACTCGTACACATTCCCATGCATATCGTACAAACCAAATGCATTCGGTGGAAAAATTCCCACATCTGTTGTTTCTTTTCGATATTTTCCTTTCGGAGCATCAGCATAAGTATAGTTGCCATTGTAGTTAACTAACTCAGAGGTTATAGTTTCTCCAAAATAAAATGGTGTTGTTGTTCGGGCTCGACAAGCATATTCCCATTGGCTCTCACTGGGTAGACTATATTGTTTTCCTGTTATTCGTGAGAGTTTCCGACAAAATTCTGTCGCATCATTCCAACTTACTTTTTCCACAGGACGGTTTGCACCTTTAAACCTAGCAGGGTTATTTCCCATAACTGCTTCCCACTGTGCTTGAGTAACTGCATATTTTCCCATCAAAAATTCTGGCACATCTACATCATGTTGCGGGCTTTCATCACTAGATCTTTCTGCTTCCGTCTCTGGAGACCCCATCAAAAACCTACCTCCGGGAATTTTTACCATTTCTAGAGAAACTCCATTACCAATATTTTCTGTTATTACTTCTGCTTCACCTGGAGCGCGGCTTATTATTTCTCCTCTGCGGTTAACTTTCACCGTAGTAAATAGCTGAACGGGAATTTTTGGTGGTGGTGGAGGAGTTGGTGATGGTGTCGGCTGGGGTGTTGAAATATTTTCCCTAGGAGTTTCTTTTCTCAGGTCAGAACTAGAAATATTTTCTGGAGATGGTTTCAATTTTTCATTTAATAATGCTCCCACAAACGCACTTCCGGCTAAACCTGCCAATATCAATATTTTTCTTCTCGTTTTATTACCTAACCTTAGTTTTCCTGAAGTTTGAACATTTAATGCTTCCATAGCTTCCATCGCATTTTGATAACGTTCTGAAAAATACTCCCGCACCATCTTATCTAATACATTTGCCAGGTCGTTACTTACCTCCGCTTTATTTCGCCAAATTATATTTCCTGTTTTTGGGTCTGTTGGTAAACTTTGTGGGTCTTTTCCCGTCAGTGCTTTTATTCCCACCATCCCCACTGCATATATATCGCTACTTAACTTCGGCTTACCGTTACTTTGTTCACTCGGGATATAACCAGGAGTTCCCACTGCAACTGTTAAAGTTGTTGCACCTTGTGGGGCAATAGTCAGTGTACTTATTTCCTTTACCGCCCCAAAGTCTATCAATATCACTTTATTGTCTGAGCCGCGACGCATCAAATTTTGGGGTTTTATATCTCGATGAATTATATTATTTTCATGAGCCACCACTAACGCTTCTAATATTCCTTTCAGTAAAGCGATCGTATCCGACTCACTTAATTTTTTCCCCGGCGTCAGTTCTCGACTTATGTCTTGCCCTTCTATATATTCTTGTACTAAGTAAAATTCTTTTTCTTCTTGAAAATGGGCCAATAATCTAGGTATTTGGTCTGAGTCAGTACCTAACCTGTATAAAGCCTCCGCCTCTCTTTCAAATAATTTTCTAGCAATACTTAGAACCATAGGGTCTGAGCTTTTCGGAGATAAATGTTTAACCACACATTTAGGTTTTCCTGGTAAATCTGAATCTTGGGCCAAATAGGTATCCCCAAAACCTCCACTACCCAAGGGTTTGATGATTTTATAATGGTTTCTCAAAGTGGTTCCAGACTGCATAGTATTTTTAATCTATAATGAACGGGCAAAAGCTGAAAATTATAGCCTTGTGGGATAACTTATCAAAATATAGTTACACAAGACATCCTTTTATTTTATAGCTCTTATCCTAACTCGGTGAACTACAACACCCATTTTTATAATGAAATGCACAAAGCAGGTGAAACGTCATAATTTTTTAACTGCCCCCGGAAAAATTTCCCAATATTCGGAAAAAAAAAGCCAGGGTAAAAGTCAGTGGTTATGTGGTTGAAGTTCTGGGGGGGAAACTCACAAGACGAAAACCAATAGCGTTGAGGTTGGGCACGACAGAGCCAAAGCCGATGCGGTCAGCGGAGCGACACCTCCCGGGATAGATGATCCAGGAGCCGCCACGACAGACTCTTCTACTACTATTACCTCCAGTTTCCCAAGCACTGCCATCAGTAGGTGCTCCATTATAGTTATCATGCCAAACATCCTGACAAAACTCCCACACATTCCCATGCATATCGTACAAACCAAATGCATTCGGTGAAAAATTTCCCACATCTGTTGTTTCTTGTCGATATTTTCCTCTCGGAGCATCAGCATAAGCACCGTTGCCATTGTAGTTAACTAACTCAGAGGTTATAGTTTCTCCAAAATAAAATGGTGTTGTTGTTCGGGCTCGACAAGCATATTCCCATTGGCTCTCACTGGGTAGACTATATTGTTTTCCTGTTATTCGTGAGAGTTTCCGACAAAATTCTGTCGCATCATTCCAACTTACTTTTTCCACAGGACGGTTTGCACCTTTAAACCTAGCAGGGTTATTTCCCATAACTGCTTCCCACTGTGCTTGAGTAACTGCATATTTTCCCATCAAAAATTCTGGCACATCTACATCATGTTGCGGGCTTTCATCACTAGATCTTTCTGCTTCCGTCTCTGGAGACCCCATCAAAAACCTACCTCCGGGAATTTTTACCATTTCTAGAGAAACTCTATCACCAATATTTTCTGTTATTACTTCTGCTTGAGCTGGAGTGCGGCTTATTATTTCTCCTCTGCGGTTAACTTTCACCGTAGTAAATATCTGAACAGAAATTTTTGGTAGTGGTGGAATAGAAATATTTTCCCTAGAGGTTCCTGTTATCAGTTCAGAACCAGAAAAATTTTCTGGAGATGGCTTCAATTTTTCATTTAAAAATGCTCCCACAAAACCACTTCCGGCTAAACCCACTAATGTCAATATTTGTCTTCTCGTTTTATTACCTAACCTTAGTTTTCCTGAAGTTTGAATATTTAATGCTTCCATAGCTTCCCCTGCAGAAGTTTGAACATTTAACGCTTCCATAGCTTCCATCGCATTTTTATAACGTTCTGAAAAATGGTCGCGCACCATCTTATCTAATACATTTGCCAGGCCGTTACTTACCTCCGCTTCATTTCGCCAAATTATATTTCCTGTGTTTGGGTCTGTTGGTAAACTTTGTGGGTCTTTTCCCGTCAGTGCTTTTATTCCCACCATCCCCACTGCATATATATCGCTACTTAACTTCGGCTTACCGTTACTTTGTTCACTCGGGATATAACCAGGAGTTCCCACTGCAACTGTTAAAGTTGTTGCACCTTGTGGGGCAATAGTCAGTGTACTTATTTCCTTTACCGCCCCAAAGTCTATCAATATCACTTTATTGTCTGAGCCGCGACGCATCAAATTTTGGGGTTTTATATCTCGATGAATTATATTATTTTCATGAGCCACCACTAACGCTTCTAATATTCCTTTCAGTAAAGCGATCGTATCCGACTCACTTAATTTTTTCCCCGGCGTCAGTTCTCGACTTATGTCTTGCCCTTCTATATATTCTTGTACTAAGTAAAATTCTTTTTCTTCTTGAAAATGGGCCAATAATCTAGGTATTTGGTCTGAGTCAGTACCTAACCTGTATAAAGCCTCCGCCTCTCTTTCAAATAATTTTCTAGCAATACTTAGAACCATAGGGTCTGAGCTTTTCGGAGATAAATGTTTAACCACACATTTAGGTTTTCCTGGTAAATCTGAATCTTGGGCCAAATAGGTATCCCCAAAACCTCCACTACCCAAAGGTTTGATGATTTTATAACGGTTTCTCAGGGTTGTTCCAGACAGCATAGTACTTTAATCTATAATAAACGGCCAAAGCTGAAAATTATAGCCTTGTGTTACACAAGACGTCCTTTTATTTTATAGCTCTTATCCTGACTCGGCCAACTACAACACCCATTTTTATAATGAAATGCACAAAGCAGGTGAAACGTCATAATTTTTAACTCCCCCCGGAGAAATTTCCCAATATTCGGAAAAAAAAGCCAGGGTAAAAGTCAGTGCTTATGTAGTTTAATTTCTGGGGAGGAAACTCACAAGACGAAAACCAAGACCGTTGTTGAACGCCTCGATGGAGACATAGTAGCCGCGGAGCGAAGAGCGACACCACCTAGGAAAGAAGTCCCAGGAGCCGCCACGAAGGACACTGAAACCACTGTTACCTCCAGTTTCCCAAGCAGTGCCATCAGTAGGTGCTCCATTATAGTTTTCATGCCAAACATCCTGACACCACTCGTACACATTCCCATGCATATCGTACAAACCAAATGCATTCGGTGGAAAAATTCCCACATCTGTTGTTTCTTTTCGATATTTTCCTTTCGGAGCATCAGCATAAGTATAGTTGCCATTGTAGTTAACTAACTCAGAGGTTATAGTTTCTCCAAAATAAAATGGTGTTGTTGTTCGGGCTCGACAAGCATATTCCCATTGGCTCTCACTGGGTAGACTATATTGTTTTCCTGTTATTCGTGAGAGTTTCCGACAAAATTCTGTCGCATCATTCCAACTTACTTTTTCCACAGGACGGTTTGCACCTTTAAACCTAGCAGGGTTATTTCCCATAACTGCTTCCCACTGTGCTTGAGTAACTGCATATTTTCCCATCAAAAATTCTGGCACATCTACATCATGTTGCGGGCTTTCATCACTAGATCTTTCTGCTTCCGTCTCTGGAGACCCCATCAAAAACCTACCTCCGGGAATTTTTACCATTTCTAGAGAAACTCCATTACCAATATTTTCTGTTATTACTTCTGCTTGATATTCAGTGCGACTTATTATTTCTCCTCTGCGGTTAACTTTCACCGTAGTAAATATCTGAACAGAAATTTTTGGTGGTGCTGGAGAAGTTGGTGATGCTGTTGCCTGGGGAGTTGAAATATTTTCCCTAGAGGTTTCTGTTCTCAGTTCAGAACTAGAAATATTTTCTGGAGATGGTTTCAATTTTTCATTTAATAACGCTCCCACAAAACTAGAAATATTTTCTGGAGATGGTTTCAATTTTTCATTTAATAATGCTCCCACAAACGCACTTCCGGCTAAACCTGCCAATATCAATATTTTTCTTCTCGTTTTATTACCTAACCTTAGTTTTCCTGAAGTTTGAATATTTAACGCTTCCATAGTTTCCATCGCATTTTTATAACGTTCTGAAAAATGGTCGCGCACCATCCTATCTAATACATTTGCCAGGTCGTTACTTACCTCCGCTTCATTTCGCCAAATTATATTTCCTGTGTTTGGGTCTGTTGGTAAACTTTGTGGGTCTTTTCCCGTCAGTGCTTTTATTCCCACCATCCCCACTGCATATATATCGCTACTTAACTTCGGCTTACCGTTACTTTGTTCACTCGGGATATAACCAGGAGTTCCCACTGCAACTGTTAAAGTTGTTGCACCTTGTGGGGCAATAGTCAGTGTACTTATTTCCTTTACCGCCCCAAAGTCTATCAATATCACTTTATTGTCTGAGCCGCGACGCATCAAATTTTGGGGTTTTATATCTCGATGAATTATATTATTTTCATGAGCCACCACTAACGCTTCTAATATTCCTTTCAGTAAAGCGATCGTATCCGACTCACTTAATTTTTTCCCCGGCGTCAGTTCTCGACTTATGTCTTGCCCTTCTATATATTCTTGTACTAAGTAAAATTCTTTTTCTTCTTGAAAATGGGCCAATAATCTAGGTATTTGGTCTGAGTCAGTACCTAACCTGTATAAAGCCTCCGCCTCTCTTTCAAATAATTTTCTAGCAATACTTAGAACCATAGGGTCTGAGCTTTTCGGAGATAAATGTTTAACCACACATTTAGGTTTTCCTGGTAAATCTGAATCTTGGGCCAAATAGGTATCCCCAAAACCTCCACTACCCAAAGGTTTGATGATTTTATAACGGTTTCTCAGGGTTGTTCCAGACAGCATAGTACTTTAATCTATAATAAACGGCCAAAGCTGAAAATTATAGCCTTGTGTTACACAAGACGTCCTTTTATTTTATAGCTCTTATCCTGACTCGGCCAACTACAACACCCATTTTTATAGCCAAATACATAAGTTACCTGCTTTTCTTAATAAAACTTAAAATAAGCCTTCAGATAAATATTTGATTAATCCTTTCCTGGCGCCAGGATACTATTTTCATTTTATTATTGCTACACAAAAAGCAAGTAAATTATCATTAAATTTAATATTAGTAATCAGCAAAACAGAAGCAAAACAAATAATAATAGACATTAAATTGCTTTAAATAAATAAAAAAGCATTAAACTAATATTTATTATTTAATAGCTGAAGTTGCATTAAAGAGTAGCTTTTTTTTTAGAATATTTGTACTAAATTCTAAAAAACCTACAATTATTTATATCAACCTTTGATAATATTTAGATAGGCTGTTCTATTCCTATTTCTACCTGGCAACGTCCGAATTTCCAGAGCCTCCAGCACACGGGGAAAAACTACCCGCCTGAGCTTAATTCAAACTAGCATTTAAATCTTGAGCGCAACTAAAACCACAATTTTCACCGTTCATCAAACGCCCCGTTCAAGACAGAAATTATTTCAGTTTTTCACAGTTAGAGCAAGTCTTAAAACTAGGAAACCATCACTCAAAAATTCCAAACATAAAAAGCCACACCAAAGTGTTAAACTACAAAGTTTTTTGCAGGTTATTTGAGTGTAGTTTAGCTTTTAATTTTAGTAATATTATTATCAATATTTCTCACAACTGTATTAACTTCTTCTTGTAATCTTTGTAATAGTGCTTTAGACTTTTTCGATTTAGAATTGTAAAGCCTAGCCGAAAAAGCCGTGATAACTTCTAGTAAATCTTGAGCTAGTTCTTCTTCAACAAAACGTAATTGCTCACCTTTATTAATAACAACTATCTCGATCCCCTGAAGTTCACAAACAGAAAATATCAACTCAGCACCAAATCTTAACAACCTATCTTTATGAGTTAATACTAATCGTTTAGTTTGCTTTCTTAAGATTTTTTCTAATAATTTTTGTAACCCACTTTTGTGATAGTTCATACCAGAGCCTAAATCTTGAATCATTTCAAATTTCCACCCTTGACTAACACAATAAGCCTCTAGTATTCCCTGTTGCCTTTCTAAATCTAATTTTAGCTCGTGGCTACTGATCCTCGCATAACAAATAGTAGGACTATCTGCACTTCCTAAATTGATAAGCTTAGAAGAATCATAGAACCTAGTACCACCCTGACTTTTTCGGTCTGGTATCAATTCTCCAGACACCTCCCATTTTCGGAGTGTATCAACAGACACCCCTAATAACTCTGCAGCTGCACCTATTTTAATAAATCGACTAGTCATGATCATAAACTGTACAAAATAACCAAAGATTATAAAAGATAATCATAGATTCTGTCAACCTTTTATTTACCCTCCTACCTCATCATAAGAGCTTCCCAAGGGTAACTATTCAACCAATAACCAATAACTAAAAACCAAAAACTAAAAAAGGGGCGATAAATAGCGATCGCCCCCAAATTATTTAATAATCAACAGAAGCTATACCTTAACAACAGCCTGACTTCCAGTCTCAACCTTTGCTACAGCCGTATCAGCTTCAGAAGGAGGTACAACTTGATAAAACTTCGGCAAACACTCAGACCAATTAGCCCAGATCATCTTTGCCTTTGGACTACCAGTCTTTCCAAAATGTAATGAAATCAACTCTTTCAACTGCGCCTCACCTGCTGATGTAGACACCCGCTGAATAGAAACAATTTCATTATTCACCCTAGCCGGAAAATCACCATCCTCATCAAAGAAATAAGCAATTCCCCCAGTCATACCAGCACCAACATTACGGCCCGCCTTACCCAAGCAAACAATAACACCACCAGTCATATACTCACAGGCATGATCTCCAACACCTTCAATAACAGCCTTAGCCATAGAATTACGAACAGCAAAACGTTCCCCAGCTTGACCATTAGCCAAGAGAATACCACCAGTCGCACCATATAAACAGGTATTACCAACAATCACATTTTCCTCTGAGTTATAACGTCCCTCTGCAGGTGGTTTAATAATAATCTCTCCACCATGCATTCCCTTACCAACATAATCATTAGCCTCACCTTCCAATACTAACGTCATTCCTGGCAAATTAAACGCACCAAAACTCTGACCAGCACTACCATTAAACGTGAGATTAATCAACCCTTCAAAACCAGTATTCCCATAACGAGAAGCGATCGCTCCTGCCAACCTTGCTCCCACAGTACGGTCAGTATTAACCACCTTTATTCCCGTCTTATAAACAATACCCTGGTTGCAAATTGCACCTTGAATTTTCTCATCATCCAATAGCACATCATCTAAAACCGGACCATTGCTATGAACAGTATCATGGTTTAACCAACCACGGTTATTACGAGTATCTGGCAACTTAAGCAAACAACTTAAATTCAAACTTTCTGTCTTAACTAACTTCACATTTTCCCGTGCTTTCAGCAAATCAGCACGGCCTAAAATTTCATTGAGGGAACGATAACCCAACCTAGCCAAAATAGTTCGTACTTCCTCAGCAATAAACCAGAAGAAATTGACTACATTTTCAGGCACCCCAGTAAACTTATTACGCAACTTCTCCTGCTGAGTTGCCACACCAACTGGGCAAGTATTAAGATGACAAATTCTAGCCATAATACAGCCTTCAGCAATCATAGCAATAGAACCAAAACCAAACTCTTCAGCACCCATCAAAGCAGCCATAACTATATCCCAACCAGTTTTTAGGCCACCATCTACCCGAAGAAGAACGCGATCGCGCAGTTGATTTTCCATCAATACCCGATGTACCTCAGTCAAACCTAATTCCCAAGGACCACCAGCATGCTTAATTGAACTCAGAGGAGAAGCACCAGTACCCCCATCATGACCAGATATCTGAATAATATCAGCGTTAGCTTTAGCTACACCAGCCGCAATAGTACCGATACCAATTTCTGCAACTAACTTCACAGAAACACCAGCATTAGGATTAATTTGGTGGAGATCAAAAATTAACTGTGCCAAATCCTCAATAGAATAAATATCATGGTGAGGAGGAGGCGAAATCAAAGAAACCCCAGGTTTAGAACCACGTAGTTTAGCAATATAAGCACTCACCTTTTTACCAGGTAAATGACCACCTTCACCCGGCTTTGCCCCCTGAGCAATTTTAATTTCAATCTGTTTAGCACTCATCAGATATTCTGGAGTCACACCAAACCGACCAGAAGCAACCTGTTTAATAGCAGAAGAAGCAGTATCATCATTTCGCAGTCCCTTGAGATGAGGGAATAACTGAGACAAACCTTGATTATCAACATCATTTAAGATTTTAAATCTTGTAGGATCTTCTCCACCTTCCCCAGAATTAGACTTACCCCCTATTCGGTTCATTGCGATCGCCAAAGTTTCATGTGCCTCCCGTGACAACGATCCCAAGGACATTCCACCAGTACAAAAACGCTTCATTATTTCTGCTGCCGGTTCCACTTCCTCAAGAGGTATAGAAGGCGAAGAGCTATGAAAATCTAACAAATCCCGCAAAGCCGTTATTGGTCGCTCTTGCAAATATTTCCGGTAAACTTCATAGTGATCATACTCCGTTAGATCTATATTTTTACCATTACCATTACTACCATTAATCGCAGTAACTGCCTTATGAAGCTCTTTTGCCATTGCCGGACTATTCATGTGATATTCCCCAGTAGGGCGATATTGCACAAACCCATAATTTTCCAGCTTTTTAATATTCAGTTCTAAGAACCCCCGACCGTGGAAAGAAATCACCTCTTGTGCCAACTCTGGCACAGTTAAACCACTTATCCTAGAAGTAGTTCCTCGGAAAGCTAACTCTAATAAATCTCCACCAATACCAATAGCCTCAAAAATCTGTGCCCCCTGATAAGAAGACAACAAAGAAATTCCCATTTTCGACAGAATTTTTAATAACCCTGCTTCCACTGCTTGGCGATAATTTTTCTGAGCTTCCTCAATAGTAATTTTTGTAATTTTACCCCGTTCCATTTGGTTTTGCACCTTGGAACTAGACCACCAAGCACGCACAGACTCTAATGCTAAATAAGGATAAACCGCACTAGCTCCATAACCAATTAAACAAGCAAAGTGATGAGTACTCCAACACTGACCTGTTTCCACCACCAAAGATGCTTTCATCCGCAACCGTTCTTGAATCAAGTGATGGTGAACCGCACCTACAGCTAACAGAGGTGGAATATAAGTAAAATCTGCATTTATTCCCCCGTCACATTTGTCAGATAAAATCAGAATTTCCTTACCATTCTCAACCGCTTTTACTGCGCGATCGCACAAACTCTTCACTGCCCTGTTCAAACCTTCTGGCCCATCAGCTACAGCAAATATAGTAGAAATAGTTTCTGTAGCAAATTCTGAATCCCGAATTGCTTTTAATTCTGACTCATTTAATACAGGTGATTCCACCTTTAATAACCGTGCATTTTCCCCACTAACCTCTAATAAATTACCACGCTTACCCAGCAACATATTCAGCGACATAACCATTCCCTCCCTCAACGGATCAATAGGAGGATTTGTCACTTGAGCAAACCTTTGTTTAAAATAGTCATATAGCAAATGAGGACGTCCCGAAAGCACTGCTAAGGGAATATCATCACCCATACAAAATGTTGGTTCTTTCCCTAAATTTGCCATATCAGTAATGATTAGATCCAGATCTTCTAAACTATAACCAAATGCTGTTTGTAGTTGCAGTAAACTTTGTGATTCTAGTTGAGAATTTGCTATAAATGGTTGCTTTATGATCTGCTTTCTGTTTTTTAACCATTCTCTATAGGGTTGTTGTCCACTGATGCGTTTTTTAATCTCCCAATTTTTGAGAATTTCATTAGTCCTTAAATCTACAGCAATCATTTGTCCAGGACCGAGGCGACCTTTTTCAAGTATTTCTTTTTCTGGTATCTCAACTACTCCTGCTTCCGATGCTACAATAACTAGATCATTATTAGTAATGCAATAACGTGCTGGTCGCAGACCATTCCGGTCTAGAGCTGCCCCCACTTGTTTACCATCACTAAACGCTAACAGTGCCGGACCATCCCAGCCTTCCTGCAAACCGCTATAATATTCGTAAAAATCAGTAATTTCTGGATAGTCTATCAAATCTGGCTGATTTTTATATGCTTCTGGCACCATGATCATCAACGCTTCTAGTGGACTACCTCCTGAACGCACCATTAATTCCATCACATTATCTAGATTTGCCGAATCACTATTTTGATTATCAACAAAAGGTTTCAACTCATCTAGTCGTGACTCCCATAAAGAAGAACTCAGACTTGCCTCCCGTGCTCTCATCCAGTTAATGTTTCCCAATAGAGTGTTAATTTCTCCATTGTGACCGAGTAAGCGCATAGGTTGGGCAAGAGGCCATCGGGGCATCGTATTCGTACTAAAGCGTCGATGATAAACCGCAAACGAACTTTTATAAGCTGGATTTTTCAGGTCTGTGTAAAATTCTCCCAGAACCGCAGAGCGCACCATACCTTTGTATACAATAGTGCGACAAGAAAATGAACAAATATAAGTATCTATTCCCCAGCTCAAACCTTCTTCTTCTATCACACGTCCAATATTACGACGGATTAAATAAAGCGATCGCTCCAACTCATCCCCTTGCAACTTATCTGAACTGACAACAATTTGTTCTATCTGTGGTTGATTTATTTTAGCTTGTACTCCTAATCTTTCTGGTACAACTGGTACAACTCGCCAACCCACGACCTCTAGACCTTCGTTCCTGATTTTTTTTTCAATTATCTGACGTACTATTGCCGCCTTTTTTTCCGTTTGGGGCAAAAATATCATTCCTACACCACAGTTATCAGGGTTTAACTCTAAGTTTTCTGACAGCAACTCCCAAGGAATTTGAGTCATTAGACCCGCTCCATCCCCTGAATCTTTATCTGCGCTGCAACCACCGCGATGCTCTAAGCAAGTTAAAGCAGGCAAAGCTTTCAATATAATTTCATGGCTTTTTTTCCCTGATGGGTGAGCAATAAAACCTACTCCACAGGCATCCCGTTCTTCTACCAACCATCTTTGGCCTTGATAAGTTCCTTGATCCGCTTTGAGATTTGTATGAGATTGATTCATGTCAGTTATAAGTTATCATTAATCAACTATCAGCACCTTCAACTCAAACTAGAGCCTGCAAATACTGAATCGAATGTTTTTTCATTCCCTTAAAAGGGCACAGAGGCTTGAAACCTTATTTTTTTTCTCTTCCTTTATATAGAAGTTTTCATTTGACATACTTTCACATTAACCTTGCAGTATAATGTAAGTTTATCCCTTACTAGCCCGGCTGTTGCCTAGGATACAGGCGATATGCGAAGGACGAGATGCCCCACCCCCCTATATTTTATATTTCTGTTTGCCTCTTCATCGCGACACATAACAATGTCACAGTATAGACAGGAATAGCTTCTCCCTAATAAGTCTTTAGGGACTATTTCTCGACAATTTGAGCAATCTTGACTTATAGCATTTGGAGTTACAGTTATTGTTTTTTGTCCAGCATTTTCAGCTTTGACAGTCAAAATAGATAGGAACTGTCCCCATCCTGCATCATTAATTAGAGCTAGCTGAATAAACATAGAATCCTGATGAAACATCAGTTTAAGTCCTGCTCAACCTTGATAAAAGTGCCAAAAAACTACAAAATTAATATTTAAAAATTGGCTAAAAATTAGTATTTTCCCTGACCTGAGTGGGAAAAATGCAGAAAAATTAACATCCTGCAACCATTGAGCATTACTCATTCCTTAGCCTCACTAATCAGACTTTTTTGGCAAACCCTAATTGATTTACTCAAATTGAAAACTTGGCCAATTGTTTTGTGAATTCCTTAAAGCAAAACTACATAACAAATTGAACAATAGAATGAATTAGATTTTAACGTTATTTGAAACTTGATACAATGGAGAGCAACTTAATAATCTTAGCCTCCAGTTAGCACCCAAGTCAATACTACTATTTTTACCTTAAACCTACTCAATGACGCCATGATGAGCTCCAGCATTTTCATATTCTAGGAGAAGACCTTTATTTTTCCCCTAAAGCGAGCAAGCCAATACTTATTGTTTCAGTTATTCCTTCAATTTTCTTAGTTTTTGTTTTGGTTGCCAAATGATGCGCATCTTTCTTTTCTCCAAGACAAGTTTCAAAGCCCTTCCAATAATCTGTACAATACACTGTCGTCTCCTATTAATCAAGGGTTCGAGCAGTCTTCATTAAGTCTCACTATCACGATCTCTTAACCCCCTATCCATTAGTCACTGATGATCACGGTCATAGTATATTGAGATCCAAACCCGTTTTTTTTGACTCCACAAAATACCATAACTGATTCAACTCCACTAAAATTATCTTTTCCGGCTCCCGCTTTTCACGAGTTACCTCTGGGAAAGTTCTTTACCCAATACAGGGCTGATTAAGTAAAAACCTCAAGATTTTGAGAAATAGCATTCTTCTAAAGACCACTTATGTAGAGGAGAACTACTTCAAGATTCATCCATAATTTCACCCCCACTTTATATTTTCAGTTATGAACTAGTAGCATCAGGATTTGCACTTGAAGCTTGATTTTTGTCCCACAAATCTATCCTTAGCAACATGAGGGCGACTACACTTGGGACAACATTCAAATATTGAACTATACTTTACGCTCAACAATGGAAATCTATTTTAGAGCATCATTACTAGCTAGATTAAAACTCTCTGATTTTGAATTCTTCATAATACCCAAAATATCCCAATATACCCAAGACCCACCATAATATAATTTGGCTAGCTGACGTCCTCTTCTTCCCATAGCTTCACTTTCCTTTAGCCTAGACTATAAGTAATCTGCATTATTTTCTGTAAACGCACCCGTATTTTAATAACATATAATTACAATACTATTTTTCCCTAGAATAATTACTTTTGGATTTCCCTCTCTAGCAGTAGTAATGGCACATAGTCCAATTATCATGGCCTCACTATGCCCTCCAGCTAGAGGCTCCTTCCATCTAGATACACATACAGATGTATAATCTAAAAGGCACTAGCAATTTTGTACAGACTAATAGTATCTTTAATGTTATCAATTTTAACTTAATATTTTCTTTATCATTATAACATATTTTACAACATTTTTTATCAGCCACAAAAAAAATTCGACAACAGACAATAATGGAATAAATTAGATCTTCAAATAATAATTCTTGATTCTCAACAACTAGCAAGTTTAGCAAGTACTAAGTGAACTAATAGCATAGCTAGAGAGATATTTGAGGTCAGATAGCAAAACAAGTTTAAGCACCCCCCCCCTGTAAGTGATGGACTATGAAGTTAGAATTTTTTTTTATAAATTATAGTCCAGTGTTTCCTCTATCAACCGAAGCTCATATAATACTTTTTCATTTTTTCACTAAAGCTATATTTGTATTTTAGATTTTATCCAAAATCCGGCTATTATATAATGCTTAACTCAATACAACACTTACTCCCAACTTTGAGGTCAAATTTACGGGAAAAATAGCCACAATACAAGAGTTTTACTATTCACCTTTCGTACTTATGATATCCGATCATATGCTGTATCTAAATCTTGATCAGACAAATGTTTTGAATTTTTAGAATATCTCTTTATGTCTGTATCCAACTTATCATAATACATTTAAAAGCCTTTTTTTTCCTTGATTCCTTATTGAACAAGGGCTGTAACTTTAATAAAACCTTCTCACACTTCTTGCTGATTTGGTATTATACTTACAACTTTATTGATTACAGCGGTTTCTTATGGGTAGACTACAATAGTAGAGATGTTCCATGGGAACTCCTGAGAAGGAATTGAATATCAGCTCCAATAATTTATTTGGGCGAAAAGCGATCTTAAAATTAATCTCAAAACTCTTACTACATGGTTCGCTGAAAAAACATGCATGAGTTAGTCTATCCGTCAAGGCTCAGGAGCATCAACTTATAACTCAGGAAAGATGGGAATTAATTAGGAGGCAGTCCGATATATTTGTCCTTTGCCATCCTTTACCATGGTCAAACCAAAATACTAACATGGACAACAAACCTTATCCTTCAAACAATGTGCACTCTTTCCTCAACGAAATAGTAACATGGGTGAGTTTCTTGCACTGAAACAATTAGAGATATCAGAAGTTATTCCTCTAGTATTAATTGAGTTAAAAAATAAAGAGTATCTTAGAGAGGATGACATTATTAATTGTCAAAATAATTATCCTCGAACAAACTCCTTAAATATACTTGTAAGTAAAAAAAAATTTTTAATGATTAACTTAAGTGCACCAGCAGCCCAAGAGATTATTCCTCTTCAGTCCAAACAAAATCATTCAAATGTCTTATTTCATCTAAAAGTTAAACCTAGTGGTTCCTAGTTAAACATTCGCCAGTTAAGCTAACCTACCCGACTCGTCTTCAGAACCGGACGTGAGACTTTCACCTCATCCGGCTCCTCTCTTAAACGTCCTTTTGCATAGGTACATCCTTGTCTCAGAGTTAACATATCGTTTACCCATAAATACTCATCAGGTAAGTCCTGTAATTTTAGGTTTTGGATATGTTTTATTGTCTAAGGCAGTTTTAGTATCGTGACAATGTCGGTGCAACAGTTGCTTATTTTTAAGTGTGTTGTCACCACCTTTAGACCTTGTTTTTATATGATCTACTTCCCATTTGGTCGGTTGACCTAAAGGTTAATCCGCAGAATGCGCATTTATTCTTTTGCCGTTTTAACAGCGTTGTTACTTCTTTCCTTATGCCTGGATGCTTTCCAATTCTACTACTCCAATAAGTCCAATCGCCGTCATAAGGAGATTTATTGCCTTTCACTTTAACGTGCCTTATTATGGCCACGTCGTTAAGTATCCAGTTTCTGGTTATTTTGCAGTGAGGGAAATACTTTTTCTTTACCCATTTGGCTAACTTGTTTGGGTGCCTCCTCATTGCCCATTGACCTATTCTTTTCCACAAAAGCATATCCAGCTTGCTGAATGTACTTTTACTAACTATGGCAGAGAAGTAATTGGCCCATCCCTTTATTACCGGATTAAGTTTAGTTATTAAAGCTTTTGTGGAGGCATTTTTGTATTTATCACATATATCCGCCAGTTTCCGATAATGAGTTTTTATACTCTTGGATGATGGTTTTATGATTGTTTTAAATCCTTTATTGGCTGTCTTAACCTCATATTGCCTAATATAGAATCCCAAAAAGTCAAATCCGGGTTTATTTCCTTCATATTCTTCTAAGGTGTGAGCAATTTAATTTTAGTTTTTTCTGGTTTTAGTTCTAATCCTACCTGGTTTAACCATTCCTGTATTACGGTTTTTGCTTGAATTACTACTTTGATGTCTTTGTGTAGGATGACAAAATCATCAGCATAGCGTATTATAGCGTATTAAGGATAGTGCCTTTTTATTGCCGTGTTTTTTTCCCGGTAGGGTTTCGGCGTATTTTTCTAGGCACTTCTCCATACCGTGTAAGGCGATGTTTGCTCTTTAAGGACTAATAACCCCTCCTTGTGGTGTACCTTCCACAGTTTTTGAGAATTGCTTGTTGTCGAACACTCCAGATTTTAACCATTGTTTGATTAATCGTCTGTAAGGTGTTTGACCCATTTTTCTCAACAAAGCATCATGATTAATTCGGTCAAAACATTTGGATATGTCAGCATCTAATACATATTTTGGTTTCTTATTAATGCTGAGATAGATTGCAATAGCATCATGTGTTGACCGCCCTGGTCTAAAGCTATAACTGTTAAATTCAAAGTGTGCCTCCCACTCTGGTGACCTACCCAACTTAACCAAGGCTTGTAGCGCCCTATCATACATAGTAGGTATGCCTAATGGGCGTTTTTCATTCCTCCCTGGTTTTGGTATCCAGACTCTGCGGGTTGGGCTTGCTTTTAATCGGCGTCTTTTTAATAAATTTACCAGGTTTAATCTTTGCATTGGGGGTAGATTCTTTATACCATCTATACCCGCAGTTTTTTTACCCTGGTTATCCTGAGTCACCCGTCTAACAGCTAGCAACAAGGCGTAGTAACTTTTGGTCAGAAGTTTTTGGTATTTACGCATCTTGCGGATTTCGCCACGGCTGGATGCTCTGTAAATTAATTTTTGCAACTTAAACACATACTTTTCTACCTTTTTCCAGTTAATGTCTTTCCATTTAAGATTAGGATTAACACTACATGGATCTGGTATATCGTTTGTATCCCATGCCACGCTTAAAAATGGTTTAGGATTTTCTAAACTTCTTTTTAGGGTTTTAGCTTTATTCATAGCTAGTTATTACTTTACATTACGTCTAACAGTGATTACGTCTGCATTAATATGCTTCTTACTCAATCCTACTCTCCTTAAGACCTACAACTTTTGTGCAGATTGACCTTGAATGGCTTCCTAAGTTTTCGACCTATTTACTTAGGTGTCTTAA
>JAGGDU010000026.1:31088-56300 GCA_018457135.1 Trichodesmium erythraeum GBRTRLIN201 | reverse complement strand
CCCAAAACTTTTTCAGTATGAAATTTTGCCGCAACCTACTTAGGATTGCTATATTAGTCTATTATCAGGAGGATATACCACCAAATTCAGGAGGATATACCACCAAATGCAGAGTTATTTTGGTTATGAAGAAGTAATTGTTCAAGACATTTTACTCAAAACAGATAACGTATTGTTTTCTAAGGAAAAATGCTATTCTCTGCCATTAGCTCAAGTTTCAAACACACTTCTAACAAAAGGTTACGAAGGAGAATTTGGTTTAGGAATCAAAGCATTGATCATGAGCCTATACTATGATGGAAACATGAGCGAAGGTAAACTTCTAGAATTTTTATCAGATATTGGTATCTCAATGTTAGCAGGATACCTTTTATTGATCAGACATGAATCATCTTTTGTAGTTGAATTGAAACAAGTATATAGGGAGTTGTTTCTGGTTGTCGAGTATCTAGAATTACCTTGGTATAATAATCCTGCGGAGTTAGCAGCTAGAACAATGGTGCTGCGACGATCGATTAGTTATGCTACTCAGACATTTATTTGTACAAAGGCTTGGGATATTTTTATGTCCCTTGTTGACACTACTCGTAAGTTGGATATTAGCTTTTTTGAGCATATAAGCGATCACATTTCTCAGGCTGGAATTATTCTTCCTCTGGCAACTATGATTTGTGATCAAGCTTCTCTTCATTTCTGGGGTTGGTCATGGTCAATGGAATCTTTGCCTACTAACTAATTATTGAGGGAATAATAATCATATTTATGGTAATACAATAAAATAAATAGTGAGTAAGCCAATGAAACTTCGCAAAAAAACACGAATAATTATTAATACGGTGATCGCTAGTATTGTAGCAATATTATATGTCGTACAATCAATTATTTTGCTTCACCACTTCCAATATTTGGAGGCAAATTATGTTCGTCTAAATGTTGATAGAGGATTAAATATACTAGATGAGCAGTTGTCTAATTTATCTGCCATAGCAAAACAGGATAGAGTATTATTATTATCAAAAAATTTTGCTAATCAAAACCAACTAGAATCTAATGTTAACCTAACAAAGGAAGAATTTATTAATTTTAATTCTGTTAAAAACTTTTTTATTAATCAAAAACTTAACTTAATCTTACGAGTTAATTCTCAAGGAGAAATTTTATTTTCTCAAGTATTTGATCTAAATAAACAAACAGAAATACCAATATCTGAAAGCTTTAAAAAACATCTATCTCGAATTCAAAATCTGAAGCAAGAAAATTATCTTTCTAAAATAGGTATTATTATTTTACCAGAAGCACCTATGCTAATTGTTGCTACTAATGTTCCCAATGAAAAAGATAGTCTTAGCAACGATACTCTTATTGTGGGACGCTACTTAGATAATACAATGATATCAAGGTTAGCCGAATCCACAAAATTATCACTAACCATCAGTCGGAATCTACAAACTAATCAGCAGCTAAAACTAAAAAATTCAGAAATAGTTGTAAAACCCCTTAGTTCTAATAAAATAGCTGGTTACAAAATTATCAAAGATATCTATAGTCAGCCTGTTCTAATTTTACAAGTAAAAATAGATCGAATAATTAGCAATTCCCTTCAATCATTTTGGGGTTACCTTATTTTTTTATGGGTAATAGTAGGCCTTGTTTTTTGTGTGGTGATAATTGCAGTTATAGAAAAATTATTAGTCTCCCGTGTTTTACAATTGAGCAAACTAGTAAAAAAAATAGCCTCCAGTGGAGACTTTTCCTCCCGTATATCAATGCTAGGAAATGATGAGTTATCTAGTTTAGCAGGAACTATAAATAACATACTTGAAGGACTAAAAAATTATCACTCTGACTATCAAGAAAGTGAAGAAAGCTATCGACTAATGATAGAAAACTCTACTTGTATTATTTCTCGTCACTCTCTAAATGGAATTTTTCTTGATATATCACCTAATTGCAGAAATCTTTTAGGATATTCTCCATTGGAACTTCTTGGTAATCATCCCCAAAAACTTTTTGCACATGAAGATACTAAAGCAATTGCTAAAGCTTATTATGCTGTTCTCAAAAATTCAGTAACTTCAACAATTACTTACCGCCTCCTTTGTAAAGATAGTAAATATATTTGGTTGGAAACTAGTTTTCGTACAATTCGTGATTCTAAAACGGGTAAAGTACAAGAAATTATTGCACTTTCTTATGATATTTCTGAGCTGAAACAAAAAAAAGAAGAATTGCAAGAAAGTGAAGCAGCTATTCTGAGATTATATCAAATAACTTCTGCTACTTGTAAAGATAAAAATCTAGATATGGATCCGAGTTCTTTTTTTAATTATCGCCTTCAAAAGTTATTAGAAATGGGTTGTGAAAAGTTTGATCTAGAAACAGGAGTATTATTTAAAATTGAAGATGGTATATCTACTACTATAGCATCTATAACTCCTGATAATTGTATTTCTAAAGGACAAGAGTTTGAAGTAGAAAAAAATTTTATTTTTACAGCTATAACAGAAAAGCCAATATGTTTTGAATCTATTACATCTTCAGGTTTTTCTATCACAACAGATATAGATTTTCAAATCGAAGCTTATATGGGAGCACCAGTTATGGTAGGGGGTTTAGTTTATGGTACTCTCAATTTCTGGAGTCCTAAACCTCTCAGGCAGCCTTTTAAAGCTATAGATAAAGAATTATTAAAACTAATGGCGCAGTGGGTAGGTGGAGAATTAGAGCGTCAAAAAACGGCAACTGATGCAACTGATTTAGCAAAGGCTAGGGATGAAGCACTAGCTGCTACTAGAGCTAAGAGTGAGTTTCTAGCAACTATGAGTCATGAAATTAGAACCCCAATAAATGCAGTTATTGGTATGACTGGTTTACTATTAGACACTTCTCTAAAATCAGATCAAACAGAATTTGTTGAGACTATTCGCAGTAGTGGTGATGCTTTACTTACACTAATTAACGATATACTTGATTTCTCCAAAATAGAATCAGAAAAATTTGACTTGGAAGAACATCCTTTTGATTTAGAAACTTGTCTAGAAGAATCTATTGATTTATTAGTAGCAAAAGTTTCTGAACAAGGATTGGAACTTGTTTATTTCATTGACCCAGAAACTCCCACTATTGTCATCGGGGATGTTACTAGGGTACGCCAAATTTTGGTTAATCTCTTGAGCAATGCTGTAAAGTTTACTTCTGATGGTGAGGTATTAGTTTCTGTTAGCGGAAGAAAGCTAGAAATAGAGGAAAATGTACAAAATTTAGCAGTAGAAAATATTTCAGAATCTGATACTTGTGACATTTGGCCTGCTTATGAAATACAATTTTCAGTTAAAGATACAGGCATTGGTATTCCTGCTAATCGCATGAATCGTTTATTTAAGCGTTTTAGTCAAGTTGATTCTTCTACCAACCGAGAATATGGGGGTACAGGTTTAGGATTAGTTATCAGTAAAAGATTAGCTGAAATGATGGGTGGTCAGATGTGGGTTGAGAGTATGGGTGTAGTTGGAGGTAACCCCCCAGCAACTTATAGATTACCTGATTTATATGAACACTCAGCTGCTGTGAATGAAAAATCTGGTTCAACTTTTTATTTTACGATAGTTAGTAAATGCAGTATTCAGACTGTTCAAAATAAATTTATTCAAACTAATTATGTAAATGGTAGTCAGCATAAATTAGTAGATAAAAGAATACTAATTGTTGATGATAATAGTACGAATAGAACAATTTTGTTAAGGCAAACTGAATCTTGGGGGATGATAGTTAGGACTGCTGAAAATGCTAATCGTGCTTTAGAATTAATAGCAACAGAGAATAAGTTTGATGTGGCAATTATAGATATGAAAATGCCAGAAATTGACGGATTAAGTTTAGGAAAAAAAATTACTGAATATCCAATATATCAGAATTTACCTATTATACTTCTTTCTTCTCTGGGTCAGCAAGAAATTAATTTTTCTGATAAATTATTGGGATCAGTTATTAATAAACCTATTAAACAATCTCAGCTGTATGAAGCATTACTAAATATTTTTTCTGGTCAAGATGTTAAAGTAAAATTCAAAAATAATAATAAACGAAACTATCAAACAATTCCTGTATTAGCAAAGGAATTACCCCTAAGAATATTATTGGCTGATGACCATTTGGTTAATCAAAAGGTGGCTTTACGAATTTTACAACGGATGGGATATCGTGCTGATCTTGCTAGTAATGGTTTAGAAGTTTTAGCTGCTGTATTTCGTTTGCCTTATGATGTAGTTTTGATGGATGTACAAATGCCTTTAATGGACGGTTTAGAAGCTTCTCGTCACATTCAACGAGAATATGAGAATGCTACAAAATATTCTCAAAAAAGTCCTCAGAAAAGACCTCGAATTATTGCTATGACTGCTAATGTGATGCAGGGCTATCGCGAAGAATGTATAGCTGCTGGAATGGATGATTATATTAGTAAACCTATACAAATAGAGGAGCTTATCAAAGCATTGAGTAAATGTAAGTCTGTTGTTTCTGAGGTTAAAGAAAAACTAAATTTTCCACAATTAAATACTTTTCTAGAAACTGAAGATAATAATAACAACATTTTTCCTGACAAGCCTATTCTTGAAAGTAAGGTAATAGAAAATTTGAGAGAAGTGGAATACCTAGATGAATCAATAGATATTTACCTGGAGACTTCTCCCGAACTGCTAGAGAATATTAATATTGCTATTAATCAAACTGACCCGTTAAGACTTAAGAATGCTGCCCATTCTTTGAAGTCTATTAGTGGTACTTTAGGAGCAATGAATCTTTACAATATTTGTCAAGAATTAGAAGTATTAGCTCGTTTAGCTTATGAGTCAGGAAATTTTACTCCAAAAGAAGTAATAGATATTTTTTCTGAAGTGAAAATTGAGTATGAAAAAGTTATTGCTGCTTTGAAGTTAGAACAACATAAATAGTAGTACGGGAGTGATCAGAGTAGTTTTTATATGATTTTTTTTGTCAGCATTAACATGTAATAAAATTATAATAGGCTTTTTGTCAAAATATTTTATGTTACAATTAATAGTTGTTCGTTGTCTAAATTTAGGTGGCAGGATCCTCATAATTGCTTTTATATTTAGCGGTTACAGCAAATAAAGTTGAATCCTATCAACTTTTTAGTTGGCGATCGCTTGACAGTAGTGGTTACTTTGAAAATCAATAGACCTCTATGATGCCACCAAATACTTTTGCAATAGGTCTAATAATTATTAATTATAAAATATAGTTATATTAGGTGTTTAAATATTTTCAGATATCTCTAATATTCATTTATGGTTGTCGGGCAGGTCTAGTTAATTAAATTATCAGTATTAAAATCAATAATAAAACCTGACACTATTTAAGAAGTACGAATCTTTCTATTAATTGGAGTATCTCAACTTTATAGCATTTGTACTTACAGCAAATTTCGGGCGAATGATCTACAGAGTAAATAGTAAAAATCATGTAGTGATGGTAACCTCCTCTCATAGCTTTACTGTTAAACAACAGAAAGCGCTGTATCATCTTGGTGGAGACAGAGTAGATGTTTTCATGAAGAGCTGCCTTTGAGCAACAGTTTCCATGAAATGGTCTAAGAACTTTCCTATACTTACGAACCACAAAGTAGCAACAGCAGTAGCTAACTACAACCTTTTTACTCCAGCTGGGTCAGTCATTTTCCTGTGATGCCAGCCAAAACCTACCGGTTTAATATCTTTAAATAAACATTCAATCCTAAAACCTATCCCATACGAACATAAACTATACCTCAGTAATTTGAGAAAAGCATTTATCTAGTTTTTTGGTTAAACTCACCCCAATAATAACGATATAATTCACTAAACTATCTTTGTAAAAATACAGAAATTTTCTCTACAGCTCTTGACAAAACCTCTGGTCTATGCACTAAAGCAAACCTCACATACCCTTCTCCCGCCTTACCAAAACCAGCCCCTGGGGCAACTGCTACCCCAGTGTTTTCCACTAAATCTACACAGAAATCCACAGAATCATTAGACCATAATTTCGGTAACTTTGTCCAAACATACATGGTTGCTGATGGCATTGGCACAGTCCAACCAATATTATCCAATGCCTCAATAAAAATGTCCCGCCGTTGGCGAAAAATGTCTACAGTTTTTCTGACCACCTCTTGGGGACCAGTTAAAGCTGCGATCGCCCCATTAAAAATGCCACGATATTGATTAAAGTCAATACAAGCTTTAACCTGTCGTAAAGCTTGAATCAACTGAGCATTACCAATAGCATAGCCCACACGAAAACCCCCCATACTATAAGACTTAGACATAGTAAAAAATTCTATAGAAACACTTTTTTCTACGTCAGCTTGAAAAATAGAAGGAGCTTCAGAAGATGAATTAAAAACAAAATCCAGATAAGGAGCATCGTGAACCAAGACCAAATTATGTTTTTGGCAAAAAGCCACAGCTTCTTGGAGAAATGATATTGGAGCGATCGCCGTTGTGGGATTATGAGGATAACTCAAAATCATCATTTTTGCCTGAGCCAAGACATGTTGAGGAATATCTCCCAAGACAGGCAAAAACTTATTTTCTGCTAATAAAGGCATGGGGTAAACCTGACCTCCGGCCAAATACACCCCACCACTATGAGAAGGATAGCCAGGGTCTTGCAGCAAAGCAAAATCTCCGGGATCCAGGATAGCCAAAGGTAAATGGGCCGTACCTTCCTGGGAACCAATTAAAGCTAAAACTTCAGTTTCCGGGTTTAGTGAAATGTCAAACTTATTACTATACCACCGAGCTACTGCCTCCCTAAAAGCTTGAGTGCTAGAAAATAATGAATAACCATGAGTATTAGAATCTTGTAGAGATTGAGATATCGCCTCTAAAGCGTGACGAGGCGCAGGTAAATCAGAAGATCCTAAAGACAAATCTATTAAATCTTGTCCTGCTGCCTTTGCCCTACCCTTAGCCCTATCCATATCAGCAAAGACATTAAAGCTTAAAGGTTTTAAACGTTTTGATAAATGCATTTTGACTAAATTTTCCTAAGAAAAAAACGGAGATGAACAAAAAGGCTTATTGTTTATTAACAAAAAATATTAAAAATACCATACTATATACAATCTGACAACAATAGCAGTTAGGGGTGCAAAACCAGTTCACTAAGTAAACGCTAGAGTAGTTAGCAGTGCAAAACCAGGTTACTAAGTGAGTGCTAGTCTTGGTTTTGCCAATTAATAGCTTATCTGAGCGCCACCCTACCAAGGGTTAGTTAACTGTTGTTGATTTACTAATATTTATTCACTATTAGTTTATATATATTGATCTAGTTATACTTACAGTGGCTTGGTTTTGCTGATGAGGTAAATTAATTTCGGGCAAGATGCCTGCATTACAATAACTGAAAAAGCCCATTCCCTAATTACTTAACTATCTATTCAAAAAGTTTTAGTAGGTGTTAGAGTTAAATGAGTTTCATTTTAATTGAAGGATATCTTAATTCTAATCTTAGATAACCTGATAACAATTTATGTTTAACTTGATCAATAGGTATCTTCAAAAATGCAGATTTTGAAACAGCAGGTAAGGCTTTGAGAACCTTTTTTGGAGATATTTAATAGTTTTTCCGGTTTCTCACTGCTCTAATATTTTTTCAAAAATTCCAGACTAACATAGCACAGGCCATAAGATTTTTTTTAATTTGACTGATACGAAATTAACCAAACTCTATGCCTGTCAATTGCTTAAGTTCTCTGTGTGTTAAACTTTTTTACTTTCCATCTAGGCAAAAGACTCAAACTCTATAAAATCTACTGAAAATTAACTTAAGTCTAAGGTAGAAATATATTCCGTTCTATTGGTAGAAATACTTGCCCCTAAAGATTTTAGCTTTTATTACTAAACAATATATCTCTTGCAGGTATTGCTCGAGGAAGCCAGGTAGGGTGAAATTTGACTTATAAATTATGCTAATCGCAAATATGCTTAAGTTCCAAAATATGCTAGAGATGTCCTCTAAAAAAAAAGTTCGATTGACTATTCAGTGTGATAAGATTTAGTCATTTGTACCATAAAGGTAATAAACAGTAGATTTAGCAGGCTCAATATATTAGCATCAAAGAAATTGTTGGAGCTTACAGATCGCGATCGCAGTATAGATGGAGCTAGAGAATTGTGAAATTATTTACCTGTTGTTTATGGACAGTTTGCACTAACTTCACATACTTTTGGTCAGCACAAGAAGAAATATTCTCAAGCACATGGCATCAAGCCGTTAGTAAAACAAGTTATCCAAAAGTAATCTAACTAATTAACTATATTGAGAGATTGAAATGTAGCATTAGACAGAGAACATTTGGCAATTTTGAGAAAAACTTGATTATTTTCTAAAAAAGATCGAAAATCATATTGAAGCTATCTGGTATTTCCCGAACTAGTATAAATAAGTCCTTACTTGTGTCGGACTACCCAAAAAATGAAAATATCAATGTCAAAATTGTCAGAGATAATTTGTCTCAAATAGTCAAATAAATTATATTAGTAGTAATTAAACCAAAGAACTCCACAAATAAATTACTGCTATAAAAAATTAGTTTGGCTGGTTTAATGTCTGTCAAATGTATGTTAAACAAATATATCCATCATTACGTCAATAATTAAGTATGCTCAGATTTCCCAGTCTATTAAATGTACTAAAAAAAACACAATATTAATTATAATTAATCCCGACGCTTCCTTTTAGGAAAGCGTGGGTTTTTTCACAACATTTAGAGATAATAGATAAAAAATATCTTGTTCATGCTAAATGAGCTTCTAATCTCTCAACTAACTTATTCAATGTAATGCTTCCTTCATGGGAAAGTAATAATTTTTTATTCCCAAACAGTCTAAGTGCAGGAACTCCTTCAACCTTATATGACTTTACGGTTTCTGGGTTAGGATCAACCTCCATCTTGACCACTTTTAGACGATCACTATACGTAGTGGCCACTTTTTCCACGGAAGGGGATACTAATTTACATGGACCACACCAACTAGCCCAAAAGTAAGCCAATACAAGTTTTTCTGATTGGAGGACTTCACCTTCAAATTCAGAATCAGTAATGACAACAACATTGCTACTCACGTTTCTTCTATCTCACTCATATTTACTAAAATTTTCTGACAAATATTTTCTATTGATTTTATCTATTCTATCATAATTACCTGGCGGAGTGACATAACAGACTAAAAATTTTAATTGACAAAGTTTGCAGTTGTCCTACTTCTGTAATAATTGAGCCGTTTTTGATAAATTTGGCCATCATCTCTTCAACTTTCTCTGGCAAAATTTCCCAGGCATTTAACCAAGCTTGACCTCTATTTCCCGTATAAAAGTGGGGATGTCGTCTATATTTTTTCCCTTTTTCTGTGGTCAGGTTTACATAATTTGCTACTCCTTTTGCGCAAATTATTTTGCCGTTTTTTAAGGATTAAAAATATACTAAAGTGGTCAATAATGTTATGGCAATTAATCGTTATCCCTTGACTTTAGTTCATCCCATCTTATAGCCTCGAATCTTAAAATTCCGGAAATTTATTCGATATATATTCACTTTTTACCAATATTGATTGCTATTTATAAACCAAAATATTTGTTCATATAAACTATGAATCTTCTGCTGTTATACTGACTTACTCTTATTTTATATTTACTTAAAATTTTCTTGATTAAAAACCTCTAGTATTAGTGAATTTTACTTGTTGTAAATATATAGATATTCCCGGCTTTATCCCTCATTAGAAAGTTATTCACTATTCCCCGACTTACTATTCACAATTATTTTTACCTTTCTATATACAAGTTTTTTTTCAGTCTCAGACAAAAGCATATCTTTTTTTGCTATTTTAACTATTTTTCTGGTTCCAGACTACAAAATTATCGGTCTCCTAAAATCACTTTTTGATGACTTGAGAATAAATTTAAAACTTTCAATAATAATTATCTTTTTTCAGAAAAGTTACTGTTTCCTTTTTTGTCTAAGTTGGTAATGTAAATTGGTCTGCTACGGCGCTGATAAACTAGGCTCACAACTAACAAATTTACTACGACCTGATCCTAAGTTTTATTTATAACTAAATATAATAGTTCCCTTGAAAGAAAATTCTGATTTATCCAATCTTTGATAATAGAAAACCATAAAGTTTTAAATTGAATATTTACATCCGATAAAAATTTTTGCAAACCTCGACGACAACTCTGAAATTTAATATATTTTAGTATTTGATTAGCTAGGGTTTTTCACCTTACCCAGATAAGGTTTTCAAGTAGGAAAATTAGAATTTTTTATATAAGCTAGATACTCCTAGTTAATTGATTTTCTATGTGTTTATGGTACAACCAGGGGAGTTTGTTCTTTATTAAATTAGCTTTGTTGATAATTATTGGGCTCATCTTTTTTTACCTTGTTTTACCTGAGTTCGATATAAATAAAAAGGACAGAAGGTAGGTAGAATAAACTTTATCTCAATTCCTTATGTTTATTGATAATAAATAGATAATTTAAAACTATCCAAAATATTTAAATTTTGGTCATTAATGAATTTTTGAATTGTTTATTAAACGTTATTTAATATCTATTTTATTTATAAATTAGGTAAAATTTTTTATTCATTTTTATCTGATTTAATTGCTGGTTTTTCTCTGGAAAACTATAAGCAATTAATCAAGCAATTTTATTCACTATAAAATTTTGCAAACTTCGATTTTAACAGTGCACAAGTTGTGAAATATTTTTTAATTTTTCATTGAAATTTTTAATTAATGAACGTTTTAATACACATTAATTTTTTTTCCATAAATCTACTAATTTATTTTTCATATTTTTCTGATAAAGAGTTACTAAAATTAGATTATTTCCGTATAATTTATCAAATAAATTTTGAGATATATAGCCTTTATCTCCAAATAAATTACCCTTTTTTTTTGAGATAAATTTGAGATAAAAATGTAACTTTTTTGCCTCGTCTAAGCTAATATTTTTGCAAGTTTATTAATAATTAAGTGCAGTTTAAATCCAAAATATCAATCTATTGAACTCTTAGCCTATCTTGCTAACCTCTTAAACACTTTATTTATTTTGGCTCTTTTATTATGACAAATTTTAATGCTCATACAATCAATAAAAAAATATCTGTGCAGTTACCTTTTTGTCTATTAAGGTAAATCTCTAGAAGGTATTAATGTTAATGGTATTAATTCAAAAAAACAATTTTGACTTACCAAACAAGGAAAACATTTCTGTGCAGTTACCTTTTTGTCTATTAAGGTAAATCTCTAGAAGGTATTAATGTTAATGGTATTAATTCAAAAAAACAATTTTGACTTACCAAACAAGGAAAACATTTCTGTGCAGTTACCTTTTTGTCTATTAAGGTAAATCTCTAGAAGGTATTAATGTTAATGGTATTAATTCAAAAAAACAATTTTGACTTACCAAACAAGGAAAACATTTTTGATAATATTTATTTTTTTTTTATTTATAATAAGCTTTAAAATTACGACCAATAGACTTATTAAAATAAATCATTATTGTCATGAATTTACTTAAAAATAGGCGAGATATTTTTATTATTTTTCTTTGACAATTTTTCAGAAAATTAAAGTTAATATTTTTTTTAAAATAAAGATAAAACTTACCTATATTACAAAATAATTATTCTAATTAAATAATTATATTTTTCTCAATTAACAAGAGTTATGTTTTGAAACAATCAGGAAAAAATAATCATGAATAATGCTAAATAATTTAAAATCATTTAGCATTATTTAAAAAAAAAATTACTTTGTTTTCTTGTGACATCTTGCCCATTATCAATAAATATTGCTTGTTGAAAATAATTTATTTTTTGTAAATTAGTGAAACTATAAAGTGGAAAATTTTGGGAATAACTATTACTCGCTAAAGCTTACGGCTATCTCAAAGTTAGAAACTTTATCAAAAAACTATAAACCCTGTAAGCAAATTCTTATAATGCTTTCAGCCTTTAAAGCCAATATTTTTTTAGGATAACTTTGTACTCTTCAAAAACTTTTTAAAACCCTTTTTTGACCTCTGCCCAGTATAAGTACCATCTTTTTATTGATGGGGTAATCTTTTTGACATTTGACATTTGATTTTTTAATTTTGACTGATATGAAAAGGTTAACTTCTGACTTCTGACTATCGCAATAAAACTTTACACGAACTCACCCCCCATAAAGTCCTAACCTGAACCCCGCCTCTGATAGACTTTAACACTGGGAGAGCAAAATCAAAAACTTTTCCTGTTTCATTGAGAGAATAAAAAAATTATGGATAATGTAATCGGTTTAGAAATTATCGAAGTAGTAGAACAAGCAGCGATCGCCTCTGCTCGTTGGATGGGAAAAGGGGAGAAAAATACTGCAGACGAAGTAGCTGTAGAAGCTATGCGCGAACGTATGAACAAAATTCACATGAGAGGCCGCATTGTAATTGGAGAAGGGGAGCGAGATGAAGCACCCATGCTCTACATTGGGGAAGAAGTAGGAATTTGTACTCAGCCTGATGCGAAAAAAATGTGTGAGGTAGAACAGCTAATCGAGATTGACATAGCAGTGGACCCTTGTGAAGGTACAAACCTAGTTGCTTATGGTCAAAATGGTTCTATGGCAGTATTAGCTATTTCTGAGAAAGGTGGTTTGTTGGCAGCACCAGATGTCTATATGAAAAAACTAGCGGCACCAGCAGTAGCTAAAAATCATGTAGATATTAATAAGTCGGCTACCGAAAACCTCAAAATTATTTCAGAATGCATGGACCGTGCTGTTGAAGAATTGGTAGTTGTAGTTATGGATCGTCCACGTCACAAACAGTTAATTAGTGAAATTCGTCAAGCTGGTGCTAGAGTTCGTCTAATTAGTGATGGTGACGTTTCTGCTGCAATTTCCTGTGCATTTGCAGGTACAAATATTCATGCTTTGATGGGTATTGGTGCAGCCCCAGAGGGAGTAATTTCTGCAGCAGCTATGCGTGCTTTAGGAGGCCATTTCCAAGGACAACTGATTTATGACCCAGCTATTGTCAAAACTGGTTTAATTGGAGAAAGCAAAGAAGATAATATGAAGCGACTCAAAGATATGGGTATTGAAGATCCAGACAAAGTTTATAATGCTGAAGAATTAGCTTCTGGAGAAACAGTCCTATTTGCAGCTTGTGGTATTACTCCTGGTACTCTGATGGAAGGAGTACGTTTCTTCCCCAATGGCGCTCGTACCCAAAGTTTAGTTATTTCTTCTCAGTCAAAAACTGCTCGTTTTGTAGATACTGTTCATATGTTTGGAGAAACAAAAACACTGCAGCTGAAATAGAAATAGTATTAGGTAAATTAGAGCTAGATATAGTTAATAAAAATTTGCCTAAAATTCTCAAATTTACTCATCGGCTAAAAATGCCACATTAAGAGAATGCTTATAATTGTAAAACTTCGTGTTTGACTTTTGAAATGAGACTTAAAGGGAAGTATTAATCTTGAAAAATATTCAAGAACTAAATAGTTTGTTGGAAAGTCACCTTTGTAGAAAGTCAAAATATTTTAACAGCCAGTCTGTTAAGGATTTAATGAAACAAGAAGTGAACATTAAATCTTCAATTATCTTTAGCATGGGTAAGTTTTATAAAGCAGCTTAGAAAATATGGAATTGAGATTGGAGCATTCTAATACTCAAAATTAATTCCTAAGTTAAGTTATTAGCTATGAGCTATTAGTACTTAGCAATAAAAATGAGATACAAATGAGAGACAAACCAGGGTAAGTTATATCAGTTTCTAAAATTATTACTCAAAAAATTTAGAATTTTTTCTATAGATAGAATTCGCTGAAATGATATTTCTTGACTTCGGTACTCTGGAAAATTATTAATCTTTTAGGGTAGGTTTTAAGGTTTGAAGTTAAATATTTTAGTTAGATAGATACGAAAAATTTAACCATCCATAAAACCTACCTTATTTTTGTTTAATTATAATCGGTGTCAAAATGATAGAAATTTTTCCTAGTTCATCCTTTAAGGTATGATTTTAATCAAAAAAAAACGAAACAATTAACAAAATAAAAATTATATGAATATTGCAGTAATAGGACTGAGTCACAAAACAGCTCCTGTCGAAGTTCGAGAAAAATTAAGTCTTCCAGAAACAGAAATACAAAATGCAATTTCTGAATTGTGTAGTGGAACTTATACCCAAGAAGTAGGAATTCTTAGTACCTGTAATCGTTTAGAAATTTATGTAGTTACTAATGAAATGCAGCCTGGTATTAGGGAAGTAACTCAGTTTCTTTCTGAGTCTAGTAAAATACCTTTAAATCAGCTTCGTCCTCACTTATTTATGTTACTCCATGAAGATTCTATTATGCACTTAATGCGAGTTGCTTCTGGATTAGATAGTTTAGTATTAGGTGAAGGGCAAATTTTAGCTCAGGTTAAACAAACTCATAAACTTGGACAAAAATATAAGGGTATTGGACGTATTCTTAACCGTTTATTTAAGCAGGCTGTAACTGCTGGAAAAAGGGTACGGACAGAAACAAGCATTGGTACTGGCGCTGTTTCTGTTAGTTCTGCTGCAGTGGAATTAGCTCAGATGAAATTAGAGGATTTATCTAATTACCAAGTGGCTATTGTGGGTGCTGGTAAAATGTCAAAATTACTGGTGCAACATTTATTAGCTAAAGGGGCAAATAAGATATCAATAATTAATCGTTCTGTGGGACGCGCTCAGGATTTAGCAAATAGTTTTAAAGATGCAAATATAAAAGTTTATTCTATGTTAGAAATGGTTCAGGTTATTGGTGAATCAGATCTAGTATTTACTAGCACTGCTGCAACTGAACTGATTTTAGATAAAGCCAAATTAGAAACAATTTTAGACCCTTTAAAACCTCTAATGTTGGTGGATATTTCTGTACCTCGTAATATTGGTAATGATGTCAGTGAATTGCCAAATGTTCGTTGTTTTAATGTGGATGATTTAAAGGCGGTTGTTGCTCAAAATAGAGAAAGTCGTCGCCAAATGGCTATGGAAGCTGAGGTTTTATTAGAGGAAGAGGTAGAAGCTTTTGATGTATGGTGGAAAAGTTTGGAAACTGTTCCGACTATTAATTCTTTACGACAAAAAATAGAGACTATTAGAGAACAAGAATTAGAAAAAGCTTTATCTCGTTTAGGTTCAGAATTTGCCGAAAAACATCAAGAGGTAATTGAGGCTTTAACTAGGGGTATTGTGAATAAAATTTTGCATGATCCGATGGTACAGTTACGAGCGCAACAGGATATTGAGGCCAGGCGTCATGCAATGGAGACTTTACAACTTTTGTTTAATTTAGAGTCGGAAATGAGTTCTGGGAAGGTAATTTAGTTAGAGTTTTTGGGTTTTGGTGAATTGGTAATTTTTTTATTTTTTTGTCTATTAGTGTCTTATAAAAAACTATAGTTAGTAAGTTTCATAATAATAAAAATTAATTACCTCATCACCAATACTCTTAATGAAGTTAGAAGTCAGAAATTGTTTTTGTAAAAGTAATTTTAATTTTGAGAACTATCCAAAAATATTTTTCTAAATAAAATATACTATAAATAAAATAATGACAGATAAAAATAATCTGCCAAAACAACTAAGTTTATTTAATTTGAATTCAACAAATATAGAAGATTTAGCAACTCCTAAAGGTTACAAGGGAATTGCAGCATTTCATAAATATTGGGGAAAAAAGCCAATAGAATGTCTTTCATTTTTGATTGAATCATTAACAACGGAAAATGATATTATTTTAGATCCTTTTTTAGGTTCTGGGTTAGTAGCAAGAGAGTCAATATCTAGAAAGAGGCGATTTATTGGTATTGATATTAATCCTATATCAGTAGAACTAGCAAAGATGTTAATTGATTTACCATCTCATTTACATTTAAGAGAAATACTAAGTTCTTTTGAAGAAAATATTAAACCTAAAATAGAGGCAACTTATACTTTGGATGATGGCAATATTGCTAGTCACTATTTATGGGAAGAAGAAAAAATAAAATCTGTTTGGACTATTGCAAAAGGAGGCAGAAAGCGGGAAGAAAGAATACCAACAGAGTATGATTATAATTTGATTGAGCAATTTCAAAATTATCAGCCAAAAATTCCTAGAGAAATTAATCTTTTTCAAAATAGCAGAATTAATACAAAAGATAATTTTAAATTAACAGATTTATTGACTTGTAGAGCTTTGCATAATATAGACATTTTACTAGAAGCAATAAATCAACAAGATAATGAATTGAAGAAAGCTTTATTACTTTCATTAACTTCTGCTTCTGGGCAAATGTCTAAGATGGTATTTGCTATTACAGGACGTGGAAAAAACAAAAATCAACCTACAAAAAAAATAGAAGTAGGTAGTTGGGTAATAGGATATTGGCGACCTACACTTCACTTTGAAATTAATGTCTGGAATTGTTTTGAAAGACGTGTTAAAAAGCTAATTAAAGCTATTGACGAAATTGATGATATAAACACATCTAATTTATCTGGTCAATTAATAGATGTTGTGAATTATAAGGCTAATGTAGCTATTGTAGAAGGAGATAATAGAAAAGTATTATCTGAATGTCCTGATGAAATTATTTCATTAATTGTAGCAGACCCTCCTCATAGCGATCGTATTCCCTATTTAGAGTTGAGTGAAATGTGGAATTCTCTGATTGGTAAAAAGCCAAATTTTTCAGATGAAATAGTTATTTCAAATGCCGTAATTCGAGGTAAAGATCGAAAAACTTATATCAAAGAAATGGGAATTTTTTTTGATAATACTGCCAGAATTTTAAAGCCAGGAGGTATTTTGGCTTTATTTTTTAATTCCAAAGATCGAGAAATTTGGAACTTTCTTAATCAAATAATTTTATCGTCAACAGAAATTAATTTTCGAGGCTATTTTCCTATGAAATATTCTTCTAATTCAGTATTACAGAATAATAGAACTGGCAGTCTTAAACATGATTTTGTGCTAATTTATCAGAAGTCAGGAAAAAGATCTTCAGAGTTTTTTCAATCACTGATAGTTATTCCTGGTTGGCGTTCAGAATTTCCTAATTATGCTGATAATTAATAAAAAAGTAAAAAATTTTGAGGCTATTTTCCTATGAAATATTCTTATAATTCAGTAGTACAGAATCATAGAAATGGTAGTTTTAAAAATAATTTTGTACTAATTTATCAGAAGTCAGGAAAAAGAGCTTCAGAGGTTTTTTAATCATTGACAGTTCTTTCTGGTTGGCGTTCAAAATTTATTAATTATGCTGATAATTAATAAAAAAGTAAAAAATGAAGTATATCAGAAAAGTTGTTGAATAATTTTGATTAATTATCTCAACTTTATACAGAAGAAAATTTTTATGAATTAATATCATTGCCACTAGTTTGAGATTTTCTTAAGCTACATTTAATTGCTGGTAAATGTTACCTGATATATTTATGTAAAAAAGCAGGATTTTTCTACAGAGAAAATCTTAACTAAAAATCTTTTGGTAACTCTATACAAAACTTAAATTTATAAAACTATAATGAATAAAGTTATTAAGGATATTTATGAACAAAAAAAACTGAAATAATAATAAATGAACCAGCACTTTTAGCAGAGCTTTATAAACTATGAGTTTTTAATTAGGCAGGAATATATCAAAACTATATAGGGTTTTTTAAGTTAGGTTGATACAGTTTTTTCTCTTTTCTATACCCTATTTTTCTTGCTTACTAATCTTTCATGGAATTTCCATCCACTTCCCCTGCTAAAACAAATAAATTTTGTACCTCAAGAGTTTGGGAATTGCTATATTAATAAATATTTTGTAGATAACTATATAAAAAAAATAACTAACTATGATAAGTTAATAGAAACAATAGAACATAAAATATTAAATAGCTTAAAATGATTTGTGTTATTCTCCTGGTTCAATATTAATTGAAGATATTTTTAAAGACCACACTCGCGTTCTATTTACAGTTAGAAAAATTAAGCAGTTTGACTTTTTTATTGATGGTATCCCCTTTGACTTCAAAATGACTTATTTCCCTGGAGAATTTATGAAAAAGTAAAGATAAGAAAGAGGTTTAGTCAGTGAAGAATTATCAGCATTGAAAAAAGCAGCTAAATATTTTCAAATACCTTTTGATACTAAGTGTTATAAAAACGATTTAATCATTGACTTAATTACAGTTTTTTATGAAAGTTTAGATGAACAAGTAAAAACGTTTTACAAAAGTATTTTTTCTGCAAGATATGAAATAATTAATCACACAATATCAAATCTTCGCCAATTATTATTTTGGCTTTACGAGAATTATGGTAGTTAAAGATTAGATACTAATATTTGTTTATTTTTGGTAGTTATAGATCAAAATTATTTGGAATATATTTGAAAATTTAAACGAGATTATAAACTACTAAAAAGAGAAATCTAAAGTTATCAAGATAACCATAGTTTTAATCTAAATCAACTTTTGATGAAATGGTATTATAAAGGTCAAAACTATCAAAGTTATACAGATTTTTTGTTGGCATTTAAGTAAATGTGAGAAGAGTAAAAAAACTCTAAATTTATAAAAAAATTACTGTGGAAAGTTATAACTGTGAGTCAAGCAAAGCCTATTCCTAAAAAATGTGGCGCACCGAGGGTATCAACTATTGCGTATGTTAGAATAATATTAAATATTACAAAAATTACAACCTATATTCCGTGCCACAAATATAATGCAAAAGTATTTTTAAGGCATAATTTGGGTTATAGCCTCTTTTCTTACTAAAAACTATTAATAGTCTATATAAGATTTATTTTTGCTTACAAAATTTATAGTTATTATCAGACAAGGCTTTCAATGGTTAACTTTAAATACTACGTTT
The DNA here is from genome assembly GCA_018457135.1 of Trichodesmium erythraeum GBRTRLIN201. GTDB lineage: Bacteria > Cyanobacteriota > Cyanobacteriia > Cyanobacteriales > Microcoleaceae > Trichodesmium > Trichodesmium erythraeum. Next base: position 37,356 of record JAGGDU010000026.1, on the reverse strand, counting down.
TAACATGGGGAATATAGCTTAAAACTTAGAATTAATTATATTTAAGTTTTTTCTGAATAATGAAGTCTAACTCATTGATAGTGAATAATCATGAAAAATAAAACACTGTCTGATATAAGACAAGAATATAAAGGACTTTACTTTAAAACAATCTCCAATAAAAAGAGATTCTATTCTCTTTTATCTACACTAAAACGAATATTTAAGATAGGGTTATTTGTAGCAGAAACCTATTTCCACTTTATCCTTTTACCAAATTTATGGTTATCAAGAGATTTTTCTCAAGACAAACAAAAGGTATATTTGAGTCGACAAGGAAACTGGTTGCACAAAAAGTTCTTGACTATGGGTGCAGTATTTATTAAAGCAAGATAATTTATATCTCTACGACCAGATATTCTGGATGACGAAATCTGCCATAAATTAAAAAAATTATACCAATTTTATCAACTTCAGCTAGACTTTTAGAAGTCATTTATTATAGAAAGTATACCCATTTCAGGAATAGTAAAAATCTAGATAAATCAATCAGTATAAACTATCAAAAAAATTTTTAAAACTGCGAGTATAGCTCAATAAAAGGAAGTATTTCAAACAATTTACTGGTTGAAAACTTAAGTTGCACAAAAAGTTCTTGACTATGGGTGTAGTATTTATTAAAGCAAGATAATTTATGTCTCTACGACCAGATATTCTGGATAACGAAATCTGCCATAAATTAAAAAAATTATACCAATGTTATAAACTTCAGCTAGACTTTTAGAAGTCATTTATTATAGAAAGTATACCCACTTTCAGAAATAGTAAAAATTGAGATAAATCAATCATTATAAATTATAAAAAAAATTTTTAAAAGTGCGAGTATAGCTCAATAAAAGGAAATATTTCAAACAATTTACTAGTTGAAAACTTAAGTTGCACAAAAAGTTCTTGACTATGGGTGCAGTATTTATTAAAGCAAGATAATTTATGTCTCTACGACCAGATATTCTGGATGACGAAATCTGCCATAAATTAAAAAACTTATACCAATTTTATAAACTTCAGCTAGACTTTTAGAAGTCATTTATTATAGAAAGTATACCCACTTTCAGAAATAGTAAAAATTGAGATAAATCAATCAGTATAAACTATAAAAAAATTTTTAAAAGTGCAAGTATAGCTCAATAAAAGGAAATATTTCAAACAATTTACTAGTTGAAAACTTAAACAGTAAAAACAGTAAAATAAATTGTGATAATGTTAGGACTTAATTGAGTAACAGTACAAAAAAGGTTAGTTAAATCTCTCTAAACACAGCACTGTACTATAATTTTTTTGATAAGGTATCTGTTAATTTATCTGCTATTCCTGAAATCCAATTTTCATCTTGTTTAGTGTAACTGCGAGGTGCATTTGCACCCAAGATCATTACACCATTATTGCCAAGAGGTTGACAAATTACACCTTGGGTATTTTCTGGCAAATAATTAAACTCAATGCGACCTGGATAAACTTTTAAATCTACTAAATAAATAGGTTTTTGCTTACCCAAAACTTGCTTTAAAATAGTTCCTGGCTTGATGTATGATTCAGATGGTAAAATTCCTCTTCTTAATAAGACCTTCTCTTGATGCCAGATAATAACAGTCTTAGTAACTGTATTAGTTAGTAGTAAACTAGAAGCCCAAGCTAGTTCAGTTTTGACTATCTCTGATAATTCTGGCAATAATTCAAATTCTGATTTACCAATTAATTTGACAGTATCAGGAGAGCGTGGTTGTATTTGTTGCCAAAGTAAACCAGTCAAAATTAAAAAAGCACTTAAAATTACTCCTACTACATCAGAACGAGTTTGGGAAGCTAAAAGATTAGGGGTGAAAAATCTATTAGTCATAAGTAAAGTTGCACCTAATCCTCCTGCTATTATAGGAAGCATTCGTAATACTTTATTTTGGTCAGATTGACTCATATTTTAAGGAAGACAAAAGAACGTCTTTACAGCTATTAGTTGTCAGTTATTAGATAATCAAAACCCTAGTTTCTAGTTACTAATAATTAGTTAACCTTTGAATAGATAACTTTAACTATATTAAGACTTACAAAGAAACCGGGTTATGAGAAGTAATTATGGCAATAGACCTAGTTTCTTGTTTGGGTACATAAGTCCTGTATATTTCAACCAACTTCATCACGTTCAATAATTCGTTGAAATAGATAACCAGTGCCTCGTGCAGTTAAAATCAATTCTGGGTTACTTGGATCTTCTTCCAACTTAGCCCTAAGCCTAGAAATATGAACATCCACTACTCGCGTATCTACATGACGCTCTGGAGTGTAACCCCAAACTTCCTGCAAAATCTCAGAACGAGAAAAAGGCTCTCCAGAACGACTTACCAATAACTCTAATAAACTAAACTCCATACCAGTTAGTCTAATTCTTTCATCACCTTTATAAACCTGACGTTTATTAGTGTCAATTCTAATAGTGCTGACTTGAATAACACCAGAACTAGGAATACCATTACCACCATTTTTATCGACCCGACGTAATACAGAACGAATTCTTGCTTCTAATTCTTTTGGAGAAAAAGGCTTCACCACATAATCATCAGCACCTAATTCTAGACCTGTAATTCTATCTGCAACATCTCCCAAAGCAGTTAGCATAATTATAGGAATATCTGATTCTTTGCGTAATTCTTGGCAGACACCATAACCATCTAATTTTGGCATCATCACATCTAATACCACCAGATCTGGGGTTGTATTGTGAAAAGTCTCCAAAGCTTCTTCACCATCAGCAGCAGTAACAACATCATACCCAATCATTGACAGTCGAGTTTCTAAAATACGACGAATACTTGCTTCATCATCAACAACCAAGATTTTTTCTTTATTATATTCCACTTTTTCTCACACTCCTTAACTAAGGTTTATAATTATATTAATTTTTTTAACTGTATCATCAAAATAACAACAAAAATTACTATTTTTTACTACTCCTAAGCTTGGAATTAGTTGAACTTTAGGATTAAAGTTAGGGGGGAGGGTGACAAAAAGGTTAAAAAGCCTTATTTATCAAGGATTAACCAAAACATGATTAAAAAATACGAGCCTAGATCTTGTTAACAAGGCTTATTTAATAAAAATTAATAAACTACCTTTATCCTACCATAAACATTTTAAAAGTCAATTAAAATTCAATGTTTGGTTAATGTTGAAAGTTTTGATTGCTATAATTAAAGAACACCGATAGATACGTTAAAAAACTCTGGCCAACCAAATCCCAAAATATATAAAATTTGAGAGCTGTTGTCCTGCTATGGAAAGGTTTTTATAATGAAAAATACTAAGATTTAAAACTTTATAGTTTCCAATTTTAAAATCTTGGGTTAAATAAAACTTTGAAGCTAGGGAAATACTGACAATTATGATAAATATAAAGCATAAAATTGCGTAAACTTACTAGTAATAAGCCTAATTTATAACTCTCGTATTAGACCAATTGAAATTACTATTTTTGACTAAAAAGTAATAATAATATTAGGGTAAGTCAAGAATATTTATCTAGTTTTTTAGCTTTATTTTGTAATTTCTAAAAAGTAGTTTTAGGGAATAGATAATTTTGTAGTATGTAACTATATGAATTTTCAAAAGGTCAAGAAAAGACGTATTGTTGTTTGAAATTGAAAAAAAGCTTGGATATAAAAATAAAAACATAACTGTGTATAGCTCTAAAATAATTAGAAATAAAACCGGGGATATTTATATATTTACAATGAATACAAATCACTAAAATTAAGTTTTTTACTGATAAATATTATCGAAAATAGAATATAAAATATAGATATAATATAGCAAAAGAGGCATAATTTATACTAAAAAAATCTGGAATTTATAAATAACAATAAATGTCTCTAAAAAATGAATAGATATTCAATAAATATTCTAGTATTTTAATAAAGGTATAATTTGGAAGGAACTAAAGTCAAAGGTGAAGGATTAATTTCCATCACATTATTGATAAATTTTGCTGACTTTTAATCCTTAATTGTTGGAAAAATAACTTGTCAAAAAGGACTAGCAAATCATGTCAATTGTTCAATCGAAAAAGGAAGAAAATATCGACGACATAGCCATTTTTATACAGGAAATAGAGGTCAATCTTGGTTAAATTCCTTATTCATGTTTGCAGAATAAGTGGAGAATTTGATGGCCAATTACTCTGAAAAACAGCTCAATTATTAGACAGGTAGAAAAGCTGCAAACCATGTTATGTGAGCTTTTTAGTCTTACCTGTCACCTCTCCAGGGATTTTTTATATTTGGTGGTGAACATTAACTTATTTTAAGAAATGCCAAAACACAAAACAAAGTATGTTTGTAGAGAATGTGGGTATGAGTCTACCCAATTTCTGGGCAGATGTCCTGGATGTAATACTTGGAACTCTCTAAAAGAGGAGATAGAACAAACAACTGTAACTGCTTTACAAAGGCTGGGAATAACTGATATTGGTATTGGTTCTCAAGCATCTGAGGGAGATGATTCTTCTGGTCAACCAAGAGCATCTTTTTTACTATCTCAGATTTCTGACCAAACGTTGTCTAGAATGCCTTCTGGGTTTGAAGAGTTAGACCGAGTGCTTGGTGGTGGAATTGTTCCTGGTTCCTTGGTGTTAATTGGTGGAGAACCTGGTATTGGTAAGTCTACTCTTTTATTACAAGTAGCTAATCAGTTGTCTAATAGATGTCGGGTTTTGTATGTTTCCGCGGAAGAGTCTGGACAGCAGGTGAAGTTACGTTCCCAACGTTTAATTGTTAACTTTAATGAAGCAAAAGTAGAGCATAAGGATAATGTTTCAAATGTTGAGATCGATCAGGATTTATCTAATGATGAAAATCAAGAAAATTATGGCAATTCTGAACCTATAAATGATTCTACTACAGATTCAATGGAAAATTTATTTTTATTGCCAGAAACAGATTTAGAAGTAATTTTAAGAGAGTTGGAATCTCTAAAACCATATCTAGCAGTAATTGACAGTATTCAAACTATCTATTTTGCTTCTTTGACTTCCGCTCCTGGTTCGGTTGCTCAAGTCCGGGAATGTACTTCAGCATTAATGCAAGTGGCAAAGCGGGAAAATATTACTTTATTAATAGTTGGTCATGTAACTAAAGATGGTGCTTTAGCAGGTCCTCGTGTTTTAGAACACTTGGTAGATACGGTTCTATATTTTGAGGGCGATCGCTTTGCCTCCCACCGTTTGTTGCGCTCTATGAAAAATCGTTTTGGTGCTACTCACGAAATTGGAGTATTTGAAATGGTGGCTAATGGTTTAAAAGAAATATTAAACCCATCAGAATTATTCCTCGGAAGTAGGGATGAGTATTCTTCTGGAACTTCTACAGTTGTTTCAATGGAAGGTACTCGCCCCATAGTTGTAGAAATTCAAGCTTTAGTAAGTCCGGCAAGTCATGGTTCCCCTCGACGTTCTACTACTGGAATTGATGGTAGTAGATTACAACAAATTTTGGCAGTTTTGGAAAAACGGGTAGGCATTCCTTTATCAAAGTTAGATACTTATGTGGCGACTGTGGGAGGTTTGAGTGTGGAAGAACCTGCTGCAGACTTGGGGATAGCTATTGCTGTGGTGGCTAGTTTTCGCGATCGCGTAGTTGACCCCCGAACTGTTTTACTGGGAGAGGTCGGTTTGGGTGGACAAGTGAGACCTGTATCTCAGTTGGAGTTGAGATTAAGGGAAGCTGCTAAGTTAGGTTTTAAAAGGGCAATTATTCCCAAAGGTCAGCAACCCATGGATTTAGGAATGCGTATTTTGCCTATTGCTAAGGTCATAGATGCAATTATTGCTGCTATTCCGGCCCAACCTCCTACCATGGAGAATTGATATTTTTTTGTTAACAGGAATAAGGAAGAAACAGACTATGTTTTTTATAATCAGCACCCCAAATGTAGGGATTTGTAGTTTTTTTGTATTCTTTTGGAATGCGCAATAGTTAAATATTTTGTTGGTTTGTACTAAAGAAGTATATATTGAAACAGACTATGTTTTTTATAATCAGCACCCTAAAGGTAGGGCTTTGTAGTTTTTTTGTATTATTTTGTACTATTCTGGAATGCGCAATAGTTAAATATTTTGTTGGTTTGTACTAGAGCGGTGGAAGCTACCAGAGGTGACAGGTAAGGCTAAAAAGCTAACATAACATGGTGTGTTGGTTTGTACTAAAGAAGTATATATTGAAACAGACTATGTTTTTTATAATCA
>JAGGDU010000026.1:23969-30988 GCA_018457135.1 Trichodesmium erythraeum GBRTRLIN201 | reverse complement strand
TGTACTATTCTGGAATGCGCAATAGTTAAATATTTTGTTGGTTTGTACTAAAGAAATAAGCTGATTAGGTGACAGGTAAGGCTAAAAAGCTAACATAAATGGTGTGTTGGTTTGTACTAAATAAGTATATATTGAAACAGACTATGTTTTTTATAATCAGCACCCTAAAGGTAGGGCTTTGTAGTTTTTTTGTATTATTTTGTACTATTCTGGAATGCGCAATAGTTAAATATTTTGTTGGTTTGTACTAAAGAAATAAGCTGATTAGGTGACAGGTAAGACTAAAAAGCTAACATAACATGGTTTGCAGCTTTTCTACCTCTCTGATAATTGAGCCGTTTTTCATTTTCATTGGCCATCTACTCCTCTGCTTCCTCTGCAAACATGAACCAGGAATTGAACCAAGATTGACCTCTATTTCCTGCATAAAAATGGCTATATCGTCGATATTTTCTTCTTTTTTCAGTTTTATAATTCACATAATTTACTACTCTTTTTTGACAAGTTATTTTTTCAACAATTAAGGATTAAGAGTAAGCTTTTGCTGAATCATAGTTAAATATTTTGTTGGTTTGTACTAAAGAAGTAAGAAAGAAAGAGGCTATGTTTTTTATAATCAGCACTCTAAAGGTTTTGCCAATAGTTCCTAATACTAAGTGTAATAGATATTTGTGACAAATAGGTAGAATATTTTTTAATAATTAAAAACTTAATACTCACAACTTAGGATGAATTGCTTCGGTCTCATTTCTGAGTTTATAGCTGATATTTTTAGTCAAAGGGATATCTCATCTAATACTAAGTTTAATAAATTTTTGCTGCAAATAACTAGGGAATTTTTGAATAAGAATTCAGGTATCTAAAACCCAGTGATCAAGAGATTTATGAAAACGATTCACTGATTAATTTAACAGTCTTATTGTCAATAATTAGGAAAATAAAGGCTTATAGGCATCGAAAAATTGAAAATAGGATTTTGAAGGAAGTTGTCAGAAATACTCATCCATCAAAATTTATAGGCTTTTCCATAGGACCTGAATTTTTACAAAAGCATAGACACTTGAGATACTAAGATAAATGACTTTCCCTAACTCCATTATCTCGCTTTAAGAGATTCTTTTGTTATCAAAGCAGTTTTTTTGATTGAATATATAATAGGAAATAATTTATTTTTACGAAGAGAAAAAAGTCAATTAAAATAAGTAATTACTGACTTTTTTTGTTGACTACTGTTAATCTTTTTTATTTTTTTTTTAAGAACTTGAATAAACCTGTTTATAGTAAGCTTGATACTCTTCAGACAATAATGGCTCCCACCAATCTCGGTTATTTAAAAACCATTTTACAGTTTGACGTAAACCTTCTTCAACAGTTACTGAAGGTTGCCAACCTAACTCAGTTTTAATCTTTGTCGCATCAATAGCATAACGTCGATCATGCCCTGGTCTATCCTTGACAAAAGTAATTAATTTTTCACAAGGTTTTACAGGTAAATCATTTGCCAACTCATCCATAATTTGACACAACATTTGTACTAAATTAATATTTTTTACTTCATTATTTCCACCAACATTATAAGTTTGTCCTGGTTTGCCCTTATGAATTACCGTATCTAATGCCCGACAATGATCTATTACATATAACCAATCTCTAATATTTTGCCCATCTCCATAAACTGGTAATTCTTTTCCTAATAATATATTGATGCACATTAAAGGAATTAGCTTCTCAGGAAAATGGTATGGTCCGTAGTTATTAGAACAATTAGTAATAATTGTCGGAACACCATAAGTATGGTAGTAAGCTCTAGCAAAATGGTCACTTCCTGCTTTCGATGCTGAGTAAGGACTATTTGGAGAATAAGGTGTAGTTTCTGTAAAAGCAAGCTCTTGAGGACTTAAACTGCCATAAACTTCATCCGTTGATACATGGAGAAATATACACTTACGGTCTGGGTTTTGGGCCAGAGTCTGATAATGACTTCTGAATGCCTCTAATAGGGTAAAAGTACCCACAACATTAGTTTGAACAAAAGCTGCTGGTCCTAATATAGACCTATCGACATGAGATTCTGCTGCTAAGTGGGCTACTGTATCTATATCCTCTTCCTGGAGTAAGCTATCTACTAAAGAGCGATCGCAAATATCTCCTTGGACAAAACGAAAATTTGATCTGTCTTGTAAATCAGCTAAAGTTTTCTTGTTACCAGCATAAGTTAGAGCATCTAACACAACTACTCGGTGATTAGGATAAGTCTGACACCAATAATGGGTAAAGTTAGAACCAATAAACCCAGCTCCCCCAGTTATCAACAATCGAGTTTCCATAATTTTCATCTCCTAAAGCTGTAATTATCAAAAATATTAAACTAATTATCTGATACTCCCAGGCTTTTAGCCGCAGGGGTTATTGATTTCTATGCATTACTTGTTATGCCAAAATTTTGTGAACCAAAAAGGTAAGCAAAATATTTTAACCATTAGCAAAATAATAGGGTGACTGAAGTAAAAAAGTACTTAAAACTTAAATTCATATCAGTTTTACCTAATCAAATGAGTACTATTAATTCAAAGTTTCGATATGCATATTAGTATATGTATAATTTACCATTAATGCTAAGTGGGAATTGAAACACAATCTACAGGTGAGGTTATAGGACTCAAGTATTTCCTAGCTGATTAGTCAGCAAACCCATATAATTTGCTAATTCCTATATATAGAGTTTTTTTCAAATTCCACATAAATGTGAAAGGGTTGCTCAAGAATTTGTACTTGTCTAAATCTATATCTGATGTAGGTTTGTCTAGATTTCAGGAATGGCTAGAATACTCTGGATATAAAAGCGGTTGGGTGTTGCTAGTCAAGTACACCAATGAGATTATAATTCTACCACTAAAATATTTTCACCATTTACTCTGTAGGTCATTTAGTCAATCAGCGGTTGGGTGTTGCTAGTCAAGTACACCAATTGAGATTATAGTCCTACCACTAAAATATTTTCACCATTTACTCTGTAGGTCATTTACTCAATCATATGCTGTAAGGTTTGAGAAATTAACAGTGTGAGTATTACCTAACTACATATCTCAAGACTGTCCAAAGTGTAAAGGCAGAATAAAAAAAATCTCTATCAACTCGTATCCATGTTTGGCAATGTGAGTATATTGAAGACAGGGATATAGTGGCTAGCCTAAACATTCTGCAAAAAGGACTTAGTACTGTAGGGCAGATGGGAACTTACCCTTGAGGAGAAACTCCCTCTTAGCCGATTTTGATTGGGGCAAACCTGCTCCCTAAGAGGTAGTCGCAGAATCAAGATTTCCCTTGCCAATAGGTTCGCAGAGCGTTAATAAATTTAGCTAACATTCGGCGTGAGGAAAATAATAGTGAGTCAGGAAGAAATATTAATACGAGGAAAACAAGGAGACCCTAAAGCGATCGCATTTCTCATCAACCAAATATTAAATAATATAGGAATTCAAGCTAGAGCTAATATTCAGAAAAAGAATCTGCATCTTTTGCTAGAAGCATCTGAAGTGCCAAATCGCGAAATTTCTATTAGAGTAATTTATCAAGTGATGAAAGTCCTCAAATCACCATTGATTGATTTTGTCAATATTTATGGACGAATCAATGGTCATACAATTCCTGAGTGGACAGAAGTAATTGAATTACATCAAGCTAAAATATACCATCCGGCAGGATTAGAAACAATTTTGTGGCAATTAGAAAACACAAATTATGCTCAAGAATATTCTATACTAACTCTGCCTTACCTACCTAAAAAAGCAACTTTACATAATTCAGAAATAACAAAAAAAAAGCAAAAAGAAGAAGTTGATTATTCTGTTATTAATATCAATCAAACTGTTATAAACAGATGTCATGTAGTAAAAAAAGAAAAAAAATTTTTTTCCCAAATGGAGAGGCAATATTCAAAGAATAAAAATAAATTTATTTGGATATTAGCAAGTGCGATTAGTATATTATTGCTGCCTATATCCACTGTAGTTATTAATTCTCAAACTGACAGAATAAATCCTATTATTTCAAAGATTTTTTTGCTACCTAAAATCTCTCATCTCAATACTTCAGAAGTAGAAGTTAGTAATTCAGTTCCAGCAAGTATATCTACTCGCAATACTAGACAAAGTATTGAAACTAAACCAACTAAAAGTCAACTTAATTTATCAGAAGTTTTTGAGTTTATTTTATCATCAATTAAATCTCCTATAAACCCTGATACTAGAATCACTATTAAGGCAGTGGGTGATATTATTCCAGGTACTAATTATCCTCAAAATAAATTACATCCAAGGAAACAAGAATTACTGGCATCAGTGAAACCACTTTTGCAAAATGCTGATCTTGTATTTGGTAATTTTGAAAGTACCTTAACAAATTATCCTAAGAGTCGGAAAAGAATGGGTAATGGTCGGGTATTTGCTTTTAGAACACCGCCAGATTATAGAAATTTATTGAAAGATGCTGGTTTTAATATATTAAGTGTGGCAAATAATCATTCTTTCGATTTCTTTAAGCAAGGTTTTGAGGATACAATTGCAAATATTAAGACTGTAGGAATGCAGGCAGTTGGTAAAAAAGGAGAAATTGTTTATCGGAAAGTTAAAGGAATTAATATAGGGTTTATTGCGTTTAGTAATTATAGTTATCATAACTCTATGCTTGACCTATATTCTGCTAAGAAACTTGTGCAAGAAGCAGATAAAAATGCAGATATTGTTGTTATATCTGTTCATGCAGGTGCAGAAGGAACTAGAGCATTAAGAATCAAGAATAAAACAGAGTATTTTTTTGGTGAAAATAGAGGCAATAAAGTTTTATTTGCCCATAAATTAATAGATGAAGGTGCAGATTTAATTTTGGGTCATGGTCCTCATGTACCAAGAGCAATGGAAATTTATCAAGGAAAATTAATTGCTTATTCTCTAGGAAATTTTATGGGTTATCGTACTTTATCTAGTAAGGGAAAGTTGGGATATTCTTTGGTTTTAGAGTTAGATATTAATATTAGAGGAGATTTTATTTCTGGAAAAATTTTGCCTGTACATTTGAATAGTAAGGGTATTCCTTATCCCGATAAACTTGGTCGAAGTATTAAGTTAATTAAGGAATTAACACAAAAAGATTTTCCGAAGACAATGTTAGAAATTAATAGTAAGGGTGAGATAACAAGGAAGAAAGGATAAGGAAGAAATAAGAGGAATTGAACAAATTTTTTGATTTTTGAAAAAATTTTTTGGAGGCAGTTTGTAGGGATTTGGTTTTTAACTATACTTATATTTAAGCTGTCTTCTAAGTTAATAGTATCCTTGGTCTGCTATTGATTTAGCTAACTTATTATTAGCCAACATTTTCCTCACATTTAAGTCTTCTATTACAACCATGCCGTGGTTATTAGCTAAATGTATTTTAAATTTATTAAGTATGTTTTTATGAATATTTCACCGCAGGGCAGAAAAAACTACATTTTTGTGTAACTTAGCTATCTTTAAATGTGCCTTTTTGTAATTAGCATAACTAATTTTTTTCCGGTTTAGATATTGGTATCTAGGAAGTTTAGATTCAAATTTATTGTAATATTAATTTCCTTAAGTATAGGTAAACATTATACTCAGGAATGAAATTATATAATCTTATTAATCTTCAGTAAGATAGCCTAAGTTTATGAAGTTGGTATAAGAATTAGTACCTTCAAATACAATTCTTGCCATTAAAAAAGAATAAAGTTTTTACTTTTAAATTTACACCTACAAATTTAGTATTTTTAGGTGTTGAAGTAGGGTTAAATTCGTAGCTACAATTTAAGTAGTAATTGCCTGCTTATCTACTAATTATTATTTTTTATAAAGTAGGTAGGTATGAAAAAACTTAGATATATTAATATTTATGTACTGACTCTAAGCTCTTCCACATATTTGATTGGAGGTGAATTTACATTTTGTTACAGAGCGAAAAATTTCAACTCCAACCGACTTATTGTTTTAATAGGTTCATCAAGTTTGAAAATACTAATAAAAGGTAATTTATGATTTTATCTGTTTAGTTGTATTAGTTTTCCAAAATTATCAATTGTGAAAAAATAATACCTATATTTATTCTTAAACTTTGAATATTTACCTAACCCTTGAAAGAATATTTTCAATGCTTCATCTAAATTAAGACACCCTATTAATAAACTAGATTATGACAAGTTTTTATCAAATAAAAAATAGCTTTCGTGTGATTAGTAAAACTTCTCTAAGCTAAAAAAAATATTGATAATGATCTTTATATGCATGATTTTATAAACTTAAATTTCACCAAATTATAACACTATTTATTATTACCTAAATATTGATTCAAGAGTTTTTTTTATTATTTAAATTGAGCTTTTTTAGGCATAATTTTTATTTCTAACTGAGTTCAACCTATCTAAGATAGTATGTTTTTTTACTTATTAAAATATGGTTATTGTCAATATTAAGTTAATGTTCTATTGCTCTATATACCATAGAAATTTTTGCGTAGTAATTTATAGATTTCTGGGAAAAATGTGGAGAGGTAACTTCTATTCAAGTTTCCATTATCTGAATAATTTTCATAGTTTCGACACTAACATTATCAACTTTTTGTAGTAGGTCAATAACTGTTTCTTTATAGTTAGCAAAACAATAAGTATCAAATTTTTCAGTGATGGTTTTATCTTTAGACTTTTTCTCTTTATATTGATCTAATACCCACTCCAAAGCACTCCGGTTTCCGAGGCAATATTCCCAGGCAATTTTGGGAATTTTTTCTAATATTGTCAAAGTATCTATAAAGATTTTGTGGTTATTTTTATCTACTTTAAATTTTGTTTTGGGAGTGGGAAAGTTATCGGGAGTTGGTAAGTTAATGCGAGTCAATAAAAAAGGTTTAATATTTTCATAATTGATGTGTACTTCGATTAATTTTTTTTCCCATTTTACCCACTGTTTAAAATTTTCATAGAAGGGGAGTCAGGGAAATTTTTTTTT
>JAGGDU010000026.1:0-23869 GCA_018457135.1 Trichodesmium erythraeum GBRTRLIN201 | reverse complement strand
TTATTGTTGTAATTAGATTGGAATTTTTGGATACTCCAGTCACTAATATTGTCTTGGTGCCTTCCTTTTTTGTTTTAATAGTAGAGAGTAAATATATTTTACCCACTGTTTAAAATTTTCATAGAAGGGGAGTCAGGGAAATTTTTTTTTGAGATAAAGTTCGTATTTTTGGCGGTAAGTGGGGTAGTGTAAAACGGCGTAGGTGTAGTAGAAAATATCGAGTTTTTTGATTTTTTTTATTGTTGTAATTAGATTGGAATTTTTGGATACTCCAGTCACTAATATTGTCTTTGTGCCTTCCTTTTTTATTTTAATAGTAGAGAGTAAATATTTGAGATCCTCTTGAACCTATTCCACCATCACAAACAGTATTTGCTGCTTGAACAAAAAAGGAAACTTGATTGTGAATTGTTAAACAAATTGCTACATTATTTTTGACAATAATAAAAATTTGTTCCTGTTGATATAGTTTGTGTAGGATAGTTTTTGCCAGATAAAGATATTTTTTGGTAAGCGGACATTAAGTAGATGTAACTATAAAATCAGAATTAAACTTTAGGCTAGAATTTCTCAGTAAATGCTCTTATAGTTCAGAAGTATACTTAATTTTTCTATCAAAAAAATCATTAATTACTGTTTTATTATTTGATTGATTCCATCTAACTCTTTTTTGTTCATAAAACTTACAAAAAAACTGAACTTTTTCTGCTAATTGCTGTCTATCGAAGTCGTATAACCATTCATCTCTATTTGTTGCAATTCCTAATATAAATACTTTAAATATTGCTATTTCGCCTGTTTTGCTTTTAGCAAGTCTAGTATTTTTATCAGCTATAGGTAATAAATTATTAAAGTCATTATCTGTGAGATTTATCCAGTTATTATTTTTGTCTGCTTGAATATTTTCAAAATCAATTTTACTAAATTTAGTTGCTGCTAAAAATTGGAATTTATTCTCTCTTAATTCGTGCATAGGAAATAGATGACTGTAATATATTAGATTTCCTACTGTTTTTTCTTGACCATCCTTAAGCAAAAAGGATACAACAATTCCTGTCATAGAAAATTTTCCAAATATAGTATGTTTTTCTCTGATAAAAATCCCATCTATACCTGAAATAGCTCTAATATCATCCCCCTAGTCAAGAAAATAAGCATGAAAAAATTTTTTACTTATCACTTTTCTAAACCTGTCAAAAAAACTACCATCCAAAAATAAAGAGTTAGTTATAAAACAAATTATTCCTTGTTTACCTAATCTATCTGTTGCCCACCTAAAAAAATGAGAATACGAATCATAAGCCTTTGTTTTTTTACCTCTACTTTCTTTAATATAAATATCTTTTAATCTGCTTATCAAGTTCTGGATACGAAGGATTTTTATTATTATTATTTTCATTTACTTGATTTTAATTATAAGGATGGTTACCAATAATCACCGAAATTTCACAATCATTTTGCCGTTTAACACTCTCAGTATTTTTCACTATCATCGCAAATAAATATAACTGCTTACCCTCAAAGAAAGTATGTTCTAAAGTATCAACAAAACAAATATTATTAAACTATTCATAACTCCCTATTTTCTGCTGATAAGTATATTCAATATTAAAATTCCCAATGTAATAAGGCAAAATTGCTACCTCATTACAAAAAATATTATTCTGATACTTATACTCCAACTTATTCTTAGGCAAATACTCAATCAAATCAGTCACAAAAGTACTTGTTCCTGTTGCTATTTCGAGAATCTTTACTCCTGAATCACATAATAATTTTCCAAAATTTTTATCTGCCAAATAATCTACACTTTCAATCATAAACCTGACAATTTATTTACGATTATAAACAATTCCCAATCTATCAGTACCCAGGGGATGATAAGACTTATAAAAATTATCATAAACCACCTTCAAAAATTCCTATTTTTCGTGATAATTATAAATACTTGCCACCTTCCTTTTAATTACCCTATAATAACGCCCAATAAAACTTAAAGTATTTCGGCAATTTGTACCAGTAAAAAAAGTATTCAGAACATCCTCTAATTCTTTAGCAATATTGTTCTTTCAATGAAACTGAGACTTATTAAAAATATTCATAAAAATATCTTCAGTCAAGATGTGTCGAATAATCATTTCCTACACATCAAAGAGATTAACTTCAGAATTAATCTAATCTTGACAAATCCTCAAAAACTTATCCCTAGCTTGAAAAAAAATATGATTATTATTTCACTCTTTTGCAATTAAATCTCGTAAACTATTTAAAATAGTAGGTAAGTCTGATTTAAAAGTAGTAATAGCCTCTAAAAAAAAATTTACTTCCTAGCGAATATAATTAATAAAAGCATTAATAAACCCATCCAAAGCTTCAGTATTTCTCATCAATACTCTTGAAGTTTCTGTCGCTGCTTGAATCAAAACTGCCGTTCATGAATCCTCAAACAAAATATTTTCTTCAGGACAATCTTTAGCTAACTTCCTACAATTTTTTTTATCCAAAAGATGATAATTATCCTTGCTTTCTCAAAATCCATAATTAAGACCCAAAGCATCTTTAACTGTGCCATCAGTAGTCACATTTTTTCCAGTCTTAGTTTGATAATCTAACTCTGAAACTAAAAAAAATCTCTCCTTTTACAATACTCATTTAATAAGTTGTAAAAAACAGACAAAATCGAACTTTTATTCCGAGAAATGCTATATTTAATAATCTATTTGACTTCAGTATAATATCGATTAATCAAGAGTTTATAAATATTTTTAATAAAGAAGAAATAAGTAGTCAAAAGTAATAATTAATAAGTAATAAATAAAAAGTAATTATTTGGAATTCCTAGGAGAGCTATGGGATATGAAAAGCATAGATATGACCTATAATACTAACTAATAACTGATACCAAATATAGTTAAAAAGTACCTTTTTCCAATTCTTTTCTAACCATCTCCCCAAGAGGATACTCCATAAACCGTATTTACTATGAAGTGACTTCTGACTTTTGTACTTCGCCAATTCAACAGCTACTCTATCTTAATAAAATAGGGAAGATATCTTATACCTAATTTTTCTACTCCTTATTCCCTTTTGTAATACCAATTCTCATGCATTAATGCTATACTTCGTCAAGACTTTAGTTATTAAGTAATATAGGGTTTCTCAAGTGACTGAAGTCAAGTTGTTTTTCTTTTTTTATTCTCCTACTCCCTTACTCCCTAATTCCTAATCCCTTTTCTCAAAATGATTAATCAAACAAATATAAATCGAACAGTTTTAAATAATGGCATAGTTGTAATTACAGCAGAAAATACAGTTGCTGATATTGTATCAGCCAAAATATTCTTGGGAATAGGTAGTAGTTATGAAGCTAAAAACCAAGCTGGAATTTCACACTTATTAGCAGCAGTTTTGACAAAAGGAACAAAAAAATTATCGTCTTTAGATATTGCTTTAAAAATTGAATCAGTAGGAGCAAGATTAGGAAGTGATACAACAGCAGATTATTTTTTGCTGAGTATAAAAACAGTATCAGAAGACTTTAATGATATCTTTCAATTATCAGGAGAAATAATCAGATGTCCCTCCTTCCCAGAAACAGAAATTGAGTTAGAAAAACGGATTACCATTCAAAGTATTCGTTCCCAACTAGAACAACCTTTTACTGTAGCATTCTCTCAACTACGAGAGATGATGTATCAAGATCATCCTTATGCTTTATCAACTTTAGGCACAGAAAATACAGTATCTCAAATTACCCGCTACGACATTCAAAAATTTTATGAAACTTACTTCCGTCCAGATAATATAGTAATATCTATAGTAGGTAAAATTAGTAATGCAAAAGCCATTGCTTTAGTTGAACAAATTTATGGAGATTGGCAACCACCAAGAACACTTCTACCAACTTTAAATTTACCAAGAATAACTCCTCAACCTTTCACAGCAAAAAAATATCAAGAAACTCAACAATCTATTATTATGCTTGGGTATTTGGCAGCAAATGTTAATAGTTCTGACTACGCTCCTCTAAAATTACTTAATACTTATTTGGGAAATGGCTTATCAAGTCGTTTATTTGTAGAACTAAGAGAAAAAAGAGGTTTAGCTTACGATGTTTCTGCATTTTACCCTACCCGTCTCTATACTTCTAACTTTACAGTTTATATAGGTACGGCAGGAGAAAATACAGCGATCGCTAAGGCAGGATTAAAATCAGAAATAGAACGCTTAGTTACTGAATTACTCAGTGAAGAAGAGTTAGAAATATCCAAAAACAAATTATTAGGTCAGTATGCTTTGGGCAAACAAACAAATTCACAAATAGCTCAAATTTTAGGATGGTATGAAATCTTAAATTTGGGCATAGATTTTGATGCTAAATTTCAAAAAAATCTGGAAATGGTAACAACCTTAGACACACAAAAAGTTGCTATTAAATACTTTATTGAACCTTACATTTCAATTGTTGGAAAGGAAAAATAATGACTAACAGAGGTCATTGTCTAGGAATAGTCTTAATTGATTCTGGCTTAGGTAATAAGAGACTGTTTCTCAAAAAAAAGCTAAAGGTGGCCATGAATAAATATTGAAGGTAGGAAAATAAAAAAAACAATAATCACTATCAAATAAATGTCGTGAAAATCTTTAGTCAGGGCTCTAAGCTCTCGCCAGTGGGAACTACTCGAACTTCTACTACAGAAACCTCTCTCAACGAGGGCCAAAACCAAATGCTAATCTCGCAGAAGTAGTAAATGGTATATCCTATATCCTTAGGATTTTGCTTAGGGGTGTTTGGGGCAAATTTTGTATAACTTATCAACCATTTTTGTATAAATATTGATTAATTGTTATTAAATATTCTCGAAGTTCTTTAGAATTATAATAAGTCACTTCATCCCAAAATATTGCTAGTCTTTTTCCTAGTATTTGATGTTTTAAATATTTTGATAAAATATATATAATTTTCAGTATTTCTGCTCTTTAATTATTAAACAATAAATTCTTTATTTTTATAGTTTAAGTCTCCATAATAAGTTGATATTTCCAAATCATTTTTAATCGGAATTTATATTCTTTTATCTGTTATTCTCCAATAATATCCTAAGAAATAACCTCATAAAATATGAAATTTGTCAATGATAAAAAAATGTCAGGTTTTCAGCTTCTATTTCTAGTTGCTATTTAGTCAATAATTTATCCCTAACTTTTTTTCTTTCACTAATTTATAATTTTTATCTTGATTTTTTTGTGTTTTTTATACCTTATTTAGACTTTTGTTGAGGTTTTATAATGACTTATTAATATCTCAAAAACTACACTAAATTATATGTTAAAATATTTTTTTATCTGATATTATCTGATAATATTGTGCCTTTAAAAACTAAATAATTTGCTATTTTTCGACTACTTTTAAGTAACCCTTTTTGCATTGATATTAAAGCCTCAAACTCTCTAAACCATGAAAAATAAATCGCCTATTTTTTCCATTCACTAATAAAACTTTGAGAAACTTTTAATAATTCTTTAACTTCATAGTAAGATTTTCCAGAAAAAATCATTTTGACATGCCTTTGCTATTTTAATTCCTTTCAGCTATACATATTTGATTAATAAAATTATCTAGTTCATCTGTAATATTCATTTCATTGATATGTAGGACTCAACCCCAATAGTATTATTGAACAAAATACAAGGAAAACTTTTATTACCAAGAACCAAAACTTATAGCCATACTAATAGAGCTTTATATGGCAATCTATCATGATATTAGAGAAAGTATCTATCATCTGTAGAATATTAGGTATGCTAAACAATCGTACTTTTTCATGACCCCATTTATCTTTAAAATTATTTAGAATTAGTATATAAAATAAATTCCTCAAATTGTAATTATTCTCACAATCAAACTTCATTTACCATAACTAAAGAATCTTACCCAAAAATTGGATCAGATACAGAAACCTCTAATATAAATTTGCTAAGTCTCATTCATTGGTATTAAAGGTGATGAAGTCAGAGGATTAGGATTACAAGAACTTCTACAAGTAAAAAGATTTTGACAGGGAAAAGTTGATGGAGTATTTGGCCTTAAAACTCAAACTCCTGTGAAAGATGCTTAAAGAAAATATTAACAAGAGCACTCATGGCATTGTAGATACTTCTGTATAGATGACTTTACTAAGTTAATTCAAAAATTAGTCAAATGTGGTATACTTATATATGTAATTACGTAACTTAAAAAAAAAATTCCGTGTGCCTAAATCAGAACGTAAAATTTTACTAGATTTTGAAAAGCCTCTAGCAGAATTAGAAAACCGCATAAATCAGATTCGTGAACTAGCAAAAGATTGCAGTAGTGTAGACGTTTCTGAGCAAATTTATCAGCTAGAAGCAAAAGCAACTCAACTACGTCAAGAAATCTTTAGTAGTCTTTCCCCTGTACAAAAACTACAGTTAGCCCGTCATCCCAGACGACCAACTAGTCTGGACTATATCCAAGCTATCAGTGACGAGTGGATAGAGTTACATGGTGACCGTGGTGGTAGCGATGACCCAGCAATAGTAGGAGGTTTGGCCAGAGTAAATGGTAGACCTGTAGTAATTATTGGTCATCAAAAAGGGCGAGATACAAAAGATAATGTCGCTCGTAATTTTGGTATGGCTTCAGCAGGAGGATATCGAAAATCAATTAGATTTATGGAGCATGGCAATCGCTTTGGAATGCCAATTTTGACATTTATAGATACTCCAGGGGCTTGGCCAGGTATAGAAGCTGAAAGATTAGGACAAGGAGAAGCGATCGCCTATAATCTACGAGAAATGTTTCATCTGGACGTACCAATAATTTGTACAGTTATTGGAGAAGGTGGTTCAGGAGGAGCTTTAGGTGTAGGAGTAGGTGATCGGTTATTAATGCTAGAACATTCTATATATACAGTTGCTAGCCCTGAAGCTTGTGCGGCCATTCTCTGGAAAGATGCTAGCAAAGCTTCCCAAGCAGCAGAGGCTTTGAAGATAACTTCCTGGGATTTAAAAAAGATAGGGATTATTGATGATGTAGTTCCAGAACCCTCTGGTGGCGCTCATGCTAACCCCTTACAGGCAGCAGAAAACCTGAAAACGGCCATAGTCAAAAGTTTAGATGACTTAAACCATTTAAGCAGTCCACAACGCCGAAAAAAGCGCTATCAAAAATTTCGTTCTATGGGAGTGTTTTTGGAAACCTGATATGCTCCCAAACTAATGATGATATTTAGTATAGGTTTTTTGGTTGCGAGTCCCACCGACTTATGTTTTATATTTCTGTCTGCTTTTAGATCGCTACACATAATAATGCCTAAATTGAAAGAAATCAATTTGATATAAATAATTCTTTTAATGAAACAGAACTAACTTACGCACTACTACTATAGCTATATATGGTGTATTTTTGCTAATTTATTAGGATATTTACACTACGATTAGAATTAGAACCTTTGCGTAAGTCCTATGAAAGTAATCTCAATATCCAGATTCCATATCAGTTAGGTATATCTGTGACAGGCAATAGTTTCACTGCATAATATAATAGTTTTATTATTAATGTTTTTACCTCAGACAGCAGATTCAGTGATTAATGTATTCAATGTGGTAATGTGGTCAAATAATTAGTTTATATTTTCCCCGGCGGTTAGGCATGAGGATTAATTATAAGCTAACGGGGGAGCTTACTTTTCTGGTCTGCATTCACATGAAGCTATCCCCCATCCCCTCTCCCTTAGGATAATTTAGGGTTCGGTTACCCTTACTTTCGTTTTTCTTTTTTTTTGTATCAGACTACTCCCGCGCGCGACTAGTTTAATCAGTATGATATCTAATCACAGATGTCTTAAAAAAAACGGCTAAAAATTTGAATGATAGGCATACTAGGCTTTAAACCCAAGTTCTGTAAAATTTTTTTGCTGGTGCCCTATCCTCCAACCTATCTTACCTGCTCCCTCAAAGCATCTATACAGGGTTACTTCATAACTTCCGCAACGGTTGTATGTGCTTAATTTGCTGTAGTTGGATATTCACGGGATACTTTCTGAAATAATTATATTAGTAGTATTAAGAATTTTGTTAAAGATTAAGTACTTTGATATCTGGGGGCGTTTACAGTATCTAGTAAATTTTGTTTTGTAGCTCCTGATGAAATAATCACAAAAAAATAAAGAACTACTTAATTAGTCTGACGAGTAATTATTTCTATCCTGTTTTTGTCAATATACCTCTCTAGGAGTAAGAAACTTATTTGGGATCAGTCTTAACTACTTGACCATGATAAAATATTAAGCACAGTTTATCAGTGAATTTTAAATGCTTTGCTGATACCAATTTAGACAGTAGTTATTTACTTATTTTAGATAAATAATGACTTTTGACTTTAAAAAATGGATTCTTGGTCAGTGTAAAACTTACAGGAGAGAAATTGAAAAACTCTAATGGTTATAGTTCATTGCTTATTAATAACTAAAACTAATTAGTATTAATAAACAAAAAATTATAATCTAAGCTAAAAAATCTAGCATAAGTTAGGTCAAAATACAATTTGCTTTTTTTAAATTTGATCCCAATCTATTATGACTCAATCTTCTTCCAACCGTTCCAATTCTAAGAACACACTCAACATGAATGGAGTTAAAACTTCTGATGCAAATATGACGAGTCAAATTTCCTATAGACCTGAGCGTATCTCCTCATCCAATGGTCAATCAATTAAGCAAAAGCTTTCTACTGAAGACAGCAATGAGAGAATGAAGGAGGCAGTGCGGACAATCTTACTCTCAGTAGAAGAAAATCCTGAACGAGAAGGATTACTCAATACTCCCAAGCGGTTTGCAGAAGCAATGCAGTTTCTGACTAGTGGCTACAGTCAATCCCTCGAAGAAATTGTGAATGGTGCGATTTTTGACGAAGGTCATAATGAAATGGTTCTAGTTAGAGATATCAATTTTTTTAGTCTTTGTGAACATCATATGTTACCCTTCATGGGAAAAGCTCATATCGCTTACATTCCTAATCAAAAAGTAGTAGGACTCAGTAAGCTAGCTAGAGTTGTCGACATGTACTCTCGTAGATTGCAAGTCCAGGAGCGACTAAATCGTCAAATTGCTGAGGCAATTCAAACAATTTTGGAACCAAAGGGCGTAGCAGTTGTAATTGAGGCTACTCATATATCTATGGTAATGCGAGGGGTTCAAAAACCTGGTTCTTGGACTGTTACTAGTGCCATGGTTGGTCTTTTTAAAGAAGATCAGAAAACAAGAGAAGAATATCTAAACTTAATTCGCCATCAACCTACCTTCTTTTAACTGCCCCGAGAAGTCCTGCGCTCTTTTGAAGGAGAGCGTCGGGATAAAAGTCGGGCGTTATGTGCGTTTTTGATCTTAATTTTTATGATGGCTATTAACGATTATATATGCAGTCATTGTAATACTATATTGAGAAATAAAGCTCAATAAAAGGGGAAAACATTACCTTGGCTGAATAAACCTGCTTGGTTGCGTAAGCGCAACGTCGGGAGTTATGTAAATAGATAGTAAGACCTTTTTACCGAAAATTTGGGTTTAAAGTCTTGCCTTTTTAGGTTGACTTTTTAGTTGATTTTTTTCAATAAATATGTTAATATTTTATAAATTTTTCTTTCTCTTGAGAAAAAAATGGATAGGTCAGCAAATATAAGACTACTACCAAAATAGCGATAGACTTTCAAACTTAAACCCGATGAGGAGCTAGGGCTCAGTTGTTTCTCCGCACCTTTAGGTCGGGGAGAGTATTAACAAATTTATGCACTTACAAGTCAAAAAATAAGATAATTTAGCCTTAAAACTTATAATTTGCAAGCTTTTTAGGCGATTATTTAAAATTTCAGCATGATGCAACTATTTATGGTATTATTTTAGCGAATTGGTATAACTTTTCCTATATTCTTCTTCTTTTATACAACTCTTTATAGGAAACCAGCTTTGAAAAGTTGAGATTTAAGGGGCTTCTGAACTAAGGGAGGAATCTTTACAAAAAAGCTTAATTCCATCTTTTACTTCCTATCCTCTAAAACCATAATTTATACTTGGATCTATGCAATGCCAAATTCAAAGTATAACAATTTTCATGTTGGTGAGGCACAAAATTTGTTTCTGGCGCAAGAGTAAGGAGTCAGGAGTAGAAAAGAAGAAAAAGAACGGTACCTCAGTAACTTGAGAAAACCTATAGCAATCAGATTAAACGGTTGTAACAATTCAAAAACGAAGAAATAAACTCCGAAATTCTTACTTATCGGTGCGATTCATCTAAAGCCTTATCTCAAAAAATTACAAGATTTTGGATAGGGTAAAAATAAGATTGCTATATAACAGGACTTAGACAAAAAAATATATATATTAAGAGATTTCTGATATGGCTAAACCAATTAAATTTGGAACAGATGGCTGGCGCGGTGTCATAGCTGATGATTTTACATTTGAACGAGTTACTCTAGTAGCTCCTATTGCAGCAAAAATTTTAGATAAAAATTATGCTGATTCTACTAATAATAGTAAAACAATAATTGTTGGCCATGATCGCAGGTTTATGGCTGAAGAATTTGCTCAAGTAGCTGCAGAAGCTATTCAAAATGCAGGATTTGATGTTTTGTTAACGGATACTTATGCTCCTACTCCTGCTTTTAGTTTGGCAGCATTTCAAAAAAAAGCTCTTGGGGCTATTGTTATGACTGCTAGTCATAACCCAGGGAAATATTTAGGGCTAAAAGTAAAGGGTGCTTTTGGTGGGTCGGTACCTCCAGAAATAACTAAACAAATAGAAGATTTATTAACAGTTGAGACTGAAAAAAATCTAGTTCAAGAAGGTAAAATAGAAACTTTTAATCCCTGGCAAAATTACTGTGAAACTCTCAAAAAAATGGTAGAGATTCACAGTATTAAGTCGGCGATTAATGAAGGAAAATTAAAAGTTTTTGCAGATGTAATGCACGGAGCTGCTGCTGGAGGTTTACAACAAATATTGGGAGTAGAAATTGAAGAGGTTAATGGTAATAGGGATCCTTTCTTTGATGGTGGAGCACCTGAACCTTTGCCTCGTTATTTAAGTAAACTTTTTAAGAGAATTAAAAGTTATCGAGCAGCAAATGAAGGAAGTTTAGCAATTGGGTTAGTGTTTGATGGAGATAGCGATCGCATTGCTGCTGTTGATGGTGAGGGTAATTTTCTCAGCTCTCAAATTTTAATTCCCATTCTCATTGAACATTTAACAACTACACATGGGTGTAGTGGAGAAGTTGTAAAAACTATTAGTGGTTCTGATTTATTCCCGAAAGTAGCAGAGTTATACAAGATGCCAGTGTTTGAAACTCCTATTGGCTATAAATATATTGCTGATAGGATGTTGTCAACTCAGGTGCTTGTGGGTGGTGAAGAGTCTGGGGGTATTGGTTATGGTACTCATATTCCAGAAAGGGATGCTTTGTTGTCGGCGCTTTATTTGTTGGAAGCAGTGGTCATGTCTAGTGAAGATTTGACTACTATTTATCGGCATTTGCAAGAAAAAACGGGTTTTAGTTCTGTTTATGACCGGATAGATTTGCCTTTGCTTAATATGGGAGTACGATCACGCCTGTTGGAAGAGTTAATAAATAATCCTGTGACTGAAGTTGCTGGCCAAAAAGTGCTTGATTGTATAACTATAGATGGGTATAAGTTTCGGTTAGCTGATGGTCGTTGGTTGTTAATTCGGTTTAGTGGTACTGAACCTGTTTTGCGACTTTATTGTGAAGCTACGGATATGCAGAAGGTTAAACAAACTTTGGAATGGGCAAAAAATTGGGCTAATAGTATTTAGGAGTTTGATGAATTATATTATGTCTGGTCTCAAGAATTCAGGAGTCAGAAGTCAGGAGGAGTAAAAATAATTTTTTCATTTTTGTTTATAGCAATCCTAAATAAGTTGTAAATTTGATAGTAGCGGTGTGTCTCTAAACCCAAGGGAAAAATAGGATTCTGAAGCCACACCCTTACAGTTTTTTTTTAACAAATAATTTTATGCTGCTATAGCTAATTAAGCCGACAGGATATTATTTTCAATTGAAATAATAGATATCTCTAAAATAAAAATTAAGCTATAGTTTGAGTTGATTTTTTTGCAAAAATATAGTTAGTAATAAAAGATTTAAACATATCAATAAGCACAAAAAAACACCAAGATATTTATTTTATTACTGGTAAACAAGAAAAAAATCATGGAAAATACTCAAATAAGCTTTTTATAAAGTGATGAATGAAATATCCCCGTAGCTCCTTTGTGGATTTTTGAACTTTGTTAAAAAGGATAAATTACTTGATGACTAATCTGGAAATTATTTAAAATCAAGTATTATTTAATCTTTCTATATAGGCTGTTAAACCTGTCTCTTTCTGGGCTCTTGAAGTGCCTTGATCCAAGAAAACAAGAGCGTATATCATACCATAAATCTTGACCCACAAACTGCGTCTATAGATACCTAATATCGCTATTTCACAATCCTATATTCTCCTTTTTTCTCTTCTTTTTCCTAAGTAAAAACCTACAATTTCTTTAGTGCCTATGTCAATTAGTTAACCCGAGCCATTGTTTATTATTTTTATGCTCTATAAATGAACATATTTTATCACATTGGATAGTGAATTTACAGTTTTTTTTAGTACATTTAAGAGACTGGGAAACCGGAGGGTACTTATTATTGACATAACTCTGGATCTTGATGTTGGATCTTTATGTTTGACACACCTATTACAGGAACTATACCAGCTAAACTAATTTTTTCTAGCAGTAATTTATTTTCGGAGTTCTCTGGTTTCATTACTAAATATAATTTATTTGACTATTTTGGACAAATTGTCTAGAACAATTTTGACATTGATATATGCTACAGTAACGCGGGTAAGATGCCTGCAGTACATAATTTTTACCATTTATTTTGTACATCATTTGCCCAAAATATGGTATGAGTCAATCATCACTTACAACTTTAGAATTTGAATCTCAAACCAAATGGAAAATTGAAGAATTTCACGCCAGAATTAAATAATTAACAGGTTTAGGACGTATGCAGGGTGATGTTTGGGGAGAATAAAAAAAATTTTATGGCTTGTACAATGGAGCGTAAGTCCTGTTTGAAAAAAATTTGCACATAAATTTCGACAAGAGTATTTATCAAGAGTTGCTACTAATTATTATCAAAATATCTGGCCTCCGAATTGAAATATTCTTTAATTAAAATGAAGCAAATTTTTACTGGAATAACTAAAGTTTTTTTTTGAATAAAAATAGTTAAGCATTCGCTCCAGGTTGGGGCTTGCGTTATCCCATAAAGTGGAGCATGAAGATCGCGCCTTTTTTTGTCATGCACTATATATAGTGTCTTTGCGTAAGTCCTATATTTATCATATTTTGTTTCATCTCAATTTCTCAAAAGTCTCTTCCAAAAGCTTTCCCATACTTAGTCTGAGCAGGAGAATATATTTATCCAGTTTTTACTGGTCATCAGCAGCTTCTCTTATTCTCTAAGTTTTCACTTCCTTGATCGCTTTTTCTGCTTCCTCTTCCTCTATTTCACAGCCGTATTTTTTCCAGTAAGCTACAACGTTACCATTAAATGGTTTAGCACCTATTTCCCCAGAAATTATATTTAATGCCAGAGGATAAGCTTCATAAGCTGCCTCGATAGGTTGTAAATATTGTCAGTGGATAAATGTGTATCTAGTTCTAACCAAGTTTTCTGATCTCAATTTCGACTTATTTCTTACAGTTAACTTACCTAATAGTATGCAGTGCCCAAATTTTTTATAAGGCTCTGGTATTTGATGGGGGAAATATTGAGAAGTTAAAATGATTCAACTTTGATAATATTCTACTGCTAACAAACTCTTAAAAAAATTCTGCTGCCATTCATCTTTAAAATTGTTCCAACTTTTCTCCTCATTTCTCTCTATAATATTTTCCTAAGAAACTATTAATATTAAATATTCATTATCTTGTGACTGCTTCACAAAAAGGTTTAATTATCTGTAGGTATTTTTGCGGTCTTTTTCCTGGAAGCGATCGCCCCACTTTTCCACCTATCAACTTGTTACACTAGCAAAGTCTGAAGTTTGTCGATCAGATTCAAAATTTTCATTGTTGAAAAACTAATAGAAATTGAAATATATTGTGGCTATCGTCAGGTATGGGTTTATTATAGTACTTTAAAAGATCAACTCTCTAAATATTTTACATTATAAAGACTGTTTAAAGTTTGCATCTAAACTCCGATATAAATCTGGGTAGGCGTAGCATTTGTGACAATAATTTCAATCTATCTAAATTAATATCAAAATTTGACTGTATACCAATTACTATAGAAATATAAATTTTTTTTTAAAAATATGTAAAAATATATAAAAATATATCAAATTTTTTTCCATCTCCTAAAATCTCAGATGTTTGTTATACGATTCAAATAGGATTTCTCTAAAAGTAATGCTATACTTATACTGTTGATTTGTAATATTGTTAATTATATCTTATTACACTGAATATTCTCATTTTTTATTGAGTGCAATTTAATAAAATAAATATTACTAGTACCAGTAAAATTTGTGCTCCTTGAAAGAATAGCTTTTCAACCTTTTCTAAAAAACTACTAAATTAAACACAGGAAAATTAAATTTGGTATTTTTTCTACTCTCTATTCCTTAGTAACGGAGATTGCGGTGATTTAGTTCGGTTATACCAACATAAGTAATAGCTAAATACCTATATCTTAAGTATTAAGTAAGGTATACTTCTATAAGGATAACCAATCAACAAATATTAAAGCCTTTATAGAAGTCTAAATTTATTACTTAACTAGCTATCAGCTTTTAGTATCGAGTGATCAAATTTTTGAATTAGGGTTTAATTTTTCTTATCCCATCTCAAAAAGATTTTCCGACTGATCGCTGACTGTTTTTTTTATAGATTAAAATTATTTATTCATTTATTTGCACAAAAAAAATGGACAACTATATATTACCAACTTTAAGTGACATTTTTGCCTCAGAAAAGTCAAATATTGATGTTTATGCAACAAAAATGGAACTGTCAAAAGAAAATTACCCTCCTTCCATAACAGAGAAAAATAAAGATTTATATTTAAAGGCTCAAAAGGAATGGTATAGTGCTGTTGCTACGATTAATCAACTGCTAGAAAAGTTAGTAAGAACCTCAGATTCTCAAGATTTAAAAAATCAAGAAATAACAAAAACTTACAAACAGAAAGAAATTAAAAAAACTACTCCTGTACTAGAAAATTGGGAATCTCAAACTAGATCAAAATTCCCTACTTCTAATTCCTTGCTTTCTCATCTCAAATCATATCATGGATTAGTATTATCTGGTATGACTCCTGTGTTAACAAATCCTGCTTTAACTAGCAGTTTTTATACTTCAGTATTTACCAGTAAAATATCAGAATCTTTAGAATGGTTATCCATGTTTAGATGGCAAAGCTTACCTTTGTTACCACCAGCAGATCATATTAATTCTTTACCTGCTGCTATACCAATATTACCTTTATCCACTAAAGACCCGATAACAAATGAACAGTTTTGTTTAGTTTTAACTGCTGAATTTAGTTTGATTATGGTCTTAGGAAAAAACCAAGATAATACACCAGCTTTTCTATTTTCTTTTGAGCCAGAAATAGTAAAAAAAGCATGGCTTGTCTTACAGCAACGAAGAGTATTACCAAAATATTTTGATTTCAATAATCTTGATAAGTATCAAAGTTTTATTCACCAATATTCTCAAAAGTTAGCTATTTTAGATGATATTTTTGAGCAGTTTTTACCTGTAGCTCCTGACTACAAAATAGTGATGGAGTTTAGCCGCTTATTATTATCTAATTTACCAATTACAGATACTAAAAATGAAACATTAGAAGTCAATATTTATAACAAAAATGGAGAAAAGCAAGAAGCTACTACATCACTAAAATCTACTATTGAAAATCTCAAGTCTCCTGATGTGGAATTGTTACAGGCGATCGCTCACGAAGTTAAAACTCCTTTAGCAACAATTCAGACTTTAACCCGCCTTTTATTAAAACGTCTTAATCTAAATCAGGAACTAATGAGAAAACATTTACAAATGATTGATACTGAATGTACTTCTCAAATAGAACGCTTTAACCTGATTTTTAGAGCGGCAGAATTAGAAAATCAGCAACCTTTAAAAGAACAACATCCATATTTACAATTAACAAGTATTCCTCTGGCTCAAGTATTTAAAAATAGCATTCCCCGTTGGCAACAAAAAGCAACTCAAAGAAATCATACTTTGAAAGTTATTTTACCTCCAAAAATGCCAAGTATCATTAGCGATCCTACTATGCTTGACCAAGTATTAGGAAATTTGATTGAAAATTTCTCCCGTAATTTAGCCCCTGGCAGTCTTATAAAGGTGGAAGTAATGTTAGCTGGTAGTCAACTAAAATTACAGCTTAAGTCTGATTCTGATATTGGTGAAAAAAGTTCTTCACCTTTTACTAATTACACAAAAACACCTTTGAAATCTATTGGTCCTTTATTAATGTTTCAACCAGAAACAGGTAGTCTTAGTTTAAATTTAAAAGTGACTAAAAATTTGTTTCAAGCAATAGGAGGAAAATTAGTGGTTCGACAAAGACCAACTAAAGGGGAAGTAATGACTATTTTCTTGCCAGTTCAATAATTTATTAAGGTAGGATGATTTTGGAAAAAAAAATACTAATACTATGTTATTTTTAACAAGAAGTTTTTATTTGATTTCATGAATTAAGGTACAATTATTAGGGTTCAAACTTGCGATAATTTACTGGGATTTATCAAAATAGGCAGAAGTGGTTGGTGGAAAGTAACTGAATACTGAGAACCTAATTTTAGATTTGTGGAAGTATAGAAATCAGGTATAATTTGTGAGATAAAAGTTTAGTATTTATAGCTACAAGGGACAGCTATTCTTATTAAGAAGAAATTGTATTTTATTATTTTTATAATATTAAGTACTATTTATTGAACATGATCACCCCTCATGTTTTGTTGTCAGTATCTAGGTTATAAATTCTATAATAGATTTGTTAGGAATTAAGCAAAAAAAAATAGCTAAAACTAAAAACAAATTTAGGTTTATAGTGCTTTTAAGAATTAGAGCTATGAAAATTTATAATTTATAGAAGTAAGCTTTTAAGCAT
This sequence comes from Trichodesmium erythraeum GBRTRLIN201, assembly GCA_018457135.1. Classification (GTDB taxonomy): domain Bacteria; phylum Cyanobacteriota; class Cyanobacteriia; order Cyanobacteriales; family Microcoleaceae; genus Trichodesmium; species Trichodesmium erythraeum. The sequence continues at coordinate 6,627 of JAGGDU010000026.1, read as the reverse complement.
TTTCAATTTTCCACACCCAATAAATTTATTATTAGAGTGTTGGGTAATTAAGCAGAAAAAATGGCTAAAACCAATATTTAGTTAAAGTTTATAATGCTCTTTATGTCTAAAATCCTGAAAAGTTTATAGAGTAAGCTTTTGAGAATTTTCAATTTTTCTATACCAAATAACTATATTAGCAGTTATCACTTTGAGCGCAGAAACAATTATAAAAAACTAGATAAAAATAGTTAATAATTAACAAGAAGTATCTGTAATACTATAAAGCTTGTAAAAAATAGCGATCGCTACCTGAAAAATAGTTATAGGAAGGGAAGTGATAATTTTTGGATATATCTATTGTGGGAGCTACAAGTACCTCTTTATAATTTGATTACTATATATACAGAAGTACCAGTTATTTGAGCAATATTTTTCCGTTGACTTTCTCCTAATAACTAGGCTAAATAGCCAGGAAATCCATTTTTTTTACTAAGAGTATTCCAGAAATCATCAAATTTTTGACAGCATTTTTCCAAGTATGGTGGTAGGGCACACAAGGTTATTTCTTTCATCGGCTAGCATTTTCTATTGAAAGCCATAATATACAATATCTACACTAAAACTGACTTGACTGCATTTTTTCTTAAAGTCCAGTTAAGTTAGTTTGATCAGAAATAAACTGATGAGTTGCCAAAATAGCACTACCATAAGCTGCATCTGTATAAACAGCTTTAATTGTAGGTACTCCTAAATAACGTCCCCGAATTGTGGTAAAAGTAGAATTCTTGGCACCACCTCCGGCGGTATAAACCTTGGTAAGTGTATCTGCGCTTAATGCTTGCAACAATTCATATCCTCGTAATTCAATTTTAGCAATACCTTCAAGTAAACCATGAAGAAATAATATGGAATTTTCTGGTCTAGGGGCTAGTTTTGGGAGTAATTCCGGATCATTAATAGGAAAGCGATCGCCCTTTTCTAGCAAAGGATAATAATCTAATCTACTTTCAATATTAGGGTCTATTTGCCTACTCAAACTTTCCAACTCAGCTTCAGTAAAAAAATGTCGCAAAACAGCACCTCCAGTATTAGAAGCACCTCCTACTAACCACAAATTTCCGAAGCGATGACTATAAATGCCATATTTACTATTATCAACTCTAGTATGACTCAATAGTTTCAATACCAAAGTTGAACCTAAAGAAGTTACGGCTTCTCCAGGACTATTAGCACCACTGGCGATAAAAGCTGCAATGCTATCTGTTGTACCGCCACAAACAACACATTCAGGAGACAAGCCAAAATTATTAACTATTTCTGTTGTGACACTGTCGACGGTCGCACCTGGTTTAACTACTTCTGGTAACTGAATATTTTTCCCAACCTCAGAATTAACAAAATTATTTAACCAGTCTGGATAACATAAGTCGTTTACATCATAACCTAGTTTCAAAACATTGTTATAGTCACTTACTCCTAGTTTTCCATGAAGCAAAAACCCTAGCCAGTCAGCTTGATGCAAAAAATAATATGTTTGATTTTGATTTAAGGTAGAAGTATTTTCAGTCAACCATAACAATTTTGCGAAACTAGAGGTGACGCTAATAACAGAATGATTAGAAGGGGCAATACTTTTCAATTTATTCATCATTGTCACCCCTCTACTATCATTATAAAGTAGCGTTTCAGTCACAGGTTTACCATCACTATTGCACAATAATACAGTTGCCGAAGTACCATCAATAGCGATCGCTCGAATTTTTCTTCGTATTTCCTGAGGAATATTAGAAATAAGATTAAACAGAGCTTTTTGCCAAACATGAGGTAATTTATTTTCCTCAGTTTCCCAAATATATTTTGTTTGTGCTTTAACCCGAAAATTAGAGTCAATAACAACAGCACGCGCTCCGGAAGTGCCAAAATCAATTCCTAGGTATAAGTTCATTTTCAACAAATATCTGCTATCATTTTAAAGTGTATATAGCAATTATCTAAGTACAGGCTAAAAAGCTTGACTTATCAAACAGGGAAAGGTTTCATAGAACTTAAATCATAATGTCCATGAAGTCTGAATATGAATTAAATTAGTTTACTACAAATAGCTTGAAAAAACTACTTTTCTTGCCATCGAGCCAGAATTAAATTTTTCCCTTTATTTCTCTAGGCTGTATTTAGAAAAATATCAACTTGGCACAAATAGCAACTGTATTTTTATCTAATGCTCAAGTAAGTTTTAATTACAAAGGGCTACAAAGGTTTTTCCCACTTTGATATAGATATTAGGGAATTTTTCCAGGTTATAATTGCTATCATTGATGCTCGCAAAAATGGGTTTTGAGTATTTACTGAAGTCAGTTACAGCTTGGTAAGTATACATACAATATTCTCATTTTAGGAATGAAAAAGGAAATTCTCAAACAGCAGAAGGTCTAGATGTGATCGAAAAATTTGCCTCGTTGTTATAAAAGTAGAGGTTGTGACCTTGAGTTTACTCATATAACTGAACCAGAGCGTCTAACTAAAATGATATTTTTATTGACTTTGACACTGTGTTGGTTACACCGAGTGGTTTTTTGCTTAGATGAGCATTGTTTTGTGATCGTCAAAAAAACATGGGGGTAAAGTTCAAAGTTTTTTCCCTCTGCTCTAGATTTTTGGCGTAATATATTCTTCGATATAACTAGCAAAATATCTGATTTTTATAGGATTTAATTTTTTTTCCTGTACTTAGTGAAAGTCTTTATATGACATCTATTATAGTAGTTTATTTAAATTATAAAATATATATTTTTCAGAATTTACATTAGAGAAAAAAAATATTTTATAGAATTATTTATTGTCTTTAATTAATTTTAGATTATATTTTTTTAATTTATTAAATTAGCAATTATATTTTACCATAAATTAAGGAACTTTGAAGCTTTATTTTAAAAAAATTAAAGGATTTAATATTATTATTAATATACAATAAATTTAAGGCCTAAAATTTTTATTAAAACTAAAATAATACGACGGGGCAAAACATACTAGGTTCAAGCCCAGCTTTGTGTAATTACTGTTTTTAATAATTACTACTTTTTCAATGGTTAAAGCGATGAAAGTTACTTTGTTACAACGTTATCAACAATTATTAGATAAGTTAAATAATTCTAATACTCCTCTATCAGAAAAGGATGTTTTAGATATTTTATTGGCTAGAGATGCTATTTCTAAGGCTTTATCTAGTAAGGTTATACCTGATGCTTCTGTAATCTTGAAAATTCAAGAATTAGATGAGAAACTTAAACAGAATTCTGAGAAATTGATTCAATCTATTAATTTGGCTAAATATCGAAATAATTTCCCTAGGTTGCCTAATTCTTGGTGGTGGGATTTGGATATTTATGTTCAGGAAAAAGCGAGAAAGTCTCACCCTTGGAATCGTTTTGATGGGTTTATTAGAGTTATTAGAGTTATAGTTTGGACGGGAAATTTAACTCTTTTGGGAACTTTGGCTAGTCTTTTTCTGAATAGTGCTTCTGGGTTAGGGGGTGCTTTGACTATTGCTATTCCTAGTATTTTATCGTTACTTCAAGCTCAAAGTGAGTTAACAGAAACGGGAAAAAAAGGGTTTGATAAAGTTTTACAAGTGGTGAAAATTCCTCAACATTTTCATGAGGAGGCAAAGTTGGTTTCTAGTTTATTGATTACAGGATTTTTGTTAAGTATTTGGTTGAATTTACCATCTATTTCTAATGGCTACAAACTGACTGGTCAAAAATTAAGAGAACAGGAAAAGTTAGCGGCGGCAGAAGAGAATTTTTTACAGGCAATTAAGTTGAATAATGATAATTTAGATGCTCGTTATAAGTTGGCAAAAGTTTATGAAGAGTTACAAGATTTGGAGAATGCTAAAAAACAATATATAGTTGCGGCTAAAGCTGGGTTTGTGGATGCCTATAATAATCTTGCTTATTGGTATATTCAGGAAAATAAGAATGAGAAAGGGATAGATTTGTTGAAACAGGGTTTGCAGCTTTTAGAGCAAAAGGAAAAGAATTTTGAGAGGTTAACAGATGTAGAAAAGAGTGATTTAAGAACTGAACAATATAGTATATATAAAAATTTAGGATGGGCAAGGTTTCAACAACAGCGATATGATGATGCTATTGATTATCTTTTGCCGGCAATGGCAATTGCTAAAAATTCTAAATATCAGAAGTATATCCGAAACCCAGGGGCGGCTTTTTGTATCTACAGTAAAATTTTGTCAAAGACAGATCAACTATCTTCTAAAGTGAAAGAAAATTGGCAACAATGTCGTCAATTAATTGAACTTCGTCTAGCTGGAGGTGATACTATTTCTTCTGAAGAAGATGGATGGTTATATGAAGCTAAACAACTATTAAATTAACTAGTCTTATGTTAGGTTTTAGGTTTTAGGTTTTGGGTTTTAGGTGTTAGGTTTTAGGTTTTAGGTGTTAGGTTTAGGTATTAGGTATTAGGTATTAGGTGTTAGGTTTTAAGTGTTAGGTTAATAGAAAGAATGAAAATGATTGAAGTAAAAAGTTATCTGGATTTAACGGTGTGGCAAAAATCAATGGATTTGGTAGTAAGATGTTGTCAATTAACTTCTTAACTAAAGCATCAGTAAGGTGATTTATTTTATCTGCTAAAGTGAAAGGGAATTGGCAATAATATCGTCAATTAATTTAACTTTTTCTAGGGGCAGGTGAGACTATTTCTCCTGAAGAGAATGGATGGTTATATGAACCTAAATAACAATTAAATTAATAGACTTCTCCAAAGTAAAAATCAAGGTAAAATTGTAGTGGCAAATTATATAATATAATGACTAAGTTATATGTTGAATTGGAAATGGAAAATCCAGGTTAGGATGCAGGGATAATTTTGTGGTGAGTTTGGCGATCGCTCCCAGGAGCACATTGATAATTGTTTTCTGGTTGTTAATATTTAAACCTAAAACCTAACACCTAACACCTCAAACCTAACACCTCAAACCTTATAAAAATTTTATGTTGAATTGGAAAGCAAAAATTCAGGCAGGATTAATTTTAATATTTGTGGGATGGGCAACTCCTGTGTTAAGTAGTCCTCTTCATATCCTAATTGATGTTCGGGGGAATGTTGAAGTCAAAAAGGCTGAATGGAAGACATTTAATAAGGCTGAGTCTGGTATGACTCTCAGTAGTGAGGACAAAGTTAAATTAGGTAGTAATGCTTCTTTAATCATTTATTGTAGTGATAAGAATAAAAGGGTAGTGGAGGGACCAGGAACCTATCTTGTTTCTGAGAAATGTCTTCCAGGAAAGCCTACTATTAAAGTATGTCCAAGTTGCAATAATGATGATGCACGTCCTGTTGGAGTTAAAGAGGAAGGGTTAAAACAACTACCTTATCTCATTAGTCCCCGTAAGACTTATGTTTTCAATAACCCCTTAACTATTCGTTGGAATGAAGTTTTTGGAGCAACTCTATACAAGGTTAAGTTTGAGTTGGGAGGATGGGAAAGGGAAACAAAGAAAACCCAAATTGTTTATGATGGGGAGTTGGAACCGGGAGATTGGAATAGTATAATTATAGAGGCGGATAATGGAGCTACTTCTTCAGAAGTGGATGCTCAGAATAGTTGGTTTCAGGTGTTGAAGGATGAGGAAGCAAAGATTTTACGAGAACAAGTAGCGGCTATTAAGCGGCAGGAATTAAGTCGGGAGCAAGAAGGCTTGGTTTTAGCTTATTTTTATCGAGGGAATGAGTTAAATTTTGAGGCTATTCAGGTATTGGAAGGCTTGGTAAAGTCTAAGAGTCAGAGAGCAACGGTTTATCAGTTGTTGGGGGACATTTACCTACAGGTAGGATTGATTTTAATGGCCAAGGATGTTTATCAGCAAGGGTTGGCGTTGACTATGGAGGAGGAGAATAAAGAAGTTAAGGCAATGATACAATGGGGTTTAGGGGAGATAGAATATCTATTAGGTAATAAGAATGGGGCTGTAAAGTGGTTGGAAAAGGCTAAGGTAAATTATTTTGCTTTAGGTAAGCAGCTAAATGAGAAAGAGAAAGAGCTAATAAAGAAAGTTTTCGGTGGAAGTTAATTATGAAAAAAGGTTTGATGAATTTATCTATTTTGTCTGTTGTTACTCTTGTGGGGAGGATGGGTTTTTGAGAATAGAATTTTGTGAAATTTGAAATATAAATTTAAGACGTTTAACTATTATTAAAGGCTCTTAAGTGGAAAGTTTCTATTAAGGTTAAATATTTAATATATAGGAATAGGTTCCTAATCACAATCTTATACCATATTGATGTTTTTATGTTTACAAAAATCCTTGGCAAAAATTACTTAGTCAAAACTTGGTTGATAGCTATTCTTGTTATTAATGGGTTAGAAGTTTTAGTTATGCAGGTTGGAAGGGCTGAGAATTTTGTCTTATCACAACAACCATTAACAACAGAGGCAACTGAAGAGCAGATAATTAATGGGACTCGCAATGAAAAAGGTAAACAGGGAAGTTATAAGCTAAGTTGGCGACAGGCTTCAGCTAAAGAAGAGTCTCTTACTTTTGCTACAGAACTTAATGACGAAGCTTTTGAACTATATAAACAAGGTAAATATGATGAAGCAGTTCCTTTATTAGAGCAGTC
>JAGGDU010000025.1 GCA_018457135.1 Trichodesmium erythraeum GBRTRLIN201 | reverse complement strand
GGGCAGCGCCAAGTCAGGAAAAGATTTTCGAAATCAAAGGGGAGTCCTGACATTCAAGCCAGGGCAGACGGAAAAGATAGTGAATATTCCCATTTTGGGAGATAGGGTTGATGAAAATAACGAGGAGTTTCAAGTCAAACTCAGCCGTGCCAGAAATGGAAAATTGTCAGATAAAACAGCAGTCGGCAGAATTATTGATAACGACGAAACATTACCCCAAATATCCATCAGGGATGCCAAAGTGACGGAAGGAAACAGGGGTAAGAAACAGATGAAGTTTGAAGTCGAGCTCAACAACCCGAGCACGAAAACAGTGAGGGTAAATTACGCCACAGTAGATGGCAGCGCCAAGTCAGGAAAAGATTTTCAAAATAAAAGGGGAGTGGTGACATTCCAACCAGGGCAGAGGAAAAAGATAGTGAATATTCCCATTGTGGGAGATCGGGTTGATGAAAATAACGAGCAGTTTCAAGTCAAACTCAGCCGTGCCAGAAATGGTAAGTTGTCAGATAAAACAGCCGTCGGCAGAATTATTGATAACGACGAAACCCAAATATCCATCAGGGATGCCAAAATTACTGAAGGACAACAGGGAGAGAAAAACATGAAGTTTGAGGTCAAGTTAGATAATAGTAGCAGTGAAGTAGTGAAAGTTAATTATGAGACCGTTGACGGTAGCGCGAAGTCAGGAAAAGATTATCTGAAGAAAAAGGGAGTCCTGAAATTCCAACCAGGGGAGACCAAAAAGACAGTAAATGTTAGTATTTTGGGAGATACTGTTGATGAAAAGGATGAGAAATTTCAAGTGAAACTCAGCGGCGCTAAAAATGGTAAGTTATCAGATGCCAAAGCAGTCGGTATTATTCAAAACAACTCAGCGCCAGAGGATATTAAAAACCCTGTAGATCTAGGAATTCTGTCTTCAGAACAAACTTCCAGGGTTGATGATATTGGGTTTGCAACTGGACCGGTCGACCGTAATACAGAAGATTATTTCTCTTTTGAGGTAGAAAAAGAAGGTTTAGTCAGTGTTTTTGTAGATAGTTTTGTGCAGGATCTGGGAATTAAATTGTATGATAAAGATGGGAGTCTACTTAACCAGTCAAATAAGGAGGGTTTTGCAACAGAGAAAATTCAAGTTATTCTAGATCCTGGTGTTTATTATTTGAAAGTTTTCCCAGTCGGAAGCGGTCGGACTGATTATAATTTGAGTATTAATATTATTAATTAGGTGTTAGGTTTTAGGTATTAGGTTTTCGGTTTTCGGTTTTCGGGGAAAAGAGAATTTAATAAAATTTGCATAATTAAATAGATTTGATATTAGCTATTATAAATAGTTAATAATTTCAGAGCTTAAGAAAAATAGTATTATTGACCATGAACAAATCAGTTGAAACAGAAAAGTTTAACCCGTGGAATTATAAACCTTGGTGGTGCCAACCTTGGTCAATACTTTTGACAGGAATTACTATTATTAGTAGTAGTTGGTTAATATTTAGAACCATTTGGTTAACAGTAATTATTTCTATTCCTATATTGACTTGGATGGGATTTTTCCTAATAGTTTGGCCGAAGTTAATGGCAGAGTCAAAAATCTCAAATAAAGTTTAATTGTGATTTCAAAATCACCTTTTCTGGTTGGGGAGTATTCTGAGAAACCGGGCTCATAAATAGAACCAAAAAATTGTAGGGACGTTACATAGAACATCCCTACTCATAGAAAATCTACTGTGGTCTACCGTGGAGGAAAACCCGTCAAAATTTAACTGTCATATTATTTAATCTCAGGGGCACGGGTCGGCAACTCAGACACATCTGTTAACGCCACTTTTTCAGGCCCCATCAACACAGGCACAGAATCTCGTAACCGCGCTGTTAACTGTACAGTCGTCGCATCATATATCTGAGTCACAATTTTAGGATACAAGCCTATACCAATTATTGGCACTAACAAACAACCAATAATAAACACTTCCCGGGGTTCCGCGTCCTTGAGAACCTCGTGTTCAACCAACTTCTTATTCTCAGGACCATATAAAATCTCCCGCAACATTGACAACAGATAAATAGGAGTCAAAATTACCCCAACTGCAGACAAGAAAATCACTAAAACCTTAAAAGTTGAACTATAAGCATCACTGGTAGCAAAACCAATAAACACCATAACCTCAGCCACAAACCCACTCATTCCGGGCAAAGCCAAAGAAGCCATAGAACAAGTCGTCCACATAGCGAACACCTTTTTCATCTTCTGACCGACACCACCCATTTCATCCAAAATCAAAGTATGAGTCCGGTCATAAGTAGCTCCCACCAAAAAGAACAAACTCGCCCCTATCAAACCATGGGAAATCATTTGCAGCACAGCTCCACTCAAACCAATATCAGTAAAAGAAGCCATACCTATTAACACAAACCCCATGTGAGAAATAGAAGAGTAGGCAATTTTCCGCTTCAGGTTTCGTTGAGCAAAAGACGTCAAAGCAGCATAAACAATATTTACAACCCCCAAAATTACCAACACCGGAGCAAAGACCGCATGAGCATCAGGTAACATTCCCGCATTCATCCGCAGTAAAGCATAACCACCCATTTTCAGCAAAATTCCAGCCAGCAACATATGAGCAGGTGCCGTTGCCTCCCCGTGGGCATCAGGTAACCAGGTGTGTAGTGGGAAAATAGGCAACTTCACAGCATAAGCAATTAAGAAAGCTGCATATAACAACAGTTGCAAATTGAAAGCATAATCTTTGAGAGCGATCGTCCTCATATCAAAACTAACAGTATCCCCATAGAAGGCCATTGTTAAAGCCGCAATCAAAATAAACAATGAGCCACCCGCTGTGTAGAGGATAAACTTAGTTGCCGCATATAGCCGGCGTTTACCACCCCAGATGGAAAGAATTAGGTAAACAGGCACTAATTCTAATTCCCAAACCAGGAAAAATAGCAACATATCTTGTACAGCAAATACAGCAATTTGACCGCCGTACATTGCCAACATCAAAAAGTAAAATAGCTTCGGCTTAAAACTTACAGGCCATGCTGCCATAATTGCTAGAGTCGTGATAAAGCCAGTTAGGATAATTAATGGCATAGATAAACCATCCGCCCCCACTGACCAATTTAAATCTAGCTGAGGTACCCAAGGGTAACTTTCTACCAGTTGAAGTTCAGGGTTATTAACATCATATCCTGTGCAGAAAGCAGCAATAATAATAGCAAAATCAATTAATCCAACTATTAAGGAGTACCATCGCACCGTTTTGCCGTCTTTATCAGGAATGATCGGAAGTAGCAAAGATGCAACTATTGGAAATAGGATAATTGTAGTTAGCCAAGGAAAATTAGTCATCATAAATGTTAAATCACTATTAAATCAATTCAAAAATATCCTAGAATAAATAATGAGGGTAGTTGTCCTATTTCTAATGCTATTACAGCATATTCAGTTATTATGAGGTACAGCTACGCGGGCAAGATGCCTGCACTACATTATTTTCACCAAATATAGCTATGGATCATAAATCAGAAATTAGCTGTAAATTTACTCTTGCTATCTTAATAGGAAATCATTTTCAAGATATCAGAAATAGTTTCCAACTTAAAATTTCAAATAATTTCTTTAAATTACTTTATTGTCAAAATTTTGACTTGAGAATTTTAAACTTTGACTTATGTGCAATAGTATTAGTTCCTGAGTATCACCTATGACTCAGAGGTCAGATAAAATCTCCTTATTTTGGGAAATAGGAAGATAAAAAATATTTTTTCAAACCTCTCTCCTAGAGGTAGAGAGGTTTTCAAGGGCTTATTCCAGAAAAAGGAAAATTGGGTAAAGGGAAAAAGACGTAATAGTTTTCCAATAGCTGCTAAAATATTATCATCAGTCTTAGTAAAGAATTCAAGTATTGTAGGGGTTGTTTGAGCCAAACCCTACAATATTGAATTGTAGCGACACTACTAAATTTGAAATGTTCCCTATAAACAGGAAATTAACAAAAAAAGTATTCCACCAAATATCACTAGGAAAACTACTAGTCAATGATAATTAACTAGGCACCAGAGAAAACAACGAAGCCCAAAACTGCCACAAATACAATTAAGGCATAAAACTGAGCTCGACCATTTTCTAAATACTTCAAACCTTCCCCACTCAATAGGGTAATAAAGCCTGTCAAGTTAACAGCTCCATCAACTATCTTGTAGTCCACTTCCAAAACTTGCCGTGCTAGACGACGACTACCTTTAACAAATAGAAAATCGTTGATATTATCTAGATACCATTTGTTGAGGGAAAAGTTGTAGAGAGATGGGATTTTTTTAGCGATCGCATCTGGGTCAATTTTATGACTCAAATACATAAGTGAAGCAAAGGTAATACCAATTAAAGCAATACCAACAGAGTTACCCGCCATAATCAAAAATTCATTAAGCTCAAACTCTGCCAACTCCTCCAGGACTTGTGCCAAAGACTCTCCAGGAGCATAAATAAACTGTTCAAAATAATTAGCAAAAGGTGTTCCCAATAAACCAATAACCATCGAAGGAATTGCCAAAACCATTAATGGTAGAGTCATGCTCACAGGAGACTCATGGGGAGAGTGGCTATGATCATGGTCGTGGTCATGGCTATCATGGCCATTTTCCAACTCTTTGGGAGCTATAGCCCCAGGGCTAAGTTCCATCAGGGGTGCAGCATTTGCCAGCAATAATTGATCCTTAATTTTTGTGTTATTACCCCTAAATTCTCCTTCAAAAGTAGAGAAATACATACGGAACATATAAAAAGCAGTCATGCCAGCAGTTGCCCAACCAATGAACCATAAAGCTGGGTTTGCTCCAAAGGCACTGCCTAAAATTTCATCTTTTGACCAAAAACCTGCAAAGGGAGGGATACCACAAATTGCCACAGTACCAATTAAAAAGCAAGTAGAGGTAATAGGCATATATTTCCTGAGTCCACCCATTAACCGCATATCTTGAGCCAAAACTGGATTATGGCCAACCACTGCCTCCATTCCATGAATTACAGAACCAGAACAGAGGAACAGCATAGCTTTGAAATAAGCATGGGTCATTAGGTGAAATAGTCCAGCGCTATAAGCACCCACACCCATTGCCATTACCATGTAGCCCAACTGGGAAATAGTCGAATAGGCCAGACCTTTTTTAATATCATTTTGAGTAATAGCGATCGTTGCCCCCAGAAAAGCTGTAAAGGCTCCCGTCCAAGCGATAATATCCATTACCACTGGCAGATGTTCAAATACTGGATACATCCGGGCAATTAGGAATACTCCAGCAGCTACCATCGTTGCTGCGTGGATCAGGGCAGAAATTGGAGTCGGGCCTTCCATTGCGTCGGGCAACCAAACATGCAGTGGGAATTGGGCTGACTTAGCTACAGGTCCTAGGAAAACTAAGACACCGAAAAGGGTAGCTAAACCAATGCTTAGGGCTCCTGTTTCTACTAGTTGCTCCAAGCGAAGACCCATAGCCTCAAATTCAAAGGTACCAGTGGCCCAGTAAATTCCTAGCATTCCCAGGAGTAAACCAAAGTCACCGACACGGTTGACAACAAAAGCTTTTTGACAGGCTTCTGCTGCTGCTTTACGGTCGTACCAGAAACCAATTAGTAGGTATGAGGATACACCAACAAGTTCCCAGAAAATATAAATTTGGACTAGGTTTGGAGAAATTACTAGACCTAACATTGAGGAGCTAAATAAGCTCAAGTAAGCGTAAAAGCGTACATATCCAGGATCGTGAGCCATGTAGCCATCTGTGTAGACCATTACCAAGAAGGCAACGGTAGTGACTATGACTAACATGAGGGCAGTCAAGTGATCGATGGTGTAGCCCATACTGAGCTTGAAGTCACCTGCTGCTGCCCACTCAAACATTTGGGTATAGATTTCATGGCCATTTATTTGGCTCCAGAGCAATGCAAAGGATAAAACCATTGCAGTTCCCAACAGAGAGACAATAAATATTGCGGCTCCCTGTCGTAAATTACTTGTGGCTCGGCTATAGGAAATTAGGCCAAAGCCAACTAAGGTTGCTCCCAGTAGCGGCAGTACTGGAATTAGCCAGGCATATTGATAAAGTGTTTCCATAACTTATGGTTACTTTACATTTCTTTACTAAGTGGGCAAAACTAATAAGCATTCTTACATAACACTTACTTGATTATTGATGTCAAAGACAGATTTTTTAAAAGTTTATTAAACTTAAAGAAATAAAACTTAAAATTTAAAAGTCAATAGATTGAGGAGGTTTTTTTTGGTCTATCATAGTTGTTAATTTTTGTCAAACAAAGCTTTTATAGTTAAATTGTAGGGCAGTAGCATATTTAGGGTTAAATTATTTAAGAAAATATCTACAAAATAAGTCTTAAGATCTACTGCAAATATCTACTCTGAAGTCTAAGTTTCATTAGGTTATGGCTCATCATAGAGATTATTAATTTTAAAATGGGGAGATCTGTGGCTAACTTACCTAAAGCCAAGATTTAATATTTTATTTACAGATATTTTCTCAGAGATGACTTTGATATGTGCCCAAAAATTTAGCCTTATTGCTCAAAAGTTTTAGATGCAGATGGGTGGAAGTTTAATAATCATCGCCTAACTATATAAACCCAGTAGTTAAGTTGTTAGAATTAATTAACGTTAACTTTTAATTCAAAATGCTCCTGATGTTAACTCACTCACTGATTAACAGTTCCTAATCAACAGAGAAATATACTAACTAAAAAAAATAATTAGCTTTCATGGCATTTAAATCTTTGTCCCTAAACCTGGGTAGAATATTTAGTAAGCTTTCTTTAAAAACTATTTTAATAGTACCCTATGTTATCCAAATTCTTGGTGCTTTTGGAGCATTAGGATATATAGCTTTTCTGAATGGGCAACAAACCGTTGATGATTTGGGCAAAAAGCTAACTAACAAAATTAGCGATCGCATTCAACAGCACGTTTTGGGATATTTAAATCAATCTCATCAAGTTCTGAGGATCACTAATGATGCTATAGAAAGTGCAAACTTAGACATCTATAATTTTGTCGCACTCAGGCGATACTTTTGGGAAGTCGTAAAAGAAAAAGATTTACAGGATTATTTATTCTTTGGCAACGAAGAAGGAGAATTTATTGGCGTCGAACATTTCGCAGAAGGAGAAATTTACCTAAAAAGTTGTAAAATCCCTACCCAAAGCCTTTGCGAAACTTATCTGCTTAATAATCAAGGTAACATTAGCCAATATTTAAACAGCAAAGAGTACGACCCCCGGGATACTCCCTGGTATTTAGTAGCAAAAAAATTAGGCGAGCCCACCTGGAGTCCAATTTTGTCCTCATTTTCTGGTCAAAATAGCTCCCTCGACATCTTCGCAGTTCAACCTATTTTTGACTCAACAGAGAATTTATTAGGAGTTCTCTCAAACAAAACCACCCTGGTCAAACTCACAAATTTCCTCAAAAACTTATACATTAGTCCCAACGGTCAAAGTTTCATTATCGAACGATCGGGAAACTTAATTGCTTCTTCCGAGGTTATGGAGCCTTTTGTAATTAAAGGAACTCAGGAAAATCGAAAAATAGAACGCCTACCCGCCACTGCTAGTGAGAATAAGATAGTAAGCATGACGACAAAACATCTACAACAAAAGTTTAGTAGTTTTGCCGAAATTACTCACACTCACGAAATGAATTTTCCTATTGAAGAAGAATGGTACTATGCTAGTGTTATACCAGTAATAGACGGACGAGGTATTAATTGGCTAGCAGTAGTAGTTATTCCTGAAGATGACTTCATGGAAAAAGTCAATATGAACATTCGTACTACTATTCTATTAAGTTTTGCTGCCTTGACAATAACCGTATTATTAGGAATAGTCACCACTAACTGGATAACCAAGCCTATCTTACAACTTAATTCTGCTGCCAAAGAAATTTCTCAAGGAAAATGGGAAACCCAACTCAAAATTTATCGCGAAGATGAATTAGGGGAACTGGCCAACTCCTTTGATCAGATGGCAAGCCAGCTCAAGAAATCCTTTGAAACCCTAGAAGCCCAAAATAAACAACTCACAGAACTAGATCGCCTTAAAGATGAATTTCTTGCCAATACCTCCCACGAACTCCGCACCCCACTAAATGGTATTATCGGTATTGGAGAATTTCTACTAGAAGAAAACACTAAAAATTTAAACTCTATAACTACCTCTAACTTAGCCATAATAGTTTCTAGTGCTCGTCGTCTCTCCAACCTCGTCAACGATATTCTCGACTTTTCTAAAATTAGATACCACAAATTAGAATTACAAGTCAGAGCCATTGATGTTAGGATAGTCGTTGAATCAGTTATCACCCTAAATAGAGTATTAGTTGGCAAAAACAAAAATCTGCAATTAACAAATGCTATACCGACAGACTTACCCCCCGTTTTAGCTGATGAAAACCGTCTACAACAGATACTCTATAATTTAATTGCCAATGCTATCAAATTCACTGAATCTGGGAAAGTCGAAATCTCTGCTTCCCTCTACTCCCCTAAAGAAGATCAAGATGAAGCCACTGAAATTATTATCATGGTATCTGATACTGGTATCGGTATTCCCCCTGATCAACTAGATCGTATCTTTGAATCTTTTGAACAAGGAGAAGGTTCAATTATAAGAAAATACGGCGGTACAGGTTTAGGTTTGGCTGTCACCAAAGAATTAGTAGAACTCCAAGGCGGTCGTATTTGGGTTGAGTCTGAAGTTGGTGTAGGTTCCCGGTTTAACGTGACCTTACCCATATCTAATCAACTCGTACCTAATTCCTCTTTAAATTTTCCTAGTCCTACTGTTAATAATATTCACTATCTGATCAAGAACATAGAAACAACTATCAGGAGTAAACCCCTAGGAAGTAAAATACCTAATGGTGATTTCCACGTTTTAGTTGTTGATGATGAACCGATAAATATTCAAGTTTTAAACAATTACCTCAAAGCCAATAATTATCAAGTTACCCAGGCATTAAGTGGAAAAGAAGCTTTGGCGGCTTTGGAGAATAATCATAATTTTGACTTAATTTTGCTAGATGTAATGATGCCAAATATGTCTGGTTATGAGGTATGCTCTCAAATTAGAGAAAAATATCCGGCCCAAAGTTTACCTGTGTTAATGTTAACAGCTAAAAATCAAATTGCTGATTTAGTTATGGGTTTCCAATTTGGTGCTAATGATTATTTAACTAAACCTTTTGCTAAAGATGAGTTATTAACCCGGATTCAAACTCATATTAAATTATCAAAAATCACTAAAGCTTACGAGCGTTTTGTTCCCCACGAATATGTTGAGTTACTCTCAAAAGAAAGCATTATTAATGTTAAACTAGGGGATCGAGTTAGTACTGAAATGGCAATTTTCTTTTCTGATATTCGCTCTTTTACGACTATATCTGAGCAGATGACTTCTCAAGAAACTTTTGCTTTTGTGAATGGTTATTTAAAGGAGGTTTGTCCAGAAATTCGCGATCGCAACGGTTTGATTATTAAATTTCTGGGAGATGGTATTATGGCAGTATTTCCAGATGGAGCTGATGATGCATTGGAGGCAGCTATTGCTCAACTCAAAAGATTACAGGAATATAATCAGTTTCTATTATCTACAGGTTGGATGCCTATAAAAATTGGAATTGGTATTCATTGGGGTCACATTATGGTAGGCATAGTTGGAGAAAAGGGTCGGATGTCAGGAGATGCATTTTCTAATAATGTGAATTTGACAGCTCGTTTGGAAGGTTTGACTAAGTTTTATGGTGTTTCTTTATTAATTTCTGAGTCAGCTTTTAACTATTTAAAAAATCCGCAGAAATATCAAATTAGGTTTTTAGACCGGGCATCTGTTAAGGGTATAGATGAACCGATTAATGTTTATGAAGTTCTTGATGGTGAAGTTGATGAGATACGAGAGTTAAAATTACAAACTCAGGTAGATTTTGCATTAGGTTTGGAGTCTTATCGTGTAGGAGAGTTAGTTGATGCTAAAGATTATTTTGAGAAAGTATTAGCCGTTAATTATTCAGATAAAACAGCTCAACTTTATCTGGAAAGAATTGATGATTTGATGGTAACTGGTGTGCCCAAAAATTGGAATGGGGTTTGGGCATTTACTCAGAAGTAATGTTAAATTATAGAAATTAAACTATAAGGTTCTTAATCTGGAAAACACTAGGCAATATGCTTATAGTACAAAGATTTTATTATTAATTAATAATTAATTACTACCTCTCCTTATTATCCTTAATTGTATTCTAAAAGATAGTTTTTAGGTTCGTTATCCTATTATTCTCTACAAATCAAAATAGTGTATAATTTAAGATTAGTGCGTAAGTTTTGTAAAAAAACAGAAAAATTGGATATTATTCAGGATTACTTTCCGTGGCAAAAAAATCTCTCAAGCAATTAAATAAGAAAACCAACTTTTTAGAAGAAATACCTTTAACATACTTCTTAGTTATTCCTTTCCTCTTGCAGCTTTTGATTGTAGTCGGATTAACGGGATGGTTATCTTTTCGCAATGGACAGAAAGCTATCAATGCCCTAGCTAGTAAATTGCGTAAACAAGTTGCTATTCATATCGTTCGAGAAGTAGATAACTATTTACAAATCCCTCATCAGATTAATCAATTAACTGCTTATGCTATTAACGAAGATAATCTGAGCATATTTCCAGTCCGAGGTCAAGGTCTTTTTTGGCTACAAATGAATTTGTTTAAGTCAATTCAATGGATTTATTGTGGTAGTCCTGAAAAAGGTGAATATATGGGAGTAACAAGACTACCTCAAAAAAGTGAATATATGGGAGAACAAAGGTTAGGAAAAAATGATATGTTGTGGCTGGCTTTTAGTAATGAATTAACTAATTTTTTCCGTTATGAATATGCTCTAGATAGCCAAGGTAATATGACAAATTTAGTTATACAAGGCTCTAAAAAATTTGATTCTCGAAATCGTCCCTGGTATCAAGCAGGTGAATCTGCAGGTAAAGCGACATGGAGTGAAATTTACAAAGACTTTGCCACTGGAAAGCTTACAATTACTGCTACTTTGCCAGTATATGATCGCGAAAACAATCTCAAAGTAATATGTGGTGTTGATATTTTCTTCTCTGAAGAACTAAGTCTATTTCTCAAAACTATAGAAATTGGTGATACTGGAGAAGCTTTTATTTTAAATAACAAAGGTATTCTCATAGCAAGTTCTGTAGTAGAAGACAAAGATAAATTAGGCTTTCAAAAAGCCATAGATAGTAATAATCAACTAATAAAATCAGCAACACAATATTTGATAGAACAATACAAAAACCTCAGTCAAATTGAGACGACAAAAAAACTTAATTTTATTCAAGATGGTGAAAAAATATTTATGCAAGTTTCACCTTATAAGGATAAACATGGTCTTCATTGGTTGACAGTAGTAGTCATCCCAGAAAATGAATTTATGGCACAAATAAACGAAAATACTAAATCAACTATTCGATTATGTATTTTAGCTTTGGCAATAGCTTCAGGTTTAGGGCTATTAATAGTGAATTGGATCACTAAATCAATTAAAAAATTATCAACAGCAGCTTACGCAATTTCTCATGGAGAAATTAATCAAAATGTATCAATTCAAGGATTCAAAGAGTTGGTGATTTTAGCTGAATCTTTTAATAAAATGACAAAAGAGTTAGCAGAATCATTTAATCATCTAGAAAGAAAAAATCAAGAGTTGCAACACTTAGACCAACTTAAAGATGAATTTTTAGCCAATACATCCCATGAACTGCGTACACCTCTAAATGGAATAATTGGCATAGCAGAATCCATGATGGATGGTGCTACCGGTAATATCTCCGAATTGCAAAACAAGAATCTATCAATGATTGTTGTTAGTGGACATCGTTTAGCCAACTTGGTCAATGATATTCTTGATTTTTCCAAACTACGTCACCACAGCATCAAACTAAAAATGTCTTCAGTAGGAATGCGAGAAGTTACTGAAGTAGTTCTCACCTTTTCTCGGATTATTTTAAAGGAGAAAGATGTACAGCTTATTAATGCTATTTCATCAGATTTACCACCTGTGGAAGCAGATGAAAATCGCATTCAGCAAATTATGCATAATTTGGTGGGAAATGCTATCAAATTTACGGAGGTCGGTGTAATAACGATTTCAGCAGAATTAATTGACCTTAAGAACAATCCAAAAATGGCAATTACTGTCTCTGACACTGGTATTGGTATCCCTGAAGATAAACATGAGGCAATTTTTGCATCTTTTGAACAAGGAGATGGATCTACAGAACGTCGATATGGTGGAACGGGTTTAGGTTTGCCAATAACCAAACAATTAGTTGAATTACACGGTGGTACTATTTCGGTAAAATCTAATCCTGGTGTTGGTTCAGAGTTTACTTTTACTCTGAATATTTCTAAAGAACCTGTGCATTCTTTCTCCCTTAAAAATGTTAATAATCTTATTGAAGGAGTAGAAACATCCGTAGATATTAACAAAAATGAAAATCATCTAATCCCGAATAATGGTAATTTCCATATTTTAGTTGTTGATGATGAACCGATAAATATTCAAGTTTTAAACAATTACCTCAAAGCCAATAATTATCAAGTTACCCAGGCATTAAGTGGAAAAGAAGCTTTGGCGGCTTTGGAGAATAATCATAATTTTGACTTAATTTTGCTAGATGTAATGATGCCAAATATGTCTGGTTATGAGGTATGCTCTCAAATTAGAGAAAAATATCCGGCCCAAAGTTTACCTGTGTTAATGTTAACAGCTAAAAATCAAATTGCTGATTTAGTTATGGGTTTCCAATTTGGTGCTAATGATTATTTAACTAAACCTTTTGCTAAAGATGAGTTATTAACCCGGATTCAAACTCATATTAAATTATCAAAAATCACTAAAGCTTACGAGCGTTTTGTTCCCCACGAATATGTTGAGTTACTCTCAAAAGAAAGCATTATTAATGTTAAACTAGGGGATCGAGTTAGTACTGAAATGGCAATTTTCTTTTCTGATATTCGCTCTTTTACGACTATATCTGAGCAGATGACTTCTCAAGAAACTTTTGCTTTTGTGAATGGTTATTTAAAGGAGGTTTGTCCAGAAATTCGCGATCGCAACGGTTTGATTATTAAATTTCTGGGAGATGGTATTATGGCAGTATTTCCAGATGGAGCTGATGATGCATTGGAGGCAGCTATTGCTCAACTCAAAAGATTACAGGAATATAATCAGTTTCTATTATCTACAGGTTGGATGCCTATAAAAATTGGAATTGGTATTCATTGGGGTCACATTATGGTAGGCATAGTTGGAGAAAAGGGTCGGATGTCAGGAGATGCATTTTCTAATAATGTGAATTTGACAGCTCGTTTGGAAGGTTTGACTAAGTTTTATGGTGTTTCTTTATTAATTTCTGAGTCAGCTTTTAACTATTTAAAAAATCCGCAGAAATATCAAATTAGGTTTTTAGACCGGGCATCTGTTAAGGGTATAGATGAACCGATTAATGTTTATGAAGTTCTTGATGGTGAAGTTGATGAGATACGAGAGTTAAAATTACAAACTCAGGTAGATTTTGCATTAGGTTTGGAGTCTTATCGTGTAGGAGAGTTAGTTGATGCTAAAGATTATTTTGAGAAAGTATTAGCCGTTAATTCTTCAGATAAAACAGCTCAACTTTATCTGGAAAGAATTGATGATTTAATGGTAACTGGTGTACCCAAAAATTGGAATGGGGTTTGGGCATTTACTCAGAAGTAATGGTATGATTTATCTTGGCACTAAAGCTTGGTCGAGAATTGCTTGGGAAATAGGCACTAAATCAGGAAACACGAAACAAATCCTTGAAATGCAATGGAAGAGTTCTTATTTAATTAAGCAATAAAAGAGTTTTTTTTACAGAAGAAAGATGAGTCAGATACATCTACATCAAATTTAAATATATTAAAAGTATATTGTCGGAATTGATAGAAAAGCTAAACAGCAGAATAAAACCTTATAAAAATATATTGAGATACTAATCAACTCCATCAGAAATTTTCAACTTACTGAACTATTAAAAACTCAAGTTTTAATGAAAATTGATACTATATGCGATAAAAATTTTTCTGTAATTAGGATAACTATTCCCCCTCAAACAAGTGTTTCTTTTATAGGTGAGAAAGTTTTTGTTAGAGAAAACTCCTCAAGGGTAGAAGTTGAAGGACCGAAATTACTTGCCGTTAGTGAATATTTTGTAAAATCACTAAAAAAAACTGCTCAAGCGTAGAAGTTGAAAGACAGAAATTACTTACTGTTGGTAAATACTTTCCCAAATTAACTCTTAAAGTATAGATGCTTTGTAAAAGAGTAGGGTGAGCGATCGCCCACCCTGATCTAGCAACTTACCTACTTAGCCACAACAACTGGCGTTTCCAAAATATCCTCAGTGTTAGGCATCTCGTCCAAACTGACCACTCGACCTTCGTCCTCAAAACCAGCAATTTGATCGAAATTCAAATACCGATACAAATCACCCGCAAAGGGATCTACTTTCTCCTTCATAATATCCAAATACTCATCCACACTAGGTATTCGCCCTAACAGCGCACACACCGCCGCTAATTCTGCAGAACCCAAATACACACGAGCACCTTTACCCATACGGTTATTAAAATTCCTGGTCGAAGTCGAAAACACTGTCACCCCGTTTTTAACCCGTGCCTGATTTCCCATACACAAAGAACATCCTGGCATTTCCATCCGCGCACCAGCAGCAGCAAAGACACCGTATATTCCTTCCTCCCGTAACTGTTTCTCATCCATGCGAGTAGGTGGACATATCCACAATACACCCTTAACTCGTCCTGCACCTTCCAATACTTTCGCAGCAGCGCGATAGTGACCAATATTTGTCATGCAAGAACCGATAAATACTTCATCAATTTTATCCCCCGCACATTCGGACATCAATTTAATATTATCGGGGTCATTGGGTGCCGCCACAATAGGTTCCTTGATCTCATTCAAATCTACTTCAATAATTTCTGCATACTCCGCATTCGCATCTGCTGACATCAACTTTGGATTTGCCAACCATTGCTCCATCTTAGAAACCCGACGCATAATTGTTCGTGTATCCTGATAACCCCGTGCTACCATATTCTTTAACAAAGTAACATTAGAACGCAAATACTCAGAAATTGTCTCCGCACCCAACTTAATTGTGGAACCAGCACAGGAACGTTCCGCCGTCGCATCCGTTAATTCAAATGCCTGCTCAACCTTCAAATATGGCAAACCTTCCATTTCCATAATTCGTCCGGAAAAGACATTTTTCTTGTTCTCCAGAGCTACAGTCAACAACCCTTTTTGAATCGCTACATAGGGAATAGCATTCACAATATCTCGTAGTGTTACCCCTGGTTGTAACTCACCCTTAAATCTCACCAAAACAGATTCTGGCATATCCAATGGCATCAAACCTAGAGCGGCTGCAAATGCTACCAAACCAGAACCCGCAGGGAAAGAAATTCCCAGAGGAAAACGGGTATGAGAATCACCTCCTGTTCCCACTGTATCCGGTAACAACATTCGGTTTAACCAAGAATGAATAATTCCATCTCCAGGACGCAACGCTACCCCACCCCGAGCAGAAAAGAAATCTGGTAATTCTTTATGAGTGTTAATATCAACTGGTTTGGGATAGGCAGCAGTATGACAAAAACTCTGCATAACTAAATCAGCGCTGAAACCAAGGCAAGCAAGTTCTTTCATTTCGTCCCTGGTCATTGGTCCTGTAGTATCCTGAGAACCCACTGTTGTCATCAATGGCTCGCAAGCAGTACCGGGTCGAATGCCTGCTAAACCACAAGCTTTACCTACCATTTTCTGTGCCAAGGTGAAACCTTTACCTGTGTCTGTTGGTAGTTGGGGACGAGTAAATACAGAACTGGTTTCTAACCCTAGAATATTACGAGTTTTGTCAGTCAGAGTACGCCCAATTAATAGAGGTATCCGCCCTCCGGCTCTAACTTCGTCTAACATAGTTTCTGGTTTTAGGGTAAAGGTGGAAATTATTTCTCCTGCTTCGTTGATAATTTCTCCTTTGTAGGGATAGATAGTTATGACCATGCCTGTCTCCATTTTTGTGACATCGCATTCGATCGGTAGTGCGCCGGAGTCTTCTGCAGTGTTGAAGAAAATAGGAGCAATTTTACCTCCCAGAATATAACCACCAGAACGTTTATTGGGAATGAAAGGAATATCTTCCCCAATATGCCACAGCATGGAGTTACAGGCAGATTTACGGGATGAACCTGTACCCACAATATCTCCAACATAAGCTACTGGATGACCTTTTTGCTTTAATTGCGCAATTGTCTTTAACCCTTCTGGCATTTTTGACTCTAGCATTGCTAATGCGTGAAGAGGAATGTCGGGACGAGTCGTGGCGTGGGGAGCTGGTGAGAGATCGTCGGTGTTAGTTTCACCTGGGACTTTGAAGACGGTAACTGTTATCGCTTCTGGAAGTTGGGGCCGAGTCGTAAACCATTCTGCTGCTGCCCAAGAGTCTACTACTTTTTTGGCATAGGGGTTGGTTTCTCCTAATTTGATCACGTCATTGAAAGCGTCATATACTAGCAGAATTTTACTTAGGGCAGTAGCTGCTGTGCTGGCCAATTCAGAATTTTCCGATTTGAGTATGTCAATTAGAGATTGGACATTATAACCACCAACCATTGTTCCTAATAGTTCCACTGCATAGGTGGGGGTGATAAGAGGGGTGGTTATTTCTCCTTTAGCAATACCTGTGAGAAATCCTGCTTTGACATAGGCTGCTTCATCTACTCCTGGTGGTACACGCAAGCGTAGTAATGTCATTAACTTCTCTTCTGTTCCTATCGGTGGACTTTTCAGTAGTTCACATAGGTCTGATGTTTGTTCAGCATCTAGTGGTAAAGGTGGGATACCTAGGGTTGCTCGTTGTTGGATCTGATTGTTATAATTTTCTAACATTGTTATAGTGTCCTTCTACTTAACTCAACATTAATTTTACAGTTTTGATATTAATTTGAACTAGATTTTGATATAATATAAAAGTATGGAGTTTCTAAATCAAGGTATGGGAATAAAAATTGAATAATTTGAAATGTTTGTTATTTAATAATTGAGCAATGACCAAAAATACAAGTCCTATCCACCTATCATCAACCCCCACGGAATACTATATTTTTTTTACTTTTGTCTTTCAAAAAGATACGATTAACTATAATAATTGTATCTCAAGATTGAAAGATTGAAGCTGCTATAATGCAGGAGGAAAGAGGTACTTAATATTTATTTTACAGTAGTTGGAGCTATTTTCAAGAAGGTATGTGATCTTACTAAAGATTGAGGATGAATATATAAATTCTCAAACTAACTACAATTACTAGATATTTATAAATTATAGTTAAGATAAATACTAGTTAATATAGTGTTGTTGCATTATTACTTATCTATTCTAATTAGGACTTGCTCAATACATTTTATGGGTCAGGGTGGAAACTATTGAGAGAGAAAATATTGAAGTGGAGAGGCGCTGATAAATTGAAATTACAAAAGATATTGAAGTGGAGAGGCGCTGATAAATTGAAATTACAAAAGATATAGTCGGAAGTATTTCAATTTTTTGCCCTTAATAGCTCAAAATCATCAATTTTTTCGGTGGAACAACAAGCTTGTAGATTTTGTGCACAAAAACAAGTTATATCCTTTATTGGTAAATGGTTTGAGTTTTTTCAGCTAACCCTAATTATTTGAGCTCACAATAATGTAAAGAATATAGTTTGTATGCTTGCATAGATGTGTAATTAATTCTGTACCACTACTTACAAAATTAATTACATAAGTACAATAAGCCGATCTCTTATCCCCCACTAGCAATTTTGAATGATTGGGTATTGAAAGTTTCTGCACTTACTGAAGTATTACTTCCTGCTTGAAGAGGTACTCTCACCCTCAACTCCTCCTTCAGTCTTTGCTATCTGTCATCTGCTTCCCCAGCCAGAAAATAGTTGTCGACCCTCTGGCATTATCTCCGGTCACGGTACTCCTATGGGCCATAAAACATAAAATTAAACGTTGCTAATGCATGGCTATGATTAATATTTTTGGTAATTGCTAAACTATGGAATAACAAGTATTTCAGATTGTTAATTTTTTCTTTTCAGAACCTTTTGAGCTACCTTGAAAATTACATTAAGAACCTCTGACATATCGAAGCTAAGGGTTATTCCTCTAGTTTTTGCCGGGGCAATTAGAGGTTCTAACATTTGCCACTAGTAAGATGTTAGGTCTGTGCAAAAAAAAACTAGTATTTTTGATGATATATATTACACTCTATAGTTATGTTATAATAATATATATCTCTACATTGATCTTGTATAATTTTTTAGATATTCAAAATATTAATAAGATTTTAGTAAGCCATGGAAAAGATACAAAAAAAATCTGAAGAACTATGGGAAATTTTTACTAAGTTAATTCCAGCAGCAATATTGATTAGTCGTGCAGTTGATGGTATAATTATCTTCCACAATGAATTTTTGGGAGTAATTTTTGGCCTTTCTAATTATAACTTTATCGGTTTTCCAACATCTAATTTTTACTTTAGCCCTCAAGAATATGAGTTTTTGTTAGCAAACTTCTATGGAGAAGTTATGCTGCCGAATTCCAAAAAAAAACAGACATTTGATTGCGAGGTATACTTAAAAAAAATAGATGGCACACCATTTTGGGCTAAAGTATCAATGTCTTATATCAAATTCAATGGCGAAACTGCAATACTTTCTGTCTTGTCACCTTCGTTGGAAGATACACTTATTCAAAGATCACTGCAAAAAAAAGCTTTAATTTTTGAGTATCTCTACGATGGAGTAATTCTGACAGATACTCAGGGTAATATCGTTGACTGGAACTCAGCAGCAACCCGAATGTTTGGTTATAGTAAAACTGAGGTATTAGGGAAGAGTCCAGCTATTTTACACAAACCAGAAATAGCATCTGTGTTAACAAAGGAAATCATAGAAAGGATCAAAGTCAATGATAAGTGGATAGGAGAAATTAATTTTATTCGCAAAGATGGCAGTGAGGGTATATGTGAAACAACAGTTGTACCAATATTAGATCAACAGAATCAAATGGTTGGAAGTATAGGAGTTAATAGAGATATAACTCAACAAAAACGAGCGCAAGAGTTTGCACTCCAACAGGCAGAGGCAGCACTCAAAGAAAGTGAAGAACGTTACCACCGTTTGGTCAAGAACTCACCAGAAGCGATCGCTGTCAACTACATGGAAAAAATTGTCTATATAAATGCTGCTGGAGCTAAATTATTTGGGGCAAATTGCCCAGACGAAATCATTGGTCAATTACTTCGGAAATTCATTCCTTCAGAGCTTATAGAAACAGAAAAACAGCGACTGCAACAAGTTCAAGAACAAGGCATGGAAACACATTTACAAGAAGAAAAGTTGATTAAACTAAATGGAGAAATCATAGATGTAGAAATACTGGGAATACCTTATACTTATGATGGGAAAGCAGCAACACAGATAATTCTTAAAGATATCACCCACCGCAAAAAAACACAGGCTAAACTTGTTTATGATGCACTTCATGATACACTCACAGGTTTACCAAACCGAGCATTGTTTTTTGAACGATTAAAATTAGCATTATGTCGGTCTAGAAAACAACCAAACTATCAATTTAATGTGCTTTTTCTAGATTTAGATCGCTTTAAAGTTATTAATGATAGTTTAGGACATACTATTGGAGATAGGCTATTAATAGCGATCAGTAAGCGGCTACAAAACTGTATCAAAGCTTCAGATACTCTGGCCAGATTAGGAGGAGACGAATTCACGATCTTACTAGAGTCTCCATCTAATTTGCAAGATGCTACTAAAGTAGCTGGGAGAATTCATCAAGAACTTGTTAGACCAATTTACTTGGAAGGAAATGAAATATTTACTACAGCAAGTATTGGTATTGTTACTAACCGCAGAAATTTTATTGAGGATATTGATGAAAATCATCCCCTTATTTGTCCTATTTACAACAAGCCGGAAGATTTGCTGCGAGATGCAGACATTGCTATGTATCGAGCTAAGACTTTAGGGAAAGCAAGGCATGAGGTGTTTGATTTGACAATGCACAGGGAAGCTATCTCTTTATTACAACTGGAAAACGATCTACGACGGGCAATAGAAATAATTAAACAAAATCCGGTAAATTCTCAATTTATCTTAAATTACCAACCAATTATCTGTTTAAATACAGGTATAATTACTGGTTTTGAATCTTTGCTACGTTGGGCTCATCCTACCAGAGGCTTGATTTATCCAGGACAATTTATCCCTCTAGCAGAAGAAACAGGTTTAATTGTACCTTTAGGAATGTGGATATTGCGATCTGTTTGTCATCAGTTAACTACTTGGCAGCAAGAATGTAGTACTAAATATGATTCTGGTTGCTGTATGTATTCTAGTTGTCAATTTCCTACTGATAATTTTACCGTGAGTGTCAATCTTTCTAGTAAGCATCTTTCACAACCAAATTTATTGGAAGAAATTAACACAATTTTGGAAGAAACAAATTGTCAACCTAGTTATTTGGAACTGGAAATAACTGAAACTTTAATTATGGAAAATGTTAGTTTAGCAACTCAAATTTTGAATAAACTGAAAAATAAAAATATTAAATTATTAATTGATGATTTTGGTACAGGTTATTCATCATTAAGTTATCTACATCAATTCCCTATTGATAGTATTAAAATTGATAGGTCTTTTGTGAGTAGATTAGACTCGGATACAAGTGGTCAAACTTGTAAAATTGTGGGTGCTATTATTGGATTAGCTAATAATTTAGGTTTAGAAATAATTGCAGAAGGAATAGAAACTCGAACTCAAATGCAAAAACTTAAGAAACTTCAATGTAACAAAGGACAAGGATATTTATTCTCAAAACCATTGGAAGGTGAGGATGCAACTAAACTACTTCGTAATTTTAAGTTTCAAGTGTAATGTGTTTAAACTTTCAGGAAAGAAGAAGTAAGCATAAACTATACAGACAACATTCCTAAAGAAATGGAATAGGTAAATATAGCACGACACGCAGCTTAAAAATTAAAGTTCAAAAGTAATTATTTACTAAGTTTGAGTAATTAGAATGTCTGTGCTTTTTGCTTATACTATTATAATTGATGATTTATGTATTATTAAATATTTATAATTCGGGGTTCCTCAATATAAAAGCATCGACATAAAAATAAAAATTTTAGTCTTTTTATAGCTTTAAAAAAACACCTATTTTTTCATCATTTAATATCATTATACCAAAGACTTTAATGATCATCACTCACCCAAACATAATATTAAGGGTAGCTCTCCTACTTTAAAAAAAGACTTAGAGAACTCACCCTATAATTACACTACAGCTAACACACTTGTGCTACAATAAATCAACGCTGAGACGGTAGTTTGTGCGACTGCTGCCTTGGGGATATACCCGCAGAAAATAAGTGTCTGGGTCTAATATGGTACTAATACTTTCTGGCTTAACACCCTTATTTTTCGACTGGTTAATCAATTCTTGCTCACTACCATATAGATCAACATCAGCATTTTTTAACAGATCATCAAGAACCAACACAAAAGTACCTTCTTTATCTGTTTGGAAACGGAAATAGTCATTTGTATCCCGCTTTATTCCCTCAGTAAAACCAATTGTGTCACTCACAACCTGTTCCCCTGTGAGTATGTCTAAGTTGATCGCTGTCTCAAAACTATCTCCTGGTTGGTCTCCACCCCGATCATTATCTTTAATAAGACCAACTCCACGTTTATCTCTCAGTTTAGCATTTTTAGGTCTGCTAAGGTTGACTCTAAATTTCTCGTCGTCTTCGTTGAGAGTATCCCCCAGGATGGGAACTGTTATAGTCTTTTTCTTCTGGTTAGGTTTGAAAATGAGTTTGCCCTTGGTTTGTTGGTAGTCGGAACCTTTTTTGGCAGTCATGTCCGCGGTGGCGTAATTAACTTCAACTCTTTTCTTGACTTTGGTGTTGAGGGTGACATCGAATTTTAGTTGTTTTTTGCCCTGGTCCCCTTCAGTTATTTGAGCGTCGCCAATAGATAGCAGGGGCTGATTTTTATCGTCGTTGCGGATGGTGGCAATGCCGCGTTTATCTTTGATTTTCCCATTTTTGGGTTTGCTGAGGTTGAGCTGAAATTTTTCGTTTTTTTCGACTATAGTGTCGCCGAAGATAGGAACATTGATTTTCTTTTGGGTTTGACCAGGTTTGAATGTGAGAGTACCAGTGGTTTTCCGGTAATCTTTTCCGGCTTTGGCGCTACTATTAGCAGTTGCGTAGTTGACTTTGACTGTTTTATTGCTTGCGTCGTCGAGAGTGACAGTGAATTTAGCATTTTTCCTGCCTTTGTTGCCTTCAGTTATTCTGGTGTCAGAGATGGTAATGTTGGGGTCGGCGACTGCAATTTTGCTGGTATTAGTTAAGATGGAGATGGTATCAGCTTCACTGTTTGTTACAGCAATATCTTTTTTGCCATCATTATTAAAGTCTTCTACTACAACGATATTGGGCCCTTCTCCCACCCCAAAATTAATCGCAGGCTCGAAAAGTCCTTTCCCTTTTCCCAGTAATACGGAGATATTATCAGACCCTCTGTTTATGACAACAAGATCAAGTTGGCGATCGCCATTCAAATCTTCAATGGCAACATGTTCTGGTAGAGAACCTACTGGAAGGTTCGTGGGAAAAGCAAAAAATCCATTTCCTATACCCAACATTACCGAAACACCATCTGGATCTAATGTGGGTAAGACAAGATCGAGTTTCCCATCTCGGTTCAAGTCCTTCCCTGTTATACCATAAACTTTTCCTCCTGCCGGAAAACTAGTAGGCAAGCCAAAAGTACCATCTCCATTTCCTGGCAGGACAGCAACGGTAGCAGAGTCAACATTACTTACCATAATATCCGGGTTGCGGTCTCCATTGATATCTTTAATAACTACGCCCTCAGGCTTAGAGCCTCCTGTTGTAAAATTCGTAGCGCTCATAAAAGTACCATCCCCATTGCCCAACAATACAGAGACATCGTTAGAGTAATAATTAGGGGTAACGACATCCAGGTTGCCGTCTCGGTTTACGTCTGCTACCGCTAATTCTAATGGATTATCGCCTACAGCAAAATTGCTAGAACTGCTAAACTGACCTTTCCCATTTCCAAACAACACTGTCACGCTATCGTTCCTGAAATTTGCCGTCACGATATCCTGGTTGCCGTCTCGGTTCATATCTCCTACTGTAACGAGAGCGGGCACAACACCTTCTAATTTAGATAAGAATGCAGTTAACACTCCTCCTTTACCATCACCCAAAAAGATTGATATGCCATTTGCTACTCCAATGTTTGCTACTACAATATCCTGAAACCCATCTTGATTAAAATCTGCTGCTGCCATCCCTAGAGGTTGATCACCCGTTGGGAAAGTTTGAGTCTCAAAAGTCAAATCTGAATTAGCCTCCACTATAACCGTTCCATTTAAAATCTCCCTCCTATCATCCTCACCCCGCAACCGAGCAATTTCCCCCTCGCTCAACTCATCCCCATTCACCAACGCTGCCAAATACTCCCCCTCATCTCCTGGAGTATCTGTGAGATTTAACTTCCACTCAATAGAGTGTGCTATTTCCTCGGTAAGTACACCAACTAGATCAAACTCCCTTGTTTCACTCCCCACAACAGACAATGGCTCAACCAAACTATCCCCTAAATACACCTCACCAGTCAGAGGGTCAAAACCTCCTGCCGCACCATTCATCAGTGCTGCTGGCACAACATTTATCTGTGGCCAGTCCTCACCCTTTACCAAAGCATCAATAATAGTCCTTCCCAAATCAACATTTGTAGACTCCCCAAAGACACTCAACATATCCCTCTCAAAAGTCTCAGAACTAGCAAACTCAGCTAAATTGTTCCGAACCTCACTCCACCCCTCTTCAATTATCCCCATAGCCCCTAGTGGTTCCACAGAAACTTGGGCCATAAAATTGACATCTGGGACAGTAAAAGTGACATCTGGAAAAGTACACCCATCATCAATCATAAATTTCTTCCCATAGAGTTAAATATTAGAGATTAGTATAGTATATTATTCAAACATAATAATTCTATTGTATTAAGGACTTACAGTAAAGAAACCAGGAAAAAAACCTAGTTTCTGAAGTGCTCCTATGTACATCCTGTTATTATTAAATGCTATCCTTTTCAGCTTTCTTATAGTGTCTATCATCAGCACATTTCCCAATATTTGGCTCCAAGTTTTCCTCGTCGGTGGATGGTTAGGAATTATTTTAATCTTTGCCGAAGCACTGAACCGTTTTGCCAAAGTCGACCCAGAGATATCGCGAAAAGTCGTTCATATTGGCACAGGTAATGTAATTCTATTTGCTTGGTGGCTAGAAATTCCCCCCTGGATAGGCATTACTGCCGGAATTATCTCAGCAGCGATCGCCCTTATTTCCTACCGACTTCCCATCCTTCCCAGCGTTAACAGTGTAGGGCGCAAAAGCCTAGGAACATTTTTCTACGCAGTTAGTATTGGTATTCTCATCGGTTGGTTTTGGTCTATTCAACAACCTCAATATGCCGCCATAGGAATATTAACCATGGCTTGGGGTGATGGGTTCGCAGCTATCATTGGTCAAAACTTTGGCAAACATCCCTATCAAGTCTGGGGAATGAACAAAAGTTGGGAAGGCTCCCTAGGAATGTGTTTAGTTAGCTATACCGTTTGTAGTCTAATTTTATTAGCAGTGCAAGGCAACATTTGGCAAACCTGGATAGTTGCTATTCCAGTCGCCTTAGCTGCTACTGCTTTAGAGACCCTATCAAAAGTAGGTCTGGATAATTTGACCGTACCATTAGGTAGTGCTGCCCTTTGCTTTTTCCTCAATCAATTTTTTTAACTAGAATAGAGCCAAGACACCTTCCCGACCTCGCTCCAGGAAACAGCAGAGAACTCCTATGCATTAATCAAATAAACTCACATCAAATTTCATCCATTAATGCTATAATTAAATAAGACTTCATAAATTTAAATCATTAACACACTCTAGTCATAACTTATTTCCAGAATTTAATCTCACATTCATCTAGAGTAGGCTTTTCATATTTATAAACCACATCATCATAAGCAAAACCCAGTAGATACCTTATGCAAAGTCTCCACTGGGTTTACCATACCAGAAAATTGCTGTAAAATTTCATCAGCTCAAAACTTGAACAGTCTCAGTAACTTCAGGAAATTATGTAATATTTAAAGTTAGAAACTATTTGTGAAATATTGAAAATGAACTTGTATTAGGAGTCAGCGACAATACTTAAACAGACTAGAGAAATTTAAAGATTCTCATATAATAGTTTCCTATTCAAAAGTTAGTTTAGTTAATCAATTATGCAGAAAATCAACTCCAATATCTTTGAAATTTGTCTAAAACTTTGTCACTCTAAGTATTAGCTTTTCTCTACATCTACCATCAAGATTTTTTTGAGCTAATTAACCTTCAAACCAAGCAAAAAATTAAATTTTTTTACCAACTAATTTCAGAGCTTAAATATTTTCAAAATTAGTAACCTTAGCCAAAATTTAAACCCCAAAATCAACATCAATTAAATTATTAGACAATAGTAAATTTTTAACAGGAATTTCTACTACAAAAATAGCAAAGTAACAACCTGCATTATCTTTGATAATAGTGACAGAAGTAGGTATACTAGGCAATTCTCTTAACCCAACAACCTTAAAATTTCCTATCTTTGTTAGATATATTTGATCTTCAGCTATCTTATAGTTATATTTTAAAAATCTAGCAGTTTGTTCTGATTTTTTAGTTTTGAACGTAGGAGGTTTAACCTTAACACCTTTTTCTTTACTAGTACAACTATTAAAGAAACTTTGGTAAGCTTGATCTAAATCTTTAAGACATTGTTTTAATGGAGTATCTGCTACATCTTTTAACCAAGTTAATTCTTTTTTAGCTTGAGTTATAAACTGCTTACTTAAATCAGTATATGAAGGTTTCTTAACAGTATAAACATATAACTGATTACAATGAACTAAAGACTGATTCCAAACATATCTACAACAGCCAAATAATTTATTTAATTTAGCTATTTGCACAATATTAGGTTCTATAGGATATTTATATTTAGCTTTCAATATTTTTCACCACTAAAACTAAAGCAATATTATTATAGTCTTAGTTGCTATTTATCTTGACCCTTCCTTGCACAAAAGCGTAGGTCTTTATGCCAATATTTTGATAATTTAGTTAAGAAAAGACATACCCCAATGACTAGTTATTCCTTGATCATTATTGTCTTGATATTTTCCCCAACTATTAAACTCAGGAGAAGTTCAAAGCAGTCAAAGTCCTTAAGCGAGTGAGGTTTTAGACCCATTACACGCT
Source organism: Trichodesmium erythraeum GBRTRLIN201 (assembly GCA_018457135.1). Taxonomy (GTDB): domain Bacteria; phylum Cyanobacteriota; class Cyanobacteriia; order Cyanobacteriales; family Microcoleaceae; genus Trichodesmium; species Trichodesmium erythraeum. The sequence goes on along the minus strand of JAGGDU010000025.1, from coordinate 30,285 downwards.
CTGCGCTCCAAAGACTTCTGCACCCACCCCTATCCTAGCAGAGGAATATTAAGAATGGGTAAAGGCTATAGGGAATAGCTTACCCTTGCTTCCTTATCCGTTCTTGGTTTCGGACTACCCACCCGTAACTAAATTAACTAATAAACATTCAAATATCTAAACCAGTAAAACTTTATATAAATTTGAGCAAGCAAATGAAGAAGCTATAGCATATTAAAGAATTTGATCTAATTTTTCTATTTAAACCATTTCATATTATGTTATTTTTCTTTGCCGACAGATAGAGCATTGAAACATTTAATTAGTTTCGTCAAAAATTATAAGTTATTGACACCATCCCCAGGGCAAAAGCGTAGAGAAATAACCGAGCCTTAGAAACTCAGCGGGTTTACTTTTACAAGCTGTCGCTACTTTTGTAGTAGCCTTACACTTGCTTACCCGTCCGTTTTTTTCTAGTGAATACACAAAGAGCAACTAAAACTAACAATATAATAACTTATTGTATTAAAAAAAAATCCACTAAAAAATCTACTAAAAAGTCGCCCTAGAAGGGCGAAACTTTAAACCAAAATTTTCGGTGAGTTGAGAAATTTACTAATTTTTTGATACTTGCTCTAATCTGCATCTAACCAATTAGGTCCTTGATAAACATCTCCTTCAAAAGGACTTACACCAATCATTGGGTACATATCATCACTAGGACCAAAAATCCGACGAATAGCTTCTGAGATATAAACAACGGCCTTTTCCATAGATTTGAAAATACTCATAATTTTACCTCTTTTTGTAATTAAATTTGATACCTTTTATACTTAATATGAGTTTAGCTCATTCTTACCTAAATTGACTGTAGTTGTAACATTTATTTGAACCTTGTATTATTTCGTAATTATTTTACTGATGTTACGCAAAAATAGAATTAGTTATAGAATTAGTTGTTGATATAAAGCATCAGCTGTATAGTACATTTACTCAATAAAATTATATTTAAATCATCAGTTATAAACAAAATATTTTTGTAGAGACATTCCAGAGAATGTCCCTACTAAGGTCTACCTATAAAAAGCCGGGTGTGGTGTTTTTTGAATCAAGCTATAAAACCATTATTTAGCCAAACATTAAATATTTTTCAGCTAATAGTTAAAGGTTTTCGTCCATCGCCGACATAAAATGCTACAGGATATCAAAGGTTAATTATCCCCATAATAGAAAAATGATCAGCAAAATTAAGACCCCCAACTATCTCCGTAGTTAACTAACATAAAAATCTCAGGGTAGTTAGCAAATTTCCCAATCATAAAATTTAGTTTGTGCAGAGAATTTAAAATTTGACTTCTAACTTCTTAATTTGAGGCTCATTTTTAATAGGCGCACTTAAACCTTCACTAAGTTTAGAACAACCTAATTTTTCTTCTAAAATATCCATAACTTCACGACCAAAATCATTAGGGTTTCTTTGCCAAACCTCCATACAAACCTCACCAAAAAATGCACCTAAAAGTTCTGAGTTCCATAACAACTTTCTCGCTGTCCAAGGTATTAAACTTATAGGGTCATATCCAGGACTCAATATTTATTTTGAGAAAGCATAATCTTCTAAATGAGTATGAGGTTGTAACCCTATAAAAAAAATAGCAGGTTCTACTTTATCAGCTCCAAAAATTTTCTCTAGTTCTCTATGATAAGCAATAGTTTACCTAATTGTTTCATAGGTTTCATCAATTACATTAAACGAGTAATTAACTGAAACTAAATCATTAAAACCAGCAGCTTTTAAATTTCGACAATTTTCCCAAACCACCCGCAAGTTATAACCCATCCGCATTTTTCTAACAAGTTCTTGAGAACCACTGATAATACCAACTTCAAAATAATTCATCCCAGTTTTTGCCATTAACTCCCACAACTTCGGAGTAAGATATCCGCACGAATATATGCTGCCCAGTGAATATCATTCAGCCCTGCATCAAGGATTTTTTCTAATAACTCCACAGCATCATTAATATACTTCCGAGCCGGAATAAACTGAGCATCAGTAAACCAGAAATTACGAATACCACGATCATATAGTTGCTTCATTTCTGCAACTACCTCATCAGCAGAGTTGATACGGACTTGTTTACCTTCAATAACTGTATAGATGCAGTAACAACAGTTATGGGGGCAACCGCGTTTTGTTTGTACTCCAATATAGAAGTCTCGGTCTTGGAGATAATATATAAACTCTGGTCAGATACTATTGATATAGTGATACTCACAAGCAGTTTTCTCAATATAAGTAGGTTGTTCATGGATCATCCGATCACGGGGTAATGTTTCCCCTACCACATAACATCGTTGATCTCTAAAATCTTCTCCTCAAACAATTTAGTCTTTCTAACAAGACCTCTCCTTCCCCACAGATACAATAGTACTAGTGGGTAAGCTACGGCCCAGTTGTTCGTAAAAACACTTACTGCTCCACCAACTACTACTACACGAGCTTCTGGTCGATAAGCTTGAGCTCTTTTTAGACCCTGTTTAATTAGTCCTATATTGCGCCAAAGCTCTGTGTAATAGGAAGTAGCTAACCGTAGACCTCCTACTGCACTCCTAAGTTTAATTAGGGGGTTTTTTCCATAATAAAACTCAAAAGCATTTTGCAGAGGGTTTCCTCCACGGCCCCCGACAGGTGCATAGATCTCGATATCTCTCCAGGAGAATACTAATAGGTTTGGCTTGAATTTATCAATACAGTGATTTAAAGCTGTTCTTTAGCTAGAGGTGGTACGGCACCCACATCAAATATCTTTTGTTCTACTTCTGGGAAGAGTTTGTGGACATTATTTGCTAAATACACAACTCCGATAGGAAAAATGGGATTACATGGGAGCCGAACATAAAGAATTTTATTTTCCATAATGTCTTTGTGATACAAGGTTGTGTAAATCCTTTTTTAAGAAAGATTGTTAGTCTGTCAGAGTCATTTAGTTTTAATCTTAAACTTTCTTAAAATTTCGATCTGCAATCTTAAATAATGTTAGTTAATGAGGACAGTCATTTTTATTTTTTTCTATTCCTTACTCCCTGATGCCTAGCCTCTACTGGAAAAAATATTTACAATAGCAAGCACTAGTTTGTAAGATATTAACGTTTTTTAAAAAAAAATTAATGTTTTTGATCTCCTTTTCCAACTAGATATTTACTTAGTTGATATAGAGATTTATCTTGACCATTGAATGAAAAACTTTAAACTTAAGTATTCAAAATTACAACTCATAGAGTTCAGTTAATGTTAAGCTATCTGAATAATTAAATAACTGTATAAACAAAAAACTTTTGATAGATTAATATGGCACAAATTCTTGATCCCCTACCATCTAAAAGCTCCAATCCAATTATCTGTTGTTACATAAATGCCACAAGTCAAATCCAGATAGCTAAAATTAGTAATATACCTAATTGGTATTTTGAAAGAGTTGTATTTCCAGGTCAACGTTTAGTATTTGAATCAGTTATTGGTGCTTTAATGGAGGTTCACACAGGAGCATTGGCCAGCTCTATCTTGTCAGATACAATACCTTGCGATCGCCTACAAATAAATGAAAGTCCTTATTCTTCAATTTGTGAAACTAAGAATTCTGTAGCAAGATCAGTCAATTTATCTCCAAGACTAACCTCTCCTTCAAAATCAAGACAAGTTTTGAGTAGAGTAGATTAATTACCTTAAGCTCCCAAGAGTTAAATTAAAAACTATGAGGATAAATCAACTTAATTATAGTCTAAATATAAGCTTAAAAAAGTTGATTTACTAGATAATTAAAACTCCAAACAAATGGAGTTGTTTTTGTGTTTCGTATTTCCATAAACCTTAGAGAGAATATGATAGTAATTACTCATTTTCTCTCTATAATTCCTGACAATTTTTGGATAAAATGAATAGATCTTATGTCAAAGTAAATATTACTAAATAAAAACATTTTTCCTTTGCTTTGATTTGTTCATATCCATTTACCAGGACGGTAAAAGACTACCTCCTCAGAAATTATCAAACAAAATTTTAGTTCAAACTAGGTATAATTTTATTATGGTTAATTAGGCGTATTTATTCAGTATGATTGAAAATCAAGACTCAGAAACACTTGTATTTAAAATTTCTCCTCTGATAAAACTAACTCTTTTAAGCTTATATGTTGCATTAACTGTACCTTTGCCTTTTTTATCTCAAGCCACAAATGCGCCAGTACCCCCTTTTATTTTAGTAATAGGACTAACAATAGGAGCGATAGCATTATATGGAGCTCTAGCAGAAAGAGTAATAGTAAATGGTCAAGGAATTCAAGTATCCTATCCAGCTTGGGTACCAGACCTCTTTCGCAAAGGTTGGTATTTACCTTGGACAGAAATAAAAGCTCTCAAACCTCGGACTACAGGCCAAGGTGGTCTAGTCTACTATTTTTTGAATAACTCTGAAGAAGGTTATTTGTTGCCCATGCGAGTAGTGGGTTTTGCCAAATTAGTTCGGATAGTAGAAACTTACACTGGTATAGATACAACTGATGTACGTCCTCTATCACAACCTTGGATGTATTTTATTTTATTGGGTTGTACCATACTTTTACTATTAGTAGATGCTTGGACGATCTTTAATGCAGTTGCAATTTCCTAGCTAAAAAATGGAACAGCAGCAGTCTCAACTATATCTAGAAAAAGTAAGTTTAACCGCCCCAGTTAGCTCCCTGTATTTACTTAAAAATATTTCTTTTGCTGTAGAAAAAGGTGCTCGGGTTGCGATAGTAGGAGCTTCTGGAGCGGGTAAGACATCTTTGTTACGACTATTAAATAAATTGAGTTCTCCTACTTCTGGTTATATCTATTTAGATAATCAAGAGTACTGCAAAATACCTATAGTTCAACTACGAAAAGAAGTAACTATGGTATTACAGGAGTCAAAACTTTTGGGAATGCCAGTAGTAGAAGCGATCGCTTATCCTTTAAAACTTAGAGGACTAAAACAAGCAGAAATTGAGCAAAGGTGCGAACATTGGATACAGCAGTTAAATATTCCTGAATCTTGGTTATCCATGTCTGAATTACAACTTTCAATGGGGCAAAGACAGTTAGTAGCGATCGCTCGTGCTGCTGTAATTAAACCTAAAATTCTTTTATTGGATGAACCAACCTCAGCCCTAGATCTTGGTAATGCTAATCGAGTTATACAAGTATTAGCAAAATATGCAGAAAGTGGAGTAACAGTAATTATAGCAACTACTCAAACACATTTAGCCCAACAGTTTTGTCAAAAGCTAGTATATCTAGAACAAGGAGTATTAATTGAAGATGCCCCTAATAGTAAAGTTAATTGGGTTGAATTGCATCATCATATCATCCAAACACAAGCTCAAGAAACTGAAGAGTGGAGTTAAAGAAGTCGTCACTACTTAGCACTCGACACTCAACAGGAGCATTTTCTTATACCTGAACCAATATTAAGCTGTTGAGCATTCAAAGCATATCTACAATTTTTCTCAAAAATAATCTTGAAACAACAGATAATAGGAAATATAAAACCTAAATAATTTTTAGTTGAAACCGCCCCAGCAACTCAGCTCTCCCAACCATATAATCATATAATAATTAGGTCTTACTGATTAATTCTCAAAGCATTGACACAAATTATGTTTGAGGCAAATTTCGGTTTTTCTAAAAGTACCAGAAGTTAGTCACCTCAAACTCATGCATAGAAATGCATTTGAGGCACTCCCATACCAGAGGGAAGCAAGAGAAAAATATATCCAACTACCTCCTCTATAAAATCCTTGTTCCGACCTAAGTCCCTTCCATGGAAAGTACCTACCCACAAAAGAAAATAATTATTCAACCAGACTTGATCTAAAAGAACTTCAACCCATCCTAAAACATTAGTGGCAACAGCGGTATATTTTTACCCAAAGTAGCTCAAAGCTATTAACCCAGTTTCGACCCAAAAGGCTAACTGAGCTAAAAGTTGATAGAATATTAAGCTGGTGCAACTTTTTGAGGTTGTTGATAGCTCTTCTGATAATTATTATTCCATTGATCTATAGTTAAAATTTCTCTATTAAATCTATAACCAACATTTCTAACTGTCTGAATTAGACTAGGTTGACGGGGGTCAATTTCAATTTTTTTCCGCAGAGATAGTACATGAGTATCTATAGTACGAGGATTATCTATAGAATCTGGCCATCCTCTGTGCAGTAATTCTGAACGACTTAGGGGTATTCCTTCTGCTTGAGCTAACACATAAAGAAGATTAAATTCTTGTGGAGTTAAATCAATCAAATTACCCTTGAAGATAACTCTACGGTGTACCAAATCAATAATCAAATCACCATAATCTAAACTAATGGGTGGGGTAGAACTAATACTTCTGCGACGACGTAGTAGTGCTTCTATCCTAGCCATAAACTCTTGCATACCAAAAGGCTTTGTAATATAGTCATCCGCTCCTGACTTTAAGCCTGCCACAATATCAGCTTCAGTTTTGCGTGAGGATAACATTAAAATTAAACACTGTTGCTGTTGCTGAAGCCATTGGCAAAACTCAAAACTATTTCCATCTGGTAGATCAGTTTCCAGAATTACGAGACTTGGGCAATGAGCGTATATTAATTTTTTTGCATGATCAACATCTGCTGACTGATGAACCAAGTGTTTTGATTGCTGCAAATGCCAAGCAAGTAAGGAGCGCAGATGCACATTACCCTCTACAATTAAAATACAAGCATCTCCCACTTAAATAATTTCCTAATAGATTCTTCTTGAATATTACTAAGTATAAAAATAACATAAATTATTGTGGCGCTTTTGTAACAGAAGCTACTAAAAATCATGCACCTAAAATCTAGATAGATTGATTTCTAACTGTCTGAGTTGTATTAGCATAAAAATTGATTCTAGCCTGATATCCGTACTTAATTTTGCCGAAAAATTGAGCTTAAAGACTTGCCGATATGATGTGGGTAACCTTTTAGTTATTTTTTTGAGCGCGCTCAGTCAGAGACAAAAACGGATATTTAGACAACTAAGTGATCAGAAATTCGGTTGTTTAGTGAGCTGCTTTGACACCACAAACTACTCTTATAGTCTAATTATACTAAAATCAGTTAACCTTGATAAGTATATTTTGGTTAGTGTCTGGAGAATTGGAACGCTAATGGCCCCGATAATTTTTCAAGGGTACTGTAACAATTAATTAATCTTTGACATACTTCTCCGCGTAAACGCGGGGGGCAGATCCAGAAAGCAGAATTCAATATTCAACGAGTCAACTTAAATTAAATTGTGATTACTGTAACAATTAATTAATCTTTGACATACTTCTCCGCGTAAACGCGGGGGGCAGATCCAGAAAGCAGAATTCAATATTCAAGGAGTCAACTTAAATTAAATTGTGATTGCGGCATCTATCTAATCAATCGAATTTTTCTCTTCCCAAGGGCTTGCCCTTTTCCTTGATACTACTCCCGTATTCCTTAAAGTACACCTTCTTTCCTTAAAAAACTTATGTGTTCTGGTACTTGTTGTTTAGAACTTTTCTGACTATAAGCATTACAAATCTAATCTCATAACTCTAGTTAATAGTTTAATATGCCAACGCTACAATGAAATGGTCAGTCGCTTGTTTTGAGAGCAATTTGATAAGATATCCCTTATTTAAATAAGGCACAAAGTTCTCCCTAATAGAGTCCGGCTTTAAACCCCATTTTTTTTGTAAAATTTTGACCCGCTTCCAGCTCCCCGATCTCAAAAAGCAAGAGCCATTTTGGGAGCGAGTAAGGAAGTAAGTAGAAAAACTCAAGAGTAAATGCAAGTCCCCTTGTCAAGCAATCAAAAAAGCCTTCAAGATATTGTTCTAGCTATCCTTTACTTTGCTATATCTAAATAAAAAAGATAAATTTTTGTAACGAAACTAAACATTTCCATACATAAACTAATTAATATATTAAATGTTATGTCTTAATTTATATGTTTTCTTTCGGAAAACATAGGGACAAACTAATCTTGTATAGCAATCCTATCAGCAAGAGTGAAAGATTGAAGCTGTTTTAGGGTAGGTGCCATAAGGCACTAATACTGAAGGAACTAAAGTTATAACTATTTTTTAACAAGTCTAGTAACTTTACATAAGATTTAGGATTGCTACAGACATTTCAAGGACATCCGAAAATGGTGAAAAAATAGAGTGAAGTTAAACTTCAAGGATATAAAAACACGCCCATTCATATATATGTAAATGTTACTGTAACTTACAATACTAATGCTTAAATTAGTTGAAACTAACGTCGAAAAAAAGTAGTATAATTTGCATTAAAGAGAAAATAATATTAACCTAAAGTTAGGTTCTAATAACATTAAGATAACCATTTAGCTTGGGAACAGAAAAGTAATGTTAACTGACACTCTCACAATTCGTCACTATCAAAAACTAACCGACGCCCTCGTCGAAATGTGGAACCGTGGTTATCGCTATGAGGAAATGCGTATATATTTAGATGGCTACCTGGCATCTTTAAGAATCTCTAAAGCGATCGAACCATTTTTAATCAACAGATTGGAGGAAGAAACGACTCGCTACATGTATGACCCTTCAAATTTTGAAATACAATTACAAACTCAACCAGAATTAGATTTGTATTAAATTCTTAAGTCTAAGTAGGGTTTGCTGAAAAAATTTTTATAGGCGAGATTTGTTGTACGGAATTAGAAATAAGGAGGTACGGATAAATGACAATTACACAGGAGGTAGCAGTAAAAATTGTCCCCTGATTTTCGACCTAGGTATGCCTACTCGTCTGATCTATCCATAAACTTGATCCACCGAACTTCTGCTACTTTGAGAAATTCAACGTGTGGTTAAAGCATAATTTGCCTTAAGAATTAATCAGCCAGTCTTAAGTAAGTTTAATAGAGATAAAAAAATGAAGGGTACTTTATTATACCTTTCATTTTTTATCAATTTAGATCCTTAACATTCAATACCATGAGTGCTAAGAGTCGTTAACAATGGACAGCAAGATTAACCGGGTTCGGGGGAATCTCCCAATATCTACAAGAAAACCTGTAGATCCTTTTAAGCACTAGCTTTGCCTTGGATTTGCGGGGCTAATAGAGGTTTCAATTACTTAAGCATAGGCCAATGGTTGCTTATCAGGAATTCGGTTATGCCGTAGCCTAACTTTAACACCACAAGCTACTATATTTGTGGGGTTTTACCATTACCTATATAACTTGATAAGAGCTATCTCAATCTATATAAACTAATGGTTAATAAATATTAGTAAATCAACAATAGTTAATTAACCCCCTGGGCTGTTAGGTGCCAAGAAACAAACTAAACAAAGGGGAAGGTTTGATTTACGTTTCACAGGTTACTACAACCAACCCTAACAAACTTAATCAAGGTCCCCTCGGTTGGAGGGGAGCAAGACGAGTTAATTAAGGTTGCCTGATGGGTCAGTTTTTTGTCTCAGAATATCTGTCCGCGACTAATCAATTAACATACATAACATAATGTATTCAAAAAAGAACAACTAAGAAGCCACCTCCTTAGGGGCGAGATTTTAAACTCTATTTTTCGGTAAATGTTGAGATTTCTAGGAAGCTGAAGCAACTGCTAGTTTTTGCTCTAGCTCTTCTTTTTTATTGTTGTACATTTCAATCATCACATCAGAACCTCCCAAGAATTCTCCGTCGACGTAAACCTGAGGAATTGTAGGCCAATTAGAATACTCCTTGATCCCTGTACGAATATCTTGATTTTCTAATACATCACAAGTTTCATAGGTCACTCCTAAAATATTCAATATTTGAACTACATTATTAGAGAAACCACATTGAGGCATCAACTTATTACCTTTCATAAAAACCATAATTTTGTTTTTAGTAACTAAGTCATCAATTTTTGCTTTTAATTCTGGTGTGAGAGTCATATTTCTTTCCTCAAATAGATGATCATGGAAGCCATCGGCATTTACTATTTAGCTAGCCCTAATTTATAGTTGATATGCTTAAGTGATAGGCGATCGCTTTTTAACTAGAACTTACGCACCAAAACAGGTTGATCAAAGAAATTTCATAGTTTAAAAAAAAATAATCAGGATAATAAACCCGGTTTTTTGTTTAAGTACGTAAGTCCTATTAATTATAGAAAATATTAATTTGCCTGATGTTTAATAGCAAATTATAAGAATTAATTAATTATGGCTAATGTAGCCAAATAATCCTGTCTACCTTGTAACCCAAAAGCAAAAATTAAGCAGTTTGTCCTGCGGTTTTCCACTCTTCGGGAGTATAGGTTTTTAAAGCTAAAGCATGGATAGCTTCAGAAGCCATTGGTTCTTTTACAGCGGCATAAACCATTTGATGTTGTTTTACCAGAGTTTTCCCTTCAAACTCAGAGGAAACAACAATAGCCTGTAAATGGTCGCCACCCCCTGTTAAATCTTGGACTTCTACCTGAGCATCTGGCAACTTAGCTTTAATCATTGACTCAACTTGCTCTAAATTCATAATTTTTCCCCTAAGAAAGTACTGCTATTCTACATTTTAATTAAGAGACTGAGATGATGTTGGAGGTTGACCATCTCCAGAAGTTCTAGGATAAGGAATATCCACAAACCCTAGCTCTAGTAACTGCTGGTAAGCTTTTTTTCCCAAATCACGAGTCGGTTGCTGAGAGCTAATAATTTGAACCAGTAATGGTACTGCTAGTTCAGGTTGATTTTGGGCCCTGTGGACAAGGGCCAACTGATAAGTAGCTTGGTCTCTCATTTGGGCAGTTTCCAGAGCTTTAGTACGTTGGCCATCTGCTAAACGATTGTCAATACCAGAAAAACTAGCAGCTAATTGACTATGGAAATTAGAAAGTTGATTAAATATTTGACGAGCTTCTTGTAGTTTTTGGTTAGCTAAATCATAATTCTCGGAAGTAATAGCATTGTCAGCTTCCTTCATTAAACTTTGGCCTCCCTGGAGACTGAGAAGACTATTCTGTGGATCTAAAGGACGAGCATTTTCGGGTTGGGTAGGTTGTATTGGTTGAACTGGAATAGGAGATGATTTTTCTGGGTTTAGTTCAAGTTGGGTAAGTTGTATTGGTTGAACTGGAACAGGAGAAAATTTTTCTGAGTTTACACTTTCTGATGATTGAGCATTAAGTGGTTTTTGTAAAAGTGTGAAAGCTGCCACAATTGGAAGAGTAAAACCCAAGGTGAAGTAAATAAAACGAATATACTTATTAAATAGCATGATTATGTTAGTTGATTTATATAAATAAAAAACTATTTTTCACATATATTATCACTATTTTTAACGGTTACTGAAGCGCGGGTATAATTTTCGTGCTTAGGAATTAGGAAGTAGTTATAATTTATGTCTAGATTATGTAACAGCTATTTGAAAAATATATATTCTATAGTCTATAAGTTATGTTGATAAAAACGATGGTAGTTGCCACAAATGGGGTTGAAATTCTGTGAGGGAATTGAGAATTTGATGAGCAGAATGAAATAAGTTTTTATCCATGTCAGGATCGGGAACAACAACTACAGACATTCTAGCGGCTAAAGCAGCTTCCATACCTGCTAAAGAATCTTCAAATACTAAACATTTTTCTGGAGAAACTTCTAATTTTTGAGCGGCTATTAAGAATATATCTGGGGCTGGTTTTCCATGTTGGATATTGGGGTCATCTCCTACAACAATATAATCAAATAATTGGAACCATTCTTGATGATTTTTTGTTTTTAAATTAAATGGTTCACGGTAAGAACTGGTGGCTACAGCTTGAGGAATTTTATTTTGAGATAAATGTTGAGTAAGGCTAATTGCACCTGGCATTGGTTTGGCTTGAGGAAAGCGTTTATATGTGAGAAGATTTCTTTGCTGAAGATAATTTTCAGGAGTGATAGGTAGTTCTAATAGTTCTACAATTTTTCTGGCAGAATCAATAGATTTTCTGCCGGTAATTTTACATTTAATATGTTTGTCAAAAGTTTTGCCATAACGGCTTGTTACTTCTTGGTTTACTTGAGCATGAATTGATTCTGTATCTAGAAGTAAACCGTCTAAGTCGTAGATAATATGGGTTATTTTTGGGAAATCATTCATATGAATTTTTTGTCCTAAAAATTGATGGGTTAAAACAACTCAAATTGATACTATCAGGACTTACGTATCCAAACAAGAAACTGAGTTTATTGCCTTGATTATTTTTTTGCCCCAGATGGGTATAAGTCATTTGTCAAATCACATGAAGTCTAAAAAAATAGCTCTAACTCCTATTCTTTCTAACTCCTGCCTTCTAGTCGCCCATTTTTTTCTCTGTTCAGATAGGATTACTATATTCAGTTAATAAAACTTAGCATTTTGAGATAAAATATTGTACTTTTTTGAGACTTCACAAGAAGTTCATAGGAATTACTCAATAGTACTAATTGTAGTGGTCATGTCTAAAATAATGACACATTATGAACGATATAAAGTTGTTAGGGAATCAAAAGAAAAAATTCTCAAAATATTCAGGGTAAGCTTTTCAAGGTTTTAGGGTGTTGAAAAAAATAGAATCTTTAACTAATAAGGATTTTAGTCTTTTTTTCCTGAATTCCCAAAAAGTCTGATGTATGAATTAGGTTTAGCAATTTTTTTTTCGTACAGCTTGCTTGTTTGCTTACTATCTGACTGGTACTTGATTTTTATGCAAGTCCCTAAATACCTGGGCAAAATTATTTTTTCTAAGGATGAGCAGGGAGTAAGGATCACTCTGTCAGAAAGAGTAGAGAATTTGCATTCTCAAATTTGGCGATCGCCGAGCTGTTAACAAATTAGAATTTTCAGTTTCTCTTAAAATAGCTTTAAGAATTCAGTTCTCATGGAACCTCTGGAAAAATGCTGGGAGAGGGAAGGGCGGGGCAAAGATTTAAGAACCTTTTGTGGAAATGTCTATTTATCAGTTATCAGTCGTCGTAGAAAGAATTAAAGCGATCGCCTACTATGAGCCAAACTCAACCCATAAATTTATTTGGCACTGTAACAAAATCTTTAATCCAATAAAGTAAGCATTCATTAGCATCAAACTCACCTCTTAAATTAGTAATCGCTGCACCTCAATTTGTGTTATAATTTAAGAGAAGTTTATACCCCAAAATAAGGTATTAAGTCTCCTGCCCTTTTGAGGGGATGAAAAAAATATTCGATTCAGTATTTTAAGGATCTGACAATAGATGTCAGGACTGATGACTGATAATTGATAATTAATAACTAAAATGAGGGATTTATTTAGATGATAGTACATATAGTTTTATTTAAATGGAACTCAGATACTTCAACAGAAACTATTGCCTCGGTTATGTCTGCTTTGAGAGGAATGAAAGGGAAGGTTCCAGAAATAATTGATTTATCTTGTGGGGATAATTTCTCAGAATTGTCTCAAGGATTTCAAAATGGTTTAGTGGTTCAAGTTAAGGATAAAGCTGCTCTTGATGCTTATGCAAAAAATTCTATTCATCAACAAATTATTCAGACTTTGATTAAGCCAATTTTGGCAGATAAAATTACTATTGATTATGAAGTTTAATCAAATTACAATTGAGAAAATTATCCCTATATTTTAATAAAAAATTATGATTTTGAAACTTGGCATTAAGCATTCAGCTATCAGTTATTAACTCATGATCCCAGGAAGTAAGAATTAGTTGCTTAGGATCATAAAAAAATATTAATGAAATTGGTTTTAGCTGACCTTAGTAAATACATTTGCCTCGACAAAATTTAGCTTCAAATAATAGTTTAGGAGCTGTGGTAACAAATAGCCATCTGTTTAATATGCTTTAGGGGGGCTTAATTATCAGTTATCTCAAGTCTGCTTGCTTTAGAGTGTTTAAGAAACTGGGTTTATGGGAGCTAGATTTCATAGCAAATCAAGAAAAAACGTTACAATTTGACTATTTGGTTATTAGTACTCATGTATCTGAAACTTTAGGCTTTTAATGTCATTAAAAAAAGTACACAAATTATTACTACTAGAATGTGGGGAAAGGGAATAGATTTAAATTCATAAAACTTGCTCTTTACCATTCTCAAATATTACTTGACTGAAAGTTTAACTATTCTAAAAATTACTTAGGAAACACTATATTTAAAATATAGAAAAAAGATTATTTAAAACTTCAACCTAATCATCCCATGACTATTAGGAAAAATTACGGCATTTCACGTTCAGAAAATAGGTAATTTAACTAGTTTTGTGACTAAAACCATGGAAGCAAGGATGAACAAAGTCTGTAAATAGTGGAAAGATAGCAGGCGTTTAGACTAGTGAAACTTATCTACATTTTTTGGTAGTCCTGCATAGAGTGACATAGTATATGACGATCCTAAAATTCTGGGAAAAAAATAATGTTACTCTTTCATAGAATAATAATGGTATGCAGGAACAAAGAAGGTTTAGGATGGGGACAAGATGCTTCCACTGCCATACTTGACGACAAAAATAATACAGCTTATTACGTGTAATTGTGATATAATGGTTTCAGTAAATTAACTCAACAAGAATGAAAACTTAATCCCATACTTCCCCGAATTATTGAAAAAGCTAGTGCGACTGTACTTTATAAACTAGTAAATGCCCGCTTCAGATTTTACTAGCTTTACAATGCACTTTCACTGACTTCAAACTTATTTTTTATGCTTTTCAATACACTTAGATCTGTTCTACCTTCTGTTGTCGTACTAGCTTTTGCCAGTATGATTAAAGCCTAGCAAGTTTTACTCCTGGGTTCCAGAATTGTTGTAATAGTTAAAAATTCAGTAAAACTTTTTAGATCTTGTTTTTGTCTACATTATCAACAGGACTTACGGAAAGGCATCTCTGTATAGTGTGAATATCTGAAAGAATCACCAAAAATATATCATATATAGTGGTGCTGGATAAGTCCTGATCAATTGAATATCAAAGGCTAATAATATAATTTTTGACTTTTGACTTTTAAATGTTGACTTACGCAACTATATAAAGTTCATATTAAAGTTGAGCAACCTCTGACTGAAGCTAAAATAAAATAAATCTAAGAAATTCATATCTAAGAAGTAAAGTTCAAATATGAACAACTAGTCTATTGACTGGAGCTACTCAAGATGGAGAAACTACATATATGGTAAATACCCAAGCTCGGGAAGACCTCCACATTCGTCTGGAGGAAACACAGTTATTGGATCGTGACTGTACTACCTTATCACGTCATGTACTACAGCAACTTCATTTTTCACCGGATGCTCAAGATATAAGCTCCTTAATGAATAGAATAGGTTTGGCCGGGAAGTTAATCGCTCGTCGCCTAACTCGTGCTGGGCTATTAGAAGATACTTTAGGGTTTACTGGCACAGTTAATGTCCAGGGAGAGTCCGTCAAAAAGATGGATATCTATGCCAATGATGTATTTATCTCTGTATTTAAGCAAAGTGGCCTTGTCTGCCGCTTGGCATCTGAAGAGATGGAAAAACCTTATTATATTCCAGAAAATTGTCCAATTGGCCGCTATACTTTGCTTTATGACCCTCTGGATGGTTCTTCTAATCTAGATACAAATTTAAATGTGGGATCTATATTCTCAGTTCGCCAACAAGAAGGTAATGATGAAAATGGTTTAGCTCAAGATTTACTTCAAAATGGACATAAACAAATTGCTGCTGGTTATATTCTATATGGACCGAGCACAATGTTGGTATATTCAATAGGTCAAGGAGTACACGCATTTACTCTAGACCCGAGCCTAGGTGAGTTTATTCTTGTTAATGAGAATATTAAAATTCCAGAACATGGTCCGGTCTACAGTGTGAATGAGGGTAACTTTTGGCAGTGGGATGATAGTATGCGGGATTATATCCGCTATGTTCATCGCCATGAGGGTTATACTGCTCGTTATGGTGGCGCATTAGTGGGAGATTTCCATAGAATTTTATATCAAGGTGGGGTATTTTTGTACCCAGGTACAGTTAAAAAGCCAGAAGGAAAATTACGTCTGTTATATGAATCAGCTCCAATGGGTTATCTAGTGGAACAAGCAGGTGGGAGAGCTAGCACAGGAACTGAAGAAATATTAGATGTAGTAGCAGATCAACTGCATCAACGGACGCCATTGATTATTGGTAGTAAGGAAGATGTGGCGCTTGTTGAGTCTTTTATTAAAGAACAAAAACGCATTTCTAATCAAGGTTAATAGCTTGAATTAGGTTATAGATTGAAAGTTGTTGTCAGCATAAATTGTGATTGCACATAGACTTTACTACTCTTAAGAATAATAGTAAATAAATTTTGAATATCTGCTGAAGCAGATAATATTTGTTATTCTTAAGAAGTATCTAAAAGTACAAAAAACTCCGAAAAAACATAGTACAAATTAAGTTAATATAGCTATGGTAACTAATCATTTGCTGGAAATCGAAAACCTAGGACAGAGTATCTGGATGGATAATCTGAGTCGCAATATAATTGAGTCTGGAGAACTCAAGAGCATGATTGGCAAGAAAGGAATTCGTGGCATTACTTCTAATCCTGCGATCTTTGAAAAGGCGATCGCTGGTAATGCTATCTATGATGCAGATATTGAAGCTGGCATCAAGGCTAGTAAGTCAGTGATTGAAATATACGAATCTCTTGTGTTTAAGGATATTCGTGATGCTTGTGATATATTTATGCCAGTGTATGAAGAGACTAAAGGGTTGGATGGTTATATTAGTATAGAGGTACCACCAACTATTGCTAAAGATACAGAAAGTACTATCAGCGAAGCAATTCGTTATTACACGGCTATCGGTCGCGAAAATCTAATGATTAAAATTCCTGGTACTCCAGAAGGTTTACCAGCTGTGACGCGAGTGATTAGTGAGGGGATAAATGTAAATGTCACTTTACTGTTCTCTGTAGAAAGCTATATAAATACAGCTTGGGCTTATATTGAAGGTTTAGAAGCTAGAGCTGCTAAAGGAGAGGATATTGATAAGATAGCTTCTGTGGCAAGTTTTTTTCTAAGTCGCATTGATAGTAATATTGATGGTTTAATTGATGAAAAACTCAAGAAGGTAACAGATGAAACTGTTAAAGCAAAATTAGAAGCAGTTAAAGGAAAAGTAGCGATCGCTAATGCTAAAATCGCTTATCAAGAATACAAAAAAATTATTCAAAGCGATCGCTGGAAAGCTTTATCAGCAAAAGGAGCAAAAGAGCAAAGACTTTTATGGGCAAGCACTAGCACCAAAAATCCAGCCTACAGTGATGTCATGTATGTTGACGAATTAATTGGACCTAACACAGTCAATACCTTGCCCCCCCCAACGATAGATGCTTGTGCTGACCATTGTGATGTTGACAACCGAGTTGAGACCAACATTGAAGTGACAAAGGAGGTTATGGAGAATCTCAAAGATCCTGATATTAATATTAACATTGATCAAGTAATGGAGCAACTCCTAGTAGAAGGAATTGATAAATTTATCAAACCCTTTACTTCTCTAATCAATTCCTTAGAAGAAAAAGTTAAAAAATTAACGCCTGTTTGACTTTAAAAGAACTTGATATCATCAGTCATCGAAAAAAAGTTATACTTTGACTGATGATAAAAATAGGAATTAATGTAGTTAAAGATGCTGAATTATTGAATAATTCAACATAGGATAAATCATAGTAAATAAATAAATAGCTAAATTTTCAGACAGCAGATGCCAAGTTATCTGAGGTAATGTTCAATCCTCAAGTGTGCGAGAATATAGCTTTAGTGTGGTGATTATGACTGCTAGCACCCCACAGAGATAAAATTCGTTGCTATAAATCAAAAAAAAAGATACTTGGGCAAAAACAAAAGAGCTTCTATAGTAATCAATAGTAATCAATTAGAAGGAGTCAATATAGATGGTAGCAGTATTAGAAAATCCTCTGCGAGTTGGACTACAACAAGACCGGGTTCCAGAACCACAAATTATGATTATTTTTGGTGCATCCGGTGATCTAACCCAGAGAAAACTTGTTCCAGCATTATATCAAATGAAGCTAGAACGGAGACTTCCTCCTGAACTAACAATAGTGGGAGTTGCTCGCAGAGAATGGAGCCATGATTACTTCCGCGAACAAATGAAGATAGGTGTAGAAGAATTTGGTGGTGGCTTACAATCTGAAGAACTGTGGAATGATTTTGCTAAGGGGATTTTTTACTGCCCTGGTAATATAGATCAACCAGAAGATTATCAAAGACTCAAAAAACTTTTGAGTCAATTGGACGAAGAGAGAGGTACGCGAGGTAATCGCGTATTTTACTTGTCTGTAGCTCCCCGATACTTTGGAGAAGCAACCCAACAGTTAGGGGCAGCAGGAATGTTAGTTGATCCTAAAAAGCAAAGATTAGTAATTGAAAAACCCTTTGGTAGAGACCTCAGTTCAGCTCAGGTACTCAATAAAATTGTGCGTCAAGTTTGCCCCGAAGAGCAAATATACCGTATTGACCATTATCTAGGGAAAGAAACTGTTCAAAACTTAATGGTATTTAGATTTGCAAATGCTATTTTTGAACCTCTGTGGAACCGTCAATTTGTTGATAATGTCCAAATCACTGTTGCAGAAACGGTAGGGTTAGAAGGACGTGCTGGATATTATGAAACATCAGGTGCATTGCGGGACATGGTACAAAACCACCTGATGCAGCTATTCTCCCTGACAGCAATGGAACCTCCTAATTCTTTAGATGCTGACAGTATTCGCAATGAAAAAGTAAAAGTAGTTCAGGCAACCCGCCTAGCAAATTTAGAGCGTTTAGAATATTCAGCAATTCGTGGTCAGTATACACAGGGTTGGATGAAAGGTAAAAGTGTACCAGCTTATCGGGAAGAGGGAGGAGCAAATCCTAACTCTACAACACCTACGTATGCAGCACTGAAACTCAATATTGATAATTGGCGCTGGAAAGGGGTACCATTTTATTTGCGGACTGGCAAGCGAATGCCAAAAAAAGTCTCAGAAATTGCTATTCAGTTTAAAGAAGTACCGTTTCTGATGTTTCAGTCAGCGGCAAAACAAGCGAATCCTAATGTCTTGGCTTTACGCATCCAGCCTAATGAAGGGGTATCAATGCGTTTTGAAGTCAAAACACCAGGTAGTTCCCTGCGAACTCGCTCAGTAGATATGGATTTTCGTTACGATACTGCTTTTGGTAAGCCTAGTACAGATGCTTACAGTCGTTTGTTGGTTGACTGTATGTTAGGAGACCAAACCTTATTTACTCGTGGCGATGAAGTAGAAGCATCTTGGCGAGCATTAACACCAATACTTAGCATCTGGGATGCTCCTGCTCCACCAGAAGTCATACCTTTGTATGAAGCAGGCACCTGGGGGCCAGTTGAGGCTGAACTGTTGCTCAACCAAGATGGTCGTCGTTGGCGCCGACTTTGAATTAATTATCATTGATCCGGTTTTTACAGTAATGTCAAATAGGTTCGCTTATCCAAGGCTAACTACTGAAGTCAAAGTTGAACATTCTGCAAAAAAGACCTTTCTACGGTGAGGCACACCGAAAGTAATGCTTGGGGAGACACACCCTCTAGTTGTGTTGGAGAAATCTTACATGATTGTGTTTGGTGAGTCATTGAACCAAGAATTCCCGTTGCGAAGAGCGTGGGGAGTGTCAAATTAGAAGTGTTATAACCGGTTCAAGTTTTTACTTAAGAATTTCAAATTTTGTAGAAATTTTTTTAGGAAAAAGAAGCCGAAACAAACACCCGGTTTAACGCAAGCACCACAAAAGAACTAAGCATTTACGAAAAAAAATGAGTACAACACTTGTTGCCTTACAACAACCAAAAGATATCTCTCTGGGTGAAATTGAAGCAGAACTGAATAAAATCTGGCTCAGTCAAGGTGGAGGCAAGGCAACTCCAATTGCTACCAGAGCAGCAACTTTTAGTATGGTCATATATGAACCCGAAGAATTCCAGCAACTTTTAGCCGGTTTAGGATTCTATAAGGGTGAAATAGATGGTGTGAACGGAATAGTAGCTCGTGAAGCTATTAAGGAAGCTCAAAAAGCCTATAATTTACCAATCACAGGTAGAGTAGACTCTGAAACTCTTGCGAAGTTACGCTCAGAGTGGGCTACAAAGTCACTAGAAAATAGACAATTCCCTAATATAGATGTCAGGGGTTCTAGTGTTAGCGAAGTGATTGCAGCTCAAAATCCTTGTCGGGTTATTACGTTGTGTCCTACTTTCGGAGAAGATACAGGAGTAACAGCTCAAGTTTCTGCTTACTGCCCAGTTCAGAAAAAGCAGTCTTCACTAATTTGTTGTGAATATATTACCCTACATGGAACTAGAGAAGCACTGGAACGGGTGAGTGATGTAGTTACATCGTTAATGATTCCTGATCTACCAAAGTTTGTTTGGTGGAAGGCAACTCCCAACCGAGAACAGGAGCTTTTCCGTCGCCTATGCAAAACTAGCAACTGTATTATTCTAGATTCTTCTTATTTTAGTGATCCAGAATCAGAATTTCTCAAAATGCTGGAGTTGATTGAAAATAAAACCTATATTGCTGACTTAAATTGGCATCGTCTTTCTGCATGGCAAGAGTTAACTGCTGCCACTTTTGACCCGCCAGAGCGTCGTGCTTCTTTAGGTGAAATTGATACTATTACTCTTGATTATGAGAAAGGTAATGTATCTCAAGCGTTAATGTTTTTGGGCTGGTTTGCTAGTCGTCTTGATTGGCAACCTACAACTTATACTGAAACTGGTGGTGATTATGACATCATTCATATTAAGTTTATTGGTCCTAACAATAAAGAGATTTTAGCAGAGTTGGCAGCAATTTCTACTACTGACTATGGTGAAATACCTGGAGATTTAGTGGGCTTGCGTTTGGATTCTAGTAATCCTAGTGCAGATTGTTGTACTATTTTGTGTTCTGAAACTACTGGTTGTATGCGATTAGAGGCTGGTGGTAGTGCTCAATCTTGTCGTACAGAGCAAGTCAGTGCTTTAAGCGATCAGAAGGCGGAATATTTGATGGCTCAACAGTTACAACGTTGGGGACGAGAGGTTTTGTATGAAGATAGTTTAGCTGTAACTGTTGAAATTCTCAAATTGCGTTAATTTTGGCAAGACAAAATATCTAGTAAAATGAATATTTTCTAGGAAAAAAATGTAGATATGTTTCATAAAACATATCTACATTTTTGTTTGATTGCTGGGTCTTTTAACTGGCTATCAGCTTTTAGTATTTATATAGAATCTGGTTATATGGCGTTGCATTACTGCAGGATGATTTCTAATTAAGAAGAAAATTGTAATTTATGTGTTCAAAAAGAATTTATCACCGTTTAACTCCAAGCCAATGACTCTAAATACTCCTTCTTAAGCGATCGCTCCCTAATATTAGTTTTATAAATATTTGCTACCATTTATTGAGTAAGGGAGTAGGGAAGTAATATCATGCCTGGTAGCATCGTTGGTGAACAGATATGAGCTATATTGCTATGCCACGCTACTCTTCAAGCTTGTGATAAATTATTAGTAGACTACTAAGGAAAATAGGTGATATCTTGAATAAGTGAGCGCTATTTCATTATAGCAAGACTTGGATTTTGATTTTAACTTTGATTTGGACTTACTTATCTCTGAACTTGAGTTTTGGTTTCTTGTGCTTCTCACAGGTATATCGTACCCTAATTTCTCTTTTTTGTACAACAAAGCCCTTCATCAATTATCGGCCAGAGTCGTTTGGTTGTTTCTAGTTCTGGTGTATGAGCTGGTAAGAACCCCAAGCAGATATCTCCAGAATAAAAATTTAGGTAAAACCATAGAACGAAACCATGCACATCATGTCTGCACATGAATCAAATATTAGAATATATTTATCATTATCCAAAATAGACAAAGAGAATTATTGGTATTACAGACAAACAGCTAATAAAATTAATAGAAAATGCTCAAAAAATTGAACTAGAAAGAAGACAAGCGATCGCTTTCCTGTCGTTATTTTGGTCAGTCGTTATTTTGCTCAGAAACCCAATTTTCCCTATCTGCCATTTCTACAAAAATAACATTGTCAGGCTCCTGAGAAGTTTACCCCATCACCGACATCACATCATCATCGTTACCAGTCACTGCAACAATTAAAACCCTATTGTCCTGATCATACTTAATGGCCTTCCGTTGTTTAGGCATTAACTTGTAGCAAATAGTTACGCTGCCGTCAGGTTTAGTAATGGCCTTGTCCCAACTAAAACTAACAACGGCATCTTTCTCGCGCGCTCGCTTTGCAAAGTCTATAAATTCTTGCAAAGAACGAGCCCATTGACCAAAAACAATGGCCTAACAATTTAAGAAAGGGGCTTTATCCTTAGTCTTGTGAATGATTTTCTATTCGTAAATATTATTTGTTGGACCAAACAATTAATGTTTGTTAACTTCAGTTATGAAAGAAAATGATTTTTCTCTACTTATATTTATAGCAATACTTTTAAGAATTAGTAAAACTCAGCTTATGTAGAAGATATTACTTCGGTTATGGTATTTGAAGGAGATTAGATAAATAAAAATATTTACTAGCGCGCCTCTGCAAATTTTCAGACTAAATTACCAAATAACGGACTTGATTTTTATTACTGACTGCTGCTAATAGCTAGATACTAGAGTGCAGATAAACAAGCAAATGACGGACAGTGTAAATGGTAAAAATATTTTATTATGGCTTCCTAAACTGGATAGGTGTACTTCACGGGCAACACCAAATTTATGTATATATAATCTTACAATTATTTAGTAAAAATTGTTAGTAATACTGATCCTAATAAGTAATAATTAGCTTGTAAATTTAACCCCGCTTCCTTACCAAATTTTTCACGAGCTGTTGGACTGTAAAGTTTCAAACCACCAGGAGAAATACTCAAATACTGTAATTCATCTTGCCATTTAAAATAGGAATCAACTAAATAAAAATATCCACCATGGCGTAACACTCTATTCACTTCATTAAATACCTGTTGGGGATGAGGATAATGTAAAAAACTAATAGTGTTAAAAACAGCATCAAATACATCATTTTCAAAAGGTATTTCTTCAGCATTTCCTAATAAAAATTTTAAACGCTGTGGATAACAATTACGACTATTAGCTTGACTTATCATTTCTGGAGATAAGTCTAAACCATTACCTTGAAGAGTAGGAAAATTAACAGCAAGACGATGGAGAAGTTTTCCTGTACCACAACCTAAATCAAGTACATTTGCTGAATTTGATAAATCTACATATTCCAGTAACCTTTTATGTATAGCTTGATAAACTATAGAAGGGAATAACCAATCATAACTTGGTGCCCAAAGGTCAAAAAATGTTTGTTTAACAGAAGTCTTATTTGTCATATAATTTCAGTTTTTAATTATCAGTTATTAGTACGTATAAAAAAGCTATAGACTTGAAATACTGGAATTTATAGAGTATTTATTAGGCTAATAATAAAACTATTTCAGGCAATATACTCGCCCTAAAAAGTTTGATCATTAATAATAGAAAATTAATAATTATCAAGCTCCCTATAAGCAATTGCCTGAGTCTCCTAATCATGGAATAATATAACCATATTTATTTAGTCTTTAATCAATAGTGAGGTATATAGTTATACATATCAATTGTATTCATAGAAATATTTAATTTATGCCATATCATAAATAAGTTGGTAATCTTGTCCCATCAAGGTTTTGAGTAAAATTGGTGTAGGGTGACGGGGAGTATTTTTCACATTCTGCTAATCTGATATTCAGTTTTTTCTGCCCTCCCCATGCCTAAATATTTTGACTCTCCTATCTCTTTTACCTAAGACACAAGTACTATTACCAGTAAATTAATTAATTAAAAATTGTTATTTATAATAGAAATTTATATCATAGACTTATTAGCAAATTATGGCGTGGGATAATTGATAGTAAGTTAATCAGGTTCAATCTATTATTAATTGATAAATATTGTTTTTTTACTCTTAGAAAAATTGATTTTATTATAACTATGTTTAAGCTAATTTTCCCAAAAATATGTACTGTTTAATTATTAAAAATTAGAACGAAAAAAAGAGAAAATTTTACTATTTAATAATTGGGAAAACTAGCCTATTGTGGATAGTTTATAATTAAATTTTTAAATAAGTTATTTCTCCTTTACTCTAGTAATTTCAATAGTAACTTTGCCACCAAAATCGGGTATAGGTGCGGCTAATTTAGTTAAACGAACCTTGACATTTTGTACTAGTCGTTGTTGTAAAATATCTGTAGCGATCGTATTCGCTACTTTTTCTAATAAAGCAGACTTAGATTGTTTTACTAGTTTTTGGACAGTATTAACTATACTACCATAATCTACAGTATCTTCTAAGGCATCACTTTTGCTAGCAGCAGTCAAATCTAACCCCAAAGTTAAATCTACTTCAAACCATTGACCTAATACTTTCTCTTCTGGAAAAAATCCGATGTATCCGTAGCATCGAATTCCAGTAATGGAGATTGAGTCCATAATAACTAATTAAAAAATAGTTCCATCATTTTATTATATTAAATGGTTTTAATATTAAATGGTTAAACTATTCAGATAATTTATGAAAGGGTATATATTTATTCCTTCAGTTGTTAGTTTTGAGCAAATGATGAAACGAAACCTCTCCTAAGTTAATTCTTGAGATTTTACTAAGGCATGGCTAAATTCTCCTAACACCTCGAAGATGACAATTAATACAACGGTGGCTTGAATTTATTCCTTATTAGTGCTAATCCAACATTTTCTGGTGGCAAAAAATGAGTTAAATTAATTCTAAATAAGGGAATTAACTTAATGGTATAAAATGATTAAACCATTGGTAATTTATGATTTATGCCTTTTTCCATCTATATTTTATATTTAAACTTATTTTCTAGCCCTATTTTGCTTAAGTGCTATTATACTACAATTTGGCTAAAAATAATTAACTATCCTTTCTGGCCGTGGATTATTAATACAAAAAAAAGGGACTTTGTATACAATATCCCTAACTACTTGTTTAAAAAAACTAATTTTGTACTTTAAGAGTATAGAAATTACTATAAAATTGAGGATTATTGATAAAATAATATCAACCAATCACGAACCAGTAAATTATAAGCGATCGCTCTAAAAATGTCTAATCCTACTAACTTAAAGAACTCCCCAAAAAATCAAGGCCATGTAGCTATTGGTATGGGTAGCAATTTGGGAGAATCCCTTGATACTCTCAAGAATGCCATTCAAACTTTAGATGAAATTGCTGGTATTAAATTAATTACTTATTCTAGTTGGTATAGAACTAAACCTATAGGTCCACCACAACCAGATTATATTAATGGTTGTGCATTATTAAAAGTAGAATTAACCCCTCATAAATTATTAGAAGTTCTGTTAGATGTTGAACAAAAATTTAAACGGGTACGTTTAGAACATTGGGGACCTAGAACTTTAGATTTAGATTTAATTTTATATGATGATTTAATATTAGATACTCCTAATCTGCAAATACCCCATCCTCGAATGAAAGAAAGAGCTTTTGTACTTGTCCCACTAGCAGAAATAGCTCCTAATTGGATCGACCCAGTTTCGGGAAAAGCGATCGCTCTTCTTCAAGAAGAGGTAGAATGTTCTGGAATATCTAAGCTGTAAAATAGAAAATATTAACTTGATTTTCTGGTCACGGAACGTAAATTCAATAATACTGGAAATTTGTAGTTGATACTAAGGAAATCTCTTGAGGGTAATTAATTTTCTCTAGCTTCTGGCTTGTTCTCATTCCTAAGTGAGGTATTTGAAAAAAGCAATCTATAGATAGGGGACTTGACAGTTCAATAAAAATTGACTACACTTACTTAAACTTACACAATACTCAGGGATATTGTAACAGCATGAGTAATGAGTGAAAACTATATGAATAAGTATCCTGAGCTTCCTGGTAATTTTTTTGCCTCAATAGGAAAGATAAGTTACAGACTGCACTCAGTGGTATATGGGTGAGACACTGTAGTCTAAAGCTTATACAATTCCCAAACCATGTAAGTTTGGGTAAGTTTAGTAGAAGGGGAAGAGATAAATTGATCATAGATAGGATTTACTTATTGCAAAGGAATTTTGGGCATTTGAAATTGCTAATTACGGACTGCTCCACAAAAGTTGTTGTTTGCTATTGCCAAGCTGCACTAACGCAATGACAGAATTAGTTTATTTTACATAAGTCCTAATAGAATAATATTATACCTCTTCAAAAATGAGGATTTGGAAAGGGTGGGGCAAGGATTTGAGAACTTTTATTTGAGATGTCCATTAATATTGAATATATTTATGACACAAAACAAATTTTCTGAAGCCGATACAGAGGCATTTTATGATATTGAAGACAGTCTTTATCGTAGTTTTTGGGACTCAGAGGGAAGTTTATACTGGGGCTATTTTGAAAATTTAACTGAGGCAAAACCTAAAAATTTTATCACAGCTTGTAAACGGTGGAACGAATATATGTTGTTCCAGAGTGGGATAGAAAAAGATTCGCGAGTACTAGACCTTGTTTGTGGTAATGGCAATACTGCTATATGGCTATCCCAACAGACAGGGTGCGAATTAGTAGGAGTTGACCTCAGTAGTGTCCGCATTGAGAACGCCAAAACCAAAGCACAGCAGTACCCATCACTCAGGTTGAAGTTTATCAAGGCATGAGCAACTAATCTACCTTTTGAAGATAAAAGGTTTACCCATGTTTGGAGCCAAGCCACATTATATCACGTTCATGATCGCCATCAAGCATTACGATCAGCTTACCGCGTACTTGAGGAAGGAGGCATATTTATATTCGATGACCTGATAAGTCCGGCACAGGAAATCAACGAAATGGCCCGTAAATATGTATACGATAGATTGCTGTTTGAACCAATATTTAGTCTGGACTCCTATAAAGAATTCCTCAGGGAGTTAGGGTTTATGGTCTTGGTAACTAAAGACTTGAAGGAACACCTAAACAAAAGCTATGAATTGCTGTCCCAGTTAGCTTTGGCTAAATACCCGGAACTAAGTGCAGCTTATGATCAGACGTGTAAAGCAATTAAAACTAATCAATTAGGATGGGGATATTACTCATGTGAAAAAGTCAGCGATCGCCTCTCCTGGATTTACAAAAATGGTAAATAACATAACTTAGAGGAGAAATATGATGCCTGGGCAGCTGTTTATGATACAGACTTAGACCAACCTTATCATTGTTCTCCAGTCCATTCGGCTAATGCCTTATGGAAAGTATTGCCAGATAAGGATGCCATCATCCTAGATGCAGGAGCAGGCACAGTTATGGTGGGTGAAGCTCTAGCAGAATTAGGATACAACAATATCATCGGGGTTGACTTTTCCGAACAAATGCTAGAAGTAGGGAGGAAAAAGCAGGTTTATACCGCTCTTTACCAAGGTAATTTGGAATAACCTCTAGCTTTTGGCTCTCAAGCAAGTTATAATCTAATATTAGCAGTTGGTGTATTCACGTTTGGTCATGCTCATCCTCGTGCTTTAAGAAATCTGTCCAGTTTGCTGAAACCCGGTGGATATTTTGTACTAACTGTGCGAGTAAATTATTATGATGATGAGAGCAATTCCTTACACGAGGTACTTCAAGAGTTACCTTGGAATTTAGTTACTCAAGAAAGTTTTAATATTTATGAAACCGAACCAATGTATGTTATGGTTTTGCAAAAGTCCTAATGGTACTTAAACATTTTCTGGTTGAGAAGATGGGTCAAAGTCTGTCTAGACAAGGAAATGACGTCGATACCCTAAAAATGGCTAAAACCTGTGCTGGTTCATAATTTATAGCTTGTTTTACATCGAGCCCTTTTGATGTCTATAATTTGAGTCTGTTTTCTCCCTCTATTTTTTTTAATTCCCACTGGTTGTAAATGTAGACAAAAAAGAAATCATGACTACAATCAAATTAATGCATGCTAAACTTCATCGCGTACGAGTAACAGACGCAAAGCCTGACTACGTTGGCAGCGTGACTATAGACTCGGATTTACTCGAAAAAGTAGGAATTTTGCCTTTAGAAGAAGTGCAAATAGTTAATCTTAATAATGGCCAACGTTGGTTAACTTATGTTTTACCCGGACAAGCAGGATCGGGTATGGTTTGTCCAAATGGGGGTGCGGCACTTCTATGTAAAAAAGATGATATATTAATTATCTGGGCTAATGAACAATGCGATCGGGCTGAAGTCCTAGAAAATGGACATAAAGCAAAAATATTTGTGGCAGATGAAAATAACCACTGCCGAGAATTTCTCTATCAAATTTTAAATCCCAATCAAGGAAGTGTTGAATTTCACTCCCTGCCAGTAATTCCAGAAGGTAAAACATCTGAATACCTCCAACAAATGATCGAAACAAATAAAATTTAATCTTTGGAAAATAACACAGTTGAAAATAATAGGTGAGTAAATATTATACCTAATTTTATTGATTAGATATCTCCAGAAAAAGTTTTGGCACCAGATTCCGATCAGCGAAAAGCTGATTATAAAAGCTGATCATAAATATCTATATTATGCCTGACCCTATAATCAGCCTATAATAACCAGATTTAGTATCAAACCCTGGGCCCGCCGTTACCAAATAGGCATTTTTGGAGAGGTCTATTTGATAGGGAAGTAGGGAGTTGGAGAAGCCATTTAAAAATAAGTTGTACAAATTTAATCGGAAATGAATTGTCCAATCTAGCTTCCATAAAAAAACTGTTCAGGTTATTTTGACACGAGTCTGGGAAGATAAATTTTAAATTAGTATCCCTAGTGATAGGTGCTCAAAAATCTTCTCTAACTACTTACTAATGCTAGATAATACTAGATCGAGAAATTCAAGATTTCAACTATGGGCAATAGTCCATTTATTACAGTAAAAGGAAAACGTTTCTACTACATTTGGTTGCATGATAACTTTCTGAGTTCTTAATCTCGCCATCCTACTTCCGTTCAAAAAATTTATGATATTTCTGAGGTTATAATATCTCCCAAACCTCTAAAGGTCCAGTTAACAGATAATGACCTGATTATAGACTGGGATGAAGAAACTCATCATCGCAATATTTTTCCTATTTCTTGGTTGATCAGTCATGCTTATGATGAAGCAGCAGAAAAAGGGGACTTTCACAGTAAAATCGAACTGTGCAAACAAGAAGAAATTTTATGGGATACTGCACGGATAGAAGCACATTCACCAGAAAAACACGACTTTAATTCATGCCGCCCTCTCGACAGAAGTGACTTATCTCGCCAAGGTTGTGTTGAAATATATACCTTGGGTTTTGCAGTCATCAAAAATATGCCCTTATCAGAGTTAAATAATTTTCTCAGTAGTATTGGGCCAATTCCTTATACAGAGGGGGGACACTTCTATACGGTAAAATCTAAGCCAGCGGCTAATGACATAGCTGACACTGGGCACGCGCTACCTCCCTACACAGATTATGAAAGTTATATGTATGCTTCTCACCTACTGCAATTTCTTTACTTTAAAGCAACTAATGAAGATTCAACACTTGTAGATGGCTTTCGGGTAGCCCAAGATTTTCAAAAGCACCACCCAGACTATTTCCAAATTTTGGTAGAAACTCCTGCTCAGTTCCAGCAGTTTTACACAGAGTGGAAATATTATCACCGTCTAGACTATTTCCAAATTTTGGTAGAAACTCCTGCTCAGTTCCAGCAGTTTTACACAGAGTGGAAATATTATCACCGTCGTAGTCGCCGGATCATTGAATTAGACATAAAAGGGGAGGTTTCAGGAGTTTATTTTGGTAACTCCCACGCTTGTAATTGGGATATTCCTTTTGACAAAATGGAAAAATTCTATGAGGCTTATAGTCAATTCTTCCGTTATTTGAAAAGTCCTGAATATCAGTATCATTTCCGTTCAGAAGCAGAAGACTGCCTAATGATTCAGAATTTTCAAGTGCTACATGGAAGAACAGCTTTTGATGCTAATTCTGGTTCGCGACATCTAGAGGTTTCTTATGTAGCTTGGAATTACTTTACAGGAAGAGAAATTTTTCGGCAGTTTCAACATTTGTACTTGAATGAGAATTATTAAATTAGATGATTTGAGAAGTTGGTTAATGAGGCATCAAAATGAGTATTTGGTAGATACCCACTATATAGAACCTATTTGGGATCTTTTTTTGCCGTTCAGGCGATCGCCAATCTCTTAA
>JAGGDU010000024.1:44851-57018 GCA_018457135.1 Trichodesmium erythraeum GBRTRLIN201 | reverse complement strand
AAAAATTTAGCTGAAAATTCTGCCATGACCCTAAATTATCTGTTCTATTTATTTACATCAACTTTCATATCCGTAGACCACAGCAGGGAAGTTTCCCTACCCGAGATAAAACGCATTTTTGTTATGCAACGTCCAGACCTACAACATCCCTACAAAGTTATAGTTATAGCGATACCATTAACCCCCTCCTCAGTCAAACAAAAGGAAATGGCCATTATTTCTAAACTGCTAGCATGAACTAAATTTAAGACGAGTAACAATTTTCTAACAGTAATCGAAACTGCTATAACTTGTGATATAAAAAGAAAATCTAGTTATAGTATCTTATCTTAAGTTTTCGGCTACCGCCGACATAAACTGGACGACATGAACAGCAATTCTGTATATTTTAAATTTAGTATTAAATATGAAAAAAACTCTATTTTTAAACCCCCCTTCCTTTGATGGTTTCGATGGAGGAGCCGGAGCCAGATATCAAGCCAAACGAGAAATCACCTCATTCTGGTATCCAACCTGGTTAGCTCAACCTGCTGCCCTAGTTCCCGGAAGTAAATTAGTAGATGCTCCTGCTCATTATCAAACCGTAGAAGATGTACTGAAAATTGCTAAAGACTATGAACTAGTAATTATGCATACCAGTACCCCTTCCCTCCCCAATGACATTAAATGTGCAGAAGCAATTAAAAATCAAAACCCTGAGACAAAAATAGGTTTTGTTGGCGCCCATGTAGCAGTTTTACCAGAAAAAACTCTCAAAGATCATCCAATAATTGACTTTGTTTGTCGCAACGAATTTGATTATACCTGTAAAGAATTATCCCAAGGAAAACCTTTTGCAAAAATTAAAGGATTGAGTTATTATGATACCCAAGGTAATATTCACCATACCCCAGAACGAGAATTAATTCATGACTGGGATGCCATGCCCAGTGTTTTTCCAGTTTATGCAGAACATCTCAATATTCGTAACTATCTAATTGGTTATTTACTTAATCCTTATATATCCTTATATACAGGACGAGGTTGCCCTGCTAAATGTACTTTTTGTTTGTGGCCACAAACTATTGGCGGACATCAATATCGGGCTAAAAGTCCAGAAGCAGTAGGGCGAGAAATGGCAGAGGCCAAAGCAATTTGGGGTAGCTCCGTGCGAGAATACTTTTTTGATGACGATACCTTTACCATTGATAAAAAACGAGCGATCGCCATTAGCGAACATTTACAGCGACTGAAGCTAACCTGGAGTTGTAATGCTCGTGGGAATTTAGATTATAATACCCTCAAAGAATTGAAAAAAAACGGACTACGTTTGCTATTAGTCGGTTTTGAATCTGGAAATCAGAAAATTTTGGATGGAGTCAATAAAGGAATTAAATTAGAAGTAGCCCGGAAATTTATGGAAAATTGCCATAAGTTAGGAATTAAAGTTCATGGAGCTTTCATTCTCGGTTTACCCAATGAGAGTCAGGAAACTATTGAGGAGACCATCCGTTTTGCTTGTGAAGTCAACCCCCATACAATTCAAGTTTCCATTGCTTCCCCCTATCCAGGAACAGAATTATATACTCAAGCAGAGAAAAATGGTTGGTTTACTGGAGACTCTTTAGTTGCTAGTTCTGGAATTCAAATGTCCGCATTACAGTACCCTCATTTGTCAGGTAGTGAAATTGAAGATGGAGTGGAACAGATGTATCGACGGTTTTATTTTAGACCCAAGTCTATCATTCCTATAGTTGGTGAAATGTTAGCAGATCCACAAATGTTAGTACGTCGTTTACGGGAAGGCAAAGAATTTTTGTCTTACCTGAGAGAGCGTCATCAGAGAGCATTGACTTGATCAAAGAATAAAGAATAATGATTATTTAAGCGGTCAACTGCAATAAACACATTAAATTGTCTTTCTCGCAATAGCAAGAAGTTGACCACTTTTTGTTTCCGCTCACCCCATCTGAATTACAGTTTTTACGATCTACACTTTTATCTAAAAGAATCTTTATTCTATGGTACTTACCTCTGAATAACTTGTTTTTCTATTTTTTCTATTGATATCCTCCTAAGATCAAATTAAAAAATTATGAAAGACGGACTCCTATCTATTCAGATAACCAAAATTGTTAACTCAACCCCCGTTAATACATCATTCAAAAAAGAATAGCAGTTTTCATTTAGGTAGAAAACTGTAGGCAAGTTCCTAAGAACCTCCCTATAAAAGTTTTTGTTATTAGAAGTATGTTCCATCATAGATGAATTTCCTAAACCCAATTTAAATTAATTAAAAAATTAGCAATTCTTTTAGCCGCACCTGAGCCTCCCATTCTTTTAACACCATTTTTAGCAATTAAGCGCCGTTGCTCTAAGTTATCTAACAAAGACTTAACTACACCACAAACTTCTCTAGGATCTTTAACCAGAATTTGAGAAATTCCTAAAAGGCGACTTTGATTTTCTGCAAAAGTGGATGTAAACTGTGGACCCTTGCCAGGAATAGCGATCGCTGGTTTCCCTAAACCGACAAATTGTTCTGTAGCCGTACCTGCCATAGCAATAGCTAAATCTCCCTGATGTATAAATTCTTGAAAAGCCTGTTGATTTAAAATCAGACTTGCATTTTTATTCTGAGAAATAAATTTTATGGGAAAATGAATACTTTTTTCTCTAAAACAAAAAGTTAGTTCAGGTTTATCAGTTGGCATTTGTAAAATACTGTTTTGGTTCTGAGTTAGAATTTCTTGTTCAGTTTGCCAATTATCAAACAAAAGCTGTTTAGTAAAAGCTTCCAAATCTAAATTAGGAGCGATCGCTGCCAGAAACAAAAACTTTTTTTGTGGAAAGCTTTCGAGCAACCCTGTCACTGCCTGAAGAATAATTTGCCAATTGGCATAAGCTTCTGGAGAACGAGACCCTGGTAACAAAGTAATTGTTAATTGATCATGCATCTCTAGCATCCGGGCTTTATTACCAGACATTAACTCCATAGAGCTTTTTAACTTGACACCATCCATCATCGGGTTTCCCACACAATAAGCTCGAATAGACTTTTTCTTTAACATTTTTGCTGTTAAATCATCTCTAGCAAGGACTGCCCCACATTTCTTTCTACTCATTAACCAACGTTCCCAAGGAAAATAGACTGACCCTGAGGAAAGCAGGAAACTTTCCACCCAAGACCTAGGGAGAAGTTGCTCATTTTGATCTCGAATCAGATATTCAGATTTAGCAGTTCCTAAAAAAGTATAAGGTGCTCCACTTAACCAAGCAAATAATAAAGGCACAATATCCCCAACTGCCAAAATAACTACTTGATGACCATCATTAGTTTGATCACTTATCCAAGATCTTAATGCTTTCAACTGAGCCAAAACAATACTTAACAAACCACTTTTAACATCTCGCCATAACTGCTTTCCATCCATATAAATAAATCCACCAGAAGGCATTCTTTGTCGGGGGCCAATAATTGAGAAGTCAGCTATTGTATAAGCTTGTCCTTCTCCCACTATCGGTAAAGCAACAAGATCAGGAGGAAGAGGATATTTTTTGAGTTCTTGCAAAATTTGAGACCCGATCACATCTTCTCCGTGACCATTACTCACGCAAAGTATTTTTAAGGTCATATCAGTTATCAGTTATCAGTTATCAGTTAGTCTCCTCTGGAGGAAATGAGTTAACACTACTTCCTCTAATAGTATTAGAAATTTTTTTTATGTATATATTAATTAAGGGAGTAGGGTTAGAGACATTATAAGGGCGTCCGTACAACACCATCTAAAACTCACATTAATCTATTCAAACAGAGGAATAAGATTATTTTACCTACAATTATTTAAGAACTGAAGTATCTCCAAGGTACACCATTAATATATGGGAATTGGTATAAATAGGAGATATTAAAATACGGAATTTTCTTTTTTCTCCCTTTAAGAAACTGTTTGTCAAAGGAATATTAAATCCAAAGCTGGGAAGGGTAGGGTTGTTTTTGCTGGCGCAAAGCTTTCTTTGGGAATGCTGCGTCAACGCACTTCGGCTATCGCCGACATGAAAAGATGGCAAAGGGTAAATACTGAAGAACTAAAATCTTAAGTATACTCCTGAATATAGCACTCAGTATTACTAGACTAGAGTAGATATTTTTGCTCTTCATTAAATATAGTAACAGCTAGCAACAGCAATAATGTACGGGTAAATGGATGTTTATCCGTACATACTTCCCACCTTGGAGGTTAGGGGCAGACTTAACTTCTCACTTTAGCTATACCAACTGAATTTTTAACTAGAATCAGAAAAATGAAAATATTACGAAACCTACAAAGAGGCAAATATACTTGAGAATAAGAATTAGGAAGGGGTGGCTTTGATAGTAATACCAAAGCTACTTATAATTATTCTTGAGAACAATATTAACTAAAAACCAAAAAAACTCACCTTTTTAAAATTACTTGTATCTAGTTATATATCTCCTTGAAAATTTCCTCAATTACTTGAGAACAGCTAAAAACTAAAGAAGAACTTGTAGAGTTAGTGACTTGTTTAACAAGAGAACATTCCCGCCCCAGGAAAAACTAAAAGCCATCAAAAGATATGGCTGGTTGTAAGTTAAGGGACATAAAGAAAATGGACATCGGTGTTGTTAAAGTACAGAGAAGAAGTAGACAATATCCTCCAAACTATTAACTATAAGGGTCTTGTTTTCAAGCAGCATTACAATGCCGACAACACCCGTTACTGGGGAGCGGCTGCTCCTATAAAAATTCAAGGTGCAAGCTTTGAATAGATTAAATGCTCCACTTGTCAAAGTTAAAATAATTGTGTATCATAGTATCAATAAGCAACCATGCGGGGCATTAACGGTTTCGACAGGGTGGTGAAATCTGCTTTGTGATGCAGGCCGAGAGTGAGTCTTCTCTCGAAAATCCTGGACTCAAAAAATAATAAGTGCAAACAACATTGTACCTTTTGCTCGTAAGCAAGTAGCTGCTCTAGCTTAATTGCAAAAACACCTCTTATAGGTTCGAGCGTCTGTGGTTTGACTCCGTTAATAATTGCAGACTTAACCCCAACGGATGCTCTAGCAATTTTTCTCTGGTTACCTGCTAGTTAAGATTTAACCAGAGCATCCCACTATCCGGGATAATGGATAGTCCCAGCTCTGAGGGTTAAGAAGGGCTAAACCTGTGAATGAGTGAAGGGTGAATAGCCATTTTGGACATGGGTTCGACTCCCATATGCTCCATACATTAGTTATAAGTCTCTCCAAGCCGTTTTCTGCTTTTCTAGCAGAGGCCGGCTTTTTTTTATCGATTTTCTCAAAACATTATTGAGGATAGGAAGTTGATCAGTTGGGTAAGTTTTTGACTTTCTAGTTGTGGCCATAATTGAAGGTTTTTGACTATATTCTGGACTAGAGAGAAAAAACTGTAGATAGATATTACGGATATTTACATTTCAAAGCAGAAATCTGTACCTATACATATTGTATATATTCCCAAAAACCTACCCCAGTCAGATAAGTAACGACTTTGTATCCAATTTCCTCATGAAATAGACAAATTAGGCACAATATATTTTTGCTTTTTTCCTATACCTTAAAAAGATTACTTAACTTTAGCTTTTTAGTTAATAACTGAATTCTTGAGGAACAACAGCATCATTGAATTGGTATTACTTTTAACTTTGGACTGGCCTTTATATAGAGCTATAGCCCCTAGCAAAATAAAAGTCCCTAGGCCAGAGTTGACTGAGGGACAAATAACTATTCAGGGTGCATCTATAAAAAATTATAGTACAAAACCTATGATGGGTAAAACCCATCGACTCAATATAAAAAAATATATTTTAAATCCAAAAAAGTATTAGTTTAACTAAACTAAATTCAAAATAGATCAAAAAAAAGTCCCTCAACAAATTTCAGTTAAGAGACGATAACTATCAGGGTGCATCTACTAAACGTAGTGTAACACCCCTGAAGGGTTAGACCCCCTATTTTTATATTTAAATATTTAATGTTACTAATAATCAAAAATTATATCTTAGCAAAAAAAAAAGTCCCTCAACAAATTTCAGTTGAGAGACGATAACTATCAGGGTGCATCTACTAAACGTAGTGTAACACCCCTGAAGGGTTAGACCCCCTATTTTTATATTTAAATATTTAATGTTACTAATAATTAAAAATTATATTTAGTCAATATCCATTTAATTTATAGCTTATAAGCTATAAATTAAATGCTTTAATCTAATTAATATGTAGCTTTTAATTAAAGAAAAATAGAGAATTTAGTATTTAAAGGGATTTTAACCTTGACCAATACCAAAGATGTTATAATGGTATAAATACTTAGAACTATAATAGGTAAAACAATGAAAAATATTTATCAAAAACTAGTTTTTGCTAGTAGCGGAGTAATTCTCAGCTTAAGTCCCTTAACTATGAGTATGCCAGCTGAAGCAGTATCAATGACCAGGTATGACTTTTCAGTAGAAATTGATGATGGGCCACAAAGTGGCACTATTGGGTCAGGCTATTTTACTTTTGATTCTCTGGGTCAAGAAACTCAAATTGACAGTAATCAGGTAGTTAAAGAAGTCTTAGATTTTGAGTTCAATTGGTTAAATGAAACCTATGGAGTAGAAGCATTAGATTTTCAAAATGACGCAGATGGTGTTTTATTTGAAAATGGAGTGTTTCAGGGATTAGATTGGGATTATCGTCCTAGTAGTAGATTGTATTGGGACTTGGAACTGGATGAGTTTGTTTACAATGATTTGAGCGCTGGTTACTTCAATAGTGAAGGTGAAGGCCTGGTGAGTTATCAGAAAAATGAACCAGTGTCTAGTGTTCCTGAACCAGGAGTTGTCATTGGCTTAGGTTTAGTAAGTTTGGGATTTTTGCTGAATAAAAAGAAATTATCTAATCGTTAAATTAGTAATAAAAATATTTCACTATCAGATTTCTAGAAGTAGATAACAATAATAATTAGGGTTAGTTAACCCAGATATCCTAATGACATTTTTTCGAGGGTAAGGGCCAAATAAATTATCCCGTTAATGTATATTGCTTGAATATGGGTTGATCATGGCTCAAAATTGCTACTGTGTCCTGGAACTGTAAAAGGAATAGAGTTAAGCTTTTGGGAGTACTGTGTTCTTTTTCTTAATAACCTATTGATTTTGTCCCTAACCCTGAATTTTTTTTTATATCCAAAAAGTTGTCTGGGAAACCTTAAGAGTTAAAACCCTTAATACTGCTAGATTATACAAGTTATAGTGCCTGAGAAAAGAGTGAAATTTAATTGTGTCTGGCTACTTATGAGTTGATTTTACTGAAAGGGACGAGAATTTTAGGTTTTTGGGGATAGACGATGATGTGAAAAAAAATCTTTTACCATGGCCTATACAGAATGGATATAGCAAAAAGTATTTAACAATAGACAGGAGCGATCGCTAACCAGGACTTGAAAAATATGTTCCATTAATTGATATCCTGAAAAGCAAAAATCAAGTTATTGAAACTATGCCTGTTGTTAACCCTTCCACTATCATCAACTTTCCCCTAGCTGCCGTAGTTGGACAAGAAGCAATAAAACTGGCCTTATTATTAGCTGCGGTAGATCCAGGATTGGGAGGAGTGGCCATTGCTGGTCGTCGAGGTACAGCGAAATCTGTAATGGCCAGAGCTATACATTCCCTTTTGCCTCCTATTGAAATTGTCAAAGGTTCTATTAGTAATTGTAATCCCAACTATCCTGAAGAATGGGATGAGCAAGTTTTACAAGAGAGTCCCAACGCTACAGGAGAAGAAATATCTACAGAAGTTATACCTGCACCTTTTATTCAAATTCCTCTGGGAGTGACAGAAGACAGGTTATTGGGTTCAGTGGATGTGGAAAAATCAGTCAAACAGGGGGAAACTGTATTTCAACCAGGGTTATTAGCTGCTGCTCACCGAGGGGTATTATATGTAGATGAAATTAATCTCCTTGATGATAATATTGCTAATTTATTACTGACGGTTTTAACAGAAGGCAAAAATCAAATAGAGCGAGAAGGTATTAGTTTTCAACATCCCTGTCAACCTCTATTTATTGCTACTTATAATCCAGAAGAAGGACCTTTAAGAGAACATTTGCTTGATAGAATAGCGATCGCTCTCTCAGCAGATATGGTCTTAGGTTTAGACCAACGAGTGGAAGCAGTAGGACAAGCTTTAGATTATGCTAATTCTCCCCAAGCTTTTCTGGAACGATACACGGAAGATATAGATAATCTCAAAACTCAAATTCTGTTAGCAAGGGAATGGGTAAAAGAGGTAGTGATCACCCATGAACAAATACTCTATTTAGTAGAAGAAGCAGTTCGAGGAGGAGTACAAGGACATCGGGCAGAACTTTTTGCTGTGCGAGTTGCTAAGGCATCGGCGGCGTTGGACGGACGAACAACTGTTAATGCTGATGACTTACGCCGAGCAGTGGAGTTAGTTATTGTGCCACGAGCAACAATAGTGCCAACTCCGCCGGAAGAAGAACAACAACCACCACCGCCACCGCCTCCTCCTCCAGAAGACCAGTCCGAACAGGAACAAGATGAACAGGAAGATGAGGAAAAACCTGAACCTCCAGAGGAAGAAGAGGCAAGTATTCCGGAAGAGTTTTTGTTTGATCCTGAGGGAGTGGTATTGGATGATAGTGTTTTGTATTTTGCTCAAATGGCAAACCGTCAGGGTAAGTCGGGTAGTAGGAGTATAATTTTTTCTGAAGATCGGGGGCGTTATGTGAAACCAATGTTGCCTAAAGGTAAGGTGCGACGTATTGCTGTGGATGCAACTTTACGGGCGGCTGCTCCTTATCAAAAGTCTAGAAGGGAACGTCAACCAAACCGCAGGGTTATTGTGGAGCAGGGTGATATGCGGGCAAAACGGTTGGCAAGAAAGGCGGGTGCTTTGGTGGTTTTTGTGGTTGATGCTTCGGGTTCGATGGCGTTGAATAGAATGCAGTCGGCAAAGGGTGCGGTGATGCAGTTGTTGACGGAGGCGTATCAGAGTCGTGATCAGGTTTCGTTAATTCCGTTTCGGGGGGAACAGGCGGAGGTTTTGTTACCGCCGACTCGCTCGATCACTTCTGCCCGAAGACGTTTGGAAAAAATGCCTTGTGGTGGGGGTTCGCCTTTGGCACATGGTTTGACTCAGGCGGTGAGAGTGGGTGTGAATGCCAAGCAGTCTGGTGATGTGGGGCAGGTGGTTATTGTGGCTATTACTGATGGGCGGGGGAATATTCCGTTGGCGCGTTCTTTGGGTGAACCGATGTTGGATGCTGAAAAGCCGAATATTAAGGAGGAGTTATTGGAAATTGCTGGTAAAATTCGGGGTTTGGGAATTCAGTTGTTGATGATAGATACGGAGAATAAGTTTGTTTCTACTGGGTTTGCGAAGGAGTTGGCGAAGCAGTCGGGGGGTAAGTATTATCATTTACCGAAGGCGAGTGATCAGGCTATTGCTGCTATGACTCAGAATGCTCTGAAGGATGCTATTGGGTAACTTCAGTTATCGGTTATTAGTTATCAGTAGATACTTATAATCTTCTATCATACCAATTTCATCAATTTAGGCTACATTATTTAATATTAATAAGATTATATGATTTCATTATTGAGTATGATGTGTAGCCATACCTAAGGAAATTGGTAGAATTTCTGAGTTATAACTTCTGATTTTTGAGTTATGGCTTTTAATTTTACTATAGTTTTAAAAAATTTAAGCAAAGCTATAAATTTAAAGGCTATTGTTCCTTAAGATTGGTTTTGTGTTTCAAAATTGTTATCATAAAAGAGCTGATTTTAAAAACTTACTTAAGAGGTAAAATGCAAACAACATAATATGGTGGTTTGTAGAATAGAGTTGCAGTATTCTTCATAGATACAATAATTTTACATTCAAATATCTATTATTATATGTCAATTTGTTGTATTTCCAGTGTTTCATGCAGCAGGTGGAACAGATGAGGGTGGGCGTATCTTAGGTTAGTGTCTCTGCTGGATTTTCAGTTGGCTTTACCATGCAATCATGGAAAGTTCTGGTAAACAAAGAACTCTAGGGAAAATAGCAGTAAGATTAGTTGTTACCTATAAGAGGGGTAAGCGCCTAACTTTTTGTAGGTCAGCTTATAGACATTTTGCCAAGTCGCTTTTTGCCACAATGATGATAGGTTGTATCATTGCAGAATTTACAAAGAAAAAGCAAGCTCTCCATGACATGATAGCAGGTACTATAGTTTATCAGAGGCGACCATCAAAATAGGCTCCCACTTTTCCTGCTTTTTCTGCTAGTTGTATGAGGTTTTTTATAGGGTTGGTGCTTTTGGGGATAGTTAGCGCTATCGTTTTACCGTCCTTTTTAAATCAAGCAAATAAAGCTAAACAGAATGAGGCG
This sequence comes from Trichodesmium erythraeum GBRTRLIN201, assembly GCA_018457135.1. Classification (GTDB taxonomy): domain Bacteria; phylum Cyanobacteriota; class Cyanobacteriia; order Cyanobacteriales; family Microcoleaceae; genus Trichodesmium; species Trichodesmium erythraeum. The sequence continues at coordinate 46,598 of JAGGDU010000024.1, read as the reverse complement.
AAAGAATATATTGCTTCAATGAATAGAGGTCAACAAGCTTATTATACAAAAAAGGCAGAGTTTTCAGACAACATTTCTGCTCTAGGACTAGAGTTCAATTCAGAAACTGAAAATTACTCATACGATATTAGCAAAGTAGATGATGGTGATTATGTTATTTCCACTGCTACTGCTAAAAATAAACAATTAAAAAGTTATTCCGGTATAGTTTATGTTGATGACAATACTACTACATTAATGATTTGTGAAACTGACAAACCTTCATTAACAGCACCTGAGGATTTTGAATCTTTTGATATATGTCCGCCAGGCTCTTCTAAATTTATAAAAGATTAAATCTGAATCAGTATTTTACATTGATTTTTTGAGGGCTGGTTTTAGCTAAATTTACTTAATTGTTCAGGGCTTACGCCAACTCGTAAATAATATCCTATCTGTAGAAGGCAAATACTAGATAGGTTGCTTCTGCCTCAGCTTTGTTCTTGTGAAATATCTCTTGACATCTTTCCCGGCCTGATCGAGCTGTAGCTCCGGTGTGGGTTTGCATTTTACAGGATCCCGCGACTGGCACCAGTAGTCGTACATTTGTCGAATCCTCCGTTTTTTTAAGGAGTGAATGCCCAAGAAGTTACTTACTTGACAATATAATAAGATAATAACAACATATTATATTGAAAAAAATCAACTAAAAAGTCGTCCGCTTATGGGCGAGGCTTTAAACCAAAATTTTCGGTACATCATTCCTAATTGCTATATAGCTATGTACTTAATTTTAGGAAAAAGAGAAACTCTTTTTTTGTACAATAATTCTCGCACATCAAGTATCAAAGAAAATACTTCTTGATTTCTATCTTCTCCCTGAATATCACAAGCTTTTTATTCAGTTTCCACGTCTAATTTATCTTCAGTAAAAATAACCTGAGTAAAATAATGCTTTAATGGCGAGAAAAAATTAATTAATTAATTAATTCGGGAATTTTAGGTTTATGAGTTATCAACATTTAAAAGCTATGGTTAATTTTTTGTTTTTTATCTACTGGAATATAAACTACCCAAAGGCTTAAAAGTAGATTTTCTGAATTTGGGGGGCAAACTTTTAAGGCTTGATAGGGATATTCTCTGGGAATTGTCATAAGATCAAAATCAAAATCTGCTGAGGACGACTCTTCTTTTCGTCTGTCTGCTAATACTAAGCTAGCAGTAGGATGAGGTTCAGCACTGAATTTATATTTCCCTTCTATCCAATTTGATCCTTGATAACTTTCTATAATAGAGTTGTTGGAAATTAAGCCCAAAAAATAGCTAACACCATTATTCGTTTATGTTTATAGTGCTTTTAAGGATTAAAATCATGAAAACCTTACTATATTTACTATATAAAGTTTTCATGATCTTAAATTTTCTGACACCAAACAACTCTATTATTCTGTAATTTATTTAATGGAAATTACATTCCTACCACATCCCAATTTGAATGGAAACCTCCGGGGTTAACTATAGTATCACGTGTGCCATCATCTTTCATCAACCAAATCTTGTTAGCTACATTTTCAGTACGCCAGAGAATGTCTGCCACTCCATCAGTATTGAAATCTGCGACTCCAGCGACATCCCAATCTGAATGGAAACCTCCAGGGTTAACTATACTATCCCGTGTGCCATCATTTTTCATCAACCAAATCTTGTTAGCTCCATTTTCAGTACGCCAGAGAATGTCTGCCACTCCATCAGTATTGAAATCTGCGAC
>JAGGDU010000024.1:43763-44751 GCA_018457135.1 Trichodesmium erythraeum GBRTRLIN201 | reverse complement strand
TATCCCGTGTGCCATCATTTTTCATCAACCAAATCTTGTTAGCTCCATTTTCAGTGCGCCAGAGAATGTCTGCCACTCCATCAGCATTGAAATCAAACTGCACGGGAGCTTTGTTTTCCGTGATATTTACAGTGACATCACTTATACTGATACCATTGTAGTCTCCATCGCTATTGCTAACGTTATGACTAATTATACTGGTGTGATAACTTTCATTCTCTCTGTCTTTTTCTGCTTCAACAGTAATGGTTTGAGGAGTATCCCAGTTGGCATCTGTAAAGGTTATAGAGTTGATTTTTTTGACCTCTGCATCTGTGGTAAAATCAATGGTTACATCTGAAGTAGGCTCAGTTTCAAGAACTATCTGATAAGTATCTGTGGTACCACCTTCAGTTACATCAGTACTGCCATCAGTTTCGGTAATAGTGACCCCAGGAGTTGAAGTAGTTATGGTGGTTTCAATAGTCAGCTCATAACTACCAAAGCCGGAACCAGAACCGCTACCTTCCGTATTGGGGTCGTAAGAGCTATTCATCTCACCACTAATACCCAAATAGAACGTGCCGGTTTCCGGAGCAGAGAAAGTACCTTGACCAGGCTCGCTTCCTGGGTTCCTAGGAATCTCATTTCCTGTAGAGTCAAACACTCGCACTGTCGCCATACCCATGGGCATGTTCTTTTCATCGAACAATTCTGGCAAGTTAAAGTTAACTTTTTCCCCAATGTAGAGGTCGAACTTAAATAGGTCTACATCTTCCTCTTGTAGAATATTGCTATTGTCGCCGACTTCGCCGCTGAAGTTGTAGATGCCTGGGTTGGTCAAATTTAGTCCGGTGTCGGTGGCATCCGTTAAGATGTCGTTGGCTTCTTCATTTCCCATAGTCCGACCCATGGTTTCAATAGTCAAGTCATAACTACCAAAGCCGGAACCATAACCGCTACCTTCCGTATTGGGGTCGTAAGAGCTATTCATCTCACCACTAATACC
>JAGGDU010000024.1:33325-43663 GCA_018457135.1 Trichodesmium erythraeum GBRTRLIN201 | reverse complement strand
AACTTAAATAGGTCTACATCTTCCTCTTGTAGAATATTGCTATTGTCGCCGACTTGGCCACTGAAGGTGTAGATGCCTGGGTTAGTCAAACTTAGCCCAGTGTCGGTTGCTTCAGTTAAGGTATCGTTGGGTTCCCCATCTCCCATAGTCCTATCAATAGTTTCAATAGTCAGCTCATAACTACCAAAGTTGGAACCAGAACCGCTACCTTCGGTATTGGGGTCGTAAGAGATATTGCCATCACCACTAATACCCAAATAGAATGTCCCTGGTTCCGGAGTCAAGAAAGTACCTGTACCTGCTTCAGTTCCATAGTCCCAATCAATCTCTATACCTGTGGAGTCAAACAGTCGCACTGTGGCCTGGCCAATGGGGGAGTTATTTTCATCTAACAATTCTGGCAAGTTAAAGTTGACTTCTTCGCCGATGTCGAGGTCGAACTTAAATAGGTCTACATCTTCCTCTTGTAGAATATTGCTATTGTCGCCGACTTGGCCACTGAAGGTGTAGATGCCTGGGTTAGTCAAACTTAGCCCAGTGTCGGTTGCTTCAGTTAAGGTATCGTTGGGTTCCCCATCTCCCATAGTCCTATCAATAGTTTCAATAGTCAGCTCATAACTACCAAAGTTGGAACCAGAACCGCTACCTTCGGTATTGGGGTCGTAAGAGATATTGCCATCACCACTAATACCCAAATAGAATGTCCCTGGTTCCGGAGTCAAGAAAGTACCTGTACCTGCTTCAGTTCCATAGTCCCAATCAATCTCTATACCTGTGGAGTCAAACAGTCGCACTGTGGCCTGGCCAATGGGGGAGTTATTTTCATCTAACAATTCTGGCAAGTTAAAGTTGACTTCTTCGCCGATGTCGAGGTCGAACTTAAATAGGTCTACATCTTCCTCTTGTAGAATATTGCTATTGTCGCCGACTTGGCCACTGAAGGTGTAGATGCCTGGGTTAGTCAAACTTAGCCCAGTGTCGGTTGCTTCAGTTAAGGTATCGTTGGGTTCCCCATCTCCCATAGTCCTATCAATAGTTTCAATAGTCAGCTCATAACTACCAAAGTTGGAACCAGAACCGCTACCTTCCGTATTGGGGTCGTAATAGCTATTGCCATCACCACTAATACCCAAATAGAATGTGCCTGCTTCAGGAGTCCAGAAAGTACCACCTGGTTCAGGTCCATAATCCCAATAGTCCCAACTAATCTCATATCCTGTGGAGTCAAACAGTCGCACTGTGGCCTGGCCATTGGGGTTTTCATTATCAACCCACAATTCTGGCAAGTTAAAGTTGACTTCTTCGCCGATGTCGAGGTCGAACTTAAATAGGTCTACATCTTCCTCTTGTAGAATATTGCTATTGTCGCCGACTTGGCCACTGAAGGTGTAGATGCCTGGGTTAGTCAAACTTAGCCCAGTGTCGGTTGCTTCAGTTAAGGTATCGTTGGGTTCCCCATCTCCCATAGTCCTATCAATAGTTTCAATAGTCAGCTCATAACTACCAAAGTTGGAACCAGAACCGCTACCTTCCGTATTGGGGTCGTAATAGCTATTGCCATCACCACTAATACCCAAATAGAATGTGCCTGCTTCAGGAGTCCAGAAAGTACCACCTGGTTCAGGTCCATAATCCCAATAGTCCCAACTAATCTCATATCCTGTGGAGTCAAACAGTCGCACTGTGGCCTGGCCATTGGGGTTTTCATTATCAACCCACAATTCTGGCAAGTTAAAGTTGACTTCTTCGCCGATGTCGAGGTCGAACTTAAATAGGTCTACATCTTCCTCTTGTAGAATATTGCTATTGTCGCCGACTTGGCCACTGAAGGTGTAGATGCCTGGGTTAGTCAAACTTAGCCCAGTGTCGGTTGCTTCAGTTAAGGTATCGTTGGGTTCCCCATCTCCCATAGTCCTATCAATAGTTTCAATAGTCAGCTCATAACTACCAAAGTTGGAACCAGAACCGCTACCTTCCGTATTGGGGTCGTAATAGCTATTGCCATCACCACTAATACCCAAATAGAATGTGCCTGCTTCAGGAGTCCAGAAAGTACCACCTGGTTCAGGTCCATAATCCCAATAGTCCCAACTAATCTCATATCCTGTGGAGTCAAACAGTCGCACTGTGGCCTGGCCATTGGGGTTTTCATTATCAACCCACAATTCTGGCAAGTTAAAGTTGACTTCTTCGCCGATGTCGAGGTCGAACTTAAATAGGTCTACATCTTCCTCTTGTAGAATATTGCTATTGTCGCCGACTTGGCCACTGAAGGTGTAGATGCCTGGGTTAGTCAAACTTAGTCCAGTATCGGTCGCTTCAGCTAAGGTGTCGTTGGGTTCATCCCCAATTCGAGAACCTGTAGTTTCAATGGTTAAGTCATAGTTGCCTGCTATAGAACCATAACCACTACCTTCTATATTGGGGTCATAATTTGTATTACCAGTACCACTAATGCCAAGATAGAATGTACCTATTTCTAATGCTTGATAGGTAAGAGAGTTAGGGTCTGGGTAAGAAGATAATGATATATGGCTTCCTGTAGAATCAAACAATCTGATTTCAGCATTACCAACAAAATTACCGTCATCATCCAATATTTCTACATTCGAGGATAAACTAACTGTTTCTCCTGCATCCAAGTCAAACTTAAATAAATCTACATCATGTTGTTGCAGGAGATTAGTGTTGTCACCAATTTTACCAGAATATGTATATGTACCTGGGTTAGTTAGGGTAAGTCCAGTGTGAGTCGCTCGTGTTATAGTATCATTTGGTTCTTTAAATATAATCGAAACTACATCGTCACCTCCAAGTGCTGAAATTGGATAATTGTTGATTGTCCGTAAAAGTGTGCCAAAGCGATCAAATACATCGATGTTAGCTGAGCTGTTGTTACCTATATAAATCTCGTTATCAACAACAGCAACTCCATTGCTATTGTTAGAGATAGAAAAAGAATTGGTAACTAAACCTGTTGTCGGATTTATTTCTAAAAGTTGTTCTGGATATTCATTAATTGCTAGTAAGGCATTAGGCCCTGTAATTCCTGCTAGTCCTCGACTTAGTGATACGGGGAAGTTATTAATTCCATCAATATCTAACGTCCTAGTAACTTCATCTATTACAGGATCGAACTCCAGAATATCCCCGTCCCCATAGTCTAATATATAAACCTTTCCTTCCAGAACTGCTAAACCTTCAAAAACACCATAATCAGAAATGGGATCGCTATCCCTTACTGCTCCTGTATCTGGGTTTAGTTCCCATAGCTTGGTACTGTAACCATTATTCTCAACAAAGAATAAACTATTACCGTCAAAAGCTAAACCTTTACTTTCTGATGAAAATGTTTCGGGGGCTAAGAAATTATTAATTTCTTCTCCTGTTTCAGGGTTTAACTCAACTATTTGATTAGAACCGTCATCCTTAAAAGCAAACAAGCGTTCGCTCTCAATTTGACCCATCTGCCGACCAATAGTTTCAATAGTTAAGCCATAGCTACCTGCTTCATAACCATAACCACTGCCTTCTATGTTAGGATCGTAATTTATATTTCCAGGACCGCTAATACCTACATAGAAACTACCTGCTTGGTATTCTTCAGTAACAATAAAAGACTGATAATCTGGGGAGTCTGGCCATGGGTTCAAAGAATATGAACCTCCTGTAGCATCAAACAGTTGCACTTCTGCTGCCCCAATAGGTTCACCTTCTTCACCTATTAATTGTATCACCGTTGGTAAACGGACTATTTCTCCCAGGTCTAGGTGTATCTCAAACAAATCTACATCATTTGGTTGCAGTAGGTTAGTATTATCCCCTATTTCACCAAAATAGCTGAAAATACCGTGATTTTTCTGGGTTAGTCCCGTCTGAGTTGCCCGTGCTATAGTATCATTAGGTTCTTCGTAAAAGTCTTCATTAACGAATGCCAAACCCCCACCATATTCTATTCCCGTATCGCCAAGCACAGTTACAACTGCAGTTGATACATCTATCTCGTAAAGTAAAGTATCCCCATCTCGTTTAGCATATAACACATTTTTCTCTGTATCAAAGGCTAATCCTACATTCTGCCATTGGTAGATTCCCGTTTTTCCAATTATAGACCAATCATCAGTATTGGGGTTGTAGAACATCAAATCTTCACTAGGACCCAACCCATATACTCCTTCGTTACCAAAAGCTAATCCATCTAGTGAACCGGGGGAGCCTAGGTAAGAAATTGGCTCTCCTGTATTGGGGTTGATGGTATGCAAATTATAACCATCTGTTCCATAGAGAATATTTCTGGAGCTATCGTATGCTAGTCCGTTATAATAAAAAGGGTTATTACTAATTTGATTAGCAACGCTACCATCAGCATTAATTTTGAATAAGGACTCATTACTACCATAGATGAAGCTTGAAGATTCGCTGGGAGCTAAACCTCTCATCCACATTTGATTTCCGTTAATGGTGACAGGAGTAGCATTACCTGTAGTTGTATTCAGAGTGTATAAACCATCTCCATAATAATCTGAACTAAAGTACAATTTGCCTTTAGAGACATGATCAACTAATGCTAAACCACCACCATCTGCTATTCCTGTATCTCCAATACTCTGAATTTGTCCCGTTGAAGCATCTATCTCATAAAGTAAAGTATCACCATCTCGTTTAGCATATAAGACATTTTGCTCTGTATCAAAGGCTAATCCTACATTATTCCATTCAGAGATTCCCGTATATCCAATTACAGACCAATAATTAGTCTTAGGGTTGTAGAACATCAAATCTGCACTAGAACCCAACCCATATACTCCTTCGTTACCAAAAGCTAATCCATCTAGTGAACCGGGGGACCCTAGGTAAGAAATTGGCTCTCCTGTCTTGGGGTTAATGCTATAGAAATCATAACCATTTGTTCCATAGAGAATATTTCTGGAGTCATCATATGCTAGTCCTTCATATCCTCCATAACTAGAAAATGGATTAGCAACACTGCCATTAGTATTGATTTTTAAGAACTCGTAATTGTTACTACCATAGAGGAAACCTGAAGAGTCGCTGGGAGCTAGACCACTGTTTCCCATCAAATAATTATCATTGCTAAAAGGAGTAGCATTACCTGTGGTTGTATTGAGAGTGTAGAAACCTTCATTATCTGAGCTAAAGTACAGTTGAGCTTTTCTAGTTCCAGTACCTCCCATCTCCCGACCAATAGTTTCAATAGTTATGCCATAGCTACGTATTTCATCATAACCATGACCACTACCACTGCCTTCTATGTTAGGATTGTAATTTGTGTTTCCAGGACCGCTAATACCTACATAGAAACTACCTGCTTGATCTTCTTCAGTAACAATAAAAGAGTGATACTCTGGCGAGCCTGGAGAGCCTGGCCATGAGTTCAAAGAATGTAAATTTCCTGTAGCATCAAACAGTTGCACTTCGGCATTCATAATAGGTTCACCTTCTTCACCTATTAATTGTATTACCCTTGGTAAACGGACTCTTTCTCCCAAGTCTAGGTGTATTTCAAACAAATCTACATCATTTTGTGGCAGTATATTAGTATTATCGCCGATTTCACCAACATAGCTAAAAATACCGTGGTTTTTCTTGGTCAGTCCGGTCTGAGTCGCTCGTTGTATAGTATCATTGGATTCTTTGTAAAAGTCTTCATTAATGAATGCTAAACCCCCACCATCTTCTATCCCCGTATCCCCCAGGACAGTCACTCCTGCTGTTGATACATCTATCTCGTAAAGTAAAGTATCCCCATCTCGTTTAGCATATAAGACATTTTTCTCTGTATCAAAGGCTAATCCTACATTATTCCATTCGGAGATTCCCGTATCTCCAATTACAGACCAATCATCAGTATTGGGGTTGTAGAACATCAAATCTTTATTAGAACCCAACCCATATACTCCTTCGTTACCAAAGGCTAATCCATGTAGTGAACTGAAAGGGGAGCTTAGGTTAGAAATTGGCTCTCCTGTATTGGGGTTGATCCTATAGAAATCATTACCATTTGTTCCATAGAGAATATTTTTGGAACTATCGTATGCTAGTCCGTCATAGTTAGAAGGATAGTCATCACTAATTTGATTAGCAACGCTACCATCAGCATTGATTTTGGATAAGTGCCAATTACCACCATAGATGAAATTTGAAGATTCGCTGGGAGCTAAACCATCCCATTGAAAATTTGGATCAGTGGTCAAAAGACGAGTAGCATTACCTGTTTTTCTATTGAGAGTGTATAAATCTTCAGTATTGCCTGAGCTAAAGTACAATTTACCTTTAGCACCTCCTATCTGACGACCAATAGTTTCAATAGTCAAGTCATATTTTCCAGGAGTTCCTGGACTACCGCTACCTTCTTGCTCAAAGTTATAATTCGTGTTACCATCACCGCTAATACCAACATAGAAAGTCCCCGCCTGGTTAGCTTGGTAAATAATATAGTTCGGGTCAACAGGATCATATAACTCCAAGAGCTTCGAGTTATCAAACATTTTTAATTCTGCATCACCAATATTATTGTCGTTTTCGTCTAACAAATCAATAGTTTTTGGTAACCGGAGGCGATCGCCTACACCTAAGTCGAACTTAAATAAATCAACATCTTTCTCAGGGTCAACATTAGGGTTATCTCCAATTTCACCAGAATAGGTAAAAGTACCATCATCACGAAGAGTTAGTCCAGTATGAATAGCACGAATAGGAAATGTCATTAGGTTCTTTTATCATTATGAATAATCCTATAAATTCTACAACTACCAATATCGGGGTTACTATCTAATTAAGCATCGAGGCTCATCTTCAAGGTCACCAAACCCTTTGAGCAACTGATAAAAGCATGAAAATGAAAAACTTGCTGTCCTCAAATAAATACATTTTTTTACCAGTCAATATTAGTACCACTGACATCAAAAACTTTACTTTTGACTACACTGATTTTAAATATATTATATCAGACAATGTCTTGTTTTTATAACAAGTTAAATAAAATTAAAGATTTTTGACATCCTCTCTTGAGTTTTTTTTCGATATCGATATTACACCTACCTCCTCTTGCTTCCTTCTTGCGAAAGAATAGAGTACAGTTATACCTCCTTCCTTGTACATTTTTTGTCTCAGAATGCCCACATAAGATTTATTAACTCTATTATATTATTATATTATAATACTATGTACTTAAAACAACAACCCAAATTTATAAATTTATTGATCAAATGGGGAAAGTTTTGGTCCTTATGTAAAAATTATGTTGCAACTCAACAGGGTAGGGACTTGTAGACTTTTACATCACATTACAACCACCTGATCAGTTTTCAATTATCAGTTTTCAGTTACCAGTTTTTAGTTTTTGATAACCCATTTATTGGTGACTCAAAGTTGAAAATAATTATTATATGTTAGTTTTTGATAATTTGATATGACATCCTAAAATAAATACCAGTTAAACTTACCAATAATAATTACATATGGCCACGAGATTAATTGAGTTAGAAGGTGGTATTTTGGTTGAGGCAGAAGTTTCCGAAAATGAAGCCCAGCCTATTTCTAGTAATGAAATTAAAGCAGTTAAATCTACTTTTGCTAGGGTTAAACCTATATTAATTAGTATTAGCCGCCCTATTGCTGAAGCTTGGCAAGAAATTAATCAAGATATGGAAGTAGAACACGCTGAAGTTGAAGTAGGTTTTAATTTTGAGGGGGAGGGTAATGTTGATGTTGCGAAAGCCAAGACTGGTAAAAATTTAAAGGTTAAGTTAGTTCTCAAACCTAAAAAAATCTGAGAATGAGTAACTTAGAAGAATTTATTGTTTCAATTACTAGCGCTAGTGCCAATGCTCTCAAGGCAGGTGTTATTAGAACTGGAACTACATTTTATCGGGAGCATCATTATGTTTATTTGCTTACCTGGGCTCATATTGTTGAGGATGTCGGTAGCAAAGAAAATGTTTGAGTCAGTAATATTGCGGTAGCAGTTTTTGCAATAGGAGATCTTAAGATTTTTTTTACTTCCTTCCTGGGAAGGGGTGGCGGTGGGTTAGCAGTTTTGGGGTTAGAAAAGCTGAATATCAAAACTTTTCTCCCTCACAAGTTTATCGGTAGCAGTCAACCTCAAGTTTCCGACAGCAGGTTATTTTCTCTATGGTGAGGAGCAAAAAAATCTTGCTTTCAACTGTTGATGGAACTTTAGGAAAAAAGGGTTTTCTCTGTCAAAATGATCAAAGAGTGGTAGTAAAAGTCTGAGAATGAGTAACTTAGAAAAATCTATTGTTTTAATTACTAGTGCTAGTGACAACTCTCGCAAGGCAGATGTTATTGGCACAGGATTTGCTTTTTATCGAAAGGATAATTATACTTATTTGCTAACCTGCGCCCATGTTGTTGAGGATGTAGGCGGTAAAGAAAATGTTTTAGTCAATGATATTCCGACAGAGGTTTTAGCAATAGGAGATGTGAAGAATTTTGATTTAGCAGTTTTGGGGGTGAAAAACCTGAAGGTGGAACTTTTCTCCCTCACAAGTTTATCCGCGTCAGAAAATGTCAAGTTTTGGATAGCAGGTCATTTTCTCTATGGTGAGGAGAAAAAAATCTTGCTGGAAACTGTTGAGGGAACTTTAGGAAAAAAGCGTTTTGTTCGTCAAAATAATCAAACAGTGGCAGCTTGGAAATTGTTAATTAATGAGGGCGATCGCCTTCGTAAAGGTTATAGTGGGGCACCTGTTGTGGACTTGAAAGCTGACCGTGTGTTCGGTATCACTACAGATATGGAGAAAGATGGAAGGGAGGGGTTAGCTATTTCCGTAGAAGCTATGGAAAAAATTTGGCCTCAAGTGCCTCCTGTTATTTCTGATGTTATTTATGACTATGATAAATTAAAAAAATTACTTAGTGAGGGAAAATGGCAAGAAGCAGATGAAGAAACAGCTTGTTGTATGTTGAAAGTTGCAGGGCGAGAGGAGGAAGGTTGGCTAAGAGTAGAAGATATAGAAAAGTTTCCTTGTAGTGACCTCCGCACAATTGACCAACTTTGGGTAAAATATAGCGACGGTAAGTTTGGCTTTTCTGTGCAAAAGAAAATTTACCAGAGTTTGGGTGGTACGAAAGAGTATGACGAGAAAGTATATTGTTCCTTTGGGGATAAAGTCGGATGGCGTCAAGGAAGAAAATGGTTGTCTGAATTACAATTAACTTTTAGCTTAGATACGCATTTTGTGGAGCACCTACCTCCTAAGGTGGTCGGGGTACCTAGGCTACCTGGTTAGGGGGAACCTTACATTATTGTGCGTTCGTGGCAGTATGGCGACTGGCGTCGACTGGCGCGAGGAGGCGCGAGTTCTCTTCTCTCCCGCAGAGACTTGTAGAGCTTAACATATAAGCGTTTCAGCCGTAAAGACAAATAACTTTAGCGAACCCAATTTTAGGAGTTTCCTTGAATTCAGCATTTTGATACCTGGCACCAACAGGCAGGCATCCCCCGAATGTCAAAAGTCCATAAAAAAATCATCAAAAAACAGCATTGCCGCCTCTGGGTCATAACATTTGGCCAGAACAAACTGCCTCGTAACCTCCATTACCTCAGACTCCACAGGTTCCCATGTAGCCCAGGGAAGCCACATTTGTCCTGGAGACTGCTTATTTTCACGTTTTTTCTGCAAGACCTTCGGTAAAAACTTACTTCCTGATCAATTACCTCTTTTTTTTGTTTATACCTATACTTATACCTTTGGTAAAGCCCCCATTAATTCTTAGCACATTTATCTAAAGTATTACCAAAGTACAAAAAAGCCGGATGCCACTTGATCAAACCATCATCAGTCAAGCGGTCATAAGTGCCATAGTTCGAGAAATTATAAAAGAAACCCTGCTGCATATTAGCCGCTTTAGGGTTAGCGTGAATATATCGCAGAGAAATTATTCGTACAGTTTACCCAGAGAAATGTCGCGATCGCGCGCTGAAAATATTGAAGTCATTTTTGAGGAAGCATTTTTGGGAGTTATTTTTGACGAGGTTTGAATTTTTCTCCATCAACATTTGACTAGATAATTTTCGTGATGTTGGGTTTTGTGACTTTTTTTGACTATAGAGTTTTAATGATGTTGGGTTTGGTGACTAGAGAATTTTAGTGATGTTGGGTTTGGTGACTAGAGAATTTTAGTGATGTTGGGTTTGGCTAACTCAACCCCACCTACAAAATTGCGGAAGCGTTTTTGGGAATTATTTCTGATGAGGTTTGAATATTTCTCTGTCAACATTTGACTAGATAATTTTCGTGATGTTGGGTTTGGCTAACTCAACCCCACCTACAAAATTGCGGAAGCGTTTTT